>JBEIHX010000034.1:0-36356 GCA_040381075.1 Hyphomonadaceae bacterium
GACGGTGTTCCAGCCCGAGCGCTTCGGAGATTGAGTTCAGCAGGAATGTCTTTCCCGTCCCTGAGGCGCCGATCAGCAGCATAGGGTCTTCCGTCACCAGTGCGGCGAGGATCAAGGTCTCGGACCGGACAAAGCCAAAAACTCCAAGCGACGCGAGATGCCTGGAGCGCGGCCTTTGTGGCGGTGCGTCAGGTCGGTGCGGGGCGGCGGGAGAGCGCCTGGTTCGGGGCATGGGTGGGACCCTTCTGGGAAGCGACAGGCAGTCGGCGTCCGTGCGACGTCGCCCCGGCGGGGATGACGCGCGACGGCCAGCCAAGACCGCCCTCAGTGCACTGTGCTCTGCAGCGGCAATCGGCGATGGGGGATGAGAACGTGACGCGTTCCCAGCGGCCGGCGCTGCAGCGGATCAAGGACGGCCGCCGCGCGCGCCGCAGGGCGGCGCTATCCAGGCCTGGGCGGACGGGATCCACACATCAGGCCTGCGGTGTGTGCTGTGCTCATGACCAAAACCTCCGCGCCACGACATAATGCCGTGATTTCCAGAGGCTGATGTCCCGTACGACCCGTTTCGTTGCCACCGGCCGCATCCCCTTTCGGGAACCACCTTGCCCGGGTAGGCAGGTTGGCGAGGGCCTCAGCCCGCTTCTTGATGCTGGTGCAGACGTAATGCGACTTCCCAGCCGTGTCAATGGATCTGGCGAGGCCCGGTTGCTGATCAGGCCGGTGGTTGATCAGGCCGGCGGCTGACCAGGCCGGCGGCTGATCAGGATGATCCAGCCGTGCTCCGGCGCGAGGAACCGCCATCTCACACCCTCAGGCGGGCGTTCCAGAGGACGTAGTGCGACCGTCTCACCCATCGCCGGGAACGCTCGGCGCACGTCTGGGCGCGTCGTTGAAACCACATTTTCCGTTACGCACTTTTGACCTGTGCATCATGCTCCTTCTCCGCCAGGTCTCGTGGCGCCGGGCCGGAGCACGGCTCGCGTCCCGCAGCCGCGCTATGCGGGTGTACGGCGGATCCCGGCGGTTCCGGCGGCCAGCCAGGGCCGCCGGGCCCGCGTGTGGGATGGGCCGGTCCGCCCTGTCCTGTTGGCGGGGAGCGGTCGCCTTGCGCAGAGACCCGTGCGGCTGGGGCTGCTGCGGAAGGTTTGTCCCTGAAGGCCTTGAACCCGGCGTCCGGCCGGTGCAGCATTCCCGTCAGCGGGGTGGTGCGGGTCGGGTGTTTCCGGGGTGTCAGCCGGGAGGCCGCGACTTGCCCTCATCCGACGCCGCCCTGCCGCATGCGCACGCCGTGCGGGACTCGCCATGAATGAACTTGTCAAGCACATCTACAGGGCGACCCTGTCACCCACCGGGTTCACGCGGCTGCTGCCCGATGTCGAAGCCGAGATAGCCCGCCTGGCCAGGGCGCCGGCGGACGCGCCCGACGTGCTGAGCCAGCTGCCCCCGGCCGGCATGACCGGCGGCGTGCATGAGGCCCTGGCAGAGCTTGCCCCGCATGTCGCCACCGCCGCCGACATTCAGGCGCGCCTGGGCCACCTGCCACACGAGCAAGGCGGACGTGATGAGCTTCTCGCCCTTGCGCCGGTTCCGGCGGTGATTCTCTCGGAAGCCCTGACGGTTCTACACGCCAACGAACGCGCCCGCGCGGCGTGGCCCCGGCCCGCCTTCGCCGACCTGTTCAGGACCAGACAGGCGCAGCAGCAGGTTCGCGACCTTTTGCGAGAAGGCTTCCCGCCCGGCGGACCGGCCCTCAAACTGATCGACGTGGGCGCCCCCGGCGCCCCGACGCGCTGGGCGGTCATCCGGCCATTGCAAGGCTATGGCGCGCAGGTCGCCGGCGGGCGGGTCTGCCTCGCGACCTTCATGTCTTCAAGCCTGAGCAGCGAGGCGCGCAACACGCTGGCCACCGCCTACGGCCGGACCACAGCCGAAATCGACATCGCCGCGGCGCTCGCCCAGGGCGACGACCCCGCGGCAGTCGCGCGGGCGCGCCGCACGTCGATCGAGACAGTTCGCGGACAGATAAAATCGATCAAGCACAAGATGGGCGTGCGCGATATCCCTGACCTTGTCAGAACCGTCAGCGAGTTCTCGGCCGGGGTCATTGATCTTGACGCCGCCCGGGCGCCTGCCCGGACCAATGGTGCGGTGAGCGGCGGGGAAGTCCGGTTCATGACGCTGCGATGCGGTCGTCGGCTGGATTACATGAGCCAGGGCGATCCCGGGGGCGCGCCCGTGATCCTGTTCCATAACATCCCGTATGGAACCGAATTGCCCCGCGCCGCGCAGGCCGCGGCGCGGGAGCGCGGTCTGCATGTGATCGCGCCCTACCGCGCCGGGCACGGCCTGTCTGACCCGGTGGCCGCCGCCGGGCCTGACGCGCTTCTCGATCAGGCTGTCGCCGATACCCGCGAGTTGATGGACCATCTTGGCATCGAGCGGGCGCGACTGGTCGGCAACGCCGCCGGATCGACTTTCGCGCTGCGGTTCGCCGAGCTGCACCGCAGCCGCTGCACCGGTCTTGTCATGGTCAGCCGCGCACCGGTCTGGCGAGGGGAGTGGCTCGGCGAGCTGGCCCCCCATCATCGCGCCTTCGCCATCATGCTGCGCTACACGCCCGGCATCGCCAACCTGGTGGCCTGGGCGATCCTGGCTTATGTCAACAAACATGACTCCCGGGAGTATGCCCGCAACAGCGCTTACCACAGTCCCCCGGACGTGCGCGCCATCGACGATCCGGAGACGGCCAGTCTGATGGCCATCGGGATCCGGCACGGCTACCTGAATGGGGTCGCGCCCTATTGTCGGGAGTTCGAGGTCCTGGAGATCGACCTGACGCACGCAGCCCGGGGCCTCGACCTCGCGATGCATGTTCTGCATGGCGCACAGGATTGCGTCGTCCGTCCGGAGTTCTCCCGTCGCTTTGTCGAGGCTGTGCCGCAGGCGCGGCTGACCATCGCGCACGACGCGGGACACTATCTCTTCTACAGCCACTGGGAGCTTGTTCTGAAGGCGGTGGACGGACTCCCGGCATAGGGCGGTCGGACGGGCGGCCAGGCCGCCACAGCGCAGGCGCGCAGGCGCCGATGCAGCCGTCTGGCGCAGGCATGCCCAAATCTGGGCATGGACCCGTGGCGCGACCTGACGGATCGTCGCCCCCGATCGGCTGGCGGCGCATCGTGACGCAGCGACTATTCCTGGGCGCCGCGCCGGCTGTGGCGTGCGCCTCAGGTCGGAGCCAATGGCTGGAAGAGCTGCGGAATATGCTGGAGCGCCAGCTTGCATGAGAGCGCACCTGCCATGCCGGGCGGGCGCAGGATTGCTGAACAGGAGGGTGTCGTGCGCCGTCATGTGAATGCAGCCGTGAAATCGTCCTTGCTACTGTTGCTCGTCTCCGGCGCCGTGATCGGGGCCTGTGCGCCCACGCCCCGTGATGCACAGCAGGCAGAGACCGGAAGCGGGCAGGCTGGCGCACCCGCGACCGCCTGTCCTGACGACGGCCCGCGTCTTGCGCATACAGGCCTGTGCCAGGGGCGCGCCGTGAACTACCTCGACCCGGAGAAGCTGCGCGACCTGACGCTGCCCGACGGCTGCGCATGGACGATGAACGACGCCTCTTTCGGGGATGGCTCGGAGGCGCTCCTGTACCGGGCCGCCGTCTGCAACGGGAAGACGACGCGCCTCGACGTGCGCGGCGGCGCCCATAGCGCATCTCTCGGCTACGTCACGTCCGCGCTCATCGAAACGGTGACGCCTGATCTTGAGATCGGGCGCATCTTCCCCCTGCCGGAGGGCAGGGACGCTGCAGGCTTCATCACGGAGCTTGCCCGCGCGAATGTGGAGGACCGGTCGGAAGCCGCAGCCTGCGCCGTGCGCGACGCGCGAGTGGAGTATTATCCATCCGACGCCCTCGTTGTTGACGTGGACGAGGCCTATCGCCGTCGCACCGCCAGGCAGGGCGAGGAAACTGCGCATTGCGGTCCGTTTGGCGTCGGATCCGAAAGCATCTCATATTGGCGCGTGGGGCAGGGCTTTGCCTGGTTCTTTGATTTCGGCCAGAGCCTCCCCGACGTCGATGCAGGATCGATGGTGCTGATGCGCAGGGCCTCTGACGGCTCCTGGGAGGTCGTTGCCTGAACCCGCGTCGACCATGACGCCGCGCCACGGCGCGCCGGCGTTCGCCGCTGGCGTGACCGCGCGTTCCGGCGTATGTTTCGGGCCGCACGCAAGGGCCCACAATCGCAGTGCGGCCCCGCTTGGGGTTGCGGCAATCATCAGGCGCCGCCAGTCATGCGCCCCGCCAGACCATGTCCCCCAGGATCAGGAACCCGGGATCAGGACTCCAGCGGTCGGGGGTTCTGGCGGCTTCTTGGAATCCCCATTCGAACTCACTTCAGCATTGCAGAATATGCATATTTCAATGGAGTTCTGTTCATCCGACTTCACTCGTCCCGCCGCGCCCTTCTTGCCGTTTCTCCCCCGCGTGGCGCCTGTTCGGCGCCTGGAGCGCACTCTCCAGGCGCCAAACCTGTGGGGCTCGAAATGGTGGCGAGGGCAAGGCTTACGAAGCGTGCTGTGGAGGCGATCCCGGTTCCGGCGACATTGCGAGTGTTCCTTCGCAGCGAAGCGCTTGCCTTTCGGATGTCGCCGATCGGGGTGTTGGGGCAGTTCCGACGGGTCGATGCCACGTCGGATCATCGCCTTTGAGCCGACCTCCAGAAGATCCTCGCATTGGGGGAGTTCGCCAACACGGCGCCATCGCCAGGCAGCGTCCGGATTATTCAAGGCGCGGGTGAACGCGTCCTGACCTTGCAGAACCAGCCAGCATCTTGCGGATTCCGACGAAGGCTCCCGCCTATTCCGAACAATCGCCGCCCATGCGTTCCGACAAATCGGCGCCCACCCTTTGACGGTACGCGGCGGGTGCGGACAAACTCCTGAGCGGTTGGTGGCGTGCCGCAATCCTGCGCTTGCGCGGCTGCGTGCGCACAAGCGCCAGGACCTGATCGCAGCGACAGCGCGCCAGCTGGAGAAGGTCCGCGCCCTCGTCGCCGCGGGTCGTCTGAAGGGCGTCGACAGGATCGGCGTGCGGGTCGGCAGGGTGATCGCCCGCCACAAGGTCGCCAGGCACGCCAAGCACTTTGATCTCGATAGTCGCGACACAGCAATGCATTCAGCGTGAACGAGGCGCGGGTGGCCCGCGAGGCGGCGCTGGACGGCCTTTACGTGATCAGAACCAGCGTCGCAGAGGCCGACATGACGGCTGAAGAGGCCGTGCTGAATGACAAGCGCCTGGCTGAGGTCGAGCGTGCATTCCGCACGCTGAAAGGCATGGACCTCAACATACGCCCGATCCGGCATCGGCTTGAGACCAGGGTCAGGGCGCACATCTTTCTGTCCATGCTGGCCTGCTATGGTCAGTGGCGCATGATGCAGGCTTGGGCCCCGCTCACGTTCGCCGACGAAAGCGACAATCAGGCTGAGCGCCTGGAAAAATCCAGTGGCGCCGGCCAGGCGGTCAAAGTCAGCCCTCGACAAGGCGGCAAGGCGAAGGTCGGCTGATGGTTTGCCGGTGATGAGCTTCAAAGGAGTGCGCACCCATCTGGAAACCATCGTGCGCAGCACCCTGCAACCCGCTGGCGCACGTCAGGGCGACGCTGCTTTCACACTGACCACAAGACCAACCCCGACCCAGGAAACAGCCCTCACGCGCCTCAGCGACATCAGGCTGAAGTCAGCAGCCCCATGACCGCTTCATGCCTGACATGCTGAAGCGCCAAAGAATTTTGACTTTGGAGCGGCGGAGCTTCAGGCCAGTCGCGGGTCCCGCCATTTTCCCCTTGCCCGTCCCGCCTCAAGGCCGGGCGCTCGAAGCGCCGTCGCGGGCGTGGCCCGAGGCCTCGGGATCAGCCGGGAGCACCAACGGATTTTCCCCACAACCAACCGCATCACCCTCAAGTGCAAGCTGCGCGACGTCGCCAGGATCCGCACCGACGAGGCCCGCGGCGAAACCTTGGAAGTCGTCCAACTTTGGATCAAGGTTTCCGACGGCCAACGCCGCGACCGCTTCAACGTCGACGTCCACGACGGCAAGGCCGCTGCCGCCGCCAGGGCGCTCCCCGAGGACGCCCTCGTCGAGATCACCGGCAAGCTCCGCCACAATCGCTGGCAGGACCAGGCCACCAAGGCCTGGCGCGGCGAGATCTACATCGCCGTCGAGCCCGGCGACGGCTCGGTCCGATCCAGGGGGCTGGCGGCCACGGCGGAGGCGGCGTGACGATCTCAACCCCCGCTGGCGCCGATCGGCGCCAGCGGCTTCGCCCGAGACGTTTTCGGCGCCAATCGACAAGCTGACATCATTCGGTTTTTTTGATATCAATGACATCAAAGCAACGAAGGTGATATCATGGCGGCTGTGACCATTCGGAATCTCTCTGAAGAGGCGCGCCGCGCCCTGAAGATCCGAGCGGCGCAGAACAACCGCAGCACCGAAGCGGAGATGCGCGCCATTCTGGAGGAGGCCGCACGTCCTCAAGGCCGCCTTCTGCTGGGCGCTCGGCTCCAGGAGATCGGGCGCAAGCACGACATCACGAGGGCTGACATCGAGGCGCTCGAAGCCGTCCGGGACAGGCGTCCGGCCGAGCCAATGACGTTCGAGTGACGGATCGCCGGGAATGATCCTTTTGAACACCAACGTCGTTTCCGAAGCGATGACGCGAGAGCCTCATCCACGCGTGCGTGCATGGCTCGACGCGCAATCGGCCGAGACGCTCTTCCTGTCCTCGGTCACGGTCGCCGAGCTCTTGTTTGGCATTGGCGCACTGCCGGCCGGCAAACGCAGGACCGCGTTAGGCGCCGCGCTGGACGACGTTCTGGACCTCTTTTCCGATCGAATCCTGCCCTTCGATTTGGCCGCGGCGCGACGGCGCGCCGAACTGGCGGTCAAGGCGCGCTCGCAGGGCAAGGGGTTTCCCACACCCGATGGATACATCGCTGCAATCGCGGCGGCGCGCGGGTTTGCGATCGCCACGCGTGACGTGAGTGCGTTCAAGGCGGCGGGGCTCTCTGTCATCAACCCATGGGTCGATTGATCTCCGCCGGTACCTGCCAGTGGCGCTCGAAACGCCCAAATGCTATCAATGCCTCAGTGGATATCACTCTTGCAGGAGTGTTTCCGATGGCGACGAGCCTCCATGTCCGCAATCTCGACGATGAATTGGTAGCGCGTCTGAAACGCCGCGCGGCGCGCCATGGCCGGTCGACAGAGGCCGAGCATCGGGAAATCCTGCGACAGGCGCTGAGCGTCGAGCCCGAGACATCGTTTGATGATCTCGCAGCCCAGCTGCGCAAGCTCACCGCCGAACGCGAGCAGACGCCCTCCGAAGACCTCCTCCGGGCGGCGCGAGACGAGCGGTGACGGACCTCGTTATCGACGCGAGCGTCGCGGTCAAATGGGTCGTCGAAGAGCCTGGCACCCAAGAAGCGCTCGCCCTACGACGGGCCAGGTTGTCGGCGCCGGATCTCCTGATCCCGGAGTGCGCCAGCATTCTTTGGAAGAAGCACAAGCTCGGACAGCTCAGACCCGCTGAAGCCCTGCTTGCCGCCCAGCTCCTCGAGAGGGCCGATGTCAATCTTGCGCCGATGGGCGCCCAGCTCGCACGCGCCACGGCGCTCGCGATCGATCTCGACCATCCAGCCTGTGATTGCTTCTACATCGCCCTCGCCTTGGACAAAGGCTGCGCGGTCGCGACGGCAGATCAACGGCTCATCGCAAAGGCCCGCCAAAGCGGGCGTCGCGACTTGGCCGGCGTGGTCCTGGGGCTCAACGAGGCGGCTGCCTCCCTGTGACGACCGGCCTCTCTCCGCATTCGCCCAATCCCGCTTTATCGCAGCGCAGCTCTCGCTTGATCTGCCGAGCTCGGCGATATGTCCTATCCAGCAACCATGAATAGGCCTTCAAAGCCGTCACAACGCACAGCGAGGCCGCGGATGACGATCGTCAAGGTGCGTCCCATCGGCAACGCCCTCGGCGTCGTGCTGCCGAAAGACGTCCTGGCGCGGCTCAATCTGACGGATGGGGATTCCTTGTTTCTGACGGAGGCGCCCGACGGATCCATGCGGATTTCGCCGTATGATCCAGGCTTCGCGGAACAGGTGAGAGCAGCGCAGCAAGGGCTGGCGCGGTTCCGGAACGCACTGGGCGAACTGGCGAAGTGACGCAAACGGTGCGGCTGCCCAAGGCGTGCGGCTCGGCAGACGCCTCATCACATTCGCCGCGCCCGGCCGGGGAGTCCTGGCTTCGCACGGTCGTTGGGGTCTGGGGCGCTCTGGTGGACCCCGCCGCCCTTCTTGCTCGGCAAACGATGACACACCGGCGTCAACGGGCGCAGGGCCGCAGTCCAGGGTCGCCCAATCTGCCCCGCCTTTACCACGGACCTCAGATCATGATAAAATCGAATTTATCATGACAGACGCGCCCATCCAAATCCGCCACCCAGATGTCGTTCGCGATGTCCGCGCTCTTGCCGAGCGATTGGGCCTGACGATGACTGAGGTGATCGCAGACGCAGTGCGGCAACGTCTGGCGGAAGAAGACGCAAAAAGCGTTGCAACCCGAAATGACCGTATGAACCGCGCGCGGGAAGTCCTGTCTCGGATCGACGCTTTGCCAAAGACCGGCGTCGCGCTCTCTGACGCCGACTTTTATGACGCTGAAGGCTTTCCAAAGGATCGAGGGCAATGATCGTCGTCGATGCGTCCGCCGTCCTCGCAATCTATCTGCGCGAACCAGAGTGCGACGAGTTCCTGGAAATCCTGACGTCGGCGCCGGAGGCCGAAATCGCGCCGATCAACACCTGGGAGGTTCTCGCCAGCGCGCAGAGCCTCCATGGAGCGGCAGGGGCAGCCGAAGCGGACGCGCTGATCTCAGCCCTCGGCATCACCGTGCCGCCCTCGACACTCGACGACGTCCGATCCGCTGTGGCCGCGTTTGCGAGGTTTGGCCGCCCGTCGCCCGTAAAGCTCAATCTCGGCGATTGTTTCGCCTACGCTCTCGCCCAAAAGCGCAAAGCGCCGCTGCTCTTCAAGGGCGATGAACTTGCCCAAACCGATGTGATCCGGGTGAAGCACACCTGACAAGATCGAGTATTGGCGAACGGCTCGACACGTTTGCAGATTCCGAAGACCTCACCCCCGATGTTCCGACGCGACTTCGCCCGCCCCTGGGACACCTCCGCCACCCGCTTGTTCGCGGCCAGCGACTTGAAAGGCCGCACGGCACAAACGGCGCGCGTCGCTCTCGACGGCGCCATCCTTGTCAACGCCAAGCGTGAGCGGCGCGGCGCGGCGCCGGCCTGCTGTTGACCGAGGACATGCAGGACGGGCGGACAGTCGCGCGTTATGCCCACCTCACAAACGACCCGGTGCGGAAAATGAGCCAAGACGTCGCCGTCGCCATCTTTGCTGCGCCGATGCCGAGGCCGTCGGATTCTGAGATGCAAACGCGTTGGTGCGGTGGGTCCAACTGCTTACGCACTGCTTGCATTTATGCGCACACTTGTGTACACCTCGCGCATGGAGGCCAAGATGACGGTACGAATGGGGGTCAAAGAGTTTCGCGCGAATTTCACAACGATCGCCCGCGATGCGCAAACCGCTGTGGTGGTGACAAGCCACGACAAAATCGTTGGATACTATACGCCGGCGCGCCGCGATCCCGACTTGCCGATTGATTGGGACGCATTGGCGGCGGATGCGCAAGCAACCCGGAAAAAACTCGAGCGCGCCGGCATTGATGTTGCGGGCCGCTTAAAAGCTTTGGGCATTGAAGACGACGCGCCATTTGAAGACCCATGGACCGAGGGCGCCCCTGCCCGAAACAGTGGCGCCAAGAAGAAGCGGCGCACGTGATCATTGTTGACGCCAATATTCTGGTTTCGACGGTCGCCGGCAAGCACACCAGACGGGTTGTGCGTGACGTCGTAACCCGCGGCGTCAATCTCGCCGCGCCGATCGCCCAGGCAGCAGAAGCCGCCCACGTTCTGGAAGCTAAAATCGGCTTTGAAGCAGCCGACGCACACCGTTTGCTCGGCGAAGTTCTGCAAGCCATCCAGCCTCTCGAAGCCGCAGCCTATGCAAACCTCGAAGACGCCGCCCGCGCGCGCCTTCATGCCCGAGCGCAATCTGACTGGCCAGTTGTCGCCGCTGCGTTGGCGCTTGACGCCGCCATCTGGAGCAACGACCGCGACTTTTTCGGTGCGGGAATCGCGGTCTGGTCGACCAAGAACATGGCGCTGGCGGAAGCGATCAGCTGACTGGCTCTCGAATTCGGCATACCGTTGCAAGGGGCGCTTCATCCCCAAAGAGGGCGTTCGTTTGTACTCGTACGATGTGATCCAAAAGCGGACCATGCACCGGCTCGCTAGTCACCTTTGCGGAGCAGCCGTGTCGCGTTGAGCTGACGCCCGCTTGCAGCGCCCGTTTATGGAGGCGCGAACCGCGCGCAGTCGAGCCGCCGGCTCGAGCAGAAGTACGCTTTGGTTGGCTTTGCTGCCGCCCTCAATCGATCTGCTCATCCGCGCGGGCGACGAGCTCGTGCGGCAGCGTTATCCCCAGAGCGCGCGCGGTTGCGAGGTTCACGATCAGAGTCTTGCGCGTCACGGTCTGGAATGGGATCTGCGCCGGCGTTTCGCCGCTGAGAAGGCGCGCGACGAGATCGGGGATCAGCGGAATGGCATCCGGCAAGCCTGAACCGAACGCCACCAAACCGCCGGCGTCGGCCATCCGCCGCCCGCCGAGAAACAGGGAGGGAAGTCCGTTGGTTCGCGCGAGTTCGGCGATGCGCATGCGATACAGGACAGGGACAGGCACGTCGAGAACGACGATCGCTTCGACCTGCGCCGCCTTGAGGTGAGCGAAAGCGCTTTCCAGATCCGGCGTCGGGCCGACCAACCGCACCATCTCGACGCTCAAGCCCTCGTCGCGGGCGGCGCGCTCATTCGCGGCCTCCAAGGGATTGACGCCGGAGATGCGTGGAATGTTGAGGTCGCTCACAATCGCGATCCGCTTCAGGTTCGGCGCGATCGCTTTCAGCATAAGTATCTGCTGCGCGGGTTGGGCAGGATCAAAAGTCGTAACGCCCGTGACGTTGCGGTCTGGTCTCTCCAACGATGTGGTCAGACCAGCTGCGATCGGGTCGAGGACACCGGCGAACACGACAGGGATGTCCGGTACGGTCTGGCGGGCGGCGATCACGCCAATGGCGCCTAGCGACACGATCACTTTTGCCTTCTGGGCGCCAAGATCGGCTGCAAGCGCTGGCGCGCGTTTGGCGTCGCCTTCCGCCAGACGAGTCTCAAGGTGAACGTGGGCGAAGCGCGGGGCGGCAAAAGCTCGCTGAAGATCGAGAACGGTCTGATCGACGCCGCCATTTCCGAGCACTCCAACGACGACCTTTCCGTGAGCGTTGAAGGCTGGACCGGCGGTCGTCGCGCAACCGCCGAGCGCGATCATTGCGGTGAGAGCCGCTCCGATTATTCCCTTCATGCAGTCACATCCTATGCCGGCTTTCGGGATATGGCGCTTAGAAGTAGCATAGCGTTCCAGCGTACCCCAGCGCCGAAAAGCTCCTACGGCTCCTCCACTCGCCCACCACCGCGGCGACCTCGTCAAGAGAGTCACCGTCCGCTATTGGTGGACGGCCAGCACGTCGTTCTGAGGCGCCTCCATCGGGTCCCGCACGCGATTGGAGAGTTAATCCGATCTAGCTGGTTTTGTGCACGGCGGGTAGCGGGCGGCTGGATCGGCCGTCGGTCGAGCCAGGCCAGCCGCCCGCGGCGCGTGCTTCCGCTGGCGTTGCGCCGTTCAGCGCCGAGTGCGGATGGACATGGTTGTCGTCGTGCCGCCAGAGCGCCAGGACGCGGCGTGCGTGGGTCAAGGACTCGAACGCGGTCTCGTTGAGGCACTCGTCGCGCATGCGGCCGTTGAAGCTTTCCACATAGGCGTTCTGCTGCGGCTTGCCCGGATCGATATGGTGCCAGGCAACGCCTGTGCGGCCCTGCCATTCGAGCGCAGCGCGGCTCGTGAACTCGGTCCCGTTGTCACTGACGATGCAAGCTGGCGCGCCGTAGACGCGCATCATCGCATCGAGCTCGCGCGTCACACGCGCCCCGCCGATCGAGGTGTCGGGCACGAGCCCGATGCATTCGCGGGTGCAGTCGTCCACGACGGCGAGCGTGTGTCAAAGGCGCCCAGGTCAGTGCGCCGCCTCTGCCGCGATGCGTGGTGCAAGGGTGCGCCCTGCGCAGGTCAGCTCTGCCCGGACGCGTGGAAGCGACAGGGCCGCCACCCGGCATCCGCGCCACAGCGGGGCTGCGTCCGGGGGCCGGTGCGTCGCATTCCCTGCATCAAGGGCGTCAACACTGTTGGCGAGCAGCACCATGGCGCAATGACCAGCAGCGCCATCCGGGGCATTGGCCCTGGCGATCATGCGCAGTTGCTCCGGGGTAGGGGGTGCAGCTTTCGGATCACGCACGGCCCGCACCACCACCCATTCGGGTCCGTCATCGCCCTCGATCCAGATCGCGGGGTCGCGGGATGGGTCTGCGTGAAACGACCTCAGGCTGCGCCCTTCGCGGTGGAGGTTGTCGATGACGACCCGGACCGCCGTGTTGTGTTCCTCCCAGGCCGACATCCCGATCAGCTCGTCGGTGACCAGCCTGCCGGGATCAACCGGAGCGCGGGTCTGCGCATCCAGAAGCCCCCATCCCGGCGCCGCCGCCACCCAGTCCGGACCGCTGCGGCGCATCGGCATGAGACAGGCGTGAGCGTTGCAGCGTCGCGCAAGGTCAGCCAGGCCATCTCCGCCCGGCGGCGCCGTCACCAGGCCTGCCGCGTCCTCGACGCAGACAAGGAAAAGCTGGTTTCCGAGGAGGAAGGCGAGATGCGCGTCAAAGGGTGGCCAGAGGTCCGCCTTGAGCCATTCGACGCCGTCTCCGGCGCGCCCGTGCAGATGCCTGCCGGCCGCCCACCAGCACTGCCTGAAGTGAAGCGACGGGCGGCGAAAGCCAGGTGTTTTCATGGATTGGTTTATACCATTCCGGCGCCCGAAAAGCGACTGGAAAACGCGACTGGAACGCAAAAAACGCCATATTTTTCATGAGTTTTTGTCATTCTGGCGCATCTTCGCCGCAGCGCTGTCAGGCATCGAAACCGCTGCCTGCGAGGTGGTCGTCGCGGCCCCGACCCGAGGCTGGCCACCGTCAGCGCGCCGGGCCCCGCGCAGCCGTAGGGATACCCGTCTGAGCGCCCCCTCGAGCGCCTCTCGCCGTCACCTCAACAGCCGGTGCAGTCCCAATTCCAGCGGTGCGGTCGACCCGCAGTCGCGGGTCACATGCAAGCGCTGGCGCAGGTCGCGCAGTCCACGCGGTGTCGATGGGCGCCGGGCGCCTTGCTGTCGCGAGCGATGACAGGAGGGCGGGCAGGCGGCGTTCCATGCTCGACAAGCCGGGCACAGCGTGGCGAAGCTTGCCCCCGGGCATTGTATCGAAGCCGCGCGCCACGCCGCGGCTTTCCCAGGGGGGGCGCCATGGTTGAGCCGAATGTCGGACCTGCGGGCGGGGCGGCGATAGAGCTGCGGCTGATCGAGCTCGATCAGCTCTTTGACCCGTTCGACCCATTCCCGATCCCGACGCGCGACCTCGCGAGGAGTGCGGAAGAATTCATCGTTGGGTGGGCGCGCGAACTCCCGCGCGATCTCACCTTTCGCATTATCGTGCATCTGTCTGAAGGCGAGGCGACGAGTTCGGCCGCAGCCGGACTTTCAGAGGCCTTGAAGCGGCACTTCACATATCGCGCCGAACGGGTGACGGGTGATCTGCACGAATTGTTTCGCATCGGGCGCCAGTCCCTGCTCATTGGTCTGGCTGTGCTGGGGGCATGCGTTCTGGGCGGACGCGTGGTCAGCGGCGCGCTTGGCCCGAGCGATGTTTCAAGCTTCCTCGCCGAGGGCCTGATCATCCTGGGATGGGTGGCGAATTGGCGACCTATCGAGATCTTCCTCTATGAGTGGTGGCCAATCGCCCAAAGACGGCGCCTGTACCAGCGCCTCGCCGCCGCAACGGTGGAGGTGCGATCCGTCGCCGATTGAGCGGCCCGGCAGGGCCAGATGCGGCCAGATAGTTCACGACGAGCCGCGTGACCTCATCGGCAAGATCTCCGCTCCTGAGACTTGGCCCGCAGTGCCGATAAGCGTCGTGCACGCATGCTTCGACGCTGCGCACTACGATGTAGGTCGCGAGCTCAATGTTCTTCACGCCCAGATCGCTGCGATGCGCTTTCAGGATCGCTCCCACTTTCACGCGGACCCGCTCATCAAACGCGACGCGCCAGTCCTGGTCGCCCTGGTGCGGCACCCTCTCGCTGAGGGCGCTGTGCAGCGGCGGGTCGATCAGGTGCGCGGCGATGATCGCGTCGATCATCGAGCGCACGAGGTCGGGGAACGACTGCCCCTCCGGCGCCTGGGCCAGGGCGTCATCAATGGTCGCCTCGATGTCGTTCATGTGCCGCCTCGACAGCGCCAGGAGAAGCGCCTCCTTGTTGGGGAAATATTGATAGAGGGACCCGACCGAGACCCCCGCCCGCCCGGCGACATGATTCGTGGTCAGCGCGTCATAGCCCTGCCGGGTCAAAATGTGAGCTGTGGCCTGAAGAATCGCATCCACGGTCATGCGCGAGCGTGACTGCACCGGCGCCTTGCGCACGGATGGCTTGGATTTTTGTCCCATCGGCCGGCCTCCAGATGAATGCGAGTAGCGTGGAAAGTGAGCGTATGCTCGTATTTCGCCGACGGCAAGGCCAGTCCTGCGGAGGCGTCCATGAATTCGCTCGAACTCGATCCAGTCAAAAGTACGTTGAAGGACCTGCACCGGCGCGCGGGCGCCGATTGGCGGGTCTTTGCAGGCGCGCTTCCAAGGGTGATCGCCGGGGCCGTGACCGGCCGGGGAGCGATCGAAAGCGCAAAGCCCGCATTGAAGGATGCGTTCATTCCGATCGACGCGGCGCAGGGACGCGCGCTGTACCAGTTCGCCCGCGCGTCAGGCGCGCAGCGGATCGTGGAATTTGGCTGTTCCTTCGGAATCTCAACCCTCTATCTTGCGGCGGCCGTGAAGGACAATGGCGGCGGAGAGGTCATCACAACCGAACTGGAGCCAAACAAGATCCAGGCCGCACGGGAGAGTTTTGACGCAGCCGGATTGTCATCCCTGATCGATCTGCGGGCGGGAGACGCACGCGAGACGCTCAAGGATGCGCCGTGGCCGGTCGACCTGGTGTTCCTCGACGGATGGAAGGAGCTCTGCCTGCCGGTCCTCAGACTGTTGGAGCCCAAGTTGCGCCCGAACGCCGTCATCCTGTGCGACGACATCAAGGCGTTTGCGCGGACCCTCAGGCCCTATCTGGACCATGTCCGCGACCCCCACGGCCCGTTCACATCCATGCCTTTGCCGCTCGGCGATGGTTTGGAGTTTTCAATCTATCGCCCGCCGAGGGGATAGCGGCCTGCCGCGCGAAAGCCCGGTGTGCGGCGATTGGGAGGTTTGGCCCGGTGGCGAAAGCGCGACAGATCCCTGTGTGCGCTGTCTCCGCGTCACGCTGCGCCTTGAAGCCCTGCGGTCAGGATGGCTCCTGCGCCGGCGTTTGGCGTCTGCCCGCAGGGTTAAGGCGTCGCACCCCATCGCCGCCGCCAAACGCCGATGCAGTCGCGATCCGGGGAAGATCGGTCCCACGGCCACAGGGCAAGCTTGACCGCCACCGCGCCGGGAAGCGGGCGTAGCAAACGACGCCCACGCCGTTCAGCCCCCAATGCGGCCCAGCCACACGGGTCGCCAATGACGCCAAAGGCGATCTCAGTCAGTCCGCCGCCGCAGTCAGGCCGATCGGTCGCCCTCGCTGTCCGAGATTTCGGCGACATATCCGTCCGCCCCCATGTGCGTCTTCGCAAACAGAATCGTCGCGCCCTTCGCCACAGCGCGTTCAATCGCGCGGTCGATGTCGCAATCGTTGACGTCCATCAGCTCACCGGTCCTGAATGGCGCATGGACACCGCCTTGCTCGAGCGCGCCGCTGGCTCCGGGCATCGTAGCAGTTCGCACATGATCTGATGATCGTTCCCGGCGTGGCGGGTGTCCGCCGGGTCGAAAGTGTCAGACACCACCGCTCATGCGGCTTGGCCTGGCCTTTGTTTTTCGCGCGCGAGCGGCAGGGCATCAAGAAAGGTCCGCAGCAGGGTCTTGCCGAAACACCAACGCCCTGATGGCCGACAGAAAGGCGATCTTTACCGCGGCGTCCACGGCCGCCCTGGCCGTCGACCGCCTCGAGCGCCTGCAGCGGGCGGATGAGGCGCGTGATGGCGCGGTACTGGAGGAGGGCGCCTGATCGCGGCCTCTGCCAGCGTGTGATCCTGGAAACGAAAAATCAAGTATTGCAACGGCTAGCCGATAACCAAGCCATCGCGCATCCATCATGCCTTAGAGTTCCCGGATATCATCAGCGTGATCGAGAGGACGCAACCCATGGACATCTTGATCGCACTGCTGTTCCCCGTGATCTCCGCGCTGCTGGTCTTCGCGCCGCCTGTCGCCGTCTGGCGCCGCCTGTCCAAGCCGGTTCCGGGATGGCCAGGATCCTTGCAGGTCACGCTCGCCCTGGTCGGGCCTTTCGCCGCCGCATTTCTGGTCGTCGTTCTGATGTGGCTCCCGGCTTATTCCGGGCAATGCGGCGGCTGGCTTGGCGAAACCTCCCCATGCAGCGGCTTCGGCCAGTATGCGAGCGAAACCATGTTCTGGGCCGCCATGAGCTTGGCCATGCCTGGCCTTCTGGGCTTCCTGCTTGGTTTGGCTGTCCTGATCGTTGTCTTGATCAGGCGGGGCGTTCCCCGCCCGGCTGCGTGACGAGAGGGGGCCATGGCTGACTTGCGATGCCGGGTTCGTGGTGTGGGTTTTCTCGGCATGATCGGGGGGAGGGCTCCATCGGCATGTATGTCAACCGTTCGGTCGAGGCCGATCACGCCCGGAAGGCCCGGCGCGCTGCGCCGCGACCTCGAAGAAACGCTCAACCCGCGGAACTGATCCCCTCCAGACCCCACCCCGGCGCTGACACGCGCAGCCCACGCGTCCCAGTCTGCTTGACTATGACGCGCGTCACACCCTCGACATAAGCCTGACCTCGCGCCGTGCTTTCTACATGTGAGCAGTTCACTGAACGCTTCGCCGATGATCGACCGACACACTTGCCAGGCAATCCCCCGGACCGGGTCTCCCTCGCGTGCGACCGTCTGGCCCGGTTTATGACCCGGCAGGACTGCTCAGCATGCGGCAAACGCACGGATGCAGGCGCCTTTGTATGTTCGGTCCAGTAGGGCGCTGGACGCGGCGCGCGGTCAGCCGGCGCTGGGGGTCATGGTGCACCACCGGCGCGCCCGTCGCCTGGTCCGGGGGGCGGGGGCCAGGCGCCGGAGGACTGGCGCCGGGTGCGGACGATGCGCAACTCCCCTGCGCCCCGGGACGCAGAGGCGTGCAGGCGCGCACACCGGCGGGGCCGCTGCAGGCGCCTGTGGCTCGCCTATGCGTCGCCGCCAGGCTCGGGATTGAAAAACGCCTTGCCCTGTTGCCGCTTGCGCCGCAGGTAGCTGGCCTTGTCATGTTCCAGTGCGGCGGACCAGTCAGCGCCCTCGCCCGCTTGTGACAGACGGGAGCGCATCCGCGCCGCCTTCAGGCGTGCTTCCTTGCCGAAACGCGCCGCGTCGCCGGCGGCGGCGAACGTCTCAAGCGCCCGCACCGTCTCGGCGACCCACTGGTTGTCGCCTGCTTCTGCACGGGCCGCCTCGAGAGCCGCCGTCACCCCAGCCCAGTCGCCCTGATAGGCCGCCGTTCGGGCTTGTTCCTGCAACGTCGCCGCGCGCAGCTCCTGCGCCCTGGCGCGCACCTCCTGATCCTCGGCAAGGCTCTCGAAGGCCTGCGCCGGCATCCGCTCCAGCCGCAGGTGCGCCGGCTCGCACAGCCGGCGCTCTCCCGCCAGCGTCTCGTAGCTCGCATGGGCGGTCAGCACATGCAGGTCCGGGCGTCCCGCCTCGGCAAGGCTTGCCGGAACCCGCAGCCGCACCAGCGCCCACGCCACCCCGCCATAGGCAAGGTCGGGCAGGACGCTGCGCCCCTCCGCGTCGGTCATGTAGAGGTTCAAAACCTCGCCCCTGACGCCAGGGGCGCAATCAATGCGCAGACGCACGCTGCGCGCCACCAGCGCGGACAGGAGATCAAACTCCTCGCGGAAGGGATCCATGAGATCGTCTGCGCTCTCGCCGTAATAGGCCTGGCCAAGGCCGCGGCGCGCCATGCCGGCAAGGAGGTCTTCATCAAACCGGCTGCCAAGGCCATAGGTGGAGGTGGAAACGCCTGCCTCGGCAAGGCGCGCGGCATCGGCTGCGATCGCAGCCGGATCCGTCAGGCCGGCGTTCGCCTGGCCATCGGTGAGCAGCAGCACGCGGCTCACGGTCCCCGGTCTCGCATGCGCCGCCGCCTGCTCGCCGCCGGCGAGCCAGCCGGCATGCAGGGCGGTGCTGCCGCCCGCCTCGACAGCCTTCAGGGCCGCATTGACACTGGCCCGGTGGTCGGCGCCGGCCGGTCCTGACGGACAGATCACTCGCACGGTGTCGTCAAATGTGACGACCGCTACGCGGTCGCGCTCGGAGAGTCCGGCCGCCATGAAGGCGGCGCAGCGTTTCGCCTCCGCCAGCGGGCGCCCGCCCATCGAACCCGAACGGTCGAGCACGATGGCGAGATTGAGCGGCGCGCGCACCGGCAGTTCAGCAGGGGCATCGGGAGCGACGAGGCGGACCAGGACGTCGAGTTCGCAGTCATGGCCCTGCAGGAGGGCGCTGCGGCGGGGGGCGAGGGACAGGCGAATGGGTGGGGTCATCTGGATCCTTTCTGGCCAGCCCCAACGAGACTGGCGATGACCGCCCTGCCGATGGCTTCGGCATCAGCGGCGGTGAGGCGTGAGAGGCGGTGGGCGGAGATGACGAGGCGTATGTCCGGGGCCAGCGTGATCTCGACAGTCTGGGCGATGTCCGGGGTGGCGGATCCTCCTATTGCGGACAAAAGGGCGGGCAGTTCAGCCTTGCGCCCGGCAAGCCAGGCCTGGGCCGACCGGGCGGCGGTGTGCGGATCGGCGCCGCCGGAGCGCGGGCCGGGCGTAACGCCCGGCCCGGACGATGCGAGCCCTGCGGCGTCGGGGCCGGAAACATCGCTGCGCCGTCTGATCGCCCGTACGGCCTGCTGGGCGGGGGTTTCTGCGCTCGGCGCAATCAGCCCAAGAAGTTCATCGGGCTGCGCCTTTGCGATGTATTCAGCAATCTTGGCGAGCGGCCAGCCGTCGCGCACAAGCGCCCGGGCGGCGATAAATTCCACAATGTGCTGAAATCCATAGCGTGTCTCCTTCCCGAACCGGCTGGGTCTTGCGACGATGCCGCGCTGGGCGTAATCGCGCACCAGCCGCGCCGTGAACGGCGCCGCCTCATCCTTGACCTGCATCAGATCAAGGATCCGCGTCGCCGCGTCCGCCAGGGCCTCAGCATCGCCCTCGAAGCGGATCCATGCATCCAATTTGAATGAAAGCGGGTCGCCGCGACCCGGACCAGGCAAGCAATCCTGCATTGCGCTCTTTCTACAATGCACACCCTTCAATGTCAATGACGCCAATTAATGTAACAATCAAACCGGATATATATCCGGTTTGAAAACTGCCCCCTGGGGCGCCGGCGGGTGCTGTCAGCATGCCGTCCTGATCCGCATCGGTGCGCGCCGGCCGGGGTCGAAAAACCTTACAGACAGACAGGGGGCGGTAAGCCGGTAAACCCGCTGTCCGCCCCAAGTGACACCAATCAAACGGATACGACCGATCGCGGATGACCACCCCCGCTTCGCCTCTCGCTCGCTACCTCGCCTACACCAGGGCGCGCTACACAAGGGCGCGCTACACGAGGGCGCGCGACACGAGGGGCCGCGCTACCGCCCAGCTAAACCACACCACGTCTGGGGACACGACCGGGCTCGTGCCCTTTGAGTTGATGCAATAACGCCCCCGCTCCAAAACCCGGAGAGATCGCGCGCTCCCGACAAGTTGACGCCGGCCATATTGACAAACGGACGGCGTTTATTCATATTATGTGCAGCATCACGAGTTGGGTTTACGCCCTCGCCAACCTGCCTTCCCGGGCAAGGTGGTTCCCGAAAGGGGATGCGGCCAGATCGGCAACGAAACGGGTCGCTTGAGCGTTCAGCCCTCCTCAGAAGTCCGACGGAGGGTATTTTGTTATCACAAATAGACCCGGCGAAGGTCGCCGCCTATCAGAGCACCGATTATATCGTCGAGGCGCCCCAGGGCAGTTTCGTTCTGCGCATCGGCGAAGCCTCACGCGAGCTGCAGGCGCTTTATGCCCAGACCGGACATGGCAGCGCGCTGTTCATTACCGCATTCAATCCTGAAGGCGCGCTGCAGGGCGACGCCATGAACCAGGCGGCGCATGAAGAACTCAGGAGCAGACTTGACGCGTATGCTGATCTCGTTTTCGACGGCGAAGGCCAGGGTGTCGGCGAGAACGCGGGCTGGCCTGCAGAAAAGAGTTTTTTCGCCCTGGGCGTTGATCGCGGCGTCTCTGCGAGCCTCGGGCGGCAGGCGCGTCAGGATGCCGTCGTCTGGGCCGGTGCTGACGGCGTTCCCCACCTGCTCATCCTGCGATGACGGGGCCGACGTGCGCAGCCGCCACCAGTGACGCCGGCATGACGGGCGGCGGAGACCAGCGCCGCATTGGCGCCATCCTGGACGTGGCGCGCACCATCAGGGAGACAGCCAGTGTTCATGCGTGACAGGCGTTTTTCATCCGGGGCAGTGGTGCAGGTGCGTTCGGACAGGCTTGCCGATCGCATCAGAGAACGGCGCGCGGTGAAATCCCGCGGCGCGATCCACCGGCGCGCGTCGCCAGCCAGACAGTGCTGGCCGATGGCCGTGTCGTGGTTGCGGGGGCGTGCGAAACCCGCACCGGCGCGGGTTTCGGGAGCAGGCGTGCAGGCCATCCGCGATCAGGATCCAGGGCGATGCGATGTGCGCCCGGCGCACCCGCATCGCCTGACGATGCCGGGGTGATTTGAGCTGAATTGCAGGCCCCGGACCATCAGACACCACTGCTAAAGAGGAGACACCCATGACCGATGACAGCCACGCCGGACGTCCGCCAGGCGGATCAGCGGCGCCCGCCGACAGCCAGAATCCGTATGCGGAGCTGCCGCGTATCCTGCCGCTCGGCGGGCATACGCCCGTGCGCCGGGAATTCGACTGGGGCGGATGGGATCCTTCCCGGGTCGCCCGCCCCAATGACCTGCCGCCCTATCTGGTCCTGGGGCGTCTGGACCCCGCAAGCTTCGCCCTGACCGCCAGGGGCTGGTCCGCCCGCTGGCAGGGGCGCGAGCCTGACACCTCCTTCGACGTCGCCTTCGAGCCTGCTCCGGGCGGCTTCAGCATCCGCCAGCAGTGGTGCGGGCGCGACGGCGGAGGGGCCGCCTTCGCGTGCGACCGCCCGTTCGTCCTGGGGCTTCTCCAGGGCCCCCTCGCGCGGTTTCCGGCCCTGTGGGAGGCCCATCTGAAGGAACTGCTCGAAACGCGCTGGGGCATCTCCCTGGTCGCGCGCCAGCCGGGGGGGGCGAACATCTGCGGCGTGCCCGACGGCGCCCTTTACACGCTCATCATTCCCGTGGCGGCGAACCGGCTCCGCTTCGTGCGTCACTGGCTGAGCGACCTCCTTGACGCCGATGCGCCGGACTGTCCCATCACTGCGGAAGCGCGTCTGGTGTTCCAGGCGATCACACATGTCGAGGGCCGGGCGGCCCCGTGGACGCAGGACGCCCGGGTGTCGTTCCTGCGGTCCGTACGCGACACCGGGCTGCCCCCGGACCATCTGCCGGTGCGCGAGGAGGCGCAGGACGGCCCGCCCGCGTGGACCTCGCGCCGGCGTCTTTACTGCGCCTTCATCACAGCCCCTTTTGCAGGCCTCGTGGAGCTCATTGATCACCTGACCGCGGACGCGCCAGTGTCGTGGACGGCGCTTGGCCACGACGCCCCGTTCGAGCTGCGGCCGGTCGTCATCCCGGCCGGTCTTGATCGCGCCGCAACCCGGATCAGCCTGTGGGACAGCGCGGGCTCGACACACTCGCTGCTGGTCCTTGATGCTCCGGAAACAGATCTTGCGCCCCGCGTGATGGCCGCCCCCGGCGACGCAGCTCATGACGGGCTCGTGGAGTTCGCCCGGACCGATGCGATCAGCGCCGGCCTGTTGCGCAGGATCGGCGCTGACCTGGTGATTGGGAGAGGGGCATGAGGCGCCCGGACAGCGCAGGTCCGTCGCTGGTGCGGCGCGCCGCACCCTGCGGCCGGCGCTCGATCATGACCCCTGAACCCTGCGGGCCGGGATCGCAGGGCAGGGTGATCGGCATGTCACACGCCTCTGCGCGCCGCCGCGAGGCGGGTGTCCCATGGGCCGTCAAATCATGAACAAAGCATGAGGGCGCGCATCGTTCCTTAACCACTCGTTAAGCCTGGGACTGGCTTCCTCGCACCGTAACCCCGGCGCACAGGCGTGGCCCGCGTCGCCATGCCCTCCCTCACCCGGAGAGCCGACCCAGAGCGTTCCAATCCCCTGACCTGGACCAGATGCGCCCCGTCCGGCGCATGACGGGAAAGGTTTGCCCAGTTTTGCCCCGCGTCGAAAGGAGTCTCCCCGTGCCGCACGTCACAGCCCTGCGCGAACCACACCCCCATCCGCCCGTCGGTTCCGGCCAGAACGGGCTGTTCTGCGAGACCGGCGCCTTGTGCGCCCAGGACCAGCCGACCAGCCCCTGGGCCCGATTGGCTGCGATCACGCCAACGCCCGACCCGTTCAGCGCGGGCGCTGCATGGCAGATCGCCTTTCGTGAGGCGCGCGATCCCCAGCGCCCGGCCATGCTGCGCGCGCGCGGGGACGCGCTGGTGCAGTTCGCCCTGCACCGGCTGGGCGGGTCGAGGGATCATATTCTCGGTCCCATCGAGCGGCTGTGGCTCTTCGGCTGCAATCTCCTCGGGCCTTCAGCCCACCATCTTTTGATCGACGTGATCGCAGAGCTGGACGAAACGCCCAATCACGGCATCCGCGGGATCGTGGTCGGCGGCCTGTGTCCCCATGATCGTCGCCTGCGGGTTCTCAAATCCGCGCTCGCGGATCGCGCTCCGAGGCGGTTTCGTCGCGATGTCCTGTGCGCGGCCTGGCTCACTGGCGGTGTGGACGGCTTCCTGTCACGGCGCTCGGCCAATTTTCGCCGCAACATCCGCCGCCAGGAGAAGAAGGCGCGGGACGCCGGCGTCGCCTTCGCGACGATGCGCCTCGCGCACCCACAGGACGTCGACGCCGTCTACGCGCGGATGCAGGCGATCGAGGGCCTGAGCTGGAAGGGGCTCACGCACCAGGGCATGAACACGCCTTTTCCACGCGCTTTCTATCACGGGCTGCTGCGCCGCCTCGCAGAGCACGGGGATGCACGCGTGATCCTTGCAACGCACGAGGGGACCGACATCGGCTTCATATTCGGCGGCATGTGCGATGCTCCCGACGGCAGGATCTATCGCGGCCAGCAGTTCAGCTTCGACGCGCGCTTTGACGCGCTCGGGATCGGCAATCTGCTGCAGATGCGCCAGATCGAAGCGCTCTGCGCGGAAGGCGCGGCCCGCTACGACATGGGCCCCGCCTTGCGGATCTCAATGCGGTACAAGGACCATTGGACGGAGCACCTCATGCCATCCGAGGCCTGGAGGTTTGATCTGTGATCACTCCCCCGCCGCCGCCAGCAGGACCAGTCCGCCAGCTCCTCCAGAACCCGCTGACACGCCTTCCCGGGAGGTCTTCATGAACCACGCGATCACATCTCCGCATTGGCGGCTGGGCCTCGCGCGTCTGCGGGACGCCGGTCGTCATGCTGCGCTGGCCTGCGAGCACCTGGGCGGCGGTCTTGGCCACCTGACAGCGGGCCTGGTCGACGCACTTGTGCTCGCCCCGCTGGCGCGGTGGGTGATGGCGGGGCTGGCGGCGACCTGGCGCGCGGCGGCCGCGCTGTTGCACGGAGCATATCACGCGGTCAAGGCCCTTGTCATAAGGGCGCTCCCAGTCCTGTTTGAGGTGCTGAGCATCTGCGCGGCTGTCGCCATTGTGTCGGGCGTTGCCTGGGCCGTGATAGAGACGCCGGAAGTGATCCTGCCTCTCGCGATTGCGTGCGGCGTGATCCTGTGCGCCTACCTCGTCTGGACATATGTTCCGCCGATCCTCGCCCCCCTGGCGCGCGCCTGCCTCGCGGCGTTGCGGCGCACCGCACGAGGGCTCGCCCGCCTGGCGTTGCGTACGCCTCGCGCCCTGATCGCGCTTCTCTCGGGCGGGTTCGCCGCCTTTCTGTTCTGGCGCGGCGCCGATCCGCTCGCCTGGATCGCGCCTGGCGTCCTCGCGCTGCTGGCCGTGCTGATCCGGCGCCCCGCACCGCGTGGGCAGCGTACGCACCGGCGCCCATTTCTGCGGCTTGACCGGTTGGCGCGCGCGCCAGCGCCAGCTTTCATCTTCATCGGGGCGGTCATCGCCATTGGCGGCGTCCTTTGGTGGGCGCTGTCCAATCCGATGGATGCAGGTGTGTCGGCGATCGTCCTGAGCGCCCTGGCTGGCGTCACGCTGGCGGTCGTCCTGCTGGTCCGGCTGGGCCACGCCGTCATCCGGTTGATCCTCCTTGAACCCAAACCTGCTTTCGCCCCGGCGCCACAGGAGCGCCGAGGTCCCTTCGCAGCGGAACCCTCAACGCCTGCGCCAGGTCCAAACCCTGCCTCCATCCCGCCGCGGTCCCGCAGCCCTGCGATCCACAGGCTGCGCTGGGGCGCCCGCTCCATAGTGCTGATCGTCATCGGGGGCGGCCTTGGCGTCATCAGGGCCGCCGTGCGGGCGGCGCGCCAGACCTGCGCCGCGACCCTGCGGTGGGTTGCCGGCCTGCGGGACGCCGTGTGGCGACGCCTGGTGAACACTGCCCGGCACGGCGGCGCTGTGCTCCAGCAGCGATCCCGCATCGCGTGGACCGTAGCGATGGTCGGCCTGATTGCGGCCTTTCTGGGCTGGCGCCAGCCTGGTTCTGAAGGCCCCGCGGGAGAGGCCAACCGTCCGACGCCGGAGCGGGGCCAGCCTGCAAACCCGCCTGCGCCTGTCGTATTCAGCGCGACCGGAGCGGTCACGCCGATCGCGTTTGCGGTCGGCTACCGCGACCGGCTGGAGGGTGAAAGCGCCCTGGTCGACGCAGATACGCTCTCTGTGGGCGACGTGTGTCGCCACAGCGCCATTGCTGCTGTCGGCGCAGCCTCCTCCGACGGCGCAGCAAGGGCGAACGAAGCGCTTGCGAGGCATCGCGCCCTCGTGCTTGCCGCAATTGTCCAAAGGGCGGCCGCGTCCTGCCCGGCAGAGGCTCGCCCGTCGATCATCGCCGTGTCGCACGGTGAAGCGATCGGACCGGACATGCGCGATCAACGACGCGCCCTCGCGACTTCAAATGTCGCCTCAGCGCTTGTCCTGCGCACGGATGCGAGCCGGGTCGAGGCCTGCCTTGTTCAAACGGGAAGCCGCCCCGACCATCCCGCCCTGGGCGTGTGTCCGAACTGGAGCATGGTGTCGAATGAAACCGAGACTGAATGACCCGAGCCTCCATCGTCGGCGGCTGGAGTGAGTGACGGCGGAATGACGCCCCTCCCCCGGGTCCGGACGGGCGCCTGATGGTCATGATGCACAGGCGGTTGCCTGACCATCACCCCGTCCAATACGTCGTCAGGACTGCGCGCCGGCCCTGGGGCGTTCGCCGCGGACGCCTGCAGGCGCGCCATCGTCTCCTGGCGCCGTCACTCCTGGATGAGCACAGGCGGGGCCCGTCACACACGCCCGGCGGCGCCAGTCCTGGATGCGTTTCCGGGAAGTCCAGTCCGGACCCGGATCATGCAGTCGCCATCCTGGTCTCCATTTGGGACTGCAGAGGAGGGCGCCCGACTGACAGGCGCGCTGGAGGAGGCGCGCGGGACACCGAAAGGCGGGAGGCGGCCGCTTGTCGCTCATGATGGCGCCGCCATGGATCGAACATCCGTCCGATGGCAGCCATCGGATCATCAAGTCATCGAGGCGCTTTCGGGCGACTCCCAGAGATTCGAGGCAAGGCGACATCCAGCTTTACGAATTGCTGTCGTGGCCGGCCGTTCTGGGCGGCTTGGACCGCACGCGGCGACGCGCGTTCACGGACCACCGGTGCGGTCCCGCGATCTGTCAGAGGCATTGGACGGTGTCGAAGGCGTCAAAGGTGTCGAAGGCGGCGTACCAGTGAATGGCGCCTCTGTGGCCCGTTATCGGGGCGCCGCGTTCAAC
This sequence comes from Hyphomonadaceae bacterium, assembly GCA_040381075.1. Classification (GTDB taxonomy): domain Bacteria; phylum Pseudomonadota; class Alphaproteobacteria; order Caulobacterales; family Aquidulcibacteraceae; genus JBEIHX01. Next base: position 26,507 of record JBEIHX010000034.1, read on the forward strand.
ACTGCTCAAAAATCCGCTGTCAAACCTGTCTCTGTTGGAGAGGCCAGCTGATCGATGAAGCACTGCAGTCCTGCAGGAGACTTGCCTCGCTGACGCGGTGTGACAGGCGGGACATGGACTGTTGAGGGAGAGGGCGGGGCCTGAGTGACCACGGGTCCATCCTGCGACTGATAGGGATGGCGCCGCGCCACGCAACCTGCACTGTCCGCCGGGCGGCTGTTCCAGCGCCTGTTGGCGCAGTGCGCCACCTTAATTCAGCACACCACCACACCTGGACCGCTACGGAAGGAACCGGTGCGCGCACCTGCAGGACTGTGCGCCCGTTCTGGCATGCGGTTGCATGTGCAGACCCGCGAGGCGGACTGTGCCACGACCCCTTCGGCGCGCCTGGGTCTGAAGCGACCTTTCCACATTTTTCCCCGCCGCACCGCGTATTCATCTTGCAAATTTCGTCAGATGGATCTAGTTAGTTGATCCGTCCTGGCGTCTTCCCCCGGAGGCTGTCAGGCGTGTCTGACACACTCTGTATCGTGCGCGGCTTTCTGTATCGTGCGCGGCTTTGTGCGGCGGCGCAGGCGGCTTGCCGCCTGCTGGCTGCGGACGCGCCCGGCGAGGCATGAACGCAACCCTGTATGAAGCTCTGAAGCAAAGGACCCGGACGCCATGACGCTGATTCAGCAGACACCCTTCGATTCGGCCCGGTTTGCCGACAATCCCGAGCCGCGCTGTCCCTGCGTGCTGGTGCTCGACACGTCCGGTTCGATGTCGGGTGATCCGATCCGCCAGCTCAACGAGGGCATGCAGGCCTTTCGCGACGAACTCCTGCAGGATGAACTCGCGGCGCGCCGCGTCGAGGTCGCGGTCGTCACATTCGGACCCGTGCGGATCGCCGCGCCGTTCTCGACGCCGGATCTGTTCTTTCCCCCAAAGCTGAACGCTGGCGGCGATACCCCGATGGGTGCGGCTGTCACCCACGCGCTCGCCATGATCGAAGACCAGAAGGCGCTCTACCGCGCCAACGGCATAGCCTATTTCCGGCCGTGGGTGTTCCTGATTACGGACGGCGCCCCGACCGATCGCTACGAGCCGGCGGCCATGGCGGCGCGCGAGGGCGAAGCGGGAAAGAAATTCAACTTCTTCGCCGTCGGCGTGCGCGGAGCCGACTTTGCGAGACTGGGCGAGTTCTCCGCAATGCGCGAGCCGGTCGCGCTCGCGGGACTGAAGTTCCGGGAGATGTTCCGCTGGCTGTCGAGTTCGCTCAAGGCGGTCTCCCACTCGCAGACCCACAGCGGCGCGCGCCCGAACGAGGTCCTCGCGCTGCCGGCGCCGAGCGGGTGGACGGCGGTCTAGGCGCGGGCGGGCCGATGTGGCGCATAGCCGGGGCCAGCGTGATCGGCACGTCGCATGTCGGTTCAGGCCTGCCCTGCCAGGACGCGCACCGCTGCGCCGTGCTGCATGATCGGGACGGGCAGGAGGTGCTGGTCGCCGCGGCTGCGGACGGCGCAGGCAGCGCGCGCTGCGCGGAACGCGGGGCGGGCCTTGCCGTCGCTGCCTTCGTGCGCGGGATGGAGCAATTCCTCGCCCAGCGCGGCCTCGGCGATCTCACCCCGGAGCGCCTGCATGACGTCATCGCGCAGACCCGGGAGGCGGTTCTTGAGCAGGCCGCGCGCGCCGGCGCGCCCATGCAGGACTTCGCCTGCACCTTTCTCGGCGCGGTCGTGGGCCCGCAGCGCGCCGCGTTCTGCCAGATCGGGGACGGCGCGGTCGTCGTGTCTGAGGCCGGCGACAGGGACGACTGGAGCTGGGTGTTCTGGCCCCAGCGCGGCGAGTACGCCAACGCCACGAGCTTCCTCACCGACGAGGATGCGCTGCGTGTGCTTGAGCTCGCGGTGATCGGACGCAGCGTTGAGGAGGTCTCGATGCTGACGGATGGCCTGGAGCGCATGGTGCTGGTCTATGAGACACGATCGGTGTTCGCGCCGTTCTTCCAGGCGATGTTCGCGCCGCTGCGAGAGGCTGCCCCCGGCTTCAACGAGGCGCTCTCGCAATCCCTCGGCGTCTATCTCAACTCCGCCCAGGTCAATCAAAGGACCGACGACGACAAGACGCTTGTCCTTGCGAGCCGCCGCGGCGGCGCGCCCGCGGCGGACTGACCATGGACGGGGCGTGTCTGGAGACGCCGGACAAGGTCGACCGCGGCCCGCTTGTGGGCGAGGGCGGGGAGGGCCGCATCTATGAGGTCCAGGGGCGGCCCGACCTCGTCGTAAAAGTCTATCACGCGCCCCTGAGCGCGACCAAGGCCGCCAAGATGCGGGCCATGATCGCCCGCCGGCCGCCCGCGGTGGAGCGCTATGCAGCCTGGCCCCTCAGGCTCCTGAAGGATGCGAACGGCGCGGCAGGCGCGGTGGTTATGCCGCGCATCACGGGCGGCAGGGACATCCACCTGCTCTATTCCCCGCGCGCGCGGCGCCAGCATTTTCCGCAGGCGGATTGGAGTTTCCTCATTCTGACCGCCCAGAACGTCGCGGCCGCCTTCGCCAATGTACATGCGGCTGGCTGCGTGATCGGCGACGTGAACCACGGCAGCGTGCTGGTGAAGGACGATGCGCAGGTCGCGCTCATCGACTGTGACTCGTTCCAGATCAGGGCGGACGGGAGGCTTTATGCCTGCGACGTCGCGGTGCCTACCTTCACCCCGCCCGAACTCCAGGGACGAATGCTGTCGGACGTCGAGCGAAGCCCCGACCACGACGCGTTCGGGCTCGCTGTCCTGATCTTTCACCTGCTGTTCATGGGGCGCCATCCCTTCGCTGGGCGCCCCGCCAACACCGCGGACGTCCCGATCGAACAGGCGATCCGGGAGCATCGCTTCGCATTCTCCCGCGATCGCGCCCGTGTGCGGCTTGAGCCGCCTCCCCATACGCTGCCGCTCGAGGCCGCCTCGCCGGAAATCGCTGCGCTGTTTGAACACGCATTTGGGCCGCATGGCGCGCGACCAACCCCGCTCGACTGGCATGGCGCGCTCGACAGGCTGCGCGGCCGGTTGCAGCGCTGCGCGCTTGAACCGGCCCACGCCTTCCTCACGACACTGACCGCATGCCCGTGGTGCCGGATCGAAACGCAGAGCGGGGCCAGGCTGTTCCTGTCGTTGCACCGCGGCCCCGAGACGGCGCTGGCGCGGGGCGACGATTTCGGCGTCGGCCTTGTCCAGGGGCTGTGGCGCGCGATCATGGCCGCGCCCCGGCCGGTCGCCCTGCCCCTTCCGGAGCATACGGCTCTCGCGGGCGGCCGCGAGCCCGGGTCCGGGGCGCAGGCAATCGGCAGGCGCGCCCTGCTCGCCGCGCGCCTTGGCTATGGGGCGGCGGCCGCAGCGGGGCTGACAGCGGCGCTCGCCGCGCCAGACCTGCCGGTTCTGTGGGCGGCTGCCGGCATCGCAGGCTTCTGGACGCCGAGGGTCGCGCTCGCGCCCCACAAAAGCGCCGGCGTGGCCGAGATCCTGCAGCGGCTCCAGACGGCGCAGATGCACTGGGAGGCCGTGTCGGCGCGCTGGGGCCAGGAGACGTCGGCGCAGCAGTTCGATGACGTGCTCGCCCTGTTGAACCGGCTTCGCCTGGAGCATGAGCGGCTCACCGCGCAGGCGATCGCCAAGGCGCAGGATCGCGCCCGGACGCATCAGGCGGACGTCCAGAAGTGGACGAACGACAGGGCCAGACAGGCCCAGGCGATCCGGAGGCGGTTCAATCTGACCGAGCCGATTGCGCTGACGGACGCTGAACTCGTCGCGGCCTTCAACACCCAGATGGGCGAGCATCTGGATCGGCACGGCATCGAGAAGGCGGGCATCGCCGACATAGGCGCCAGCCGGACAGCGAAGCTCGCCTCCTTCGGCATCGAGACGGCGGGTGACGTCACGCTCGCGAAGGTGAGGGCGGTGCCGGGTTTCGGGTCCAGTCTGACGCGTCGTCTGATCTCATGGCGCCGCGGGATCGAGCAGGGTTTCCGCTTCGATGCGGTGCGCGCCCAAGCCGACATCAGGGCAGGGCTTATCGCCGTGAAGCAGGCTCCATCCGCGCCGGGCGAGGCGCGGCTCAGTCAGCAGGCGGAGCGCCGCTGCCGCAAGATCGAGTCCGAATTGCGCGACGGCGCACCCGTCCTGCAGGAACTTTCACGACGCATCGCCGCGCGCCAGGCGATGCTGTTGGCGGAGGCGCGCGTCTGCGCAGCTGAATACGCCCAGGCAGAGGCCGACGCCCGCGCGGCGCGGCTCATAAAATGATGAGGTGGCCCGTGCGGGTCACGACAGCCGGGGCATTCCAGGGAAAGGCGGATCACGTCGCCCGTGAGGCGCCGGTTCGCCGCGAGCCCGCGTCGGCGGGGCGGGGCTCAGTGTAGCCGGTCGCGCCGCCCACACGGCGTCGGGTCCTGCCGGAGCGCCTCGACCAAAGCGGGGCCCATCTCCCAGTCATCCGGTGTCGGCTCTTCCAGGGGTGGGTCTATTCCCGGCTGATAGCGGCTGAACGCCGATAACGGCGACATCCAGACGGAGCCTGCTGACATTTTCCTTTTCGGCGTATCCGCCATGTGAGCCCCCCGTCATGCAAGTCTTCGCAAACATCCTGCGATCAGCCTGCGGACGCCAGACTGTTCCCGCCGCCGGCCCGAGCAGCCGCGGGCCACGCAGGCGCGCACCGTGGGCGATCGCCGCGTCACCCCCGGGCCGGGCGTCGACCCGGCCCGGCGGGTTTCTGCGTCCGCCTCATGACCCTCGCCCGACCACCCGACCTGCGCCGATCTTTCGCAGCAGACGCGAGCTGATCGGATCAATTTTGGCGAGGTCGACACGCCCATCGTCAGCCGCATGGGCGGGGTCGGCCCGCGGACGCGGCCCGGGATCGGCCTGCGGCGCCTCAAGGATCAGGATCAGGCGTGTCGTGAGCTTTCTGTCCCACAGGCATATGCGCGGTGTCGCGCGATCAAGTCCCGCCGGGATCGCGATGGGGCTCAGCTCCAAGGGCGCATCGCCGGCGAGTGCGTCCCATGACAAAGGCGGCTCCGCCGTCAGGCGGTGGACGAGGTTTGCGAGCGCGGCGAAGGGCGCGGTGATGAAGCCGCAATAGATGCGACGCCGGCACGGCAGAGGGCTTGATCAAGGCGCCAGCCCAGGCCGCAACGGTGGAACCTGCGCAGCCCCCGCCCGCACTCGCGCACGCCAGAGCGCTTCAGGCATCTGACGTGACCGCGCGTGTTCAGCAGAAACTGGAGCTCTTCCTCAATGAGGAATCCGAAAGGCTCGATCATTGGCAGGAGGATGCCGAAGCGGCCTTCAAGCGTCAGGCTGATAAACTAGAGAATGAGATCGCCGCCAGACAGAAGCTCTCCCGCGCGCCCACTCTTGGCTTTCAGGACAAACTGGACCTGAAGCGCGAAATCGCCGCGCTGACGGCCAAGGAAACTGCGCTGAAGCCCACCCATTTCGATCGGCTGGAGGAAATCGTCCGCGAGCGTGACCGCGTGTTGGATGAGGTGGAGGCCAAGTTGCAGATAATGCCGACGGTGGAGCCTCTGCTCGAGGCCCGCTGGACACTGGATTGATAAAAGCAGACGTCTAGCTAGGCTTAGCCAAGCTAATCTTTGAAGGGTGAGCGATGTCCATCGTGAACATGCTGGAAGCCAAATCCAATCTCTCCCGGCTTGTGGAGGCGCTGGAGAGCGGCGCAGAGCAGGAAATCATCATCGCCCGCAATGGCAAGCCAGCCGCCCGGCTCGTACCGATCGCGAAGGCGACGCCGGTGTCGAAGCGCATCGGCGTTGCGAAAGGGCTGTTCGAAGCGCCGGGTCCCGATCCCAAACTGGACGCCGAGATCGCGGAGATGTTCCTCGGCAAGCCTCAGATGGACGACAAGTGAACCTGCTCCTTGATACGCATATCGCGATCTGGGACATGGTGGATGATCCGTGTCTGTCAAAAAAAGCGCGTGACCTCATTCTCGATCCTGGCGCGCAGTTGAATGTCAGCCTTGTCAGTCTGTGGGAGATCGCGACCAAATTCGCATCGCAACGCGGGTCCGATCCGATGCCGATTTCGGCCGCCGCCGCGCTTGGCCATTTCCAATCCTCCGGCTTTGCGATCGTGCCGATCACGCCACCGCACGTACTGACGCTGGAAAGCGTGCCGCGCCATCATGATGATCCGTTTGACCGGTTGCTGGTGGCCACGGCGCTGACCCAACCCTATCGGCTGCTCACCCAGGACGCGCGGCTGGGCGCTTATGGGCCGATGGTGACGGTGGTTTGAGGCGCAGGCGCCGCGCAACCGCATGTTCTGGCGCTTGTTATTCATTCCGTTGCATAAGGCGCGATGCGCCAGGCCATGTTTGCCGATTCCGGCGAAGCCGCCCGTCTGTATCGGGTTATGCCGCCCGGGGGGCGCGCATGTTGGCGTGTCACTCGCCCTGACTGTGCGTCAAGGACGTCTTCTGGTATTTGGCGTGCGCCGGCGCCGGTTTTGGTGAAGCCAAGCTTGATTGGCTGGCGGTGGTGCGCGCCAAACCCCGAAAAAACCCCGTTCCTTTCGTCCGGTTTTGGACGGTCTGGTCGGTCGAGCCCGGTCGAAATCCGACGTCCTGAACGCGTGTCTGCAACGTGCAAAAACCGGTCCACAGCAATGCCTTGGCAAGGAAAGCCCAAGGCGGACAAACACATCACGGATGGTGGGCGCGACAGGGATCGAACCTGAGACCCCCACGATGTCAACGTGGTGCTCTCCCGCTGAGCGACGCGCCCGACCCGGTGCTAACGCATTGAGATAAAAAGAAATTTTCGGACTTCTTCCGGCGATGTCCGCCGCTCAAGAACAGCGCACCGCACAAAAACCCGTTATGTAGTCCGAGACGAAGCGCAAGGGCGCAGATTCAGCGCAAAAAGCGTGGTGCCCTCCCGCGGCACGAAATATGAACGAAGAGAGGACGGATTTCGGCGGATTCTGACGGATTTCCGCAGACCCAGAGCTGTGGATAAGTACTCAGAGCAGGCCAGCGCTGGTAAATGACATCCCGAGCCCGGCGTTCCGGATCAGACGGCCATTCATTCCGGATTAGACGGACTTTCATTCCGGATTAGACGGCGCTACATTCCGAATCGGACGGGACCGACAACCTTTGTGGCGGCCGCAAGTCCAAGGAGGCCGCTTAGGTCATGGCAGAGCCGTCGAAACCCGACGCCCCCGGCGCGCCCTTGGCGCCCCGCCACGCCGAACCCAGTATTCAGGCTGCTTTGGCTGACACCCGCGTGGTCGCCATCGTCGGGCCGCGCCAGTCCGGCAAGACAACGCTTGCCCGCCAGATCGGTGGCGCTGACCGACCTTACTTCACCCTTGATGACGAGGATGTTCGCGCCGCCGCCCAGGCCGACCCCGCAGGCTTTGTTCGGGGGTTGGACCGGGCAGTCATCGATGAAGTGCAGCGCGCGCCTGGTTTGCTGCTCGCGATCAAACGATCCGTCGACGCCGATACCCGCCCAGGCCGCTTCCTTATCACGGGCTCGGCGGACCTTTTTTCCGGCGCCATCGCGCCGGACTCGCTTGCCGGGCGCGTGGAGACGATCGAACTTCTGCCGCTCTCGCAGGCTGAGATCGCGCGCAAGCCCGCGTCACCCTTTATCCGCGACGCCTTCGCAGGAATGGTATCGGCCGGTGCGACGTATACGCCGACAAACATCGTCGAGCGCGTGCTTGCGGGCGGCTATCCAGAAGCCCTTGCCCGAAGCGATCAAGCGCGCCGGCGCGCCTGGCTGATCAACTACGCCCAATCGCTGTCATCACGCGATGTGCTCGACATCGCAGAACTGGCCAAGGCCGGCATGATGCGTGGTTTGATCGACCATGCCGCCATCATGACCGGCCAATTGCTCAATCTCTCCGATCTCGGCCAAAGAGTTGGCGTTGATGCAAAGACGATCGACCGCTGGCTCCAGCTGCTCGAACACGTTTTCCTGCTCGCCCGATTGCGCCCCTGGCATCGCAACGACCTTAAACGCCTCGTCAAAACGCCAAAGCTCCAGATGATCGATTCCGGTCTTCTGGCCGCGCTGCGCGACATTGACCAAGACGCCATCAAGCGTGATCGCACACTGCTCGGCCCCTTGCTCGAATGCTTTGTCTATAGTGAATTGCGCAAAGCTTGCAGCTTGCTGCCGGACAGCGTGCGCATCAGCCACTATCGCGACAAGGACCAGATGGAAGTCGATTTCGTGCTTGAGCAGGGACTGACGAAAATCGTCGGCGTCGAAGTCAAAGCATCGGCGAGCGTGAAGGCAGAGGATTTCCGGGGCTTGAAACGCTTGCGCGATGCGGTGGGCGCGTCCTTCAAGTGTGGCGTCTTGCTGCACGACGGCGAACAAATCGTTCCCTTCGGCGATCGGCTGTACGCAGCGCCGGTGGCGTGTTTGTGGTCTTGAAGACGTAAACCATGACCATGTTTCAGCGGATCATCGCGATCGCCTACTCTGGGGCTGAAACGGCGGACTCGCCGCTCAAATCCCTGCGTGTTTTCGTGGCGGCGGGCGCTGAGGAGCCTGTGGAGGTTTTAACGCAAAACCTGGCGCGCCGTTATTGGACGCGGCGCGAAATCGCGCGCTGGCTAGTCTGAAGTTCCGCCGCTCCAAAGTCAAAATTCTTTGGCGCTTCAGCGTTTTGCGCATGAAGCGGTCATGGGGCTACTGACTACAGCTTGATGTCGCTGAGGAGCGTGAGGACTTTTTCCTGGGTCTGGGTCGGTCTTGTGGTCAGTGTGAAAGCAGCCTCGCCCTGACGTGCGCCAGTGGGTTGCAGGGTGCTGCGCACGATGGTTTCCAGATGGGTGAGCAATCTTTTGAAGCTCATCACCGGCAAACCATCAACCAACCTTCGCCTTGCCGCCTTGTCGAGGGCTGACTTTGATCGCCTGGCCGGCGCCACTGGATTTTCCAGGCGCTCAGCCTGAGTGTCGCTTTCGTCGGCGAACGTGAGCGGGGCCCAAGCCTGCATCATGCGCCACGGACCATGGCAGGCCAGCATTGACAGAAAGATGTGCGCCCTGACCCTGGTCTCAAGCCGATGCCGGATCGGGCGTATGTTGAGGTCCATGCCTTTCAGCGTGCGGAATGCACCGTCGACCTCAGCCAGGCGCTTGTAATTCAGCACGGTCTCTTCAGCCGTCATGTCGGCCTCTGCGACGCTGGTTCTGATCACGTAAAGGCCGTCCAGCGCCGCCTCGCGGGCCACCCGCGCCTCGTTCACGCTGAATGCGAAGGCTGTGTCGCGAATATCGAGATCGAAGTGCTTGGCGACCTTGTGGCGGGCGATCACCCTGCCGACCCGCACGCCGATCCTGTCGACGCCCTTCAGGCGACCCGCGGCGACGAGGGCGCGGACCTTCTCCAGCTGGCGCGCTGTCGCTGCGATCAGGTCCTGGCGCTTGTGCGCACGCAGCCGCGCAAGCGCAGGATTGCGGCAGGCCACCAATCGCTCGCCTGGATAGTCGTCATGGGTCAGGGTCAGCAGGTTGCGCTCGTCGAACAGATCGAACTGCAATTGACCGGCGTCAGCCAGCTTCGCGATGGCCCCGCTCTTGAGAGCCGTGATCCAATCGACCCCATCACGTTTCGCCATGGCCTCAATCTGCACCCTGGAGATCATGCCGCGATCGCCGACCATGATCAGCTGTTTCAGGTTGAAGTCGTTGCGCAGCTTCTCCACCTGCGGGAGCAACGTCTTCGGATCGCCCGTGTCGCCATCAAAGACCGATACCGAGACCGGACATCCGCGGGCGTCCGTCATGACGCCATAGTTGACCTGAAGCGTCCCGCGCCTTCC
>JBEIHX010000035.1:0-35340 GCA_040381075.1 Hyphomonadaceae bacterium
GACGAACTCGCGCGCGCGGCAGGCCTCGACCCCGCGGCGCTGACGCCGCATATCCTGCGCCACGCCTTCGCCACCCATCTGCTCGGCGGCGGCGCAGACCTGCGCCTCGTGCAGACGCTGCTCGGACACGCCGATATCGCACCAACCCAGATCTATACCCACGTCGCCGATGGCCATCTGCGCCGCACGCTGGACAGCGCACACCCGTTGGCGCGGGGCGCGCCGGCGCCGGATGAGGCCTGAGACGGCGCGGCTGCGCCGGAGAAGGGGCTCAGGCGGCGCTGCTGCGCCGGAGAAGGGGCTCAGGCGGCGCTGCTGCGCCGGAGAAGGGGCTCAGGCGGCGCTGCTGCGCCGGAGAAGGGGCTCAGGCGGCGCTGCTGCGCCGCCCGTGGCGCCAGGCGCGTCCCAGCCTATATGAGAGCCCGAAGTTTTCACGGAAGGAACGACCATGGCGGCGGACAATCTGATGTTCAAAGACGGCCTGATGACAGGTCAGCGAATCCTGGTGACGGGCGGCGGCACCGGACTTGGCAAGGAAATGGCCGAGGCCTTCCTGAAGCTCGGCGCGGAGGTGATCATCTGGGGCCGGCGTGGCGGCGTGCTGGAAGAAACCGCCAAAGAACTCACCGACAGGCATGGCGGTGTGGTGATCCCCCAGCCATGCGACATTCGCCAGCCTGAGGTCATCAAGGACAACCTCGATCAGATCTGGGCGGCGCGCGGTCCGCTGACCGGGCTCGTCAACAACGCCGCCGGCAACTTCATCTCACGCACGCAGGACCTCTCCCCGCGCGGCTTCGATGCAATCGCCAACATCGTCTTCCACGGCACCTTCTACACGACGCTCGATATCGGCAAGCGCTGGATCGAGGAGGGCAGGAGCGGGTCGGTGATCAATATCCTCACCACCTGGGTGTGGAACGGCTCGCCCTTCACGGTGCCCTCCGCAATGTCAAAGTCCGGCGTCCGCGCCATGGCCGAGTCGCTCGCCGTGGAATGGGGTCGCTACGGCATCCGGTTCAACAACATCGCCCCCGGTCCGTTCCCGACGAAGGGCGCCTGGGAGCGTCTGTCGCCGGGCCAAAGCCCGGATGCAGCGGCCGACGGCGAGGGCGGGCGCGAAGGCAATCCGATGGGGCGCGTCGGCAAGATGCACGAGTTGTGCAATCTGGCCGTCTTCCTGATGGCCCCCGGCGCGGAATACGTGAATGGGCAGACCATCGCCATCGATGGCGCGATGTACCAGGCGACCGGCGGCAATTTCTCAGGTCTGCGCAAACTGGGCGAACCGGAATGGGATGCGATCCGCACCATGATCCGCTCGTCCAACGATAAGGACCGCGCCAAACGCACCGTGTGACGGCCGCTGACGCTGCGCCCGGCGTCGCCGGGTGCACGCGCCAGCCCGGTCGCGAGGGGCGACCGGGCATCACCCCGCACGCGCCAGCCGCCACCCCCGAAGGCAGCAGATGCGCCAATGACCGATCTCCCCGTGACAGGCGCCCAGCCCAGAGGTCCGACAGGCAAAGGTCCGACAGGCAGGGGCCTGCCGGCGGAAGGTCTGCCAGTGACGGATCTGCCGATCGAAGCCGTCCTGCCTGACTTTCTGGCGGCGCTGGAGACCGGAGCGAACGCGGTGCTCATCGCGCCGCCAGGCGCCGGCAAGACAACCCGCGCGCCGCTCGCCCTGCTGGCGGCCTCCTGGCGCGGCGAAGGGCGCATCATCGTCCTCGAACCGAGGCGGCTCGCCGCCAGAGCCGCAGCCGACCGAATGGCGATGCTTCTGGGAGAGGTCGTCGGAGACACCGTCGGCCTGCGGGTCCGCATGGAAAGCCGCATATCGGCGCGGACCCGCATCGAAGTCGTCACCGAAGGCGTGTTCACACGGATGATTCTGGACGACCCCGGACTCGACGGGATCGCCGCTGTGCTGTTCGATGAATGCCACGAGCGCAGCCTCGAGGGAGACCTCGGACTGGCCCTGGCGCTTGAGAGCCAGAGCGCCCTGCGGCCCGACCTGCGGCTCGTCGCCATGTCCGCCACCCTCGACGGCGCGCGCTTCTCCGGTCTGATGGGAAACGCCCCGGTGATCGAGTCGCAGGGGCGCCTCTTTCCAGTCGAGACGCGCTATCGCGGGCGCGCGCCAGACGCTGGGCTGGCGCAGGAGACCGCCCGGGCGGTGCGCGCCGCACTGGCCAGCGAAACCGGCAGCATCCTCGTCTTTCTGCCCGGCGTCGGCGACATCCTGCGCACCGCGGAGATCCTTGCGTCCGAGCAAAGCGACCCCGCGATCATCATCGCGCCCCTGGCCGGCGCACTGGACGCGCGCGCCCAGGAGCAGGCCATCGCGCCAGCCCCCCCGGACCGGCGCAAAGTCGTCCTGGCGACCTCGATCGCACAAACCAGTCTCACCATCGAGGGCGTGCGCGTGGTCATCGACTGCGGCCTGGCGCGCCGGGCGCGCTACGACCCCGCAACAGGTCTGACCCGTCTGGTCACAGAGCGCGCGAGCCGGGCCAGCGTCGACCAGCGGCGCGGCCGGGCAGGTCGACTGGGCCCGGGAGTGTGCATCCGCCTGTGGGACGAGCCGCAGACGCGCGCCCTGCCAGCCTTCGATCCGCCGGAGATGCTGGAGACCGATCTCACGGGACTGGCGCTCGACCTGGCGCGCTGGGGCGCGGGGCCGGACACCCTGCGCTGGCTTGATCCACCGCCGCGGATCGCCTTCCAGGAAGCCCGGCGCCTGCTGCAGACGCTGGGCGCGCTCGATGAGACATGGCGCATCACCACATTCGGACGTGAGCTCGCACGCCTGCCATTGGCGCCGCGGCTGGCGGCGATGATCGCCGCCGGCGCCGCCCGCGGCGCCGGCGATCTGGCGGCGGAAATCGCTGTTCTGGTGAGCGAACAGGGTCTCGGCGGGCCAAGTCCCGATCTGGAGGTCAGGCGCAGCGTCTGGCGTCACGACCGCAGCGCCAGGGCGCGCGACGCCCGCCGTCAGGCAGACCGTCTGGCGCGCATGGGCGCGCAGCGCGTCAGCCAGGGCGCGGACCTCTCGCCCGGCGCCATCCTGGCGCTTGGCTATCCCGAGCGCATCGCCCAGGCACGCCCGGGCAGGCCTGGCGACTACCTGATGGCCTCCGGCCAGGGCGCCGCCATCGACCCCGGCGAAGGCCTCGCACGCGCCCCGTTCCTGGCAGTCGCCGACGTCGCCGGCGCAGCCCAGCGCAGCCGCATCCGCCTCGCCGCCGCCCTCAGCGCAGGAGACATCGAGACACTGTTCGCCAGCCGCATCGACACCGTGCAGGAGATCCGCTTCGACGAGACGACCCGCGCAGTGAAAGCACGCCGCCAACGTCGGCTCGGCGCGCTGATCCTCTCAGACGCGCCCGCGGCGGATGCAGATCGGTCGGCGATCGCCCAGACCCTGCTCACCGCCGTGTGCGAGCGCTCCCTCGATCTTCTGCCATGGCCGGACAGCGCGCGCGCCCTGCGCCAGCGCGCAGCCTTCCTTCAGGCGCGCGACCCGGATGCAGGCTGGCCCGACCTCAGCGATGCAGCGCTGCTCGCCACAGCCACATACTGGCTCGCGCCCGTCCTCCATGATGTCCAGCGCCTTGATGACATCCCGCCGGAGGCGCTGACAGCTGCGCTGCGCAGCCTCTTTGACTGGGAGGCGCTGCGCCGGCTGGACACATTGGCGCCCGCCACGTTTGAGACGCCCGCCGGAACGCCCGTCACAATTGACTACAGCGACGCCGACCAGCCCTGCGTGGGCGTGCGGGTGCAGGAGTTGTTCGGGCTGGACCGCCATCCCACCATTCTCAACGGACGCGTCGCACTGGCCCTGCATCTCCTGTCGCCAGCCCGCCGGCCGGTGCAGATCACGCTGGACCTGCCCGGTTTCTGGCGCGGCAGCTATCGCGAGGTGCGCGTGGAGATGCGGGGGCGCTATCCGAAGCATCCGTGGCCAGAGGATCCAGTCAGCGCCACCCCGACCCTGCGGGCGAAGCCGCGCGGCGGCTGAACCCCCGCAGCGCTGCGGGCAGGCGGTGTGGCCGCGTCGGGAGATTTCTGCAGATTCACCGGAGGCGGGTTTGTCACATCAGGAGAGCGGTCTTCAACGTCGCCGACGCCCGCCAGGAGCCCCACCATGGCCCACGGTCAGAGGAAGCCTTCTCTCGCCATCGCTGAAGACCTTCTCTGCGGTGATCCAGATGGCCTTCGGGCTCTGCGTCAAACCGTCGTCCAGGACGTTCTCGAGGCCGGGATCATCGAGGCCGCCGCGACGGCCTATGGCGCGGCGCCAGGAGCCGCAGACGTCGCGCAGCCACGGCCGGATCCGCCAGCATGGGATCCGCCCAGCCGAGGGCGGCCTGCCTGCCCGCCACTCACGGGCGAGCGCTCCATCGAACAGTCCTAACGTCGCGGACCCGCCAGGTCCGGGCGCACCACAGCGCTCACGCAGTAATCGCAGCCCGTGGTCATGTAACCGGGCGCCTGCAGAAAGCAGCGCGCAAAGGCCCCTCCCGCGCCCGGTTTTGTCCAGGTAAAGGCCGCACAGGTCGGATCATCCTGGCAGCGGCGCAGGCATTCAACCCCGCCATCGTCATGAGTGTCGCCGATACGGATCTCCCGCGTCCAGTGACCAATACCCGGCGTCAGCGCGACCTGGCCGACAAGCGGGCGAACACGCAGAGCCGCTGCGGCGTCGGCCGGGCTCAGACCGGAAAACGTCAGTGGCCGCACCAGGCGATATCGCCACGAGGCCTGCCGCGCCTCGCGCGCCGTCAGCGGCTCGAGGACAAAGGATTGACCCCGCCTGCCGCACAGATCCTGCGTCAGCGCCCCAGCCTCGGCTGTCAGACACATCTGAGCATGCACAAGCATGAGGCGCGCCCCGCCTGACGCCATGCTGATGGAGAAAATCTGGCTCGCGCCGCCCGCGCCTGCGCGGGACCGGCTCCAGTCGGAACACGCCTCGGAAAAAATCAGCGCACCTTGCGCTGGGTCGCCGCCCGCCGCCCCCAGGCAAATCTCCGGCTCAGCGTCCGGGCGGACGCCGGACCCAAAGGCGGCGGCCTGCGACGGCGACCCGTACCTTTCGTGCATCATGCGGATCGTGTAGCCGGCTGTCGCAACCGGCTCACCCCCACGCGCGCCTACCGGGGCCGGCGCGCTGACCGGGGCCGCCGGCAAAACCCGAAACACCTGATCCTGAAACCGGGCCTGGGCGCCGCACGCGCGCAATCCTGCTGCAACGGTCTCCGACCGCGCCATGCGCACCACACCGGCGTCAGCGGCGGCGGTGACGCACAGGCCGCTGTCAGAGGACCTGATCCGGTACAGGCCTGCATCGATCGGCCAAAGCTGCGCTGCGGTCTGGACCGGAGCAGCCATCGCGTGGCCTGCAGCCAGCGTGGCGATCACGAGACTTGCACCAAATCGGATCATGCCGGAACTCCCGCAGGGCCGCAGCCCGTCGAACGCCGGTGACGCCGCAAAGCCCATGCCAGACCCCGGCGCCAGACAGACCGCGCCGCCGGAACACAGCGTCAGGCCCGCTGCAGCGCAGCATCGTGCTTGCGACGGGCTGCTCCTGGATCCTAAACTGAAGTGTGACCAAGGTTCTGTTCTTCGGCCATGACGTTCATGACGCCGCCGTTCAGCGACGCATCCAGTCGCTGATCGCCGCCGGCGCCGACGTCACCGGACTGACAATGCGACGCGGCCCGCCAGGCGTCTTCGACTGGGCCAACATCGATCTGGGCGAAACACGGCATGCGGACTATCGCCAGCGCATCGCCGCCATGTGGCGCGCACTGCCGGCGCTGCGGCGGGAAACCGCGCTCACCGGGGCGGCGGACATCCTGTGGGCGCGCAATTTCGACATGCTGGCCCTTGCCCTGTACGCCCGCGCACACGCCAGGAGCCGCGGCGCTGTGGTTTATGAGTGCCTCGACGTCCATCCGCTGATGCTGCGCAGCGACGCCGTCGGCTGGGCGTTCCGCGTCGCCGAAGGCTTCATGCTCGAGCGCAGCACCCTGCTTGTCGTCAGCTCCCCGGGGTTCCTTCGGGAGTACTTTGAGCGACATCACGACGGGCGCTATCGCGCGCAATTGATGGAGAACCGCATCCCGGCGGATCTGATGCGCCCAGTCACAGCCAGGCCGGCCTGCGATGCGACGGGCCGCCTGAGGGTCGGCTACACGGGTTTCCTGCGCTGCCGCCGGTCAGTGCGCCTTCTCGGCCGCGCAGCCGAAGCGGCCGGGGGGCGGGTTGAGGTCATCCTGCGCGGCTATGCTGCGCCAGCCTACCTGCCGGATTTCGAGGAGTTGCTCGCGCAATCACCCGGGCTGCGCTATGGCGGACGCTACGCCTACCCGGATGATCTGCCGCAGATGTACGCCGCAATGGATCTTGTCTGGGCGGGTGATTTCAGCGAGGCCGGCGCGAATTCGGACTGGCTGCTGCCCAACCGTCTCTACGAAGGCGGCGCCTATGGCGCCGTCCCGGTTGCGCCAGCCGCCAGCGAAGCCGGACGCTGGATTGCCGCACGCGGAGTGGGCTTCGTGCTCCCGGAGCCCCTTGAAGAAACACTGCCGGCCTTTCTGACCAGCGTCACGCACGCCGAAATCGCCGGGAAGCGCGCCGCCATGGCGGCCCAGCCCGCCGACACCTTCATCACGCCGGTCGCGGAAACCGCAGACCTCCTGGCGCGCCTCGTCGCCGGCGCCAGGTCGAGGACCCGGCCAGCCAAACCAGCATAGGTGCGGTCAGCCCGGCGACCGCCCGGCCCGGTGGCGGGGGGCGATCCCGAGAATGGTCGGCAGTCGGGCCGGGCGCGGGGGGCCGGGCGCGGGGGGCCGGGGGTTTTGGGGTGAGCCGCGCGATCGGGCGTACGCCATACGGCCCAGGCGAATCGACTTGCGGTCCCGCAACCCTGGGGGTTCTTCGCGGACGCAATCAGTGTCACCATGCATGCGAAAAAACCGACGGGACCGCCAGGAGTGGACCACATGGATCGAGCCCCGGTCATCGCGCTCGAATTCAACGAGCTGTCGCCAGTGCTCATGGACCGTTTCATCCAGGAGGGCAGGCTGCCGAATTTCGCGCGCCTGCGTGATCAGTCCATCGTTGCGCTGACAGATGCAGAAGAAGAGCCGCCGGCGCTCGAACCCTGGATCCAGTGGGTGACGGTCCATACTGGCCTGTCCTACGCCGACCACGGCGTGTTCGACCTCGGCGATGGCCACAAGCTCAAGCGCCCGCGCCTGTGGGACATGGCGTCGGACGCCGGCAAGACGGTCTGGGTGTGCGGCAGCATGAACGCCGCCATCCAGGGCGATCGGCTGAACGGCTATGTGCTGCCGGATCCCTGGTCCACCGGCATCAAGCCCTATCCGGAAACCGAGCTTGCGCCATTCTTCCACTTCGTGCGCAGCTATGTCCAGGAATACACACGTGACGAAGCGCCACTGACCACAGCCGACCATGTGCGCTTCGCGGCATTCATGGCGTCCCATGGTCTGTCCGCCGCAACCGTCATGCGCACGATGGCCCAGCTGGCGAGCGAGCGGGTTGCAGAGAACCGCTGGCGGCGCGTCGCCATCCTCGACCGCCTGCAATGGGACGTGTTCAGGCACTACTGGCATGCCCGAAAGCCCGCCTACGCGACCTTCTTCCTCAATTCGACAGCGCATCTGCAGCACTACTACTGGCGCAATCTCGAGCCGGAGAAGTTCCAGATCAGACCCAGCGACGCGGACCAGGGGAAATTCGCGGACGCCGTGCCGTTCGGCTACCAGTCCATGGACGCAATCGTCGGCGAAGTGTTGGCGATGGCGCCCAACGCCACTATCGTGCTGCTGACGGCCCTGAGCCAGCAGCCGCTGATCAAGTATGACGAAAGCGGCGGCAAACAGATTCACCGGCCGCACGACCCCGGCGCGCTCCTGGAATTCGCAGGCGTGCGCGACCCCTTCGACCATGCGCCGGTGATGGCGGAAGAGTTCCGGCTCTATTTCAGGACCGCAGACGCCGCTGCCGAGGCGGAGCGCCGACTTCTTGCGCTGTCCCTTGACGGCAAGACCGTGATGCGGGCGCGCCGTGACGGCGTGGAGATCTTCGCCGGCTGCGGTGTATTCACGCCGCCGGCGCAGGACGCGCGCGTCAGTTCCACCATGTCCAACCGGACGGCGGCGTTCACCGAACTCTTTTATCTCATCGACGCCATGAAAAGCGGGCGCCATCACCCGGACGGCATGTTCTGGGTGCGCATGCCGGGCAGATCAGGCGCGATTGTCCCGGGCAGGATCTCGCTGCGCCAGGTGGCGCCAACACTCGCCGACCTGATTGGTCTGCCCACACAGGGCCGGTTTGCGCTGCCGCCGCTCGACCTCGCGGCGCACCACGCCCCGGCGCTTGGAACCGCCGCCGAGTAATCCGCCCGTTGTTCCGCCCAGCACTCCAGGGAACACTTCGCAGGGCGGCCCGCCGTCACAGGGCTTCGCCGTCACAGGGCTTCGCCGTCACAGGGCTTCGCCGTCAGGGGGGCTTCGCCGTCAGGGGGGTTTCGGCGTCAGGGGGGCTTCGGACCCGGCGATGACGTCGAAGCCGATGGCGCGACTGCCATAGTCGCCGGCGTCATACCGCTCGGTCTCGCGCTCAAACCAGCCCTTCACGTGCTCAAAGACGAGCTCAAAGAACGCGGTGTAATCACCAGGCTGCAGCGGCAGCGTGAAGGTATGGCTGGGGCCGTCCTCTATCTCGACGATGAAGTCCTGCCCTTCCTTCGCACAGGTCAGCACAAGGCGCAGCCAGTCATTCTGCGAACTGACCCGCACAATCAGACCGAACGCGATCGGTCCAAGCGTCTGAAAGCCCACCGGCGGCGCTGAGAAGGCGCGGTCGCCATAATCCTTCCCCTCAAACGGGCCAAGCGGGGGCGCAAGATGGACGCAGGGCGGGTCATTGCTGTGCAGATAGGCGCAAAATCCATCACGTAGCGCCTCCGCCAGCGTGCGCACCCGAACATAGTTCTCCGCCGCACGCTCCCGGTAACGCGTCACCGCCGCAGCCAGCTGGTGCGCGCGGGTGTCAGACCTGTCGCTCATGGGCTTCCTCGCTTCGCCGGGCCCCAGGGCCGCCGCGCCAGATGTGAGCCATAGCCGCGCACACCGCCAGCCCGGATGCAACCCGCCCGGCCGCATGGACAGCGCTTTCCCCCGCGAGCTACGCACAGGGACGAGCCACACACAGGGAGACGCAGGATGACCCGTGCGGCGCCGGCGCAGGAGGCGGGCTCCGGCGCAGAGGCAGTCGGCCCCGGGCGTCACACGCGCCTGACCCCACCACCCCTGACCCTGGCTGCGGCGTGGCGGCGGCGCACGCCCGGGGACCGCATCAGGACAAGACGAACCGTCGCGGCCTGCAGTCCCCGCCCCGGACAGCGGTGCAATTCCTCCGCGCAGCGTCTGGACACAGGCCGGAGCTTCCGCTCAAACCCTGAAACATGCCAGCGCGAGCCGCCCCCCAGTCGCAGACGCCAGTGAAGAAGCCGGTCAAGACGACCATCGCGCTCGTCTATGATTTTGACGGCACGCTCTCACCCTCCAACATGCAGGAGTACACGGTTCTGCCCAAGCTGGGCATCGCGCCGGATATCTTCTGGGCGCGGGTGCGCGAGGAGGCCCAGGCGCGTCAGGCGGAGCAGATACTCACCTACATGCGCATGATGTTTGAAGAGGTCGAGCGGCGCGAGGATCTTGTCGTCAAGCGCGAAGACCTCAAGGCGATGGCTGGGGCCATCGAGCTGTTTCCTGGGGTTCACGACTGGTTCAGTCGCATCGCGGCGCATGTCGAAGCGCGCTCGCACGGCGTGGCCGAAGTGCGCCATTACATCATCTCCTCAGGCCTTAAGGAAATCCTCGAGGGAGTGGCCATCTATCCCGCTTTCGCAAACGTGTTCGCCTGCACCTATCACTACGACAAACACGGCCGCGCGGTGTTCCCGGACAGGGTCGTCAACGACACCTCGAAAACCCAATACCTGTTTCGCATCAACAAAGGCGTTGAAGACCTCAATCAGTCGGCGAACGACCACATGCCGGAGGCGGAACGGCCCATTCCTTTCAAGAACATGATCTATTTTGGCGATGGCGACACAGATGTTCCAAGCTTCACCGTGACCCGCAAGAACGGTGGCCACGCCGTAGCCGTGTACAACGGAGATGCCGGCAACGCGCTCCAGCGGCTCGGCAAGTGCCGGGATCTTTTCGCGGAGGAACGCATCGACTTTTTCGCCGCCGCAGATTACCGCGCCGGCTCGGACCTGGAGCGCGGCGCCAAGCTGATCCTTGACAAGGTGGTCGCCGGGATCCTGCTCGACAGGGAGATCGCACAGCTATGACGGACCTGACTGTCTACCACGTCCCCGGATCGCGTTCGCTGCGCAGCGTCTGGCTCCTGCACGAACTCGGCGTCGACTTCACGGTCCGGGAAATGCCCTTCGACCTCAGGGTGCTGCGCACGCCGGACTATCTCGCCGTCAGCCCGCTCGGCCGGGTGCCCGCGCTGCGCCATGGCGACATGCACCTGTTTGAAAGCGGCGCGATCGCCCAGTACCTCACCTGGAGATTCCCTGAGAAAAACCTCGGGCGCGCGCCGGGCCATCCGGAGTGGCCGATGTGGCTGCAATGGATCCATTTCGCCGAAACAATCGCCGTCCATGGGGCAAGCCAGGTCCAGCAGCAGGTCTTCATCCGGCCGGAAGACCGCTCGGCGGTGATCAAGGACCTGGAATCGAAACGGCTCGTGAAGTGCTATGAAGTGATCGACCGCGCGCTCGGCGAGCAGGAACACCTCCTGCCAGGCGGCTTCAGCGCCGCCGACGTCGGGGTGGGTTACAGCCTGCATCTCGGGCTCGGGTTTACGCCAATGCCCGAGGGCCTGGCGCGCGTGCGGGCTTACTACGACAGGCTCGCAGCCCGCCCGGCCTTCAAGGCCGCCAGCGCCAGCGAACGCCGACCAACAGCCTGAGCAGACCGCAGCACCTGCCGCAGCCCGCACGCCGCCCGCCCGGCGCCCTTATCGGCCCCCCTTATCGGCCCCCGTCGACGCCTCGTTCCCGTCGAGCCCGAGCCCCGACAGGCGGGCCCCGGCAAGGCTCGTCTCGACGCGCCTGCCGCGCGGCAGGAGGCGCGCAGAGCGCGCCGCGCGCTCAACCTTATCCGTCCAGCGCCCGATCCCCTTCGCCGCCCCGCCACGGCGGGTCGGCCCGCAGGTGACAAAGCGCACGGGCCGGACGCCGCAGAAACCGAGCACCTGACGCTCCAGCCGATGCAGAACAGCGTTCTTGTAGGCCCAGGACAGATACCATGGCGGCGTATCCATTGTGATGATCACGTCAGCGCTCCGCCCGGCGAGCAGGCCATCCCACATCGGGTCGTTCTGGTGATAGACGAAGGCGAATCCCGGCAGCAGGACCCGATCAAAGAACCCCTTCACAAGCGCAGGCTCGCCCCCCCACCAGAGCGGAAAAGACAGCACCAGGTGGTCACACCCGGCGATCGCCTCGGCGGCCCGGGCAAGATCCGCCTCAAGCGGCTGCGGCGTGCGATAGCCTGCATGCAGCACAGGCTCGAACGACAGGTCGCGCAAGGCAAAGCGGGATGTCGTCACAGTCGCCGGCAACGCGGCGACATAAAGGTCCAGCAGTGCGCCCGACAAACTTCCCGGCGCCGGATGACCGTCAATCGCCATAACCCGCATTCAGGCGCCTCCCGTGTGCGCATAGGCCTTTTCGCCAGGACGCGGCTCGCGCGGCTTGACCGCCTTGAATATCCCGGACGCAGTCAGCACCGTGCGCTCGCCGACCCATACCCGACCGCGAACCGTATAAAGACCATCGGCCTCGCTGATGATCCGACCTGTCCCCTCCACCCAGTCTCCCACCTCGGCCCCGGCCACAAAATCGCACACCAGCCGAACAGTCACCCACCAGTAGGACTTCTCAAACGACACCGCATGCCCGAGCGCCATATCGGCAAAACTCATGAGCATGCCGCCGTGGCAGTTCGACATGCCATTGGTGTGGTGATCGCCGACCAGGAATGCGCGCGTGTACCAGCCGTCGGCATAGCGCTCGTACAGCGGTCCGACATTGCGTCCAAAACCGCGCGTCCAGTTCATCGGCTGATAGCCTGACGGCACGGTCAGGCTCTGATGGGCAAGGAGATCGTCGGTCATGGGGCTGGCTACTCCAGGCGGACAGCGGAGTCTACCGGCAGGTCGCCCGATCTGTTTCCTGGTCGGCCCTGACCCATCCGAACGTCGTCTCCCCAGCCCGACCCGCCCTGCCCCAAATGACTGCGCGCCCCGTCATACAAAAAAGGCGGTGATGGTCAGACGGCCCGTCGCCGGATTGGGGTCACAGGCAAAATCCGGCGCTATGTCGCCGCTGTGCAGGTTGCGCCCGCGATAGAGCAGCCCCCGGTTGAACGCTGCCTCAGGCGACGACAGGCGCTCGAACACAGGCGTGTCGCCCGCGATGTAGCCTGCCGGCGGAAGGCCATGCCGACGAACATCGGCATGCAGAGCGTCGCGATACACATCAAAGCGCTCCAGGCTCACGGTTTCATACCCGGTGCTGCGATGACGGTAGAATGATGTTCCTCCAAGCCGCGGCGCGCACAGATAGACGATCAACGCAAGCCGATGCGGCTCCATTCCGTCATAGTGTGGCAGGCGCTGGATCGGCGCGAGTTGGTCGCGAGGCGTGGTGACCAGCGAGTAGAAGGCGCTCTCCAGACCCGGCGTACACCCAAAGGCAGACCGGCAGAGCGGCTGCAGTGCGTTCAGCAACGCGGCGCATGCGTCCGGCCCCATGGGCGCGCGCAAACCAGGATAATAGGGCGACAGCCTTGCGAATGGCAGCTGGGCGGCCGCTGTGATGAGGGCCGCGGGGTCGGTCGCAAACTCATCAATCGTCACGATGGGTTCACCCTCGGCGCCCTTGTGCGTGATCTTTGTACGCCACCGGTCTGGATCAAACACAAGCCTGCTCCTGCACGCCCGCGATCGGCGTCACGGGAGGATCTCGGGACCATCATGGCCCCGGCAGGAGCAGGCGCAAGGATGCACCGCGCCAAATCTGCCGTGCGCCGGCTGGATGTGCGCACGCCATGAGCCGCAAACCCCGCCCAGGCGCACGCGACCAGTGGCGTGCATGCAGCTGCGCGCCATCGCGAGGGACTGGCGGCGGAAGCCGCCCCCGGACGTCAGGTGAGCTCGCGCCGCGCCCGCACGACCGGTCAGCCGACGCTGCAGCAGGGAGGGCGTGGGTCGGGAGCTGATGACCCGGGCGGGCGCAGCCCTGATCGGGCCGCGGGCCCCGCTCATGTCCCGCGCGCAGGCACGATCCTTTGTCGGCGCACGCACACCGGCCATCCGCGCGGCCATCCGCGCCCACAGGGTCCTGCGCGCCGGCGCCTCACGCGATGTTCCAAAGCGGCGCCGCCACGTGGCCGCCCTGCGGCGGGCGCCAACCGCCATCACCCCGGAGACGGCCGAAGCCTTACCCGCTCGCCAAGCGGGGCAATGCTGCGTACAGGGTCGAATAATGGCCAAGACCCGGACAAATGTTCACGCACGCGCGTTCGCCCAAATGCTCCTTATATGCTGCAGCCATCCCCGGCGGCGTCCAGTCATCGTCAGCGCCGCTCCAGATCTCGGCATCACAACGAATTGCGCGGAGCACGTGACCCCAAGGCCGAACATAGGCGAGAAGCTCCTGCCTGTACGCAGCCTGGCGCGGCCCAAGACAGGTGCGCAGTCCAGTCTTCACCGAGGCGACGAAGCATGGGGATGCGAGCAGGCGCGCCTCGGCGGCTGGACTGCGACGAAACATCGCCGCGAGGGCTATCCCAGGAGCGAGCGCGACCAGTGATGCCTGCATGGCGGTGACCAGGCGTAGCGCCAGGTCTCCCGCCTGCGCCGCCTCGAACACCCGCCGTCCAGCCATGGCAGGCAGAAAGCCGCCAGACTGCAGCGGCGCCGCAGGCGAGATCAGGATGAGTTTGGCGACCAGATGGCTGCGCTTCGCGGCGATGTGTGCGGCCGCCATAGCGCCCAGCGAGAACCCGGCAATCGTGACAGGTCGCCCGACGCCCACCGCGTCGAAAGCCGACAGGACGCGATCTTCATAGCTGGCCTCGCAGCGCGCGAGCCGGTCGAGCCCATGAATGTGATGAACCGGCGCGCCAAATGCGGAAAGCTCGTTCGGGGCGCCTGGCAGGCCATGACAGTAAATGATGGGCGGTGTCACGCGCGGATTGGCTCACGGATCGCACAGGCCGACGATGCGACATTCTGGCCGCAACGGAACGAAAAGCAGACAGAGCGATGCGGCGCGGTCACAGCGAGACTGCGGACAGACTGACAGTGATGATGGCGCTGAGTTCTGCAGTAAACTCCGACTTCGACCATTTGCGCCCGCCCGGGGGAAACATGCCGAAGGCGAGTTCCTGATCGCAAAGTGAAAAGATGAGCCTCGCGCACAGATCCGCCCGATGGAGAAGCGCCGGGGACGGCGCATCGCCACCCGCCACCGCTGCGGCGAGAACCGCGCCAACCTCGGTCACGAGCCGGCCCGCCTTCCTGTAGAGCTCTGGCCGGTCCTGTGCGCGTTTCTGCAGGGTGCGAATGAGCCCGCCATGGACCGCATACACGGCGCGCACGCGGCGGATAACTTCGCTCACGCGGCCTTCAAAAGGAAATTTCTCGAGTTCGAGCGGCGAACCAAAGGTCTCGCGGGCGGAGACTTCGAATCGATCAAACAGTGCGTCCAGAAATTCTTCCTTGTCGGTGAAGCGGCGATAGAACGTCCCGATTGACAGGCCCGCGCCGGTGGCGATCTCCGGAATTGAGATCTCGTCAAAGTCGCGCTCGGCCAGGAGAGCCATTGCCGAATTCAGCAATGCCGCGTGTGACCTTCGACTGCGCGCCTGTTGGGCTGGTGGCTGCATTGGCCCCCCTTGCCGATGCCATTGTGTAGTGGGCATTCGCATATAGGGCTGGCCTTGTAAACAACTGCCCGAGAGAGGCTTCCAGTGAAGATCTTCCTGACCGGCGGATGGGGATTTGTTGGGGGCCGACTGATCCCGCGCCTCATCACCCAGGTCCATCACGTGATCGCGCTGGCGCGTGGCGCGGCGACATGCTGCGGGCGCCCCGGTCCCAGCGTCTGCAGCGTGCGCGGCGAATTCAACCATCGCCTGCAGCCGTCGCCCACACAGGCCGGCTTCAGGCGTCACGTCCAGCGCACGCAAAACCAGTGGCGTTCCAGGTTCAGGCGCCGCCCGCAACGCGCCGCGTCCATGCAGACGGCACGGCGTGTGACATCGGATCATGCACGCAGGAAGGTCCAATGTGCAGCGTAGCGCATGTAAAGGCGGATGCGGCGTGCGAACGTCACGCGATAACGCTGCGCCACTTCATGAAAGTAATCTGTGCGTTTGAGCGCCTGCCAATAACGCCACGCGAAAGGGTGGTAACCATCAATCAGCCACGGCTTCCTGCGGCCCGTGTAGTGGATGATGGCGGGCCTTCGACCGTTCGGAAGCATGTCACGTGAAACGCCTTCTGCAGCGTCGCCCAGCAACATCGTATGCTGAACGTTCCAGACAGGGTCGAGCGGCTTCCATCTGCCCCAAAGGGCAAGGTTCAATGCGTCCTGATCCATGTAGAGAAACGTGTTGGACTGCAGGAATTCCAGCGCCCGATTGAAAACGCCCTCGGCGCGGACCCTGTCGAGGTCAATGAGCAGGACGCCGGCGTTGAAGTAGGGGCCTCGCGCGTGGTCCAGACCATAGGCGTCGGCGAAGCCGCGCCACGCCATCCCGGAGTCGCACACCGCTCCGATCGGGGCGCCCTCAAGATCGGTCGCCCACAGGCGGCGTAGATCGCGCGCAACGACGAGGTCGCTGTCCAGGTAGATGATCCGGCGCACATTGGCCGGCGTCAGGCGCGGCAGGGCGAGGCGATAGAATGTCGCCCGGCTGATGTGATCGCGGCCTGACAGTGCGAGCACGTCCTCCTCGGTGATCTCCACCCAGACGAACAGCGCATCGGGCGCGCTCACCTGCACGCGCGCGCGTTCCTGCGCCGGGACGCCGTCATGGAAGATGAAAAACTGGAACACTGCTCCAGGCGCGTGCCGGCGCACGGACGCAATCGTTGTCGCGACGTGCGGCGCATAAACGGGGTCGATGCCGAAGGCGACATTGATCACGTCGTCCGGCGCACAGTTGGCGGCGTCGGGGTGCAGGGTTGAGGGCTGACCAAAGGTCATGCGGGCCGTGCCTTGCTGCGGTCTGCGGTAGGGGTCTGTAGCTGCATCGTCTGATCGCTCCCTGCGGCGGCGCGCGCGCGGGCCGCCGCAGCGACGACGCCGCCATCGACTGCATAGCCGGACCGGGCGCTTCGTTGGGCAGACGAATTCGGCCTGAAGGACCTGGTGGCGATTGCACGCGCGAGCAGATCGCACAGCGCGAGGGGATTGCCGAGATAGGCGATCGCGGCGTAGCCGATCAGCCCAAGCCATTCCCTGTTGTCGCGCAGACGAGGCAGATACCAGACCAGACCGGCGGTGCGCGCATCGCGCAGGATCTGCGCCGGCAGGGGCGGTCCAGTGCGGCGCATCTCGCGGATGACATCCAAAAGTCCGACACACATATCCCCGACGCGCGCGCGCGAAAATGTCGTGTGACCCTGGCGGTATCCGATCAGATGGTCCGGCACGCAGATGAACGGCCCGCGCGCGGCAAGCTTCAGGGTGAGGAGCCAGTCTTCGCCGCCCCGATCAAACCGTGCATCATAGCCCCCGACAGCGCACAACGCATCGCGCCGGAACACGCAGGCCGAACCATTGCCGATGATGTTCTTGCGCAGGAGATCAACATAGGTGCAGGGCGGCGGCGGGGCGTCGTCATGGGTTGAGATGATCGCGTCGTCGGCGTCAATCCAGACGGATCTTGCGTAACTGAAGAGCGCATCGGGACGCGCCAGCAGCGCCGTGACCTGGCGTTCGACATTGGTCGAAGCCCACACGTCGTCGGCGTCGATCGGAGCAACGAAGGCGCCCGTTGCTTCGCGCAGCGCATGGTTGCGGGCGGCTGCAGGGCCTGCATTCTGCTGGTGCAGGAGCCGGACGCGATCGTCGCGCCGCGCTATGGCGTTGACGATGTCAGGCGTGCGATCGCTCGAGCCGTCATCAACAACCAGCACCTGCAGCATGTCATACGTCTGATTGAGCACGCTCCAAAGCGTCCGCGCGATCCATGGCTCGGCGTTGAACGCCGGCATGATCACGCTCACCAGAGGCTCATTCGTGGACATCAAGGGAGCTCGCAGACACGCCGGCGACTGTCGCCAGCAGGTTCCAGGCCGGTCGGGCGATGCCGGTTGCAACCGTCGCACGCATGATGGCGCGATGTCCATCGCCGGGCGTCAGACATGAGCCGGCTTCAGTCGGCGGGCGAGGTCGTCGAGGTCTTCCAGTCCATCAACCGTGATCGATGGCTGCAGGAGCGCGTCGCCATCCAGCCAGGCGAGGCCGGGACTGCGCCACACGCCAAAACCGAATCCCGCCCCCAGGAAGGTGAGGACGACGGTCCGCTCATTGTCACCACTTGGAAACAGCACCGCAGGGCGCGTTTCGCCGAGCTCGCGCCGGAACAGGGCGGCGATGTCACGCACCTGGCGCTGCAGGTCCTCGAGCGGCAGCCGGCTCAAAGCGGCCGTTCCGAGCGGGCGAGACCCGAACCGCACGCCCTGGGCCTGCAGGCGGCGCGCATCCTCCCAGGTCCAGCCGCCGGCCGGTTGGCCGTCGGTCAGGCTGAGAAACACCAGCGCCGGCGCCCCGGCCGAGGTCAGGGTCGCCCAGACGGGCGAGTGCGGGCCCACTCCGGCCCCATCGAAAGCGAGGATCGCGCTGCGGCTGGCTGGCGCAAGGCCGTTTTCCTGGGCGCTGAGCCAATCCTGATCGCTGATGCAGGTCACGCCCTCCGCCCGCAGCATGGCGAGGTGGGCTGCGACCTGTGCGGGCGACGCGCCGCGACCCGCGCCGTCCTCGCTCACCTGGGGATAGAACAGCACGCTGGCGTAGGGCGCACCCTGGGGCGACCCGCGCGCGGGGACGCGCGGGCGCCGGTCATAAAGGCGTTCGTGGGCGCGCCGGGCCGCCGAGCCCAGCCGTTGCCTGATGCTTGCGAGCCGGGCGCGGGGAGACGCGCCGGACCCCGCCAGCAAAGCCAGGCGGTGGGGCGCAAACACTTCACGCGCCAGCGAGAACCAATAGGCCCCCCGCAGAAGCGCGCCTGTGTCCTTCAACGCCTGAACGGTCGGCCAGGCGCGCACGGCCAGGCCCATGACAGCCCCGCGTTGCACGGGATCGCAGAGAGCGGCCGCGGGAAACTCAAACGCGCCGAGAAAGCGGCCATGGCGGTGCATCGCGACAACCAACAGTGGGCGTCCATGTGCATCCAGTGCGGCGATGTCGCCGCCGACATCGAACGTGCAGGCCGCCACATGCACGCCGAGCCAGGGGGTTTGGAATGCGGCGGCCCCGAGTGCGCGGGCTTCGGCATAGGCGCGCGCCGTCTCTGCCTGACGCTCGGCGCCGCTGCGCCGGGCGAGCTCTGTGAGAAAGCACTCAATACGTGGACGCAGCACATCCCAGCGCCCGGCAAGCGCCTGCGGCGTCATCGCCAGGCCGAAATCGATACCCTGGATGAGCAATTCACCGATGGTGCGCCCGTCCAGGGGCGCGCGATCAAGGTCGAGGGCGAAGTCCCACAGCGTATCGACCGACTGGCCGGCGCCGATGCCGATCCCCGCATTGTATGAGATGGCGCTGAGCAACGCCTCCTGCAGATCGTCGCCGGACTTGCCCTGAGCGTAGGCCTGGCAGGGTTCAGCCACGCGAGGGTCTGGCCCATAGGCGCGCCTTATGACGATCGAAATGGCTTCCATCATGCGATGTGCGTCGCGCGACATCGAGCCGGGACGGCGCTGGTAGAAGGCGATTACGTCCGTAGACTGCGCGAATTGCACGCCCTGTCGCGCGATTCGCTGCCACAGGTCCCAGTCCTCACACGCCCTCAAGTTTTCGTCGAAGCCGTGCGCGGCCACAACGATGTCGCGCTTGACGAGGATGCAGTGCACTGAAAACGCGCATGTCCGCGCAAAGATCGGAAATGGATCCGCCAGGTCCATCATGTGATAGATCTGCTGGATCTCCCCCTTCGCATCGACCCCGGCGCAGACGCCTGCCACCAGTCCGGCCTGAGGGCTTTTGCGCGCGACGCCAAGGAGGATGTCGAAGTGGCGTGGGTGGATCCAGTCATCCGCATCGTGGAACATCAGCCATTCGCCGCGCGCGAGGAAGACGCCGGCATTGCGGGCGCTCGACAGTCCGCCATTCGGCTTCGTCACAACGCGGATGCGCGGATCGTCGCCCGCGGCCTGAGTGGCGCGCGCGACCGTGTCGTCCCTGGAGCCATCATCGACGACGATGAGCTCCCAGTCCTGGCAAGTCTGGGCCTTCACCGAGGCGATTGCGCGCGCAATGTTGGCGGCCTCGTTGTAGGCTGGAATGATGGCCGATAT
Source organism: Hyphomonadaceae bacterium (assembly GCA_040381075.1). GTDB lineage: Bacteria > Pseudomonadota > Alphaproteobacteria > Caulobacterales > Aquidulcibacteraceae > JBEIHX01. The sequence goes on from JBEIHX010000035.1 coordinate 19,669, forward strand.
CCGGGGCGCGGGCGCATCGCCTGGCGGCGGCGCAGCGCCCGGCGCGGTGCTGTCAGTCATTGGCCGCTCCTGCACGCCGGAGCACAGAATCGATCGTATCGAACGGCCAGACCCGCACCGCCTGCTGCAGCATGCGGTCAGAATCGAGCCAGGACAGGCCGGCGCGAGGGTGGAGCAAGGCCTGAAGGCCGCTCTCGCGCAGCACCTCCACGCCGGTCCGGTCGAGCAGCCCCAGGGGCGCCAGCGCCGTGCGCGGGCGCACGCCGAGCGCGGCAGTCCAACGATGCGCAGCCTCTTCCACGACCGCTGCCAGCGCGTCTGGCGCCATCCGGCCAAACGCCGCGTCGTCCGGCAGGCGCCACGCGATTTCGTGGCCCAGGCCTGCAATCGTCTGCATTGCCGGAAAGCTCCATCCCGCGCCGGGCGTCCCCGCCCCGTGCGTCGGCACAAAGACGGTCAAAGGCCAATCACCCTGCGCTGTCGCGCGCCAAATGGGATCGTCAGGGCCGATGTCCTGTCCGTCGACCGTCATGACGACGGGCGCACTCCTGGGCGGCAGACCAGCCGCCTGATGCGCAGCCCAGTCCGCCAGGCGCAGCCGGGTGCGGCCTGCAGCGCCCAGGGCGGCCAGGAGCGCGCGCAGGGCCTCCTGTGAAGGCTGCGGCAGGCCGCGCAGGATCAGGATGGCGGCTGCAACGCGGCGCACCCCGAGCGCGGCCGGGCGCAGCGGCGGGATCGCGGCTGCAGGCGGCGCCCCACGGGTGGCCATAGTCGCCGCTTCGACAGCCGCGAAGGTCTCGCGCACCAGATGCGCCTTCACATGCGCCGCGATGGCGCCCGCGTGTTCGGGCGCGACGCGCCAGCGGCGCGGATCGATCAGCCGCGGCAGGAGAATGGCCCAGAAAGCCGGCGATGCGGGGGCGCCTGTCGCGGTCAGCGCCGGACGCAGGCGCCATGCACGGCTGGACCGTGCGATCGCAGCGCCCAGGCGCGTGCGCGTCACCGCGCCGGCGCGCACCGGAACCTCCGCATGGCCGAGCCAGGTTTGCCCGCATCGCAGATTGAGCACCAGCGCTTCGCAGCCTTCAGCCTTGATGTCTTCCAGACGGCAGGGCAGGTCGAGCGTCAGGGCAAGCACAGTGTCCATGCGGCGCGGCGTCGGGAAAGCGCCCGCGCCAAGCGCGCGCGCTTCTATATGGGCGCACAGCGCAGCCGCCTGGCGCGACACGCCCATGCGTCGGGCGAGCGCCTCGCCCATCCTGGCGAGGGCGGGTTCCACGACCGACCAATGACGCGCGACATCCTCCTCCCGGCAGGCAAGTCCGTGGGCCGCGCCGGCAAGGACATGCTTGGCGAATCCCTGCGCATCAAGGCTCCAGCGGGAGATATCCGGTCCCATCTCGATGAGTGGGGATGGATCTTCGCCCGACGCCAGCGCAATGCCGACATTGTAAAGCACCATCAGGCTTTGCGCGTCCGTCCGATCTTCCTGCGGATGACCATCCGGGTAGGGTCCTGCACGTCCCGCAAGGCGCGGATCGCGGGCAAAGGCGCGGTCCATCACGACGAGCGCATCTTCGATCAGGCGGCGTCCCTTTTTGGAAAGCGAGCCGGGGGTCTTGCGATAGAAGGCGAGCCTGTCCGGGATGGCGGCGAAGCGCGCGCCGATGCGCGCCAGCCGCAGCCAGAGGTCCCAATCCTCAGCCGTGATGAGCGTTTCGTCGAAACCGCCGAGGGAGCGCACGAGTTCTGTGCGCACGATCGTGGAGATCGTCGCCACGCCCGGACCGCGGGTCATGGCCGAGACAGGATCGGGCAGATCCTGCGCCCAGTAGACCGTGGTTTCCTCGCCATGCGGGTCAACCCCGACAAAGGTGCAGGACACCACGTCAGCCGGGTGCGGGCCTTCTGCGACCGCGAGGAGGCGTGCAAGGAAATCAGGCGACACCCAGTCGTCGCTGTCGTGGAAACACAACCAGGCGCCCTGCGCAGCGGCGATGCCCCGATTGCGCGCCCGTGACGGGCCGGCGTTGGGTTGCGTCAAGACCTTGATCCGGGCGTCCCGCGTGGCGACGGCCTCAGCGATCTCAAGGGTCGCATCCGTCGAGCCGTCATCGATGATGAGCAATTCCCAATCAGGCATCGTTTGACGGCGCACGGACGCGATCGCGTCGCACAGCGTCGGGGCGGCATTGTAGGCGGCCATAACCACCGAGACGCGCGGCGCTCCGCGCGCCGCGTCGGCTGTGGATCGGGCAATCTGGGCGGGCGCATGCATGGCGGGCGGCTCAATGCTGGAGTGTCGGTTGGAATTTCGCACGCACCTGGTCGAGGCTTTCGCGCTGCAGCACGCGCATCGCAGACTGGTCGAGCGGATCGCCGTTCAGCCAGTTGAAGCCAGCCCGCGGAACCACGGCCGCCCTGACGCCGCACTCGCGCAGAACGGCCCGGGATGTCGCATCGATCGCGGCCACATCCAGAAGCATCGCGCACGGGCGTGGGCCCAGACGATGTCGGGCGATGTCGAGGCGATGTCCAAGCGCATCGGCCAGCGCCTGCGGCGCCATGCGCCCGATCGGGCCGAGGGCGGACTGGCGGAGACCGATGTCATGGCCCTCGGCGGCGCGGGCGGCCAATTCATCCCATGTCCACCCGGCCCCGAGCGCGCCGCTGTCGTCCCAGGCGGCGAAGATGCTTGCGACGAAGCCGCGGCGCGCGAGTGCTGCAAAGGCGTGCGATTGCGGACCGGTCACACCCGCATCAAGCGCGATCGACAGGGGCGCGCAGCGCGGGGGCAGACGCATATGCTGCAGCCACGCCCATTGCGCGACCGTGATCGGCGTCACGGCGGCCGCCTGGATGGCGCCGAGATGGGCCGCGAAGTCCGTCGCCGCAATGCGGTGCTCCGTTGGCCCGGCATTGGCGTCAACCGCGCGATAGAGGAGAATGGCGCCTGATCGGATGACCGCACCGGTCGGCGCCGCTGGAAGGACCGCCTGCCTGGGGACGCACTCGCCCAGGAGCGCCGGCGCGGCGGTCACGAGCGCGCGCTGCATCTCCTCCCGCACAAGGAAGCCGATGTCGTGTTTCAGCTGGCCGAAAGAGTGCGCCTTGATCGTCTTCCACCTGCGCAGATCAGCGAGACGCTGCAGCGCGGTCAGCCAGAAAGCCGGCGCTGCACGCGCGCCCAGGGCGTCAAGGACGCATGCAAGCGGCCAGGCCTTCGCCGCCTCTGCGATCGCCGATGCGATCGCGCCGGGCGCGATGACCCCCTGCGTCACGGGGACATCGACCGGGCCAAGCCAAACGCCGGCGTGATGCACCCCGAGCACGCCCGCCTCGCAGTCCGCGGCCTTGATCGGAACAAGCCCCTGCGCGAGGTCAAGCTGCTGGCTGAGGACGCCGTTGCAGCGGGTGGGTGTGGCGAACGCGGCGGCGGCGCGTGCGCGCGCCTCGACATGGGCGCGCAGCGCCTCGGCTTGACGCCGCGCGGCGCCGTGCGCCGTCATGGCGAAGGTCAGTCGCTCTAATGCCGGCCCAATCACGTCCCATGAACGCGCCACGTCCTCCTCGCGCGCGGCAAGTCCGTGCGCGATCGCGGCGAGCACATTGCGGCTGAACTCTGCAGGATTGAAATTCCAGTCGTCCAGCCGCGGCCCCAGCGCGATCAGCGGAACAGGATCATGACCGACGCCAAGACCAACAGCAGTATTGTAAACGACGCTGCGCGCCTTGATATCAAGCGCATCCTCCGGAGGATATCCATCCTGAAACGGACTTTCAAAGGCGGCAAGCCTTGGATCCGGCCTGAACGCCCGATCCATGACCTCAAGGCCAAATCGGATCATCTGGGCTGTCTTCGTCGACAATGAGCCTGGCACCTTCCGATAGAAGGCAAGATTTTCACGCGTGCTGACGAACTTCACGCCGATCCGCGCAAGCCGAAGCCACAGATCCCAGTCCTCGCAGGACAGCAGCGCGGGATCAAAGCCGCCCACGGCGCGCACGGTGTCGGTTTTGACGATGACGCTGATGCAGGACACTGCCGGTCCGCGCACCAGAACCGGCATGGGGTCGGCAAGATCGGCCACGCCGTATGCCGTCGTCAGCCGGCCTTCGCCATCAACGCCGGTGAAGGCGCACGCGCACGCGCCGGCCCCGGGATTGGCGTCGGCGAGCGCCAGGAGCCGTTCCAGGCATCGCGGGTCCAGCCAGTCGTCGGCGTCATGGAACATGCACCATTCGCCATCGGCGACATTGAGGCCCCAGTTGCGGGTGTCGGCGAGGCCGCCATGGGGCTTGGTGACGGCGAGGATGCGCGGGTCGCGCGCAGCCCAGGCCCGGGCGCGCACGTATGTGTCGTCGGTCGAGGCGTCGTCAATGATCACCAATTGCCAATCGGGCATGGTCTGATCGCCTGCAGACTGGACGGCGCGGTCGAGAAACCGGGCGGCGTTGTAGGCAGCCATGATGAAGGAGACGCGCGGGCGTGCGCCAGCAGCCAGGCCCCCGGACCCGACTGCGCCCAACTCCCCTGTCACAGGCTTGCTCCCAGTCAAACCCCGGCCCCCAGTCAAACTCCGGTCCCCAGTCAAACCCTCTCCTTCCGGCAATCCGCCTCTCCCTGGCGACTGGGCCCGTCCAGCTGCACATCCGGCGCCAGGCAGGCGGAAGCATACGAATTGCACGCTTCACCGGGCATGTCCTATGGAAACGAATACAGGACGCAATGCACCACGAACACGCCATGCTGACCTTGTTTGTACGCGCCCCGCATCACGCGGCGGGCGATGGCGTCACGGTGCGCGTCCTGCCGCCTGGCGCGTTGTGGCCGGATCAGGCGGCCATCGCCGCCTGCGACACGCCGTGGATCGCCGTCTGCGGGGAGACCTATGAGGGTCCGCGCGCAGAGCTGGCGGCGGCGACCGGCGCGCTTGTGGCGCGCGTGCGCGCGCCTGACGCGCTTTACGGACCGACCCTTGCCGCCTCGCCCCTCGCCGCACTGGTGCGCGGGCGCGTGTTTGAAACGGGAGCGGCGGCCTGGCGACGCGACGCGCTCAGCGCTGCAGGCGGGTTTCCCTCCGCCTGCGGCGGCGAGGCTGATCGTGCGGCGGCGCTCGCCCTGGCGGCGCGCGGATACCGTATTCAGGTCCTGGCGGGCGATCCAGGCGCGCCAGCCGGGGTGGATGCGGCCGCGGCGCGGGCGGTGATCGCGACAGCCGATCACAGCGTGTGGGCGCAGTCTGCGCCGATCGGACCAACCGCAGCCCTCCTCGCGGTGTCGCTGGACGCCGGCGCGCGCGCTGTTGCGGCCGGCGGCCCCGGAACGTGTGCGGCGGATGGGCTGGCGCAGCTTAACCCTGCGGAGATCGGCGAGGTGGGCTTCGACGGTCTCGTCCTCGACAGTCTTGCCCGCGGCGCGGGTTCCGAAATGGCCGCGATCGTCGCGGACAGCGGCTTTTCCGCACGCCTGCACGCCATGTTCGACGCCTTTGTCGCAGCCGGCGCCCCAGCGCGCCTGATCGATCGGACGCGCGCGCTGGTGTGCTGGAAACTGGGTGCGCCCCTGCCGGCCCGAGGGATGAGCCTGACAGCGCTGTCGCTTGACGTGAACGCGCCACTACCGGAGTTCGGCTGCGATGCGCCGCAGGCGTTCCTGTTCCAGCTGCAGATAGGATCAGAGCCGTTCGGCGTGATGGACGCCGTCCATCCTGGCGGGGCTGCGCCAGACTGGCTCGCCCTTGAACTCAGCGAACGTCTGGCGCTGGAGCCAACGTGGCGTCTGGCCCGCATCCGCGCCGTGCGCCGGCGCGCATCCTTCTGGGCGGCCTTGGCCCGTCGAACGGTGAGCCTCATGGGTGAGGTGTCCGATGGAGGCATGCCGCTGACGGAACGCTTCGCCCTGCGGGTTCGCCAGGCCCATGGCGACGCCATCCGACGCGCAGTGGCGCCGCGGGCGCACGCACCCAAACCCGCCCGCCCACAGGCATGCGCGCCGGGCGGTCCAGCCCGACGGGTAACCGCGCTGATGTACCACGCGATCACGCCGCGCGGTGCGGCGGATCGGGCCTACAGCGTCCGCGCTGAGCGTTTCGCTGCGCAGATCGAATGGCTCGCGGCGAACGGCTACCGCTGGCTGAGCGCACAGGCCTGGGCGCACGCGGTGCGCGCGCAGCGCAGCGTCGCCGAGAAGCACGTCGTCATCACCTTTGACGATGCGTATGTGGACTTCGCGGAACACGCCTGGCCTGTCCTGCGCCGGCACGGTTTCTCCGCCACGATGTTCACCCCGTCATCCTGGGTCGGACGCTCGCCAGCCTGGTTTGACAGCGACGCCGGCCTCACGATCATGTCCTGGGAGATGATGCGCGGGCTTGCCAGAGAGGGGTGCGAGTTTGGCAGTCATTCAGCCACCCACCGCCATCTGACAGCGCTCCCCGTGGCGGATCTGGTTGAAGAAATGTCGGGATCGCGCAAGGCGCTTGAGGACAGCCTGGGCGCAGCGGTTGAAACGATCGCCTATCCGTTTGGAGACAATGACGCGATGGTGCGCGCAGCGGCGCGCTCCGCCGGTTTTGTCGGCGGATACGCCAATTGGGGCGGAGCAAGCGCAATAACCGACGATCCGATGAACCTGAAACGCATTGAAGTCGCGACGGATGACGATCTTGACGCTTTCATCGTGAAGGTCGCCCCGCCCTGAGGCGGCGCGCCCGCCGCAGCACCTGCAGCCAGGCTTCCGACCTTGCGTGGGATCCGCCGGGAGCCTGTCCCCGCCCGGCATGCGCGGCCAGCCCGGATCTCAGACCTGCCAGGAACTAAGGCCTGCCAGGAACTCAGACCTGCCAGGAACTCAGACCTGCCAGGAACTCAGGCCTGCCAGGAACTCAGGCGCTGGGCCTCGTACATATGGGCGAAGCGTCCGTTGCGTGCGATCAGGGAGTGAAAATCGCCGGTCTCAATGATGCGCCCGGCCTCCATCATCACGATCTGGTCAGCGTTTTCAACCGTCGACAGACGATGTGCGACGACCACCAGGGTTCGTCCCTTCTGAAAGGCGGCGAGCGATTCCTGGAAGGCGCGCTCCGAGAAGCTGTCGAGCGCGTTGGTCGCCTCGTCGAGCAGCAGCAGGGCGGGATCGCGCAGCACCGCGCGCGCGAGGGCGATGCGCTGCCGCTGGCCGCCCGAGAGCCGCGCGCCCCGCTCGCCCACCGGAGTGTCCCATCCGAGCGGCAATTGCTCGATGAAGCCGGTGGCGTAGGCCACATCAGCAGCGTGCCTGAGATCGGCGTCCGTCGCATCGAGCCGGCCATAGCGGATGTTGTCGCGCACGCTTTGATCGAACAGGAAGACCTCCTGGCTCATCAGGGCCAGGTGCTGGCGCCATTGGGCCAGATCGAGGTCGCGCAGGTCGTCGCCGTCGACGAGCACGCGCCCTTCCACCGGGTCGCGAAAACGCATGATGAGGTCCATCAGCGTTGACTTGCCGGACCCTGATATCCCAACGATCGCCGTCGTCTTGCCGGCGGGAATGGCGAGCGACACATCCTGAAGGACCAGCGCCTCGTCGGGTTTGTATCGAAATGAGACGTTCTCGAACACGATCGCCTGTTTCAGACCGCTCCAGGGCTTGACGCCGTTGACCAGCACAGGCGTCTCAGTCGCCTGGAGTTGCGCAACCACCTTTTCCACAGTTGCTTTGGCGCTCATGAGATGCACACGCGTGCCCAGCGCCTCGCGCAGCGGCGCCTGCATGCGGTAGAGCACGGCAAGGAACGCGACCAGCGGCGCAACGCCGCCGGCGAGGTCGCCCGCAAAGACGATCAGCGTCGCCACCACGACGGTGGCGGAAACCTCGCCGAACCGTCCCGGAATCGCCCACAGCTTTTCCTGATGCAGACCTGCGTGACGAATGTCTGCCGATCGTTTGGCGAAGGCGGCGATTTCGGTTTCCTCGCGTCCATAGGCACGGATGGTGCGCACCGATCCGAAGGCTTCCCAGATGCGCTTGGCGAACTGATGGTTGGATTCCATCACCATCAGGCCAACCTTCTGGGCGCGGCGCGTCATCATGAGCATGATGACGGCCGCGACCCCCATCAGCGCCACGGCGAACACCGTCATCTGCCAGGAAATGATGAACAGCAGCACCGTGAAGATGGCGCAGGTAATCGCCGCAACGATGAACTTGCTGATGGTGATCACGGAATCGCCGACGCGCCATGTCTCGCTGGCGAGGGTCGAGATCACATTGGCCTGTTCGCTGTCGGCGGCGTAGTCAGCGCCGGAATACAGCACCTGGCGAAACAGGCGGGTGCGTATGTCGTGGACGACCCGGGACTGCATGTCGAACCAGGTGACGGTGCAGAAGTACATCACGACGTTCTTCAGGAGGATGCACCCGAGGATCAACCCGATGAAGACGGCAATCTGCATCTGGTTGGTGAGCGAGGCGGCGAGACCCTGCAAGACGGGGATCGGCAGCGCTCCCAATGCGCCGCTTCCCGTGGCCACGGCGTTCACCAGCGGCATGAAGAGATAGAGCCCGACGCTTTCCAGAAGCGCCGCCGCCACGCCGAGCACGATGACGAGCGCCACCCTGCGGCGCTCCGGCTGAAGGAAACCCAACAGCCGCTTGATCATCTCATTGAGGGTCATTGCACTCTCCGTGCCGGCGCGCAGGGGCGCCGGGGTCGCCCCAGCCTGACACACCGCCTGGATATGGTCGCGCGATTTCCTGCCATGGCGGGGGAGCCTGCGAAAGCGGGCGCCGATCGGCGCGTCCCGGGCAAGCCTCTGGCGCGCAGGTCACGGGCCTGCGCCAGCCAACAGCTTCTGCTCCCACCGCCATGCTGTCCCGACAATCATGTCCAGATCATCGAAACGCGGGCGCCAGCCGGTCAGAGCTTTGAGCCTCGTGCTGTCGGCGACCACCATGGCGGGATCACCCGGACGGCGCGCCTGCACCTCGGCAGGCAAGGCGCGCCCCGTGACGCGTTCCACCGCCCGAATGACCTCCAGCACAGATGCGCCGCGGCCATAGCCGGCGTTCGCCAGGAAACTGTCGCCGCCGGCAAGCAGGCGGCGCAGGCTGGCCACATGGGCGTCGGCAAGATCGGAGACATGAATGAAGTCACGCAGGCATGTTCCATCCGGTGTTGAATAGTCTGCGCCATAGATCGGCAGCACGCTGCGCCGGCCGCTTGCAGTTTCAAGGGCGACTTTCAGGAGGTGGGTGGCGTTGGCGGTGCGCTGACCGATGCGTCCGGCCGGGTCGGCTCCGGCGACGTTGAAATAGCGCAGCACCCCGTAGCGCAGACCATGGGCGCACGACAGGTCGGCCAGCATCTGCTCGGTCATCAGCTTGGACCAGCCATAGGGACTGATCGGAACCGTGGGCGCGCTTTCGTCCACCTGGGCGGCCGCCGTCATTCCGTATACCGCCGCCGTCGACGAAAACAGGAAGGCCTCAATGGGGTGAGCGGCCGCGGCGCGCATCAGGACCAGGGAGTTTGCGGTGTTGTTCTGGTAGTAGAAGCCCGGATTGGCGACGGATTCGGGAACGATGATGCTGCCGGCGAAGTGCATGATTGCTGAAATGTCATGTTCGGCGAGAGTGCGCTCAACGAGGCGCGCGTCGCCCACATCGCCCACCACAAGGCGGACGTCCTGGGGCAGCGCGGCGCGAAAGCCGCGCGACAGGTCGTCGAGCACGACCACGTTCCAGCCGGCCTCGAGGCTCGCCAACGCGGCGTGGCTGCCAATATAGCCGGCCCCGCCGGTAATCAGCACGGTGGGGGCGTGGGACATGCCGCTCTCCTGAAAACCAGCCGGCGCCACTGTCTGTCGCGCGCCCTGCCTTTGCAAGGCGCGCGCCATACAGTTCGGGGCATGGGTCTTGCTTGAGGGGAACTCCAGGCTTACGGGACCTGTGGTAGATAGAGCCCGCCATGTCGCGCGTGTCTGAATTCCGCGCCAGCGATGCGCCCCTGCCCGTCGCGCCAGCGCCGCCGGCGCTGATCGACATCGTCCTGCCCGCCTACAATGAAGCCTGCTTCATTGCAGACGCCATCCGCTCGGTTCGGGCCCAGTCAGTGACGAGCTGGCGCCTCATCGTGGTTGATGATGGATCAGACGACGACACCAGCGCCGTGGCGGCCAACGCCGCAGGGAGCGATCCGCGCGTCAGCATCCTGCGCAAGGAGAATGGCGGCCTGTCTGCAGCGCGCAACACAGGCATCGCGGCCGCAACAAGCCCCTGGCTCGCCTTCCTGGATGCTGACGATTGGTGGGACCCCGCCTTTCTCGAGCGGCTGCTGGCGGCAGGGCGATCCGGCGTCGATGTGGTGGTGTGCCATGCCGTCGGCGTGGATGATTCCGGCAGGACGCTGCGCACCTATGAGACGCCAGACCTTGCCGAGCCCTACGCCCTGCTCGCGGAGACCTGTCCATTCACGCCCCACAGCCTCATTGTACGGCGCGGGATCATCCAGGCGCTTGGCGGGTTCGACGTGACGCTGCGCGCCTGCGAAGACTGGGATATGTGGCTGCGCATCGCCCGCACCGGGGCTCGGTTCTGCGTCCATCCTGAAGCGTTGGCCTTCTATCGCCACCGCGCCGGATCCATGTCGCGGGACGCGACCAGCATGATCGAAGCGCTTGCGCGGGTGATGCGTCAAGCCTTCGGACCCGATCCGCGCGTTCAAACCCCTGCCGCACATCTGGCCGACGGCGCTGACCGGTCGCGCTTCGCCTTGGCGTTGTCGCGGGCGGTTTTTCATCGCGTCGGGGTGGGGCTTGGCGCCGGCCAGACGCCAGTGGCTGCGTGGGACTACCTCGCCGATCAGGACGGGCTTCCCATGTCGCCGGCGCTCCTTGGGTCGATGATGGCGGATGCGGCCGAAATCGGCCTGGTGCGCCCGCGCGGCGAGACCGGCGACGGGTGGGCCGATCTTTGTGCGCGCACACGCGAGTTCCTGCTCAGCGCCCGCAGCGCCATGCCGCATGCCGTACGCGCCCTGGCGCTCGCCCATTTCGAGGCCGCATTCCAGCGCGAGCGGGCGTTTGACCCGTCGTCCGCACGCATACAGGACGGCGTCGTCACGCGGCGGATCGATCTGTCCCGCGACATGCCCACGCTTGATCTTTCGCAGGCGCAGGCGGCTGTGTGTGCGGTTCTTGCGCGCGGGCGCTGGGTCGGCGTCGTTGAGTGCGCTGGCGGGTCCTGCGTGGCGCCGGCGGCGCTCTGGTCGATGCTTGCAGGCCAAAGCTGCGACTGGGACGTCAAGCTGGTCGCCGCAGCAGTGGCGCCGCACGCGCCTGCGCCATTTGCTGCGGCGTTTCTTCAGGGCCTCACGGGTTTCAGGGGCGACCCCGGTCAAACCGGGGGGCCGGGTGAAGCGGGAAGGTCAGCGGGTCGTGGGGGCGCGCAGGACGCACCTCTGAAATCCCGGGTGATCGCCGCCCTCCATGGCGCCAATCGGACCGTGCTTCAGCGCCTGGCCCACCGCCCCGCAGGCGGCCAGGCGCACTGAGCAGAGGCCAAGGCGCGCATGCAGGCGCGGGACAGGCCGGGGGTCCTGGACACGCGGCCGGCGCCACCTCACGCCCAATGCCCTCACTCCCAGCCGGCCTGCGCCAATGGTCCAGGGCCCGTTCAATCCTTGGCCAATGAAGCCTACAATCCGTGCGGGTTGGCCCGATGCATCCACTGCGACGGCGGCGCACGGCGCATCAGGGTGCGGGCGGGGCGCTCCACCAGATGATAGAGCAGGGCCGACAGGATCAGCGTCAGGACGAATGCGGCTGTCATCATCAGGATCGAGCCATCTGGATTGAAGCCCATCAGTGGCGAAACGACTTCCTTCAACGCGTGCTCCACGAGCCGGTGGACCATATAGATCGCAAATGAAATCTCGCCGAGATACACAAGCGGCCTGGCGGCGAGCCCGTTCGGTTGGGATCCCGCCCCAGCGCGCGCGCACTGGCTGGCGAAAAAGATCATTGCCGCGATGGCCAGGATGATCAGGAGATCAAACGCCAGAACCTGCATCAAGACCAGGACGGCGAGTGCGGCCAGAACAAGCCCGATCTGGGCAGTTTCGCGCGGCAGCGCCACCTGGCGCGCCACCGTGTAGAGAGCGCAGCCAACCAGGAAGCACGGCAGAATGCGCAGGGCGCCGCCGTCGAATGCCAGTTGCGTCAGAGGTTTGGCGAACATCAGCTCCGCACCCTGCCAGGCTGCAAAAAGGACACCCACAGCACCTGCGAGGAAGGCAAGCGGGCGCTTGTCGCCCACCCGCGTGGCCGTCAGGAAGATTGGAAACAGCAGATAGGCGGCCCATTCCGCGCTGATCGACCAGGAGGGCTCGTTGAGGCTGAAATGATCTGTCACGCCCCACGCATGCACCAGGGCAGCATTTGCCAGGATGACCCTCAGATAGACCGGATCCTGCGCGAACTGGCCAAGCCGGAAGGCGATGGTCAGTAAAAGGATGGCGAAGATCATGGTGACCAGGTGCAGCGGGTAGACCCGTGCGAACCGCGCCCAGATGAAGTCAAGGACATGGAAGGTCCCTGCCCTATGGGCCGGGAGATAGACGTGCGTCAGAATGAACCCCGACAGAACAAAGAAGAAGTCCACCCCCAGATAGCCCTTCGAGACAATGCCGCTGGCGTCCGCCAGCCCGGGGACCCATGCCTGTGCGTAATGGTAGACCAGGACGATCAGCGCTGCGAAGAAACGCAGGGCCGTGAGTTCGGCAAGATCGGCAGGAAGTGGCTGATGCGACATCGTGAACCCCCGAATGCGCCCATGCGATCTGGCTGGATGGCTGGCCTGCGCAGGACTGATTCAGGCTTGAGTGCAGGACATGTGCCGGTCAGGCGCCCGCCCAAACGCGGATCTGCTCGGTCGTGCCCGGCCAGTGCAGGATGTGCAGGCGGACCGGGGCGTGCGGTCCGCCGTAGGCCGCTTCGATCTGGATGAAGGCCAAAGCGGCTGTTGCGACGGTGAGGGCCCGGCCGAGCCTGGGCGGATCGCTTGTGACCCGATCTATGAGGCTGAAGATGACGGGCAGCGCGACGAGGATGACGGGTCGGTTCGGCACAGTCGACAGGAGACACACCACCAACGCGACGCCAAGCAGAACGACCTGGCTGCGCGTCAATTGCCGGCGCACGGCGACATAGCCGATAACCAGCCAGAACCACCCGAAGGAAAGCCACACATTCGCCGGGACCCAGGTCCAGTGCAGCGTGTTCAGATCCGGCAGGAAGCCCTTGGCGACCCAGCCGAAGACCTTGGGGTCGCCAAGCGCGGCGAGATAAGCGGCGTGTGCGCACAGCCCGATGGCAGCGCCGCCGACAATGGCGCCCAGGCGGCCTCCATGCGGGCGCGTGGCGACCAGGAACACGCCAATGCCGACCAGTCCCTCGACAGGGAGCGCGAGGATCATCAGCGCTGCGCACAGCCCGGCGCTGAGCCAGCTGCGCGCATGGTAGAGTCCCAGCAGCGCCAGGATCCAAAGTGCATCAGCCTTGGCGCTCCATCCAAGCACATGGAAGAATACAGGCGAGATGGCGAGCAGCAGGAGCGCAAGGCCCCGGGCCCGGTCGCGGGTGTAGCGCGCCCAGACGAATGCGATCAGCGCCAACGTCGCAAGGCCGCTCAGCGCGGTGGAAAACACGACCCAGGCGGCGAAGCTGCGCACCTGGAGGACATGGCCGAGCCAAACCAGGAGGGGTGAATTCTCCAGATGGCGCGCCTCCATGTCGTCGATAGGGGTCCATGGATTGGTGAACAGGTCCATGCTGACGACCGGAGGGGCATTGAAACGCACTCCGTAGACCAACGAAACCAGCCCAACGAGGCACACCCCCGCAAGGAACATTCGTTGATCCGCCAGGCGGTTCAGTGATGGCAGGTTGATCGACACGGTCACGGGTGTGTGACGGCTGCAATCCACGTGCCAGCAGCAGCGCGCCAGGGCTGTCAGGAGCGGGTCGGCGCCCCTGGCGCGACGTTCGCTCGAGCGGCGGGCCGATATGCCGGGAGCCTGTCCCGATTGGCGGTTTTCGAGCCGGCGCCCATCAGGATCACGGGGCCAGGCTGGCCGTCACGCCTCGATATCAGCCGGTTTGGCGATCACATGATCACCGGACCGGCCTGAAGGTTTCCAGCGGCATGGACCGCGGGCGCTGGCCAGTCCACTCATCCCCCGATTTGAGCAGACTGGCGCCGCCGCGGCGGATAGCGGCGTCCTCTGTCAGGAAGATACCGGCCACCCCGACGCGACATTGATCTGGCGACTGACGCGCGCCGGTGGGTTGGTCGCGTGCCGGCTCTCACGCTGCGCCCTGGGACATCTCATGCCGGCGCCGCCATCCCTCTCGACCCCATGCGTGAGCGCTGAGGGTAGCGGCGCCTTCGGTTTCAGCGGGCATGCTTCACGGCGCCATTGGCCGCGCGCGGACGCTGCGTCCTCCTGCGCGGAGGCCGCGGCGGCGACAGGAGAAACGATACGGCGTGCGGTCGTTCAATCCTGCGCCACAGCGTTGACCAGTCGGTCGGCCCGGAGCTCTTGACATACTCGCCTCAGCCCGCCCTTCACCCACCAGACAGGAGCGGGCGAAGACCGAAGTCCAAATCTGTCATTTGACCTGTGACATTGATCCCAGCGCACGCACGGTGGTGCGCAGACAACACCCTGATGCCGCGCTGGCGCTGTGAGACCGCGAACAGACTGAGCGTGATGGCGGCGCTGGGCTCTGCGGCAAACTCCGACTTGGACCATTTGCGCCCGCCCGAGGGAAGCATGCCGACGGGGTTTCTGAACGCAAAGTGAGAAGATGAGCCTGGCGCACAGATCCGCTCGATGGAGAAGCGCCGGAGACGGCGCATCGCCACCCCCCACTGCGGCGAGAACCGTCCCAACCTCGGTCACGGGCCCGCCCGCTCTCCTGGAGATCTCTGGCCTGTCCTGCGAGGTTTTGTGCAGGGGGCGAATGAGCCCGCCCAGACCGCATGCGCGGCGCGCCCGCGGCGGATACCTTCCCTCACGCGGCCTTCAAAAGAAGAGTGCTCGAGTTCGAGCACCGAAACGAAGGTCTCGCGGGCGGAGAGTTCAAATCGATCAAACAGGGCGTCCGGAAATTCTTCCTTGTCCGTGAAGCGGCGATAGAACGTTCAGATCGAAAGGGCCGATCGAAGGGCCCGCGCCGGTAGCGGTCTCCGGACTTGAGATCTCGCGCATTGCCTCATCCAAAATGTTACCGAAGATTGTCCGCCGATAGGTGTGGCGGCGTCACGGGATCGAATGGCTGGCGCGTATGGCGGACGGGATCAGCATGGGCGCACGGCGCGAGGTCGTCGCAGCGGTGGCGGAGCGGTATGCTCTCGCGGGGCGGCTCGAAAAGGGCCGAATACTCGATGAGCTGACGGCGGTGACGGGGTGGCATCGCGAGCATGCCGCTCGGGCGCTGTCCGCAAGTCGGTCGCTGCGGTCAGAAGGCGTGCCGCGACAATCGTCACGTCCTCTATCACCGCTGGCCGAAGCTGTGGGACGACCTGGCGCTTGCACGGGGCGACGGACGCCACCCGCGCATCATGAAGGCCCTCGCCCGAGCCGATCTGCTCATCCTGGATGACTTCGGCCTCAAGCCGCTCGATGC
>JBEIHX010000036.1:0-34990 GCA_040381075.1 Hyphomonadaceae bacterium
GACCCTGTACGCCGCAGGAAGCTGGAACAAACGACGTCGCGTGATCGCCCGGATAGAGGCGACGACCCGGGGGCTCGATATCCGCACGGTCGCGACATCCCTTTCTGGCCCAGAGCCCGACGTGCTCTACAGCGCCATCTCCTGCGCCCGCGGCCAGGCGGAAAACCTGATCAAGCTGCACAAGACCCAGTTGAAGAGCGATCGCACGTCATGCTCGGCGGCGCGCGCCAACCCGCGGCGTCTCGTCCTGCCCCCCGCAGCCTATTGCCTGCTTCTCACGGCGCGCGAGGCGATCGAACGCGAGCACACTCTTGCCCGGGCCGAGTTCAACACGCTCCGCCTACGCCTCCTGAAGGTCGGCGCGCGCATTCGCGAAACGGCTCACCATGTCTGCATCGCCTTCGCCGCAGCATGTCCCGATGCAGACATCATCCGAGCCCTGTTTGCCCGCCTCAATGCCCAAAGGCCGGCCCCGGCCTGAACGGCGCGGCTGCCAGAGCCGCTGACCAAACCCCTCGCGCAACCCAACCGGAGAGAGCCCCGCAATGCAGACCAAACCCACGCCGCCAGGGCGCAATGACGCGCGTCCCCACATCATCGGATAGGAACCGACCCACCAGCAGCCATCTGGCGTGGCGGTCATGAATGGTCCGGGCTAGTATCTCCCCAATTTCGGTCAACCGCTCCTCTGCGTTCATGTTGTTCGGGTCTGGCTGCCCAGGCGCCCGTCGGGCCCTCGGCGGCTCCGCAGGATAAAGTTCCGCCACGAGATTGGGCTCCTTCGCTAGCAGTGCGAGCAGCGCTTTGGCAGGCCCAGACGGCTGCCGACGGCCTTGCTCCCAGTTCCTCACCGTGCCCTCTGGGACACCGATGCTGTCGGCAAAGGCGCTCTGCGATAATCCGGCTCTTTGTCTGATCGCCGTCACGTCGACCGTTGGAATTTCCCCGTGGTGTCGGCGGGCGCTCGGGTTGATCACCTCCGAGCAGGTGACTGTGACCTTCAGCTCTTTTCTGGGTTTTCTTTGGTGCTTCATCGCCGCCCGCCATTTTCGATCCGACCTACGCCAATTGGCGTAGGTCGCGGCATGCATCCAGATCAGCGTGCCAACCAAACCTCTGCTTAAACGGTTTAGTCGGCATCAATAGCTGATTATCAGAGCTTTAAGCTTCGGGATTTCGCTTGGAGTTTGTGATGCTTTCGTTAGGCGGTCGATTTTGCCAACTCACGGCCGGCCAGCGGGTAGATGGCGGTAAAGAGCTATTCTGTCCTTAAGTGAAGGAAATTCAGTGGTTTTTGAGGGGCCATGGCTATCGGCCATTATGTGGGGAGACAGTTTGTTTCGCAACTTGGTGCGTTGGCGGACAGAGAGGGATTCGAACCCTCGATGGGCTGTTAACCCATACACGCGTTCCAGGCGTGCGCCTTCAACCACTCGGCCATCTGCCCATCCGGGACCTGCGCACTGTGGAGCCTCCACGTGATCTGCGAGGAATTGCCGGGCGTCGCGCCCGCATCCACGCCGTCACAACCGTATGGGCCCGGCCTTGCGCCTGTCTGGCGGACCGCTATCTAGACGTGGCTGCCGGCCAAATCAATGAGCAGCGCTGAAACGGCGGGAGCGTCCGACGGGACAGCCTGGCTGTCGCCTTGGGCCCAACGCCACGCTGCCGGCGGGTCCGGCGGTCTGGCTGCGCGCCTCGCGTGATTCCGCCCTAATCTCCCCTGTAATCCCGCCCTGTAATCCCGCCCTGTAATCCCGCGAACTGGAACCTGCCCCTGTGCGCCTGCCAAGCCTGTTCATTTCACACGGAGCGCCGGATCTGCTGCTGTCGGATGCGCCGGCGCGCGTCTTTCTGGAGCGCCTGATCGATGATCTGGCGGTCAGGCCGCGGGCGATCGTGGTCGCCTCAGCGCATTGGGAGACGCCAGGCGTCGAAGTCAGCGGCGCGCCCTGGCCGGCCACCATCCATGACTTCGCGGGCTTCCCGCAGGACCTGTATGCTGTGCGCTACCCGGCGCCGGGGGCGCCAGCGCTCGCTGTGCGCATCGCCGGGCTTCTGCAGCAGGCCGGGATGACCTGCGAGATCCGGCGCGAGCGCGGGCTTGACCATGGGGCCTGGGTTCCTCTCGCGCTGATGGCGCCGTCGGCCGACATTCCAGTGCTGCAGGTGTCGCTCCAGACCCATCAGGGCCCAGGCCATCATCTGCGGCTCGGCGCCGCCCTGGCCCCGCTTCGCGGTGATGGCGTGCTGATCATCGGATCAGGCTCATTGACGCATGACCTGTCGTCATTTTTCACTCATCGCTTCGCGCCCGACGCGCCCGCGCCGGACTGGGTGCAGGCCTTTGCCGATTGGGTGGACGCCGCCTTGCGGGACGGCGATGCGGCGCAGCTCGCCGACTATCGCCGGCGCGCGCCGTTCGCCGCCAGGAACCATCCAACTGAAGAGCATCTGGCGCCGCTGTTCGTGGCGCTCGGCGCGGCAGGCGACAGGCCGCCCATCCGCCGCCTGCACACAAGCACCACCTATGGCGTTCTGCGGATGGACGCCTATGCGTTCGGCGGGCTGGCCTGAGAGGCGCCCGATCACATGCGGCGACCGTGCGCGGCGGCGCGACGCTCGCAGTGGCTGAGCTTGGGCCTGAGCCTGGGCCTGAGCCTGGGCCTGAGCCTGGGCCTGAGCCTGGGCCGCCAGCGCCTGCGGCCAGTACGTCCCGTCTGGATGAGCCGGCGGGATCTGATCGCGCGCCGTCGGCCGCTGCGCTGACGCCCCGGGGGTGACGGCCGGGGGTGACGCACGGCAAGGCGCATCCTATCTCCTGCCCGGACGCGCGCACGCCAGCACGAGGATCCAGGATGTTTGCCAAGAAGAAGAGCCTCGAACTCCCGACCCCCGAGCAGGCCTTGCCCGGGCGCATGCACCCGCTGCCCACAGCGCGGACGCATTTCGTAACCGGCCGCCCCCTCAAGGGACCGTTTCCAGAGGGCCTGGAGAGGGCGCTGTTTGGCCTGGGCTGCTTCTGGGGGGCGGAACGCAGGTTCTGGCAGACCCCGGGTGTGTACGCCACGGCGGTCGGCTACGCCGCGGGCCTGACGCCCAATCCCACCTATGAGGAAGTCTGCACCGGCATGACCGGGCACAATGAAGTCGTCCTGGTGGTGTTCGACCCGTCGCAGACGAGTTACGCCGCGCTGCTGAAGGTGTTCTTCGAGAGCCATGACCCGACGCAGGGGATGCGCCAGGGCGGCGATGTCGGAACCCAATACCGCTCCGGCGTCTATACGTTTTCCCCTGACCAGGAACGCCTGGCGCTCGAGACCCGCGCACAGTACGGGGCCCGGCTCACCGACGCCGGGTTCGCAGCGGTGACCACCGAAGTCCTCCCGGCGCCGGACTTCTACTACGCCGAAGACTATCACCAGCAGTATCTGGCGAAGAACCCCAACGGCTATTGCGGCCTCGGCGGCACAGGCGTTTCCTGCCCCGTCGGCGTTATCGGAGCTTAGCCGCAGGCGGCGCCGGCGCGGCGGTTTCTCCGCCAGTTTCTCCGCCAGTTTCTCTGCCAGTTTCTCCGGCGGTTTCTCCGGCGGTGTGCGCCATCGCGCTCCCCGCGACACCCTCCCGGACGCCCCGCACACCGGCATGGCCGGGCGCGTGGGCCGGTCTGGCCTTCAGGACCACTCAGCCAACGGCCCCGGGGCCCGGCTGACGGCGACAGGGCGCCAGGTGCACAAGCCGGGTGCAGCAGACCACGATCGCCCATGGAGCGGATCGCCGCGCCAGGACCACCTCACCAGGACCGCCCTCCCATGAGCAGACGAGGCCCGGCCTTAGCCGGGCCCCAGTGGACATCCCCACCAGACATACCGCCTGTGTGGAGCCTGTGTGTCCGGCTGCAGCCGACTATTGCGCGCCCGACACCACGGAGGAGCGCGTGTCGCCAAGCTCAACCGCCTTGCGGAAACTTTCCTTGGCCGCAGCGGCCTGACCGAGGCGGCGCTGCACGAGGCCCTTGTTGCCCCACGACTGCGCGCTCGTGGGATCAATCGCCAGAGCCTTGTCGAGATCGACAATGGCCGCCTCATAATTGGTCTGGTTGAAACGGGCGACCGCGCGGTTGTTGAGCGCCATGGTCGAGCGCGGATCGGCGCGCAAGGCTTCGCCAGCCGCCTCGATCGCCCGGTCCCAATCCTCAAGCCCGATATAGGAGGAGGAGCGCAGGGCGTCACACCGCGACGCCAAATCGTCCGACAGGAACGCGCACTGCTCAAAGTCGGCGATGGCCTTGTTGAAATCTTTCTTCTGATTGAACGACTGGCCGCGGTTGATGAATGCGGCGGGGAAATTCCTGCGCAGATCAATGGATGCGGAGAAGTCCGCGATGGCGCCGTCATGATCGCCCTGGCCCTGCTTGGCCGCACCGCGCATGAACACGGCCTCGGGGCTTCTGGGATTGATGCGCGCGGCGTTTTCGGCCGCCTTCAACAGCGCCGGCCAGTCACGCTTCTTCTGGTAGATCTGTGCGGCGAGAAGCGAGCAGGCCTGATCATTCGGGTTGATCTCGGCGCACTTCGCGTAGTCAGCGCCAGCCCCGTCCAGGTCGCCGTCGCCATCGCGGATCATGCCGCGCACGCGGTAGGCTGGTGCGTAACTGGCGTCGAGTGTGAGCGCCTTATCAAGATCAGCAAGCGCGCCGTCGCGATCCTTGAGTTCGTTGCGCGCCCGGGCGCGCAGCAGGTAGCCGGCCTTCTGATTGGCGTCGATGGCGAGGGCGGCGTCAGCGGCCGCGAGGGAGCCTGCGTAGTCCTTGGTGCGATCAAGGACCTGGGCCATCTGCAGGTTGCAGACCACGGCCTCCGGCCCGGTCATGCCGGGGCAGGCTGCGCGGAAATCCGCCAGCGCCTTGGCGTCGTCATTCTTGCGGAAATAAAACTGGGCGCGCTGGCTCAGAACGGCCGGCGAGCCCGGGGATGCAGCAAGGCCCGCCTCAAACGCGGCCATCGCGCCCGCGTCATCGTTCATGTTGCCCTTGGCGAAGCCGATCAGGCCGTAAAACTGTGCGGCGACGGCAGGGGTCACGCCTCTGAGTTTCAGCGCGGCCTCGAGCTGGGTGACGGCTTCGGCCCAGTTACCGGCGGCGACGGCGGCGTTGGCGGCTTCAACCTCTTTCGGCTGCTTGACGGGCCTTGCTCCCCGTTCGCGCGCGACGGCCGGCTCAACGGCCCCCGTCAGCGCGCCAGACAGAGCCATCGCCGTTACTGCGACCGCGGCAAGAACTCGACGCATGCGTGTTTCCTCCCACCCCGCCCTGACCGTGTTGCAGCGCACCTGCGCCGCGACACTCCGGTGCGGGCTATTGCCCGGGCGAGCGGGCGAGCCAAAGCGCCGCACTCGACATGCCCGCGACATCCTGCACTTTGAGGGCGAAATCAAGGCCCGGCCGTGTCACGCGCAAGCATCGGGCCCGGCCTCGCCCCCGCGCCGGCGCACCCGGCGCAGCGCACCGGGATGGAGCGAGCTATGGACCTGACGCGTCCGCAAGGCCCCCTGCCATTGGGCGCACGCGACCCAGGCGACCCGTCGGACGCGCAGCCGACGCGCCGTGCGGCGGGCGCTGCGCTCTTCGCGGCGGGCTACGCGGCGTTTCAGCGCCCCGTCAACGCTGCGGCGATCACGACCGATGATCGGGGTCTGGTGATCGACGAGGTGCGGTTCGCCGGCGCCGGCGACTACCGCCTGCCGGCCTATCTTGCACGCCCTGCGGCGCGGGGCCGGTTTCCCGCAGTCATCGTCGTCAACGAGATCTTCGGCGTGCACGCCTACATCAAGGACGTGTGCCGACGCCTGGCCAAGACCGGCTATGTCGCAATCGCCCCCGACTACTTCGACCGCCTTGGCGACCCCGCAACCCTGACCGACTTCGCCCAGATCCGGCCGATCGTCGCGGCGACCGGCATGGCGCAGGTTCTGGCCGACACGCAGGGCGCGGCAGACTTTCTCGCCCGCCGGCGGTGGGTTGCGCCAGCGCGCATCGGTCTGACCGGATTTTGCTGGGGCGGGGCGGTCGCCTGGCTCGCCGCAGCCCGGGTCAGGCGGGTGCGCGCAGCGGTCGCATGGTATGGCCGCCTGGGCGCCCCCTCCGAGGGGGCAGGTGCGCTCTCCGCCCTGCAGGCTGCGCGCGAGCTCAAGGCGCCCGTGCTTGGTCTGTATGCTGAGAACGACCAGGGCATTCCGCTGGGCGATGTCGAGGCGATGCGCGCCGCCCTCAAGGCGGCCCGCGACCCCACCGGAAGCACGATCATCGTCTATCCGGGCGTTCAGCACGGTTTTCATGCCGACTATCGGCCGCAGTATGATGACGGGGCGGCCAGGGACGGCTGGGCCCGCATGCTCGCCTGGTTCCGGCAGCATGGCGTTTGAACACCTGAAGGAGCAGCCCTCATGCGTTACCGTAAGCTTGGCCGCACCGGCCTGATCGTCTCAGACATCTGCCTCGGCACAATGACATTCGGCGGCGATGGCTTCTGGCGGGTGGTGGGCGCGCTTGAGCAGCCGGCCGCCAGCGACCTTGTGAAGGCCGCCTGCGACCAGGGCGTCAACTTCTTTGACTCGGCGAATGTCTACGCGAACGGTCTCTCCGAGACCATGCTCGGCGCAGCGGTGCGTGACCTTGGCCTGCGACGCGACGAGCTCGTCATCGCCACCAAGGCCCACGGGCGCGTCATGGATCTTCTGCCGGCCGACGCGACCCCCGCGCAGCAGGCTGAGGCGCAGCGCCGCAGCTCGGCGCGCAACGTCTCGGGCCTGTCGCGCAAACATCTGTTCGACGCCGTCGACGCGAGTCTCAGGAGACTCGGCATGGACCACATCGATCTTTATCAGACGCACGGTTTTGACCCGCTGACGCCGATCGACGAGACGCTCGAGGCGCTGACCGACATCGTGAAGTCGGGACGGGTGCGCTATCTCGGGCTGTGCAATCTGGCGGCCTGGCAAATCGCCAAATCGCTCGGGGTGTCGGCCCAGCGCGGCCTTGCGCGGTTTGAAAGTCTGCAGATGTACTACTCGATCGCCGGGCGTGATCTTGAGCGCGAGGTGGTCCCGCTGGCGCAGGATCAGGAGCTAGCACTCCTGCCCTGGAGCCCGCTTGCGGGCGGTCTGTTGTCCGGCAAGTTCGCGCGTGACGCTGCAGGCCCGAACGATGCGCGCCGGACGGTTTTTGACTTCCCCCCGGTCGACAGGGAGCGGGCGTTCGCCTGCATTGACGCAATGCGCCCGATGGCCGAGGCCCGCGGCTGCAGCGTGGCGCGGATTGCGCTCGCCTGGCTCCTGCACCAGCGCCCGGTGACCAGTGTGATCATCGGCGCCAAAACTGTCGATCAACTGACGGACAACATCGCAGCGGGAGATGTCAGGCTGGACGCTGATGAGCTCGCCCGGCTCGACGCCGTCTCGGCGCTGCCGCCTGAATATCCCGGCTGGATGGTGGCGCGCCAGAGCGCGGAGCGGCGCGCGCAGGCGCCAGACTGACTGCCCGGCCTGCTCAGGCCGCCAGGGTGAGCGCCTCTCCGCGCAGCAGCCGCGGCAGATCGCCGAGCCCGCCGCCAGCTTCGCGCATGAAGAAGCGCCGCGCCGGCGCCAGCCTGTCGACCGCAGCAAGACCAAGGTCGCGCACCATCCGCAGCGGACCCAGATCATTGGAGAACAGACGGTTGAACCCGTCCGTGGCGAGGCACAGCGTGATGTTGTCGAACCTGCGCCAGCGCGCGTAGCGCTCAAGCGTCGTCTCACCGCCCAGGTCAAGACCGAGGCGCGCCGCGTCCACCACGACTTCGGCAAGGGCGGCGACATCGCGCAGACCCATGTTCAGGCCCTGGCCTGCAATCGGGTGGATCGCATGGGCGGCGTCGCCCACCAGGGCGGCGCGCGGCGCAGTCATGCGTTCCGCGATCTGCAGGCTCAAAGGATAGCCAAAGCGGGGCCCAACGACGCGCACGTCTCCGAGAAAATCCCCAAAGCGGCGGGTCAGCTCCCGGTGAAAATCATCCTCACCCAGCGCCAGAAGCGCGCGGGCGCCTGCGTGTCGCTCTGTCCACACAAGGTTGGCGCGATCCTGCGTCAGAGGCAGGATCGCAAAGGGCCCGGCGGGGAGGAAATATTCGTGCGCGACGCCTGCGTGCGGGCGCCCGAGCGCCACAGTCGCCACCACCGCCGTCTGCGCATAGGGCCAGCCCATGGTGCGCACGCCCAGGAGACTGCGCAGCAGGGACGCCCGCCCGTCAGCGCCGACCATGAGGGCGGGTTTGACACGGGCGCCGTCCGACAGCCTCACGCTGTCGCCCTCAATCGCGGCGAGGCCGGTCTTTGGGCGCAGGTCAAGCCCGGGGGCAGCCCGCGCGCACGCCGCAAGCGCCATGCGGATATGCCGGTTCTCGACCATGTAGCCGAGCGCTTCGCCCTCCGGCTGCGGGTCGATCTCCCGACGGTCAAAGTCGAGGCGCAGCAGCGAAGGCCCTCCCGGGCGCAGCCCGTCCGGCGCCCGGCCGTCAGAGACCACGATGCGTTCGATCGGTTGCGCCACGCCGCGCAGATGTTCGGCCACGCCAAGCGTGCGCAGCATGCGGAACGAGGCGAAGGCGATGGCGGAGGCGCGCCCGTCGAAGTCGGGCGCAAGCTGGGAGTCGAGATCGCTCAGATCGGCGGCGACGACCGACAGGCCAGCCTGCGCCAGGGCGATCGCCAGCGTCTGGCCGGCCATGCCGGCCCCGGCGATGAAAACGTCACACTCCATGGATCCGGCTGTCTCCCTGCCCACGGTCCGCACGCGACACCCCCGCGCGCCGGCCTTGCGCGGATGGCGACGCGCCTCGTTGAACACGCAAATGGCGCCGGGTTCAAGGCGATGGGCGGGTGAGGCGGCGCGCGGCCTTGACGCCGAGCGCCATGGCCCGGCCGGGTCCGCGGTCAAAGACGACCCGGACGGGCCGGTCAGCCCCATAGGCGTCGCGCAGGAAGCCTTCGATGAGCGTGCGGGCGTCGGCGTCGGACGGGCGCAGCTGCGCCCTTTGGGGGCAGCGGGTGCGGTCGAAGGCGACCGCGACAACAGTGGGCCCCATGGTCGCCACGGCCGTCACGGTCACCGGGAAGAGACGGCATTCCATCGGACGGGTCTCGTAGACCGTGCACTGGCCACGCCAGTTCGGACAGGGCCCGAGCTTTGACGTCACCTGGTACTGCGGTCCGTCGCGGGCAATGTGCAGATCCCCGGCGTGGCGGGCAAAATTCGTTTCGTATTCGCCCGGCGTCAGGCGCAACCCCTGCAGGTCGCTGCAGCAGCCTTGATTTGCGCTGCACGCCAGACAGGGATTGTCGCTCACTCGCGCCTCCACTCGCCGCACCCCGCGACCCGTCCGCCCGGCGCGCAGGAGCCGCCGGCCACCCACCACTGAGCGGGGATGGACCGCAGCGAAAAGCATAAGACGAATGTCTGAAGTGCTTGATAAATTGTGGTCTGACAGTGCGATCGCCGCTGCAGCCTGCCTGCAAGCCTGAGGCCAGGGCGCAGAAGCCAGGGCGCAGAAGCCAGGGCGCAGAAGCCAGGGTGCAGAAGCCAGGGTGCAGAAGCCAGGGTGCAGGGGGCCCGGCTACCGGGGGCGGCGAAAACGGCCTGGCCCGGACGCTGAGGCCTGCCCGCCGCTCCCGGCCCCCTGATCCGGCCCCCTGATCCGGCGCCCCGACGCAGATCCTGCGCAGCGAAGCCGGCGCCTTCGCCCAAGGCTTAGGCGCCCTGTTTTTGGGCATCACAGCCGAGTCAGCGCGGGGCGGCCGGCGCAGCCTTGTCTTCGCGCGCTCCCCGCGCGCGATGTGGGTCCGGGCCGTCGGTTTCGCACCGTCGGCGACCGGCAGCAACGCCATCTCGGCTTTGACGGGGGTATCCACACCATGCGCACTCAGTCCCATGCGCCTTCACCCGGGCAGCGCTCGCTGCTTGGCCCTGTGAAGCGCCTGCTCGCGGCGGCGGCGTTCGCTCTTGCGCTCGCGCCGATCACCGGCCTGCAACAGGCCTTTGCGGAAACGCCGCCGGCGGCGCCGGCCGCAGCGAGCGAACCGGCGGCGGCCGCGTATCCGTCGGCGACGGAAGCCGCCGCCCCGCAGGACGTGGCGGCCGAGGCGGCTGCGCCCGCCAAGGCGACGCTCCCGGAAGCCAAAGTCGACAAGGCTGACACGGCCTGGATGATGCTGTCGGCCCTGCTGGTGCTGCTGATGATCATCCCGGGTCTGGCGTTGTTCTACGGTGGTCTGACCCGCACCAAAAACATGCTGAGCATGCTGATGCAGGTCTCGACAGTGGCCGTGATCGGCATGGTCGCCTGGGTGTTGTGGGGCTACTCGCTATCCTTTTCGACCGGAACCTACGACTCGTTCCTCGGCGGGTTCTCGAACCTTTTCCTGAACGGCGTCGGTCTGGATGGAAGCGGCAATCCGGTTCTCGCCGCGACATTCTCCACCGGGGTCTACATCCCGATGCTCGTGTTCGTGGTGTTCCAGATGACCTTTGCGGCGATCACCGCAGCGCTGGTCCTGGGCGGCGTGGCCGAGCGGATGAAGTTCGCCGGTGTTGTGATCTTCGCGGTCCTGTGGCCGCTGCTGTCCTACTATCCGATCGCCCACATGGTATGGTGGTGGCCCGGGCCGGATCTTCTTGCGCAAGCTTCCTTTGAAAAGACGGACTACACGACCGGTCTCATCTGGGGCTTTGGCGCGCTCGACTTCGCCGGCGGCACGGTGGTGCATATCAACGCGGGCGTCGCAGCGCTGGTCGGCGCGCTGATCCTGGGCGCGCGGTCGGGATATCGCAATGAGCCAATGGCGCCGCACTCGCTCACCCTGACCTATGTCGGCGCAGGCCTGCTCTGGGTCGGCTGGTTCGGGTTCAACGCAGGCTCCAACCTTGAATCCAACTATTACGCCGTCCTCGCCATGACCAACACGTTCCTGGCAACGGCGGCGGCGGGCCTCAGCTGGATCGTGACTGAATGGGTCACCCGCAAGCGTCCAAGCATGCTGGGCCTCGCCTCGGGCATCGTTGCGGGCCTGGTGGCGGTGACGCCGGCCGCCGGCTTCGCCGGGCCGATGGGCGCGCTGGTGCTCGGCCTCGTGGTCAGCCCGATCTGTCTGGTCTTCTGCTCAACGGTGAAGAACGCCCTGAAATACGACGACAGCCTTGACGCCTTCGGCATTCACGCCGTCGGCGGCATTGTGGGCGCCATCGGCACCGGCCTCGTGGTCAACCCGGCATGGGGCGGGGCCGGGGTCGTCGACTACACCACCTGCTTCGATGCGGCCGGCGTCATCCAGGCGGTCTGCCCGACCGCCAAATACGACCTCGTCACCCAGGTGACGGCCCAGCTCAAGGGCGTCGGCGTGACCGTTGCCTGGTCAGCGGTGGCGTCCGCCATCGTGTTCGGGCTGATCAAGGTCATCGGACAGCTGCGCGTGTCGAAAGAGACAGAAGAGGATGGTCTCGACATTTCAGAACACGGCGAGCGCGCCTATCACTCCTGACGCTCCGGCCGCTGTTCATACGGCCTGCGACAGATACCACCCCCCGGCTGCGGCCGGGGGGTTTTGGTTTTCGGGACCCGGCTGGCTTGGGATATGACCTGCTGGGGGACATGACTTACTGGCGGGCCTGACTGGCGGGGGGCCTTCGCCGGCGGGCGTGTGCGTGAGCCTGCTGATCGCATCGCCGCGTTTTCCGCCTGTTTACCGTGACCGCGCAGGATCCCCTGGTACGGCGACGGCGAACGCGATGGTTTCCACCGATATTTCACAGCGCGGCGGCGCGGGCGACGACGCCCGGTCAGGCCTGCCATGGCGCGGCTACGCCGCGGCCGCAGGACTTGCGCTGGGCGGCTTCTACGTCGCGGCCGCTGCGCTCGGACATCACGCCACCGACCCGAGCCTGAACGTCGCCGCCCCCGACATCGTCCGAAATCCACTGGGCCCCTGGGGGGCCGTCGTGGCGGACCTCATGCTGCAGCTCTGTGGCTGGGCGGCGACGCCGTTGGGGCTTGCCGCGGCTGTCGGGGGCCTGTGGCGGCTGATCGAGGGACCGAGCCTGCCGCGCTGGCTCGGCTGGCGGGCCGGACTTGGCGTTCTCGCCTGCCTGCTGGCCACAGCGGCCCTCGCCGCCTTGCCGGTGCCGGCCACCTGGGGCTTCCGGGCGGGACTGGGCGGTCTCCTCGGAGACTGGCTGCTCGCCCTGCTCGCAACGCCCTTTGAGTTCCTGGGACTGCCGGGCGGGAGCGGCCTGACCGGCTTTCTCGCAGGGTGCGCCGCCCTGGCCGCGGGCTGGACAGCCTTCGGCCTGTCGGCGCGCGATGCACGCGACGGCGCGGGGGCTTTCATTGCGGGCGCGCGCGCCGCCGGCGTTGGGGTCGCGCAGATGTTTGCAGGCCTCGCACACCTTCTTCCCCGCCATGGCGACCGGTTTGATCCTGGCGGGGACGCGGACGGCGCACAGCAGGCGCGACCGTTCTACGATGCCGGATCCGCCTATGGCGCGCCGTTCGCAGCCAGTCCGTTCGCCCGGGAGCGCAGCGATGAGGCGAACCAGTCGCGCCGTTCCGCCGCCGTGGACGAGCGTCCGCGGTTCGGTCCGGCCGCCGAGAGCGCCGCCCAGGCGACACAGCGCACCGCCAGGCCGGCCCCGCGCGCCCGGCCAAAGCCACGGCGCGGCGGCGGGTTTCAGCCGCCATCCCTCGACCTGCTGCAAAAACCGCGCGCCCGCACCGCCGCGCTCGATGCGACTGCGCTGGACGTCAATGCGCGCCGGCTTATGGCCGTGCTCAATGAGTTCGGCGTCGAAGGGCGCATCGTCAATGCGAGCCCGGGCCCGGTCGTGACGCTCTATGAACTCGAGCCGGCCCCCGGCACGAAGGCCAACCGTGTCATCGGCCTCGCCGATGACATCGCCCGCTCGATGAGCGCCATATCGGCGCGTGTCGCCACAGTTCCAGGCCGCAATGTCATCGGCATCGAGCTGCCCAACGCCAAGCGCGAGACGGTCTATCTGCGCGCACTGCTCGAAAGCCCGGCGTTCCGGGACTCTCAGGCGAGCCTGCCGCTGGCCCTTGGCGAGACGATCGGGGGCGAACCGCTGGTCGCCGACCTTGCGAGGATGCCGCACCTGCTGATCGCCGGCACCACCGGATCGGGCAAGTCCGTCGGCGTCAATGCCATGATCCTCTCGCTGATGTACCGACTGTCCCCGGCGCAATGCCGCTTCGTCATGATCGACCCGAAGATGGTTGAACTGTCGGTCTATGACGGCGCGCCCCATCTCCTTGCGCCGGTGGTGACGGACGCACGAAAGGCGGTTGCAGCGCTGAAATGGACAGTCCGCGAGATGGAGGATCGCTATCTGCGCATGTCGAAGCTGCGCGTGCGGAATTTTCAGGGATACAACGAGCGCGTCGCACAGGCCAAGGCAAGCGGCGAAGCGATCGTGCTGGAGACGCCCAATGGATTTGACCGCGACACCGGCGAGCCCCTGGTGAAGCGTGAAACCATCGAGCCGGATCCGCTGCCGCTGATCGTCGTCGTTGTGGACGAAGTGGCCGATCTGATGGCCGTGGCCGGCAAGGATATCGAAACCGCGGTGCAGCGGCTGGGTCAGATGGCCCGCGCGGCCGGGATCCACCTCATCATGGCGACGCAGCGTCCGTCCGTAGACGTCATCACCGGGACCATCAAGGCCAATCTGCCCACCCGCATCAGCTATCAGGTCACGTCCAAGATCGACAGTCGGACAATTCTGGGCGAGCAGGGCGCCGAGCAGTTACTGGGACAGGGCGATCTGCTGTTCATGGCGGGAGGCGGCAGAATTTCGCGTCTGCACGGCCCGTTCGTCGCCGACGGCGACGTCGAGGCGGTCGTGCAGTGGCTCAAGGCGCAGGGTCAGCCGGACTATCGCCATGACGTGACCCAGGGCGCGGACAGCGAAGACGGCGAGCTGCCGCTCGACGAGTTGGGCGGGGATGGCGAGGACGACCTCTATTCGCAGGCAGTGGCGATTGTTCTCAAGGATCGGCGCGCCTCCACGAGCTACATCCAGCGACGCCTTCAGATCGGGTACAACCGCGCAGCGACGGTCATGGAGCGCATGGAGGATGAGGGCATCGTGGGTCCGGCCAATCACGCCGGCAAGCGCGAAATTCTGGTCCCGGAGCGGTGATCCCAGGCCAGCGATCCCAGGCCAGCGATCCCAGGCCAGTGATCCCAGATCGCCCATGCCAGACGGTCACTCTGACGGCCACATTGGCCGTTGCGCGTCAACTTTCTGTGCAGGCTCCTTCATGAGGCTGTGCGCATCGACCTGCCGACCTACCTCAGTCCCCGGTCAACGATGGGAGCAGGCCGTGGAGCGCATCTTCGCCCGTTTGGGTCTGGCGGTCGCCGGCGCCCTCGCCTCGGGCTGCGCCAGCGCGCCGGCGCCGACAGGCGGCTTTCTGTCGTCCTACGACCGTCTGGCGCCGCAGGACAGCCTGCGCGCCGAGGTCAGCAGCTGGCGCGATGAGGCCCAGCTCGCCGGCCGCTCCCGGGTCACCATCGCGCCGACACGCCTGACGCCGTCCGCGGCGGCTGCGCTCACCCCGGACCTCGGCGAAGCAGTCCGTCGCGAGGTCGACCGGCAATTGTGTCTCGAGCTGTCTGAACGATTTGAGGTGATTCCTGCGCCGGAGGGGTCCGACGTGATCATGGTGCGCGCCGCGGTCACCGACATCGCCGCGACCAGCGTCGCAGCTTCGCTGCTCTCGGCTGCCGCGAGCCGGACCATCCCCGGGCCAGGAGCGGTGCGCGTGCCGCTCGGTCTTGGCGCGCTGGCGGCAGAGGCGGAGGCGCTTGACGCAGCCACCGGCGCTCAGATGGCGGCGATGACGTGGTCACGCCGGGCGCAGATCGTGATGGATAAGGGAAGCCTGTCTCCGGCCGGCGATGCGCACCAGATGGCGGAGCCGTTCGGCGACGCGGTCGGCGCGCTGATCTATGTCGGCGACCGCGACGCGCCGCGCCGTGAAAGGCCTGAGGGGCTTTGCGGCCCAGGGATCGGAGCCGATGATGTCGGTCGCTTTCTGGCCGAGCGCGCGCTCGGCCTCCACATGGTGGACAGCGGCGGCGAATAGGCCCGCCTCACCCGCCGAACACGCCTGCGCCGGCCAGCGAAAGGATCGCTGC
Source organism: Hyphomonadaceae bacterium (assembly GCA_040381075.1). Taxonomy (GTDB): domain Bacteria; phylum Pseudomonadota; class Alphaproteobacteria; order Caulobacterales; family Aquidulcibacteraceae; genus JBEIHX01. The sequence continues at coordinate 15,244 of JBEIHX010000036.1, forward strand.
GCCAAGCACGATGCGATACCAGGCGAAGGGTGCGAAGCCCCATTTGGAGACGATGCCGAGGAACAGTCGCACCACAACCAGGCCGGCTGCGAAGGCCGCCATGAAGCCCACGCCGATCACGCCGAGCTGGCTGAAATCGAGCGCCTCGCGGTTCTTCCAGAAGGAGTAGGCGAACGCGCCCAGCATGGTGGGCATGGCCAGGAAGAACGAGAACTCCGCCGCGGCCCGGCGCTCCACGCCCAGCAGCATGGCCCCGATGATGGTCGCCCCCGACCGCGAGACGCCCGGAACCAGCGCCAGACATTGGCAGCAGCCAATGGCGAAGCTTTTCCACAGCGGGATCGCGTCCGCCGCATGAACCACCGCAGGCGGGCGCAGACGCTCTGCGCCAAGCATCACAACGCCGCCGGCGATCAGCACCCCGGCGATGATCATGGCCGCCCCCGCGCTTGCCTCACCCGCCAGGAACACCCGCTCGATCAGGTCGCCGAGGGCGAGGCCGGCGGCGACGGCGGGCAGGAAGGCCAGCAGGACCCCGGCGGCGAAGCGACGCGCCTCGGCCCGGGTAGGCAGACCCGTGACTGTGCGCCAGATGGTCGCCGCATACACGCTGACGATCGCCAGCACCGCGCCCAGCTGGATCATGACCTTGAAGCTGCCCGTCGGGTCGTCAAACCCGACCAGGGCGCCTGCCAGGATGAGGTGGGCGGTGGACGACACCGGCAGGAACTCCGTCAGTCCCTCCAGCAGGCCGAGCAGCACAGCGATCAGGTAGACTGACATCACGTCCTCCGAGCCGGCGCATGGCCCCGCTTCGCGCCATACTGCGGGTCGGGTTCACCCGCCGCCAGCACGCACTGTCGGGGTAAAGCGGGCCGGGTGGAAGGACAAGACCGCTCGGCATTGCTAGTCTTCGCCCCAGGACATGACAGGAGACGCCGCCATGGCCCGCATCGCCGTCGTTCGCGACGGACCCCTTGCCGTGATCACCCTTGCCGACCCCGCAGGGCGCAACGTCCTGTCGGACGCGATGCTGGAGGAACTCGCGCACGCCCTTGCGGCGGCCCAGGCGGACGCTGGCGTGCGCGCGATCATCCTCGCGGCGGAGGGCCCGGTCTTCTCGGCCGGCCATGACCTCAGGGCGCTCAAGGCGCTGAGCGCGACCTCCGGGTCTCATGAGCCGCCGGATGAGGGGCCGGATGAGGAGCCTGACGGGCGGGCGTTGCGCCTGTTCGCGCGCTGCGCCGCGGTGATGCGCATGCTTGCTGAGGGGCCGCTCGCCACGATTGCAGCGGTGGAGGGCGTCGCCACGGCGGCCGGGTGTCAGCTGGTCGCGAGCTGCGACCTCGCACTCGCCGGCGCGGATGCGCGCTTTGCAACGCCGGGCGTTGCGATCGGGTTGTTCTGCTCGACCCCGGCGGTCGCCCTTACCCGCACGGCGGGGCGCAAGGCTGCGATGGAAATGTTGCTCACCGGCGAGATGATCGACGCCCACGCAGCCGCCGCCATCGGGCTGGTGAACCGGGTCACGGCCCCGGGCCAGGCGCTGTCGCAGGCGATGGAGCTGGGGCGGCGCGTGGCGGCAGGCTCGGCCGACGCCATCGCGCGCGGCAAGCGACTGATGGCGGCCCAGGCCTGCCTGGATCTGGCGGCGGCCTACGAGGTGGCTGGACGGGCGATGGCGCTGGACCTCATGACGCCGGACGCGACGGAGGGCATCGACGCCTTTCTGGCCCGCCGGCCGGCGCGGTTCGCACCGCGCGCGCCTGGAGCGGGATGACCCGCGCCCTAAGTGATGCAGCGGCGGGGCGGCGGACCGCCGTCAATTGGACCAGAGTGGGCCAAACCTGCCCTGGCCATATTTCCACTGGCCATATTTCCACTGGCGAAACCGCCGCTGGCGGCCGGCGGGGGGAACGCGGCGCGCCAGGAAAGGGGACATCCGTGCGATGACCATGACCCTGATCCACCACACCGGTTGCGGGACCTCACGCAAGGCGCTCGAGCAGCTGCGCGCGGCCGGTTTTGAGCCGCAGATCCGCAAATACATGACCGATCGGCTGAGCGTCGCAGAACTCAGGCAAATCGCAAAGATGATGGGCGACGCCTCCCCGCGCGCCTTTCTGCGCGACAAGGACGCAGCCGGCCTCGGGGTGACCGCGGCGACCCCGGACGCCGCGCTCTATGCGCTGATGGCGGAGCATCCTCAAATCATCCAGCGCCCAATCCTGATCAAGGGCGCGCGGGCGGCTCTCGGGCGCCCCGTGGAGACCATTCTGGCCCTCGCCAGGGAGGGCTGATGCGCCGCACATCCCCCTGCGAGCGCTGGCCGGTAAAATCTGGCCAATAAAGTCTGGCCAATAAAGTCTGGCCGGGGAGCCCTTGACCAGGCGCCGGCGCGCGGCGATGGGATGCGCCATGACAGCAAAATCCAGTTCCGGCGCCTTCTTCGAGGACTTCGCGCTTGGGCGCGTCCTGCGTCACGCCACGCCGCGCACGCTCAGCGAAGCGGATGCGGCGCTCTATATCGGACTGACAGGCTCGCGGTACGCACTGTTCTCCTCCGACGCCTTTGCCCAGGCCTGCGGCCTGCCCCAGGCGCCGATCGACCCGCTGCTTGTCTTTCACGTTGTGTTCGGCAAGACGGTTCCAGACGTCAGCCTCAACGCTGTGGCCAATCTTGGCTATGCCGAGGGGCGCTTTCGCAGTCTTGTCTATCCCGGAGATACGCTCAGCGCCGTCTCTGAGGTCATCGGCCTGCGCGAGACGTCCACGGCCAGAGCCGGGGTCGTCTGGGTGCGCACCACCGGTCTTGATCAAACCGGCCAGCCACAGCTTGAGTACTGCCGCTGGGTGATGGTGAACAAACGCGATCCCGCCGCGCCTGCGCCTGACGCCCACGCCCCGGCCCTGGCGGACAGCGTGTCCCCCGGCGATCTCATCGCGCCCGAAGGCCTTGATTTCTCAACCTACGATTGGGCGCTTGCGGGATCTGTGCACGGTTTTGAAGACTACGAGATCGGCGAACGGATCGACCATGTCGACGGCATGACAGTCGAGGAGGCTGAGCACCAGATCGCGACCCGGCTCTACCAGAACACCGCCAAGCCGCATTTTGACGCACTCCTGCAGGCGTCGTCGCGCTTCGGACGTCGGCTGATCTACGGCGGCGTGGCGATTTCCATCGCCCGCGCTCTGGCGTTCAACGGCCTCGCGAACGCCGCACTGGTCCTGGCGATCAACGCGGGACGCCACGTGGCGCCCCTGTTCGCGGGCGATACCGTCTATGCCTGGAGCGAAGTCCTCGACCGCGCGGATCTCAGCCCGGGCTGCGGCGCGTTGCGTCTGCGTCTGGTCGCGACCAGGAACAGATCCTGCGCGGATTTTCCGTACAGGACCGGCGCCGACTACGACCCGGCCGTCATCCTTGATTTCGACTACTGGGCGGCCATTCCCAAGCGGCGGTAGGCGCGCACGCGACGCATGATCACGTCGCAGGCCGTTCGAACTGCAGCCACAGCGCTGCCTGCAGGCTGGTGCGCACAAACCCGGCATGCGCCTCGGCCTCTGCGGCTGAGACCTGCGGTTTGAGCGGGCGTGGGCGCGCCGGGTAGACGCCCGCCGGCCCGAGCGGGCCGACGCGCTCTACTGCAAGGGCGGTCTCTTCAAATATTGCAAGGCGCTGTTCGCGTCCGCCGTTCAATTCCAGATAGGCGGTTGTAAGCAGGCGCGCGTCAGTGAGCGCGCCGTGGCGCACGCGGTCCTCGAGGCTGATCGAGAAACGCTTGCACATGGCGTCGAGCGAGGCGGGCGCGCCCGGATAGCGCGCCTTGTACATCCTGAGGGTGTCGACGAAGCGCTCGCGGGCGATGACCTCGCGCCCGGCGCGCTTCAGTTCCGCATTGATGAAGGCGCGGTCGAACTCAGCGTTGTGGGCGACGAGCGGCGCGTCAGCGATAAAGTCAACAAAGGCGTCGACCACCTCGGCGGCGGCGAAGACAGGCTTGCCGCGCAGCATCGCGTCGGTGATGCCGGTCACCGCCCCGGCTTCGGCGGGCATGTCGCGTTCCGGATTGATGTATGTCTGAAAGACCCGCCCCGTCGGGACGAAATTGACGATCTCGACGCAGCCGATCTCGACGATCCTGTGGCCCTCGGCGGGGTTGAGGCCGGTGGTTTCAGTGTCGAAGACGATTTCGCGGCGCATGGAGGGCTTTTAGGCTGCTTCGCGCAGCGCCGCCATCACCGCAGCCACCTGTGCGCGCGCATCCTCCACGCCGCGGCTCGTATCGATGACGAAGTCGGCGCGGGCCCGTTTCTCGGCGTCAGGCGTCTGTTTGGCGAGAATGGCTGACAGTTTTTCAGCCGTCATGCCCGGACGGGCCAGCACCCGGGCCCGCTGCATGTCCAGGGGGGCAGACACAACGACCACTTTCGCAACGCGCGCATCCCCGCCGGTTTCAAACAGCAGCGGCACGTCAAGGACAGCCACCCGTGCGCCCCCCGCCGCCGCCTCCGCCAGAAAGGCGAGCTGTGACTGGCGGACCAGGGGATGGACGATCTCTTCAAGACGGCGCAGCGCCGCCGGGTCTCCAAGAACGGCCGCGCCAAGGGCGTTGCGGTCGATTGCTCCCTCGCGCACGGCGCCGGGAAAGGCCGCCGCGACCGGGGCGACAGCAGCCCCGCCAGGCTGATACAGCGCATGCACCGCCGCATCGGCGTCATAGACTGCGGCCCCAGCCTGCGCGAACAGGGCGGCGGTGGCCGATTTTCCCATGCCGATCGAGCCGGTGAGACCGACAAGCATCATCGCGCTGTCTCCAGATGGGCGCGCAGCCGCGCCCGCCCAAGCACCGCATCAGGGCAGACCCCACGCCAGAGTGCAAAGGCGCGCGCCGCCTGATGAACCAGCATGCCAAGGCCATCGACCGTGTCGAGACCGGCTGCGTCCGCAGCCCCCAGAAATGGCGTGCGCAGCGGCCTGTAGACGATGTCGACGGCGATGGCCCCGGGGGCGGCGGCGCGAAACTCAGGATACGGGCCTGCACCGCCGGTGAGACCGGCCGCGCCTGCCTGGATGATCAGGTCAGCGCCCTCGACAAATCCGTCCACACGCTCAAGGCCGCCTGCCTCGAACTGCGCCCCGCCCGCCAGGTCGGCGAGCGCCTGCGCGCGCGCAGGCGTGCGGTTGGCGATGCGGATGTGCGCCGCGCCGGCGCGGGCGACCGCGTCAACGATGGCGCGCGCTGCGCCCCCCGCCCCGATCAGCACCACAGTCTTTCCGGCAGGCGACCAGTCCGGCCGGTCCTGCCGCACCCCATCCAGGAAGCCCTCGGCGTCTGTGTTGAAAGCCTCCAGCGCGCCATCCGGGGCGACGCGCAGCGTGTTGGCCGCGCCGATGCGTCGGGCTGTGTCATCAGCCCGGTCAGCGGCGTCGAGGGCGCCCGCCTTGTGCGGCACGGTGACATTGGCGCCGGCGAAGCCCCATGCCGGGAGGGCGCGCAGCCTGGAGGCCGCGTCCCCGGTCAGACGCAGCGCGACATAGGCTGCGTCCATGGCGTGATCGGCGAACCAGGCGTTGTGCAGGATCGGCGACAGCGAATGGGCGATCGGATCGCCGAAGACCGCATAGACCTGCGACGCGCCGGTGACTGTCATGCCGTGAGCGCGCCCTGTTCCCGCAACACGTCGAGAAGCTCAAGAAGCGGCAGGCCGAGAATGGCGAAATAGTCGCCCTGCACCGATGAGAAGAGCTGGGCGCCCAGTCCCTCCAGCTGGTAACCCCCGACGCAGGACAGCGCGGCGTCGCCGACGTCATCCAGATAGGCGTCGAGAAAGCCGTCGGAGAAGGCGCGCATGGTCAGCCGTGCGGTGGCGATGTGGCGCCACACCGGAGCGCCGTTCCTGGCGAGCACTGCGGCGGAATGCAGTTCGTGGCGCCGGCCGCGCAGCATCTGCAGGTTGGCGCGAGCCTGGCTGCGCGTTTCGGCCTTGTCGAACGCCCGCCCGTCGCAGGCCAGGATCTGGTCGCAGCCAAGCACCAGGCCCGGGTGGCGCGCCCCGATCTTCAACGCCTTCAGCTCCGCGAGCGCGTCAGCCTGGTCGCGCGGACTGAGGCCCTGGGCCCGCAGGGCCGTCTTGACGGCGTCCTCATCGACATGCGCCGGGTCGACGTGAATGTCGACGCCAGCGGCGCGCAACAGGCCCGCACGGGTTTTGGATGCGGAGGCAAGGACAAGGACGGGCTCGCTCATGGGCGGCGTCGCTCGGCCAGGAGGTTGAGGATTTGCGCTGCGGTCTCCTCCACAGAACGGCGTGTGACGTCGATCGTCGGACACCCGATGCGGGCGAACACCCTTTGGGCGTGGAGGATCTCATCACGGATGCGGTCCTCGTCAGCGTATTCCCCGTCGGGGCTTTCCCCGATGGATCGCAACCGGTTGCGCCGGATCTCCATGAGGCGTTCAGGACTGATCTTCAACCCGACGACGAGGGGATGACGCAGCGCGTAAACCGCCTCCGGCGGCGGGATGTTGAGCACCAGGGGAACATTCGCAGCGCGCACCCCGCGGTGGGCGAGATACATGCAGGTGGGCGTCTTCGAGGTTCTGCTCACCCCGATGAGGACCACGTCCGCATCGTCGAGATGATCAGCCGCCTGCCCGTCGTCATGGGCCATGGAGAACGTCACGGCGTCGATGCGCTTGAAGTAATCGGCGTCCAGGCTGTGCTGACCCCCGACCCGATGGCTCGCCTCGAGGCCGAGGTAGCGCACGAGAAGATCGAGCGTCGGATCAAGCACGGCAAGGTGCGGACACCCCAGATCCCGGCAGCGCTGCTCCAGGGCTGCGCGCAGAGACGTGTCGGAAATCGTATAGAGCACGACGCCAGGCGCGCTTTCGATCTCGCGCAGCACCCGGTCCATCTGCTTTGACGAGCGCACCAGATAATAGGCGTGTTCCAGCGGCGCGACATTTTCGAATTGCGCGGTGGTGGCGCGCATGATGCCCGACAGCGTCTCGCCGGTGGAGTCAGACACCAGATGGACGTTGAAGTAGATTGCGGGGCGCGGGAGTGGCTGTGGATCCATCAGGGGACAAGGCGGTGTATGAGTGTCTGGCAAGGCTGGCGATGGCGCGGGGGACAGCCAACGGCCGCCCGGGCGCCGGGGGTTTCACGCTTAGTGCCCCCGCCTTCGCCATGCAATCTTCCACAGGCATGAAGCTGGCGGAGGTCTCGGCGCGCAACGCTCCTCAATCCGGGCACAGTGCTCCGACGGGTCAGTAAATCCGATGTTTCTGAAGCGCTTAGTTAACGATCCCTTCACCATGACCCTGCGGATTGCGTGTGGACGCCTTGAGGAGGAACCGGGATAACGGCCACTATCACCAGGACAGCAGGGTCCTTATGATTCTGACTCCCTTTTCTTTCTATAGGTCTTTGGACTCTCATGACTGACGCGATGAAACCCCTGATGCGCGTGCTGGCCGGCGAGCGCGTCGATCCGCCGCCAATCTGGCTGATGCGCCAGGCGGGACGCTATCTGCCCGAATATCGCGAGACGCGCGCACGCGCGAAAACCTTTCTTGATTTCTGCTATGCGCCGGCCCTGTGTGCAGAAGTGGCCTTCCAGCCGTTGCGCCGCTACGACTTCGACGCCGCCATCGTGTTTTCGGATATTCTGGTCATTCCCGACGCCCTGGGCGTGCGCGTCTCGTTTGAGGACGGCGAAGGACCCAGGCTTGCGCCGGTGTCGCCGGAAGCGGTGGCGCGGCTCGACCCGGCGCAGGTGACGACACGGCTGGGCCCGGTCTATGAGGCGCTGGAGCGCACCCGGGCCGGACTGTCGCCGCATCAGGCGCTGATTGGGTTTGCCGGAAGTCCATGGACCCTCGCTGTTTACATGATCCAGGGCGCAGGGGGCCGTGATCACACCCCGGCCCGGGTGTGGGCGATGACGCATCGTGATGCTTTCGCCCGGTTGCTGGAGGTGCTGGCGGAAGCCATCGCCCGCCACCTTGAGGCGCAGGTCCGCGCCGGCGCAGAGGCCCTGCAGCTGTTTGACTCCTGGTCTGACGGCCTGTCGGATGCGATGTTCGCAGAAGCGGTACTGGCCCCGACGGCGCGCGTTCTGGCGCGACTGAAGCACATGGGCGTCACAGCGCCGGTGATCGGGTTTCCGCGCGGCTGCGGGGCCCATCTGGCCCGCTACGCCGAGCTTCCAGGTCTGGCCGCGATCGGGGTCGACACCTCGCAGCCAGGCGCCAGCGTCCAGGCTCTGCCGAAGGGTCTTGCCGCCCAGGGGGCGGTTGATCCAGCCGCCCTGATCGCCGGGGGCGCTGCGCTTGAGGCGTCTGTTGACGCCAGTCTGCGGGACTTTTCCGGTCGGCCGCATATCTTCAACCTCGGACATGGAATTTTGCCGCAGACTCCGCCGGACCATGTGGCGTCCCTGGTGCGGCGGGTTCGAGGCGGATAGCGGCGGGAGCAGACTTTGGCCAAGCGGCGCGTTGCGATCGTGCTCTTCAATCTGGGCGGGCCTGACTCGCTCAGCGCGGTGAAGCCGTTCCTCTTCAATCTGTTCAACGACCCCGCCATCATCGCCGCGCCAGGGCCGCTGCGGTGGGCGATCGCCACGCTCATTTCGACGACCCGCAACCGCAGCGCACAGGCGAATTACGCGTTGATGGGCGGCGCCTCGCCCCTGCTTCCCGAAACGCGCCTGCAGGCCGACGCGCTTTCCGCCGTCCTGCGCGATCGCGTCGGCTGGGCGGACCGGGAGGCGCGCATCTTCATCGCGATGCGCTACTGGAAGCCCTTCGTGTCCGACGCCGCGGCGGCCGTGCGCGCCTGGAAGGCGGATGACGTCGTGCTGCTGCCGCTGTATCCACAGTACTCCACCACGACCACCGCCTCATCTCTGGCGGCCTGGGCCCAGGCCTATGGCCCGCAGGGTCCGCAGCCGCGCACGATCTGCTGCTATCCGTCCGAGGCCGAGCTCGCCGGCGCACACGCCGAGCGGATCCTTTCGGCATGGCGCAACGCCGGCGCACCGGAGAATGTCCGGGTTCTGTTTTCCGCCCATGGCCTGCCGAAAAAGACAATCGACCGCGGCGATCCCTACCAGTGGCAGGTTGAGGAGACCGCCGGTGCGATCGCGCGACAGCTGCCCGCCGATTGGGAGACCGAGATCTGCTATCAGTCCCGGGTGGGACCGCTCGAGTGGATCGGCCCGTCGACGGAGGAAAGCATCGCCAGGGCGGGAGCCGACCGCAAGGCCGTGATCGTGGCCCCGATCGCGTTCGTCTCCGAGCACATCGAAACCCTTGTGGAGCTCGACCGCGAGTACGCGCACAAGGCGCTCGAAGATGGCGTGTCAGTCTATCTGCGCGCGCCGGCTCTCGGTGTCCACACGCGCTTCATCGGCCTTCTCGCCGATCTCGTGGATCGCGCATTGGCGGCGCCCGGCGGCGGTTTGGCCTGCCCGCCGCAGCGTCTGTGTCCGGCCGCCTGCGGGGCCTGCCCGCGCAGCGCCCAGACGGGTGCGGCGCCCGGCCGCGCGGCGCCGGCGCTTGCTGCGGAGTAGGGGCCGCGGCTAACCTGACGCGTGCTCTATGATTGGCTGCGCGCCCTGCACATCATCGCCGTGATCGCCTGGATGGCCGGACTGATGATGCTGCCGCGACTTTACGTCTACCATTTCAAGGCTGAAGCCGGCTCGGTCTTCGACGCCACCCTCATAGAGGCGGAGCGCCGACTGGTGACCATCATCCTCAATCCGGCGCTTTTTCTGGTGTGGGGGATGGGTCTGTCGCTGCTCTTTTACGGCGAGACCAACAACCGCTACGGCTGGCCGTTTGAGCCCTGGCTGTGGGCGAAACTTGTACTGGTCGTCGGCCTGTCGGGCGTCCACGGCATGCTCACGGCGGCGCGCCGCCGGTTCGCCGCCGGCGACCGGCCGAAATCGGAACGCTACTGGCGCATCCTCAACGAGGTTCCCATGATCATCGCGATCGGCGTGGTCATTCTGGCGGTCGTCGAGCCGCGTTAGCAGCGCGGTGCGCCAGGGCGCTGGGGCTTCCCCCCTGTTGACCCGGGCCCCCTGTTGACCCGGGCCCGTCGCCGGATTACACGGAAGGTCCCTCCTTTATCGCGATTGCAGTCGGCGCTGCGCCGGTGTCGCGACCCAACCGAAACAATCTGGCCCGACGGACTGGCGTCCGTCAGCCGTCGCCTGCGGGCGATTTGCAAAAAATGAGCGCACAGCCATGACCATGGACCCCTCCGCACCTCGCGGCGAGACTGAACTTCCGATCGTGCAGGATTTCTCCGACGCCGGCGAGCTTGACGCGGGCGATGGCGATCTTGGCGAGGACGGCGAGTCTGTCGAAGAGCGCGAACGCAAGCCGTTGCCATTCTCGCAGGTCGCCCTGCTTGAGCTGAAGCGCAAGACGCCCACCGAGCTCCTGCAGTTCGCCGAGGAACTTGGCATCGAGAACGCCTCGAACCTGCGCATGCAGGACATGATGTTCGAGGTCCTCAAGGAGCTCGCTGACCGCGGTGTGGAGATTTCCGGCGCCGGCGTGCTTGAAGTCCTGCCGGACGGTTTCGGATTTCTCCGCTCCGCGAAATCAAACTACCTGCCCGGACCCGACGACATCTATGTCAGCCCGACGCAGATCCGCCGGTGCGCCCTGCGGACCGGCGACACCGTTGAAGGTCCGATCCGCGGCCCGAAGGATGGCGAGCGGTACTTCGCGATCCTGAAGGTCACATCGATCAATTTCGAGGATCCCGAACGCGCCAAGCACAAGGTCCACTTCGACAATCTGACGCCGCTGTTTCCCAACAAGCGGCTGACCATGGAGAATCCCGATCCCACCCTGAAGGATCGCTCCGGTCGGGTGATCGACATTGTCGCGCCGATCGGCAAGGGACAGCGCGCCCTCATCGTTGCGCCGCCACGGACCGGCAAGACGGTCCTGATGCAGAATATCGCGAAGTCGATCGAGGCCAATCACCCCGAAGTGTTCCTGATGGTGCTTCTGATCGATGAGCGGCCGGAAGAAGTCACCGACATGCAGCGCACCGTGAAGGGCGAGGTGGTCGCCTCGACCTTCGACGAGCCCGCAGCGCGCCACGTCCAGGTCGCAGAAATGGTGATCGAGAAGGCCAAGCGCCTGGCTGAGCACGGGCGCGACGTGGTCATCCTGCTTGATTCCGTGACGCGTCTTGGTCGGGCCTACAACACGGTCGTTCCCTCCTCCGGCAAGGTCCTGACAGGCGGCGTGGACGCCAATGCGCTGCAGCGGCCGAAACGCTTCTTTGGCGCCGCCCGCAATCTGGAGGAAGGCGGCAGCCTGACGATCATAGCCACCGCGCTGATCGACACCGGCTCGCGCATGGACGAAGTGATCTTCGAGGAGTTCAAGGGGACGGGCAATTCCGAGATCGTTCTCGACCGCAAGGTGGCCGACAAGCGGACATTCCCGGCGATGGACATCCTCAAGTCCGGCACGCGCAAGGAAGAACTCATCACCCCGCGCGAGCACATGCCCAAGACCTATGTGCTGCGCCGCATTCTCGCGCCCATGGGCACCAACGACGCCATCGATTTCCTGTTGTCAAAGCTGCGCGAAACCAAGACGAACGACGAATTCTTCAGCTCGATGAACAGCTGAGGACTGGGGAAGGGCGCTGGCCTGCGCTCAGGGGCTGGCCTGCGCTCAGGGCGCGAGGCGATACCCGCCCGCGTCGGTCACGAGCAGGCGCGCCGTCGCCGGGTCAGGCTCGATTTTCTGGCGCAGGCGATAGACATGGGTTTCCAGGGTGTGGGTGGTGACCTGCGCATTGTAGCCCCACACCTCGCGCAGCAGCTCCTCGCGCGCGACGGACTTCGCTCCTGCGCGATAGAGATATTTCAGGATGTTCGTCTCCTTCTCCGTGAGGCGGATCTTGCGTCCCTTCCTGTCCAGAAGAAGCTTGGCGCCCGGCCGGAATTCATAGGGGCCAATGGCGAATACCGCGTCTTCGCTCGCCGCGTGGCTGCGCAGGTGCGCCCGCAGCCGGGCCAGCAGAACCGCAAACCTGAAGGGCTTTGTGACGTAGTCGTTCGCCCCTGCGTCAAGACCCCAGACCGTATCCGTCTCGCCGTCCTTGCCGGTGAGCATCACAATTGGCGTTGTCACACCCTCGCCGCGCAGGGTCCTGCAGATCTCACGCCCATCGCCGTCCGGCAGGTCAATGTCGAGCAGGATCAGGTCGAAGCGCTCGGCGCGCGCGGCCGCCAGGCCCGCCTCGGCGCAGTTCGCCGGGGTCACCCGGAACTCTCCGGTGTCGGTGAGCTGCTCGCACAGGGCTTCGCGCAGGTCTGGATCGTCGTCGACGATCAGGATGGATTTGGCGGTCGTCACGGGGCAGGAGCCTTTTGTTACTCCAGGCTACATGGCCCCTGCAGGGGCTTGCGTCCACCCGCCCGGGCGATGACCTTCTCGTTATCTCGCGATGCGGGTGGAGCCCAACTGGCGGTTCGGCCACCCCCAAAACCTTCGCCGGACGCGTCCGCGAGCCCGCCAAAGGTCAGGCGCCGCTTGAGGCCATTGCACAGGCGATGCTGGGGGCCGGTGACGCGCTGACCAAGGCGTGAAAGGAGATTGAGAGCCGTCTTCTGAGGCAATCGCGGCGTGATGACCGGGTCCGGCTGTCGATGACCACGCCTTGCGTTGGCGCCCTGGCTGCGGTGACCTTCGCCGCCGCCATTGGTGAGGCGGGTTGCGTCAGCCCCTGGCGCATGGCCGGAGCGCATTTCGGCCTGACGCACAGGTGGCGCCGGTCAGGAGAAATCGATGTAACAGGCAGACTCGCAAAGGTCGGCGACCATGGGATCACGGTCGCGCTTGATGAAGCCGTCGATATAATCCGCTCACGCCCGGTCAATGGCTCGGCGTTGAAGGGCTGGGAGCAGGGCGTGGCCAACTCCGCAGGCATGAAGAAATCCAGGGTTGCGCTGGCGCGCAGGCGCGCGGTCCTCATGCATCAGATGCTGAAGAGCGGCCAAGCATTCTCGCTGACAGGCCTGCCGCAGGCGGCGGCCGGACAAAAGCGCGGACCGGGCGGTTGAGCCTGGGGCCCTGGGCAAACCGCCCATGGCCTGAAACAGAGGCCTGGACCTGAATTCCGGGCTCTATGGGCTTGCGGGTTCGGAACCAGGGCCTTCGCCCCTAAAGCCCAGCAGCCATGCCACGGACACACCAAAAACCAAGGTCGAGAAAATTTCAGCCCGGTTACTCTTCAGAAGGTCGAGGTCGCTGTTTGCTTGCCTTTCGAGCCATTCGGTCCGGCTGGACGCAGCGAGCTGGAGCGCCGTGTCTGTGCACAGGTCTGGCGTGATGGCCACGCTGTGCAGGCTGTTCACGGACTGCTGACACCCCGCGGCCCCGGCGATGCGGACCGAGGCGTCTGCACCCACCAGCAAGAGATCGCCCGGGTGCAGTGGCGAACCAGGCGTCACAGGAAACGTCGCGTTGGCGCGCAGCCCGACCACTGCGCCCTGCGGCCCCGACACGCTCAGGACTTCTCCTGCCGCCTGCGCGAGAGCGCCCCGGGGCAGCGTCGCCGCCAAGGCCAACGTCACCAGACCCATCCGACCAAAAGCGACCACAGCGCGCATCGCATCTACTCCCGCCAGCCTCTCCAGGACCTCCAGCGCCGCCTGGACACGACGCGGTCCCTCCTCAAAATCGTCGACCCCACATGTCGTTCAATCCCCAGATCTGGGGATGGGGCAGCGACCGTTGGGTCAGGCGCGCCGCCAGCGCCTGCTCACAACGTTGTCGGCTCTGCAACGGTCTGGTTGAGAAGCCACCGTCTTGGTCCTGCGACGCATGCGGCCAGATCGTGCCGGGGCGAGTGGCGAAGCGGCGTTGAATTCCGTGCGGAAGGTCTCGGATCGCCACCCGAAGGCGCCCGTCGCGCAGAACGTCCCGCCGCTCGGCGTGCGCCAGTCGTCGGACGCGCGCGCGCCGGCTTGAAGCTCGCATGGCAGCGGCAGGCGGTTGCCCCCAGGTTGAGGAGCGCGACGCCGCGACGCCGGCCGGTCGCGGAGCACCGATCGAAACTGGCGTCGAGCGAGGGCGCGGTCAGGTCAGGGCGAAGGGTTGCTTCGACCGCCAGGGCCGCGGTGCGCGGCCCCGCCCGATCGCGGGGTCGGGTCAGGTTGACAGGCGGAGATTGGACCGTCGGTTGGTCTCGCTGGCCCAGGCCGCCGCCCCCGCCTGCGGTCCGGCTGCAGAGATCTGCGCGCGACCATGCCCGACCGCAGGCCCGGTCCGCCCCTGCCTGGCGCGAGGCCCTCCCGGGGGCCTGGCCCAACACGACGGATCGGTGAACACTCTTCGCACCGCCGGTCTTCGCAATCCCGGTCTTCGCAATCCCGGTCTTTGCGATGCCGGTCTTTGCGATGCCGGTCTTTGCGATGCCGGGGACTCCCCGCAGTGTCCGGTTGGGCGAACGCCGCCCTGGATGGAGGACCGACGATGATCGTGCAGGTGTTTGCAGACGGCGTCCTGCGCTTCGGACATTGGTCGACGCGGTGTGCGCTCGGGCGCGGCGGGGTCACCCCGGCGCTGCGCAAGCGGGAGGGGGACGGGGCATCGCCGGCAGGTGTGTGGCCAATCCGCCGGGTGTTGTACCGTCCCGATGCGGGGGCGTGCCCCCAGACCCGGCTTGAAACCCGCCCGATCGCGCCGGACGATGGCTGGTGCGACGCCCCGCAGGACCCGGCGTATAACCGACCGGTCAAGTTGCCCTATCCGGCAAGCGCCGAGCAGATGTGGCGTTCTGATTCAGTCTACGACATTGTCGTCGTGCTCGGGCACAACGACGACCCGGTCATCCCCGGGGCGGGAAGCGCGATATTCTTCCATCTGGCCCGGCCGGATTGGGGGCCCACCGAGGGCTGTGTCGCTGTGACGCGGCGCGACATGGAGCATGTCCTGTCGCACCTCAGTCCCGGCGCCGCCCTCGAGATCTGCCCCGGTCCGTCAGCGGGCGCCGAAAATGGCTGAGCCGACGCGCACGATCGTTGCGCCGCATCGCACTGCGATCTCGAAGTCATCGCTCATGCCCATGGACAGCTCAGTCAGGCCGTTGCGTGCTGCGATCGCCGCCAGCATGCGGAAATGCGGCTCAGGGTCGACGGCCTGCGGCGGGATGCACATCAGGCCGTCGACAGGAAGCCCGTAGTCACGCCGCGCCGCGGCGATGAAGCTGTCCGCCACATCGGGCAGGACCCCGGACTTCTGCGGCTCTGCGCCGGTGTTGACCTGGACCAGCACGCTCCGCGCCGCGCCCCGCCGCGCGAATTCCTCCGCGAGGGCGCGCGCCAGCCTGTCCCGGTCGAGGGTCTCGATGGCGTCAAACACCGCGACGGCGTCGGCGACCTTGTTGGTCTGCAAAGGCCCAATCAGGCGCAGGCCGAGCAGGGGATTCGCCGCGCGCCGTTCGGACCAGCGCGCGCGCGCCTCCTGGACCCGGTTCTCGGCGAACAGCCTGCAGCCAGCCTCAAGCGCTGCATCGACCCTGTCGTCAGGCTGTTGCTTGGACACGGCTGCGAGCGCTACCTCGCCGGGCGCACGCCCGGCCGCGATGGCTGCGGCGGCGATGCGCGCCTGCACGTCCGCCAGGCCGGCGGCGACCGAACGGGAGGGTGGCATGGCGTTGGACACGGCGTTTGCGACGTTAGACCGGTTGGCCCGTCGGCTCAATCGCCCTCCATCGGCGGACGGTCTGCCCCGGGTGATCGCCGTGTTTGATCCTGCGCGCAGTGGTGATCCGCGCAGTCTCGCTCGGCGACTGCCGCGCGGGGCGGCCTTGCTCTACCGGCATTTCGGCGATCCGCAGCGTGATGCGACCGTGCGTGACCTTGTCCGCATCGCCCGCCGCCGCGGCGCGTGGGTGTGGGTTTCGGGCCTGCACGCCCAACGCCGCTGGTCGCCGCCACGCGGCGTCCGCCTGGTGCATTGGCCGGAGCGGCGGCGCGCGCGCGCCTGGCGGCGTGGCGTTGCGATCGGTCAGGCTGCGCATGGCGTGCGCGGTGTGATGCGCGCGCAGCGTCAGAAGGTCGACGCCGCACTGGTGTCGACCATTTTCGCCAGCCGCTCACCGTCGGCCGGCCGCCCGATCGGCGCACTGCGGCTGCGTCGTCTCGCCCTGCGGTCCCGCATCGCCCTGTACGCCCTGGGAGGGATCACGCCAGCCACGGCCAGACGACTGGCCGGCGCACGCCTGGCCGGCTTCGCCGCAGTCGACGCACTGTCGTCCTGATGAAGCCGAAATCCTGGGGGTGCGTCAGAACCTGAACGCGGATTCGAGTTTCACCGAAGGCTGCACCGACGGCTCATTCGGCTTGGTCTCTCCGGGCTTCAGTTCATAGCCCATCTCGCCGCCGACCCGGACACGCGGGGAGACCATCAGAAAGGCGCCAGCGGCGACCCGCTCGTGTTCATCACCCTGACGCAGGGGCGACCATTTCGCCATGGGGTCGACGTCCACGGTGACGCCCCAGGATGACTGGGGCGGCGACCAGGTCAGACGCGCGGGCGCCCGCTTTGATGTCGCCCACGAGTTGGCGTCAGACGAAAAACCTGAGCCGAAGGTGAAGCGTTCGTACCACTCGGGCGTTTCCCTGCCCTGTTGCTGCTGCAGATCGCCGGGCGACTGCAGGGCAGGAGGATTAAGACCCGTCTGGGCGTAGACGGGCGCAAACGCAGGACCGACGAGCGTCGCCGCCGCCGCAAAAGCCGCCATGTAGGCCCCAGTCCGCACCCCGAACACTCCTCCAACCCGATGGAGATTTACCAGATTCACCGCTACGACAAGGTAAACAACTGCACACAATCCGATAACGTCGGCCACTGAGGCGCCGGCGCCACGGTATCGCCAGCGTCATGGGGGAAAGACACCGGAGATGTGGCGAGGTGATGGCGCACACAGCGTGATGGGCGGGACGTCTGGCGCAGCGCGCCGCCGCGCCTGACCGTGCTGGCCGCTGGCGCGCCCGCACTGAGGTGCTATAGAACCGCCGGTCGATCCGGCCGGCTGGCCGGCCTGACGGGGGCAGTCGCGAGAGGAGCGAACATGCGTGACAGGAGAGCCTCGAGTGTGAACCCGCCGCAGAGCCGGCTGATCGCCAGGCCGGCGCTTCTTGCAGCGCTCGGCGTTGCGGCGATCGGGCTTGGCGGATGTGGCGCTTTCGGGCGTGACAAGGACAAGGACGAGCCCCAGCTGCGCCAGTCGGAGATAGGCGTGAACGCCTTCCTCTGGCGCGCGTCGCTCGACACCCTGTCGTTCATGCCTCTCAAGAGCGCTGACCCGTTCGGCGGGGTGATCATCACCGAGTGGTACGCAAATCCTGAAAAGGCCGACGAGCGGTTCATGGCCACAGTTTACATCCTTGACGCCCGCCTGCGCGCGGACGCCCTGAAGGTCGCCATGTCGAAGCAGATCCAGCGTCCCGACGGCCAATGGGCGAGCGCGCCGATTGACCCGCAGACGAGCCTGCAGATCGAGAACGCCATCCTCACCCGCGCCCGTCAGTTGCGCATCGCGGCGCTGCCCAACGCGGATTGAGCCGGATCGGAACGGGCCACGCAACGTGTCACGCTACAATCATCGCGACGTCGAACCGAAGTGGCGCGCCGCGTGGGACGGCGCAGGCCTTTTCCGGGCCCGTGAGCCGCAGGAGGCGGGCGGGCGGCCGAAGGCTTATGTCCTTGAGATGTTCCCCTATCCGTCAGGGCGCATCCATGTCGGTCACAGCCGCAACTACACGATGGGCGACGTGGTCGCGCGCTACAGGCGCGCCTGCGGGTTCAACGTGCTCCATCCAATGGGCTGGGATGCGTTTGGTCTGCCGGCGGAGAACGCCGCGATCGAGCGCGGGATCCATCCCGGCGACTGGACGCGCGCGAACATCGCGACCATGCGCGACCAGATCCGCCTGCTGGGCGTCGCCTATGACTGGACGCGCGAGATCGCGACCTGCGAACCGGACTATTATCGCCACCAGCAGGCGCTGATCCTGAAATTCCATGAGATGGGTCTCCTTTACCGGCGCAAGTCGACCGTCAACTGGGACCCGGTCGACAACACCGTGCTGGCGAACGAGCAGGTGATTGACGGGCGGGGCTGGCGATCCGGCGCGCTGGTTGAAACCCGCGAGCTGGACCAGTGGGTGCTGAAGATCACGCACTACGCCGATGACCTGCTGGAGGCCTTGCGCGGGTTGGAGCGCTGGCCCGACAAGGTCCGCACCATGCAGGCCAACTGGATCGGGCGGTCGGAGGGCGCGCGGGTGCGCTGGCGGCTCACCGCCCCGTTCCAGACCGCAGACGGCCCGATCGACGACATTGAGGTTTTCACCACCCGGCCCGATACGCTCTTCGGCGCAAGTTTCATCGCCCTGTCGCCCGATCATCCGATCACCCGCGAAGTGGCGCGCACGCGCGAGGACGTTGCGGGCTTCTGCGCCCGCGCAGCCCAGCTTGGAACCTCCCAGGAGGCGATCGAGAAAGCCGAAAAGGCAGGCGTCGACCTTGGTCTTCGCGTGCGTCATCCGTTTGATCCGGATTGGGAGATCCCTGTCTGGTCTGCGAACTTTGTGCTGTCCGGCTACGGAACGGGGGCCATCTTCGGCTCGCCGGCAGGCGACCAGCGCGACCTCGATCTCGCCCGCAAATATGGACTTCCCGTAACCCCGGTGGTGCTGCCGCCTGGCGGCGATCCGGCCACCCACGCCATCGACCTTGAAGCCTATGACGGTCCTGGCGTGACCTACAATTCGCGCTTTCTGGATGGTCTGTCCACCGAGGCGGCGATCGTTGCGGCGATCCGCAGGCTGGAGGAGATCGGGGCCGGCGAGGGCGTCACGCAATTCCGCCTGCGCGACTGGGGCGTGTCGCGCCAGCGCTACTGGGGCTGTCCGATCCCGTTCATTCACTGCGTCGCGTGCGGCGTCGTGCCGGTCCCGCGTGAGCACCTGCCCGTCACCCTGCCGCAGGACGTGACGTTCGACCGGCCCGGAAATCCGCTGGACCATCATCCGACCTGGAAGCACACCACCTGCCCGACATGCGGCTGCGCCGCGACGCGCGAGACAGATACGCTCGATACCTTCGTCGACTCCTCCTGGTACTTCGCCCGCTTCTGCGACGCGGCCAATCCCGACCTCCCCTTCGACACGGCCAAGGCGGATTACTGGCTGCCGGTCGACCAGTATGTCGGAGGCGTGGAGCACGCTGTCCTGCATCTGCTCTATTCGCGCTTCTTCACACGCGCCATGCGTGACGCCGGGCTGCTCCATACGCCGTCAGGCGAGCCGTTCGCCGGCCTGTTCACGCAGGGCATGGTGGTCCATGAGACCTACCGGTCATCCGAGGGGCGGTGGCTTCTGCCCGAGGACACCGAGCTCGCGGGCGACGTGCGGGTGGAACGCGCCACCGGCGCGCCCGTGGCCGTCGGGGCCGTGGAAAAGATGTCCAAGTCCAGGAAGAACGTCGTGGATCTTGACGACGTGGTGCGGGACTACGGGGCCGACGTGGTGCGCTGGATGGTGCTGTCGGACAGCCCGCCCGAGCGCGACGTGGAATGGACATCCGGCGGCGCGCTCGGCGCCTGGCGGTTCGTCCAGCGCATCTGGGCGGCGGTCGACGCGCTGCCGGCCGGCGCGCCCGGGCCGTTGACCGTCGCC
>JBEIHX010000037.1:0-31133 GCA_040381075.1 Hyphomonadaceae bacterium
ATCGAGCGCGACAGGCGGCCCGTTCTGCACGGCGACAACGGCTCAACCATCAAGGCCACGTCAGTCCTGGCGATGCTGTATTGGCTGGGCGTCCGGCCCTCGTACGCGCGCCCGCGCGTCAGCGACGACAACGCCTTCGTCGAGGCGCTCTTCCGCACCGCGAAGTACCGCCCGGAGTTTCCGGCCAAAGGCTTTGCGACCCTGGACGATGCGCGGCAGTGGGCAGCCGATTTCGTAAACTGGTACAACGTCAACCATCAGCACAGCGCCATCCGATACGTGAGCCCAGCTCAGAAACATGAGGGAGCGGATCGCTCAATCCTCGCCAGGCGTCATGCGCTGTAACTCCAGGCCCGTGAGCGCACACCTGCACGCTGGTCACGCCACACCCGCAACTGGAACCCCATCGAGGCCGTAGCCTTGAACCCGGAACGCGATGTGATCGTCAAAATGTCCGCGCCGCAGGGCTCAGAGAGTAAGGCTTCGGCTGCATGAAACGGGCGGCAACTGCCTTGACGCGCACAGCCCCTCTGGTGTGGAAGCTGTCACCCGTTGTCATATGAAGGGCCAAATCCTAAATCGTTAATGCGCCATGACGGTGGCTCGAAACTCTGGGTTCATGCAGGCCTTCGCGCGCTTGCGAAGGATTGATGGTTTTGAGGGCTCCCGCCTCAGGAGATTGATAGCCGCTTTGCGGATCACCCTCTCTGTCAGGGCCGGTGTTTGTCAACGAAGTTGTCCGGTGCGGTGCTTTTCAAGCTGCCTGTTCGGCCATCCCGGCCATGGTCCGCCGCGATGGATGATCTCTACTTTGAACAGACCGCTGACCGTCTCGGCCATGGGGTTGTCTTAGCTGTTGCGGATGCTGCCAACAGAGGGCTCAATGCCAGCTTCGGCCAAGCGCTCAGTGTAGGTCATGGACAGATATTGTGAGCCGCGGTCGATGTGGTGGATAAGGTCGCTGCTGGCGGGGCGAAATCGCTTGAAACACAAAGCATAATAAGATTTCGCCATCTCAAGTCCGTTCGATGAGCCGCTTATTTCTTGCCGGCAAAATTACAACCACGGGACGCACACACGATATCAAAATGGCGGGTGGAGATCTCGAAGTATGGGCCAAGCCTTATCTCGTGAATTCACGAATGCCGTCTCTGGGGCTATAGGCCACGGTATTTGGAGATCTGCGTCTAGCCAGTTCAAGCCGCCTTCACACTCCGGAGCATACTCATCGGAAGTCTTGTAGATCACCTCAGTATGCTCAGTGAGAGTCATAAATCCGTGTGCCATGCCCGCTGGAGCATAAACCTGCCGCCAATTTTCGGCAGATAGATTAACTGCGACGTACTGTCCAAAAGTCCGTGAGGTCGTACGAATGTCTACCACCACGTCAAAAATTTCTCCGCGCACGACCCGGACCAGCTTCGCCTGCGCGCGAGGAGGCACCTGGAAATGCAAGCCACGTACAACACCACGCGCGGCCGACATGGAATGATTGTCCTGAAGCCAAGGATGTGTGATGCCCAGCTCCTGTAGAATACTCGATTTAAAAACTTCGGAGAAAAACCCGCGCTGGTCGCCGTGCTTCTCAGGCGTGAACAACAGAACCCCTTCGATACTCGTGGTGTCGACACGTACAGTCATGCTTTCAGATTCTTCTCATCAGTTTTCGATAACGACACGCTTCAGATAATCGCCGTACTCATTCCTGAATTCGCCCGCCAGACGAAGCAGCTGCTCTGTGTCAATAAACCCCTTTCGCCAGGCGACTTCTTCCGGACAAGCAATCTTGTAGCTTTGGCGCTGTTCCAATGTCTGAACGTAGTTGGATGCCTGAAGAAGGCTCTCAAACGTACCTGCATCGAGCCAGGCTGATCCACGCGCAAGTTGCTCGACCCTCAATTGACCGCGATTAAGGTAGGCTTCGTTGATCGATGTAATCTCGAGTTCGCCCCTCGCCGAAGGCACTATTTGCTTGGCGATGTCCACAACGTCAGGACCGTAAAAATAGAGACCCGTGACTGCCCAACTGCTCTTCGGTTGCCTGGGCTTTTCTTCGATTGAAACAGCCTTGCCTCTTCCGTCCAACTCTACGATGCCAAATCTCTCTGGATCCTGAACTCGATAGGCAAAAATGCAGGCGCCGCTTTGCGTATTACCAGCTGCTTCAAGCTGAGCCGTGAGACCGGCGCCATGGAAAATGTTATCCCCCAAAGCTAATGCAGCGGGGCGATCGCGAACAAACTGCTCGCCTATGAGGAAAGCCTGCGCAAGCCCTTTTGGCTCGGGCTGCTCCGCATACTCAAAGTGCATTCCCCAATCTGAGCCATCTCCGAGAAGGCTGCGATAAAGCGGCAACGCGGCAGGCGTTGAGATGACAAGAATATCCCTAATTCCAGCAAGCATAAGAGTCGTGATCGGGTAATAGACCAAAGGCTTGTCGTAGACCGGCAGGAGCTGTTTCGAGAGACCTTTCGTAATCGGATATAGCCTCGTGCCCATCCCCCCGGCTAGGATGATCCCTCTCATGGTGATGCCAAGTTTGCGGCGAGGCACCGCGCAACGCAGTCTGCTACGCCCAGTTTCCAGTGTGGCATCGAAACTCCAAAGGCCTCCTCAAGCTTAGTGCAGTCCAAACGACTATTTGCCGGGCGCCTTGCGGGGGTCGGGTATTCAGACATTTCAATGCGCTTCACACGCGCACTCGGCCCGCCAAGCCGCTCTGATGCTTCGAAGATGGCAGCGGCAAACTCGGCCCATACGCAGTCACCACCTCCGACCATGTGGTAGGTACCCCAGCGCATATCGTTCCGAGAATACTTCAGCGTTCTCGCGACGGAGATCAAACCCTCGGCAATATCCAATGCGTAGGTCGGCGAACCTCTTTGGTCGGCGACGACGCCAACTTCGTCACGGGACACTGCGAGGCGCAGCATAGTCTTCACGAAGTTGTTGCCGAAGGGACTGTGCACCCATGACGTCCGGACGATGACATGTTTCGGGTTTGAGGCGCGCAAGAGTTGCTCGCCCTCTAACTTTGTATAGCCATAAACGTTTATCGGACCCGTTTGCTCGTCTTCCCGATACGGGTCGTTCTTTTCACCCGAAAAGACATAGTCGGTGGATATGTGAACCACCGGCAGATCAAGGTTCGCGGTTATCTCGCCCAGCTTTCCAACTGCTGTGGCGTTCACAGCACGAGCAGCGTCCGGCGCGCCTTCGGCTGTGTCGACGCCAGTCCAGGCTGCCGCGTTTATGATGACGTCAGGAGCTTGGGATCTGATTGCACCAGAAATCGACGACATATCAAGCAGATCAAGTTGGGGCCTACCCACCGATACGAGCGCAACATCCGGATGCCGGACCGTGCACACGGAAAGACCTTTCGCGACCTGTCCGGTTCTGCCCAGGACGAGCACACGCATCAGTCTGCCACTGCACTCGCGGATGTGACGTCCACGAGGCCCAGTCTTTGCCCGGAATAGACACGCGAGCGCAGCGGTTGCCACCACTTCGCGTTGTCAAGATACCACAGCACAGTCTTCCGAAGTCCAGACTCGAAATTCTCCCAGGCCCGCCAACCCAGCTCGTTTTCCAGTTTTGATGCGTCAATAGCGTAACGATGGTCATGCCCGGGGCGATCGGTGACAAATTCGATCAAGTTGCGATGAGGCTCGGTCTTGGGTGAAAGCTCGTCCAGCAAGTCGCAGATAGCTTCCACCACCTGAAGATTTGTCCGCTCATTGCGACCGCCCACATTATAGGTCTCGCCGGGACGGCCATTGTTCAGGATCAGGGCCAGCGCACGCGCATGATCCTCGACGTAAAGCCAATCGCGGATATTGTCGCCCTTCCCGTAAACTGGGAGTTTCTTCCCCTCAAGCGCGTTAAGGATCACCAGCGGTATCAGCTTCTCAGGGAAATGATGTGGCCCGTAATTATTCGAGCAGTTTGAGACAATGACCGGAAAACCGTATGTTCGGTGCCACGCCTTTGCAAGATGGTCGGACGCTGCCTTCGAGGCCGAATAGGGCGAAGATGGATCGTAAGGCGTTTCTTCGGTGAACAGGCCTTCCGGTCCGAGCGAACCGTAGACCTCGTCCGTCGAGATGTGCAGGAAGCGAAAGGCGCCTTTTGCTGAGGCAGGAAGTACCGACCAGTATGCACGCGCCGCCTCCAGCATCGAGAACGTACCTACGATGTTCGTCTCAATAAAGGCGCGTGCGCCAGTGATTGATCGATCAACGTGGCTCTCGGCAGCCAGATGATAAACCTGATCCGGCCGATCCTCTTCGAACAGTGTGCTGATCAAATTGAAGTCACAAATGTCTGCTTCGACCAGACGAAAACGCGGACTTCCTTCAAGAGGAGCAAGCGAGGCGCGGTTTGCGGCGTAGGTCAGCTTGTCGACTACAACTATGTCGTGATCTGTTTCGGAAAACAGATACCGGCAAAGCGCCGACCCGATAAAGCCTGCACCGCCTGTGACCATGACCGTATTGCGAGGCAGAGCGCTCATTGCAAGACCTACTCCCGGCAAGACGTTGGAACCTCAATTGGCTTTTTGATAGCTGCAGGTATCTGCGTCCCTTGCACGATGTAACGTCGCTTTTGGAGAAACAGGACAGAACCTATACTACCTTCGCCCGATGACACCGAACCAGGCGGAACGCCAATAAACATTAAACCGCGACCCGGCCGCTTCTTGGGAAACGCCAGTGGGGTGGATTAGGGGTGGGCGCGCCTGCCAACGCCTTCCACCGCCGCTCGTGCATTGCCCGTGTCGAGGCGTTCTCGACATAGCGCAGCAGCACATGCGGGGTCTTCCAGCCGCCGGCCTGCATGATGGCGAGACTGTCAAAGCCCGCCACCATCATGTCCTGCGCCGCGCCAATCCGCATCGAATGCCCCGACAGGCCTTTGACAACCTCGAAAGGCACGCCTGCGCGCTTTGCTGCCCGCTTCACGAGCCTCTGCACCGAGCTCACATTGAGCGCAGTCTCTGCTGGCCTTGCCTGATGCACCGACCGGAAGAGCGGCCCATCCACGATTCGAGCCGCCTCAAGCCAAGCGGACACACGGCGAGCCGTCTCCGGCGAGAGCCACGCGATGCGGCCTGCGCCCGACTGGTCGGCCTTGCTGCGCGGGATCAGGATCGACCAGGTCTCACCATTACCCGCACGCACATGGCCCACTTCCATGGCGCAGATCTCAGCCGAGCGGCAGAACGTATCATAGCCGACGCTCAGGAGCGCGGCGTCGCGCAGGCCAAGGAGGTCCTCCCCGCAGCCTTCCATCAGCTGCATCAGGATCTCGCGGGTCATGCCGTGGGCTTGTGCCGGCTGGCTCGGTTTCTTGCGCTCGGCGCGCCGGATGGCGAGGGTTACAGAGCTTGCCACCAACGGGCAGGGCAGGTCGCTGTAGCGATGCGCAAACCCGATCGCAGACAGTCGCCGCTTGAGGGTTCCGGGGGTGACGAGGAGGCAGATGGCATCGACATAGGCCGCAACCGTTTGAGACGTCGCGGGAAGCCACTCCTCGCCCCGCTCGGCGCACCAGGACGCAAAGGCCTTGAGGTCGGTTCGGTAGCTCTTGAGGGTCGCTTTGGAATAGGCGCCCTCGCAGCGGTCGATGAGGGCGTCTACCAGGCGGGGATTGCGCGAGGGGGCCGAAGCGTGGTTGACGGGATCAGAACGTTTCCATAAGTACTAGAATAGTACTCCAAATCAGGTTTTGCAATGCCCTCAGGCTCACAAATTCGCGCAGCTCGCGGTCTTCTCGGAGTATCTGCTGCCTAGCTTGCCGAACTCGCCAGCGTGACCTGGAAGACTATCCAGCGCTTCGAGACTGTCGAGGGCGTTCCCCCCAACCGCAGCGGTACCCTCGATAAGGTCCGCGCCGCCCTCGAAGCCCGGGGCATAGAGTTCCTCGGCGATCCGGACAAGAGCCCCGGCGTGCGCCTGCGCCGGTGATCCTTACCGAAGGTGGTTTCAGGACCGACCCAGCCCGGACGACGGCGACCTTGCTCTGCGACGGCAGTCCCTGGAGCGGCCAGATTATCTTCACGCCGGGAACCAGCCGCGGCGAAGCCATTCCATAAATTCTGTCTGCGGACGATTTGCCGGGCCATTTCCGACCCCCGCCCAGTTATTTCCCCTTACTTTATTTGCGAGCGGCTCGCCCGCTAAAATCGCCCATTACCCCCGCACGCCCGGTAAGCCCTCATATCTCGCATCCTTGAGCAAAAGTGCGAAGCCGTTTTGCGCCCGCCTGCGCGACGGGCAAGAGGCAGGGTGAAGAGGAAAAGCTGGAACCAGATTGGCGCATGCCGCGAGTAACGACGCGGAAAGTGCGAACCCGTTTTCGGCAGCGCGTCGGATCACGGGGAGGCTTTGGGCCTCAGCTGATTGTTTGCCGCTGGCGTTTGGGGGGTGCGGAGGTATGGGCTAACCGCAAACCCTGCGAAAGCAACCACGCAGCAGTCACGAGGGGAAGGTTTTTACACTCCGCCAGCGGACATTTTCCGCGGCCGGCCTGCCGTTTTTCGCTGGATCCGCTGCGCGCGTAGACCGTGTCTTGCGCGTCTGCGGAGAGATCACCTGACGGCAGCCCCTTCAGCCCTCCGTCCTACATCCGATCCGCTGGCGTAAACCCGCGCCGGTAGACCTGTGGGCATGCCGGCTTGACGCCCAATGCGCCGCTGAACGGCTACCGCACCGCCGGTGCATCTACGGCCCGTGCGGTCACAGTCATCAACATTCGGGTAACTATCACGGCTGCGAATCAGTTTGCAACACGCGCCAGCCCCACGCACGCAAATGATCATGCCGCGCCACCGGCCCGAGGGCGACGAGGCCGGGGCCTGACCGCGGCCGCCGCGTGCGCGCTGCGATCGTCGAGCCTGCCCCCAACGCGCAGGCCGGTCGTGGGGCCAGGACGATTGATCGCTGTCCGCTGCGCCGCCCCGTGAGACCAACCTTATGCCTTCGCACGCCATCCCCTGAGCGGTCCCGCCCGCCGCGCGCAGCCAGTTCCCGCAGCCGAGTCAATGCCCGCTCCAACATCTGCACGTCGCCGCACTGCGCGAGGCTTCCAGCATCCGCGCACGCGGTGACGCTGTCGCCTACGGCCCCCCGGGGCTTTCGGCGGCCCCTCCAGCGGGAGACACCAACCGGTCCTGCTGGCGGGGGCGGACCGGTTCAGTGTTCTGCCGCCCCGATGCAGCAGGGGCGGGGGCGCCGGCATTCGTGGCGGCGCCATCCACCCCTGCAATCCCCAGCGCCGCCGCCAGGCGGTCATCGATCAGGCCTCGTGGGGCAATCCCATTGCTCACTTCGAATGCGAGCACAGCGCGGCGCGTATCGTCCAACGGCACGCCGGGCGGGTCGCGAACAACAAATCCAAGCGTGGCGAGGCGCTCCTGGGTTCTTGCTGTGAGGGCGCGCCAGCGTCGGTCGAGGTTGCGGCCCTGCTCCGCAAACTGCCCCTCCGGAAATGCCCGCCGATAGGCAGCACTCGCGTCCAGTGCTGCAGAAGCGTCTTCGCTCGCCTCAACCGCGCGCCACATCGCTCTTTCAATCTGGGCGATGTCGCGCTCGATCGCCTTCGTGAGCGCCAGGAGCGCCGCGGCTTCGTCACGGCCTGCCCTTGCGGCATCCGCGCGGGCTGTGTTGCGCAGGCGCAAGAGCGCTGCGTGGTCGGATTTGGGGGTGGCGGCCCATTGCGCCCGCAAATAGGCGGCGCCCCCATCGCGCACCCGGATCGGTGTCGGCTCAAGTGAGATTGGATCTGCTGGTGTGGGCGCCCTGGATGGAAGCTCACGAGCATCGCGCAAGGAGGAAAGGGGCGCAGCAACCCACAGTCTGAAAGTTTCCCAACCGACCATGGACAGCCCTGCCAGCCCACCCAGGAGACCCGCCGCCAGGATCGCGCCCTTGCGCCAGGAATGGTCGGCAGGCTTCGCGGCTGGCCGCTGCGGCGCGCCGGCGTAGGCCTCGACAGCCCTCAGCAGCTCCGCGCGTCCCGTCGGCGTCGGCCCATCTCGCCACTGCGTCAGGTCAACCCTCTGCACCGCCGGGCGGGCCGGGCGTTTGCCAAGGCGGGCTCTCGTCGCCGACGCTTCCACCGCAAAGGCGATGGCCGGGGCATGATCCAGCGCCGCCAGCACCAGCTTGCCCGTCGCCATCGCAAGTTGCGCCTCGGCAATCACCCGGCCGTCGCTTGCGGCGGCATGCGACCAGCACACCACAACTGCCCTGGCAGCGGCGATGGCTTCCTCCGCTGTGCGCACCCGCGTCTGCGGATCAAGGTGGGCCGCGGGCGTAAGCGTCCAGCCCGCCTCGCGCAGGACGTGCAGGATCGCGCCGACCTCGTCTGCGTCGTCGCGCGTGTAGGCGAGATAAATGTCGCCTCTGCCCTGCATGAAGTCCCCCGGGAATGATCGCCCTTTGTGGGGTATGGCGTCTATCTATCTCTGGTTGCATATGCCGCGCCTGACGCCATCCTGCTGAGGCGCTTGCTGGCCGCGGCGTCAGTCTGCAAAGCAGCGCCCCCCGCTTTCCCTGTCGGGCTTTGATCCGTCGGCCTGCGGTCGCGGCGGTGCGCGCAGCGCTAGCGTCGCTATGATGTGCGCATGTTTGCAAGACTGTTCGGCAAGAAGACCGCGCCCGAGGCGGAGCGCCCGCCGCCCTGCGGCGCGCCCGGCAAGCGGCTCTACGCGATCGGCGACGTGCATGGCCGGCTCGACCTGCTGGATGATCTCCTCGCGCAGATCGAAACCCACAGCCGGGATGTGGCGCCAGAAAACCGCTTTGTGGTTCTGCTTGGCGATCTGATTGATCGCGGACCCGACTCCCGGGGCGTGATCGAGCGTCTGCGCGGCAAGGCCCCGATTGATGCAAGGTTCGTGTTTGTAAAAGGCAATCACGAAGACCTGCTTGTGGAGGCGATGCGCGGCGATCCCTCCCGCCTGCCGGAATGGATGAGCTATGGCGGTCTGCAATGCGCGCAGAGTTATGGCGTCGAGGTCGGCGGCCTTGTCGCCGCCACCCCAGACCTCATCGCCCACGCCCTGGAATTGAGGATTCCCCCGGGCCATCTCGCCTTCATGGACAGCTTCATCGACAGCGTGCGCTTCGGCGACTACCTGCTCGTTCACGCCGGCGTGCGCCCCGGCGTCACGCTGGACGCCCAGGATCCCGCTGACCTGCGCTGGATCCGCAAGGAATTCCTGGCGAGCCCGGCCTGGCACGGGGCGATGGTTGTCCACGGCCACTCGATCAGCGAGGAGGTCGAGGCCCTCTCCAACCGCATCGGCATCGACACCGGCGCCTACCGCTCCGGTAAGCTCACCGCGATGTGGGTGGACGGACCGGATCGCGGCTTTCTGACAAGCACGGGACCGGCCGCCGTCTGGCCGCCCGAAACGTGAGAGATCAAAGGCCGGTCACGCGGCGTGCGCGGTCCCCACAAGGTGCGTCTTGAAACGGCGCTTGGGGCCTGCATTTATCCAGCCTTCGCTGGGATCAGGCCTCGACCTGTCGGGGACCGCACCCAAGGTTTCCCGGCACTGCATCGCCCCTTGCTTTGGGCTGGAACGCATGGGTCAGACCGTGGCCGCTGACGCCGCAACCACGAGGATTTCTGGCGCGGTGACCGCCTGAGCGTGTCGCCGGATACAACGAAACCGGTACATCAAAACCGGTACATCAGGTTGTGTCTCAGCCGTCATGCTGGCATAGATAACCCCACGCAGGCTTTCGGAACATCCGGCTCGCCGAGTGTATGAGGTTTGAACGCTCCATGCCGGCAGATCAATCAGGCCCCCCGGAATTGCTGCGCGCCGCCCGCGCCGCCATGGGCGGCGCGGCGATCCAGGATGCCGATATCCCCATGGAGGCCATAGAGGTCCTGCGCGCCAACCGGCGTGCAGCCGGCGTGCGCGCCAGGCGCAGCGCGCGCGACTTCGTGGATCAGACCGCCGAGCGCGCCGCCGGCGCCGGGCTGAGCGCAGACGCGATTGGCGACGTCATCCGCACCGGCGTGATCGCCGCCCTGCGCCGGCGCGACGTGGCGGAAGAAGACCTCCGTGAACCGCGGGTCGACATCTTCGCCGCCGCCGTCGCCGCCATGGCGTCCTCGATGCTGCGCACAGAATTCTGCAGCCTCATCGCCAGTTCGATGGACGCCCGGCGGGCGCGCCTGCTGCTGCCGGCTTACGTGGATCTGTTGCGTCAGCTGAGCCGGGACGAAGTCGAATTCCTGCGCGCCCTGCCGCCGCGCGGCCGCTTCACGCCGATCGCCGACCTGGTGCGGCAGAGCAAGAGCGGACAGGTCGAGTTCTGCGTGCGCCATGTCCTGATCGCCGAGCTCGCCGGCGTCTGTGAGACGCGCGACAACGTGGCGCAATATGTCGACAATCTGCTGCGGCTTGGTCTGGTTGTGCGCCCGCCGGGCCTCGAAGCGGATGAAGCGCCCTATCTTGCGATCTCCAAGCGACCGTTCCTGCGGCCGCTGGTGGCCGCCAGGCCGAAGTCCGGCGGCTTTTCGATGGATCGCGGCGTCATCGGCTTCACTGACCTCGGCGCGATGTTTCTTGCGGCGTGCCTTGATTAGGCTGTGGCCCGCTGGGCTGTGACGCACGCAGCAGTGAGGCGGCAAACACCGCCAAAACCCGGTTGGCCAATATCCCGTCTGCCAAGACCGTGCCGGTGCAAACCCAGGCGCCCCGACACCCAGGCTGCCCCACATCCACCCTGGTCCTCATCCACTCTGGTCCTCATACACTCTGGCCGCCATTCACCCAGAGGCGGGAGCCCCGTGCGCCTGCCCGCCAGAGCGGGGAGGGGACGGGTCAGCGCGCGCCGTGCCCCGTCAGGATGACCCGCGCGGTGCGCAGCAGGACGAGCATGTCGAGCCACACAGAGAAGTGCTTCACGTAGAAGAAGTCGTATTGCAGCTTGCGGTCCGCGTCTTCCACGCCCACGACATGGCCCTGGTTGACCTGCGCCCAGCCGGTAAGGCCGGGGCGCACCACGTGGCGGTAGCGGTAGAACGGGATTTTGGACTCATACCAGCGCGAGAGTTCGAGCGCCTCGGGGCGCGGGCCAATCCAGCTCATCTCGCCCTTGAGGATGTTGACGATCTGGGGCAGCTCGTCAATTCTCAGCCGACGGATGATGGCGCCGATGCGCGTGATGCGGTGCGTTTCGTGCTTGCGCAGGTCTCCGTCCGCAGCGCCCAGTTTCGGGTCGGTGAGCTGTCGCATGGAGCGAAACTTCCACATGGTGAAGGTTTCGCCGCGATAGCCCATGCGCACCTGCCTGAAAATCGCAGGGCCGGGGCTCTCAAGCCTGATCGCCAGCGCCGTCAAGGCCAGCAGCGGCCACAGAAACGCCAGCGCGAGGGCCGCCAGCATCACGTCGACATAGCGCTTTGCCGACCCGTAGATCAGGCCAGGCGACAGCGAGCCGAAGGTGTTTTCAGACAGATGCTGGATCTGCACCCGCCCGGAAAGGGATTCCAGCACGTGACGGGCGTTGTAGACCTGTCGCCCCGACAGCACGCAGTCGGCGACGAAGCGGTCCCAGTCGTCGGGCAGGTCGATGCTCAGATCAGCCACCACGGGGCTCATGTCGCCGCGCCCGTCCGGCGTCTCCAGCACCCGCCACGACACCAGGGAAATCTCCTTCAGCTTGGCTGTGTCGCCCAGCGGGATCAGCGACAGCACCGGGCGCTGGGCGCGCCGCGCGAGCTGAAAGATCAGGGAAAAAAACCCGACCGTGAGCAGGAAGCTCGCCAGGAACTGATAGCGGCTGTACTCGAGGCGCAGCATGAAGAACACTGCGATGGTCATTGCGTAGGCAATGAGAAATGCCGGGACCACATAGCTCGTCGCGCGGATGCCCGGAAACACCGTCAGCTTGCGAAAGATGAGATAGCCAACAACAACCGCGATCGCCGTGCCGGTGATCGAATTGTCATAGTTCGCCGCACCGTCCGGCCAGAATTCAAAGCCCCAGCGCGTCAGCGCCGGCAGCAGCACCCCGACCAGAAGCCCGCCGGCGAGCTGAAAGCGGATCCGCCCGAATTGCCTGTAAATCCAACGCACCAGCCCCCACGACGTCTCGTTGGGCCCGGCCGTCCGCGCGGCAAGCTCTGCTGACACCAGTTCATTCAGTCCCACAGCGGTGTAACCCCGTCGTCTCCCAGACCCGTCCAGACTGCGGTCTGCGCGTGCCTGCCGCCTCTCTCGATCTGCCTACGCCAACTCGACGCTCACCTCCGCCTGACGCCGTACGACTGCCTGTGCCCTGCGCCCGGTCATCAATCACAGGCCCGCGCCAATGGAAAGCCGGCGCCAATGGAAAGCCGGCGCCAAATACCGGCCGCGGCGCCTCCCGGACCGAAACTCCCTCGCAACCTCACCCTGTCGCGCGCCTGTTTCCCCGCCATGCGCTGTCCCTGGTCACGGCTGTCGCCGCCGCGGACGGGCCGATCCTACGCGTCCTTGGTTGCGATGATCGCCCCGCGGGCGAGTGAGACCCGCACCTCACGCGCCAGAAACGACAGCAGCACTGTCACCCGGTCGCACGGCTCCAACCGCTCGAATGTGCCGATCGCCTGGTCGAACGGCCCGCCCAGGACCCGCACCTGGTCGCCCGGCGCCAGCGGATCGGCGAACCCGATGACCCCGTCCGGTCCGGTGCGCGCCATGATCTGCTCGACAAACCCTTCCGGCGCCGGCGAGGGTTGATCGCCAAACTGAACGAGGCGCATCACCCCAATCGTGGAATTCACCGACAGCCACCGGTCGCGCCCCAGATTGAGCTTGACGAACAGATAGCTCGGAAAGAACGGCCGGGGCCCGGACGGCGCCGTGCGCGATTTCTTGATGGGCGCAGGTCCGAGCGGCAGAAACGACGCAAACCCCTGCCGCTCCAGATGCAGTTTGGCGAGAGCCTCCTTGCGCGGTTGGGCGCGCACGGCAAACCACCGGTCGGTTCGGTCAGCCGATCCTCCCGGTCCGCCAAGACCGGCTTTGGACGCATCAAAAGGCATCTTCATCCCCCGTAGGAGCGTTTAGTATCAGAAACACGATCGCACAACCCGAGGTGTACTCTGACGCGAGTACCTGCAAAGACGCCCACCCCAAACAGAGCCAGGCCCCTATACAGCGAGGCGGCGGCGTCTTGGCAAGTGTTTTGCTGCAGCCGCCCATCGGGCGGGCCGGTGTTGCTGCGCCTTTGCCCATGCGCGACCAGGCTCGGCTCGCCTGCCATCGGCGCCACACGCCCGTCAGATGACAACATCCGTCTCCAGGACGGGTCGTCCCGCTGCTGGCGCCCCTGCGCCAAGGAAGCGACACCGGGCAGGACTTTGACCTGGGCCTTGCCGTTCTCGGCTCTGATCTCCACGCATGACGCGCCAGCGGTTGCGACCATGGGCGCGGTCCATGGGGGCGGCGCGTCTCATCCGCCAGCGTCTTCAGCGTGCGTGCTGGTGGCGGGACTGGGGTTGCGGCCAAATCGCGCAGGGAATTTGCGCACAGAGCCATGCTGCGGGCGCGCGGCGCGGGGACGGCCCTGGCGCACGCATCCCGGCGATCGCCGCACTCAGGGGCGTGTGGCTGCGCGCCTGCGGGCCTGACGCCACGTCATGAGGATCATGGCGCCCAGCAGCGCCCCCGCCAGTACGCCCGCCAGATTGGCAAGACCGTCCAGCATCTCGACCTGGCGTCCGGCCTCGCACACGCCCTGGCCGAGTTCGACGACAGCGCTGAACACACCGACGCCCGCCGCCACCCGCCACAGCGGCGCCCGAGGATGCCCGAGGCGGGCCAGGAGCGTCAGTCCGGCATAGACAGCGGCGTGCCACGCCTTGTCCGGCAGCAGCAGGACAACGTCTGGCAGGTCCGTCGTGCGCATCCACATGCCGGCCGCCGCCAGACAGGCGGCGACATAGAACATCACCCGCAGGATCCAGATCATCATGGCGCCGCGCCCACTGCCCCGCCGCCGGTCGGATCCCGGCCGCGCTCTGCTCTGAGGACTTCATGGCTTTCCTATGAACGTATCGACGTCGACATGCGAGCGGCGGGGGCAATGGAAACACCTTGGAGTTGTGAGCGTGCTTGGGCTCCAATGATGGTTCACGGGTCTCAGGGCGCAGGGCGACTGGCGGATCAAAGGCGCGCCAACGCCGCGGTGTGTGGCCGAGCAGCCGCAGTTACGGCGACGTCAGGGCGCCCCTGGCGGCAGAGGGGCGGGGGGGCGCCGACGGGCGGTGTGACGGTCCGGCACGTTTCCTTCTGCGCCCCAGGGGGCTCTGGGGGCGGGGATGACGGTCATGTCGGCCAGCGTGCGCGCCGCCCTGACGCCCCCAAAGCGCGCGTCCGCAGGTGCAGCGGACCCGCCCTGCGCCGCGGATCGCATGACGTGACTGCAGCGCGCGGTAAGGCCGGCGCGGCCGCCGATGCAGACCGCCACAGTCTCTCTGGCGCCCGACCGCCCCTGTGCGGCGGACCTTCGCCAAAGGCGGAGATGGGGCGGCGCCGGGAACAGCACAGTCGATCGCGCAGCATTGGGCCGCCGCCACTCGCCTCCGCCATCGCCCGGGGGGATCGTTGCCTGACGTGGCGGCCGGCGCAGACGCTTGCGCCAGGCGGGGCTGATGTCAGAATCACCAGGCGCACAGCCCCGTTGCATGCTGCGCCCGAAGGACCGCAGGATGCACCGCAGGATCCGCGTCATGGACGAATTCACAGGAGCGCCTTCCGTGCGACGTCATAGCCCGTGTGCGGCCCCTCAAGCGCAGGCCAGGCCAGGGCCTGGCGCGGCGCGCCGGCGTTCGCGCGGACTGCCTGTCGCCGCCCTGGCGCTTGTCGCCTTGACAGGCTGCGCGCTTGGCGACGCGCCCGATGCCCAGGATCGCTTTGCCTGCGCGCGCGCCGCAACCGCCACAATCGAGCGGCGCGGGTCCGACCGTTTGTTTTACTGCGGTCCCCTCAATCCCCGCGACGCGCGTCGCTTCGCACGGCGTCTGCGCCCGCAGGACACGACCCTTGAGATCGTCAGCTATGGCGGTGACCTCGATGGTCCGCTCGCCATCGCCGAACGCGTTGAGGCGCAGGGCATGACGGTGCGGGTCCTCGGGCCTTGCTTTTCGGGATGCGCCTCCTTCGTCTTCCCTGCCGGACGCGTGCGCGTGGTCGAGCCCGGCGGACTGCTTGGATTTCACAATACGGCGACGTCCGTGCTGGAGGCGCTCGCCGCCTGGCCGGTCCGGCTTCTCAGTGACGACGAGCAGGCGCCGCTGAAGGCCCGCGCGGCGCGGGAGAAAGCCCTCTATGCGCGCAGCGGCGTCAGCCAGGACCTGCTCAGCGATCCCTTGCAGAAGATCAGGGTGACCTGTCTGGTGCGCGCCGGCAGCCACCGCCACACCGCGGAGCCTATCGTTCTGATTCAGACATGGTGGGGATTGTGGTCGCCGAGCGTCGAACAGCTGGCTGCCTACGGGGTTGCGGTCACGGGCGGCTTTCCGGAAAGAACCGCACACCAGAAGGGTTCTGGCGGCCGCAACCCAACGGTGGCTGGCCCGGGGTCTGCCTTGCTGTTCGGGGACCAATCCGGAACGGCCCCAGGCGACGAACTGCCTGCTGCACCTCATCAATCCTGCGTTTCCGAATAGAAGCGCTATGGGACCGCCGTGTTTGCAGTGGCCTGCGCGGGCTTATGTCGGCGCGCGCACAAAAAACGCCGCCCCCTGCAGGGGGCGGCGTCTGATAGTCAGGCAAGGGCTCAGCAAGGGGGGCGCGCCACCGCGCCCGAATAGCTTAGGACGAGGCATCTCGCTGGAGCAAATAGATTAACACTCCCGCGACAGTGAACATACCAACAACGGTCCAACCAGATAACTGACTGGTGCTGTGCTTTCTTTCCTTCCGGGGGGGTTTTTTGTCCTGTGTAGAGGCTGAAGACGACAAACTCACCGTCTCAGCAGCGCAGGGCGTTGTACCCACAGTCAGACTCTGCAAACTCTCGAGCGTTTTCTGACAACCGCCCGCGCCTGCCAGACTGACGGAGGCGTCTGCCCCAACCAGGATCAGATCGCCGACCTGCAGCGCTGTGCCCGGGGTGACGGGGAACGTCGCGTTGGCGCGCATCCCGACAACCGCCCCTTCAGGGCCCGAGACACTCAGCACAGAGCCGGCGTTCTGCGCGAACGCGCCCGGCGCGAGGGCTGCGGCCAACACGCCAGCGATAAAAATGTTCTTAGGTTTCATAGGACATCCCCAAATTGCGCGATTGCAACACCGAACGCCACCGGGCCGCGCAGAACGCGGATCCCTTAACTCACGTCCCTAATGCATCTGATCGCCTGCGCAGTCAAGCCGGTATTCGCCCCCGGGGCGCATTGGTAAGCCAGACTGCCGACGCGAGCCCGCCGCCCGCTGGGCGCCCGATCCCGCGTTTTACCCGCCACCGCTGCGCGCCACTGCAGCGCTTGTCACCCTGAGGGGGCGCGCCCAGCCGGACCTCCAGGCGCAGCGCGGCCCAAGCCTGCGGCGAGAGCTCGGCGTCATCTACGCTCCCATGCGCGCCCAGGCCCGCAGATCGGCCCTGGTCGCACAGAGGGCCGGCGCCTAACCCAAGATGGATGGGACTGCGCCGGTGCACCGTCAGATTTCACGCATCGTTAAGGCTCGCAAACCAAGATGTGATTCGAACTCAGGAGCGCTGCGCCATGGATTGGGCCCACGGTTACGTTACCGACATCGACTACCTCAGCGGGTATATCCCCGAGCTCAATCCCAACCGTATCCTCCTCCCCCTGACCCAGGCGGGCCTGGTCGCGCCCAAGGTGGAAAACGCCTGCGAGCTTGGCTTCGGACAGGGACTGAGCCTGGCCGTTCACGCCAGCGCCTCAACCGTCAAATGGTGGGGCGCCGACGTCAATCCCAGCCATGCCGCCAACGCGCGCAGCCTTCTGCAGGCCGGCGGCGGCGCGGCCCAGGCAAGCGATGAGGCCTTCGCCGACTTCTGCCAGCGCAGCGACCTGCCAGACTTCGATTTCGTCGGCCTGCACGGCGTGTGGAGCTGGATCAACGCCGACAACAAGGCGATCATCGCCGACTTCCTGCGCCGCAAGCTCAAGGTCGGCGGCGTCGTTTACATCAGCTACAATACCCTGCCAGGCTGGAATTCCCTGGCGCCCGTGCGCCATCTGATGACGCAGCATCAGTCCCTGCTGTCGCCCCCGGGGGCGGGGCGCACCGCCCGCGTCGAAGCCGCGATGCAGTTCGTCGATCAGGTCCTCACCCTCGATCCCCTCTATCTGCGCTCGGCGCCGACCACCGGCGAGCGCTTCGCCGCCATGCGCAAGATGGACCGGCGCTATCTCGCGCACGAGTTCTTCAACTCGAACTGGACGCCCTACTATTTCGCCGAAATGGTCGAGGCCCTGAAGCCCGCCAAGCTCACCTTCGCCGGCTCAAGCCACCTCGTCGACCACGTCGACGCCATGAACCACACCCCGGAACAGATCGCCTTCCTGCGCGCCATTCCCGATCCGATGCTGCGCCAGTCGGTGCGCGATATCCTGGTCAACCAGCAGTTCCGGCGCGATTACTGGATCAAGGGGCCGGTGCGTCTCGACACCGCCCAGCGCGACGACATCCTGAAGAGCATGCGCTTCATGCTGGTGCGTCCGGCCGCCGAGGCGCCGCTCAAGGCCCCCGGCGGACGCGGCGAGGTCACGCTGCGCCCAGACCTGTTCCGCGCCATCCCCGAAGCCATGGCCGATCACGCGCCCGTCACCGCCCGCGACATTCTCGACCGGGTGCGCGAGAAGGGCCTCACCTGGGCTGCGGTGCAGGAGGCCCTGCTCATCATGGCCTCGGTCGGCGCCGTCACCATGGTGCAGCCAGAAGCGCAGCGCCGCGATGTGTCGGCCTTCAACAGTCACCTGCTGGGCCTAGCCCGCGGCGCCACGGGGTATGGCTTCCTCGCAAGCCCGGTGACCGGCGGCGCGATTGCGCTGCCGCGTCTCAGCCAGCTCATGCTGAGCGCCCACACCCAGGGCATCGCCGGCCCGAGCGCGCAGGCGCAGAGCGTGCAGGCGCACCTTGCCGCGCGCGGCGAGCGCCTTGTGGGCGCAGACGGCGCGCCGCTCAACGCCGAGGCCGAACGCGCCCAGCTCATCGCCGTCGCCGAAGGGCTCGCCAGGGAACTCCCGATCATCACCGCGCTCGGCCTCGTGCCGAAAGCCGCCCGGCCCGCCGGCGCCCAGGAGACGGCTCGCGAGGCGCCCGCCAAGCCAGCCGCCAGGCGCGCTGCAACCCGCAGCGCCTGAGACCGGCCCATCCGTCGGCCGAGGTCCGGGGCCCGCCGGAGTGCGCGCCTGCGCCCTGGCAGAGTGGGCCGGCGCTGTGGCCCACGACGGTGCGCCCGGATGCTGCGGTCGGGCAGGGCTGCGATCGCACGCCTGACACCGCGCTGCTGTGATCGGGCCTGTGGTCGGATCTGCTGTCAGATTTCGGATTTCACCTGTGATCCTGCTTTCAATCTGGCCAGTGGGCAGGCCTGGGCGCAGGCCTGGGCGCAGGCCTGGGCGCAGGCCTGGGCTCAGGGCCCCGCCGCGTCCTGCCAGCGCCCCCCATGCCCCGCTGCGGTGACGCCCCCTTTCGCCGGGCGGGGGGCGGGACTACCATCAGTCCGCGTGTCAGCCCGGGAGAGTTCAAAGTGTACAGACCGATTGTGATGATGATGCTCGCCGGGGCCATGCTGGGCGCGGCGCATGCAGATCCACGCCCGACGGGGCGTCTGACGTTTCCCGCCGCGGATCCGGGGGATGTCGCCGCGGTCACGGCCTGCGTCACATCGGCCACAGACCGGACTCAGCTCGCTGCGTGCACGACCGTGGTGTCAGGGCCATGCCTGGACCAGCCAGGCGGCGACACCACGCTTGGCGCCAGCGCCTGCCAGATGCGGTCGGCCAGCGCCTGGCAGGGCGCCCTCGATGGCGCCTACCAGTCGCTCCTGACATCGCAAAGTCCTGGACAGATCCGCGCCCTGCGGGTGTCGCAGGGCGCCTGGATCAAATGGCGCGAGGCGGGCTGCGCCTACGAGGCCAGCGCCTGGGAAGGCGGTTCGCTCGCAAAGATCGTCATGGCCGATTGTCTGGCCGAGACGACGGCCACGCGCGCCGTCAGCCTGATCGAACGTCAGCGCGGGCCGGAGTTCTGAGGGCGCCGCCGCCCTCGGCGCCGTTCCAGGCAGCCTCCCGGGACGCATCGCCCGAAAGCGTCCACGCCGCGTCCCGGGCGCGCTCCGGCGCCGCCTCCGGGCGCGCGCCTGCCCGGATCTCAGCCGCGCCAGCGCACCACCCGCACCGGACCTGAATTCTTGAACACCACATAGTCACCGCCCTCAGCGCCGCCGGAGGCCCCGCCGTCGCGGGCGAAGATCCAG
The DNA here is from genome assembly GCA_040381075.1 of Hyphomonadaceae bacterium. Lineage (GTDB taxonomy): Bacteria > Pseudomonadota > Alphaproteobacteria > Caulobacterales > Aquidulcibacteraceae > JBEIHX01. The sequence goes on from JBEIHX010000037.1 coordinate 19,467, forward strand.
TGCGCCCGCACGTCGCAATGCCAGCGCATCATCGCGCCCTCCGGCGTCGTCGTCTCAAAGCCCGTGAAGGACGGCGCGGCGCTGTGATCGTCTGCGTAGATATGGGTCACGCCCGCGCAGACATGGTGGTCGCCGCCATAGGAGCCGTAGACGCCCGGCGCATCGAACGATACGTGGACGGACGGCGACGTCGGCTGAAAGGTCAGACTGCCGTCCTTGTCGCCCAGGTCGACCCAGTTGCCATCGCCATTATTGCCGACGGCCGCACCCGCCAGCAGGGAAACGGCGCTGTCGCCGTCAAACGGCGGCGACCAGATGAAAGTGTGCCAGTAGCGCTCCGAGGCCAGAATGATCGATCCGTCGCTGAGCCCGCAGATGTGCCAGATGGGCAAATCGAGATCGTGATCGGTAAGGCCGTAGCCAATGCGCGCCACGCCGTCTGCGCCGATCTTGTACATCTCCAGGATGACGTCGTCGCGCTGGCCGCCGCGACCGCTGAAGCCCAGCGTGAGGCACTCCTGCGGGCTGACGAACACCACCGAGTTGAACCGTTCGTGCGTCCAGCCGCCTTCGTCGCCCGTGACCGCCAGCCCGTCAATGCACAGGCCGCCATAGGCGTAGAGCCCCGCCGGCAACGCCGCGAGACGCGCCTTGCCGGCCGCCAGGATCCGCCCGTCGCACAGGAAAAAAACCTCCCCGGCGGTCTCGCCGATCAGCGATATCTCCTCCTTGCCGAGGATGATCTCGCAGGCCGCGCCGGCCGTCTTCACCGCCAGACAGCCATCCCAAGGCCAGCGCAGCGTCAGGCCATGCTCCGCCACATCCAGCGACGCCGCCGGCGCAGTCTGGAGGCTGCCGGCGCCCCGCCGGGGCGCGATCTCAAAGACCGTCTCCACAGCGCCGAAGCGGTCCGCCAGGCGCGCCAGCCGGGCGCGTGCGGATTTCGCCGCGCCGAGCTCAAGGCGCTCGACCAGCTGGGCGCTGCGCCGGTCCACAATCCGCAGACCCCCCGCGCGGTCCCACAGCGCCAGATAGCCGCCCGTCAGCGGGGCGACCCCGGCCAGATCCGGCGTCGCCGGGACCTCCTCAACCAGCGGCGCCACATAGCGCTGCGGCGCAGCGCACACCAGAACCGGCCAATCCGGCGGCGCCTGCGCGAGCAGCGCACAGGCCTGCGACCGCTGCGGCGTCGCGGCGGGATCGGCTTCCAGCAGCAGCTGAAACAACACCCGGTGCGCCGGCCAGCGCCCATCGGCGTGCTCCAGCATGGTCCGCCAGGCCCGCAGCCGCGCGCGCCACGCCGTCGACGCATCCCCCGCGCCCTGGATCCCGTGGGTCGCCGCCCGTCCCTGCGGCGAGGCCGCAGATGTCGCCTGCGAGGGGCCCGCGGCTGCAGCGCGCGCCGTTTCCAGACGGGCGATGTCCTGCATCAGGTCGCCAACCCGGTTGGCTGCACATTTGGCGGCGACGAAGCCGATATCGTCGAGCAGGGCGGTCAGCGCCTCGACCTGTCCGGCGGCGGCGAGCTGCCACGGCTGCTCCATCACCCGGCGCAGCGCACGGCTGTCCTGAGCGCCCGCAGCGTCGCAGGCGCGATAGAGATCCGTCTGGGCCGGGGCGGCGAAGACGTCGGCGAGCCGGGCGTGCATGGCGGATCCGGCGGCGTCCCTGAGCGTCATCGCCGCCGCCGCCTCGGCGAACTCGCGGTGGAAAAAGCGATAGGTGAGGGCGCCGTCGACGCGGCTTTCCACCAGATAGGCCGCCAGATCCGCCCGCAGCCGCAGCCAGACAATCGCCGGCAGAACCGGCTGGTCCCAGGGATGAAACGAGCGCGCCCGAAACGTCGCCCAGACCTCCGGCGCACGGGTCTGCGACAGGGCGAGCGCCAGCTCGCTGTCCGACAGACCGAAGCGCGACGCCGCGATGGCGCCGAGCGCATCGCGCACCAGCGGCGCGCCGTGATTGGCGGGCAGGGAAAGATCCGTGATCCGGGCGCGGATCAAACCGTCGACGCTGCGCTCCAGCCGGCGGCCCGGTTCGTCCGACCGCCACCGTCGCGCCTCCTCAAAGGCGAGCCGCGTCCACAGCGGCAGGCCCGGCGACGCGCGCCGGATCGCGGCGCGCTGGCGACCGGTGAGCCTGCGTCCGGCGTCGGCCAGCATGCGATCGAGCATTGCAGCGGTGTCGTAGGCCGGCATCGGGGTCAGGCGCATGCAGGCCCCGGCGAAGCGCCGGCGCGCCTCCTGCGCGATCGGGCCGGGCCGCGTCGACAGGATCACCCGGGCATGCGGCGGCAGGGCGTCCGGCAGCCAATCGAGAAGCCGCAGGCGATCGCCCGGATCCAGCTGGTCGAGCGCATCGATGAAAACGGCGATGGGGCGCTGCGCGGTGGCGCCGCCAAGCGCGGCGGCGAAGGCGGAAGCTGCGTCCTCCGGCGTGCCGGCCGGCGCAGGGCGCGCGTTGCCCTGCGCCGCGACGATCGCGCCGGCCAGCTCGCTGAGCAGGCCTGTGAGGTCTTCGCTTCCCGCAACCGCGCCGACGAAGCGCGTCAGCACGATGGCGTCGCCCGCCTCGGCCCGCAGGCGCTCAGCCGCCTGCGCCATCAGCGCCGACTTGCCCACGCCGCCTGCGCCCTCGATGACCAGCGGCATGCGCGCGCGCCGGTCCGGTTTCGCCTTCGCACGCGCATGGCGCAGGATGCGCGCCACTGCGCTGCGCCTGCCCACGAACAGGCGCGCCCGGTCGCGCGCGAAGGCCGCGTGCGCGTCGCCGCCGGCGTCCTGTGTCCGCGCCTGCTCCAGCGACTGATCGATCAGCGCCCTATGGTCGGCCAGAAACTGCGCGCAGAAACCCTCGATGTGATCCGTGGCGATGTCGCCGCCGCCCCAGGTCGCCGCGATCGTGCGCACCCGCTGCTGCGGCAGCGCTGCGCGCAATCTGGCCTTGAGGCCTGCCAGGCGCTCCTGCGCGCCCGCATCGGGCGCCCCATCGGCCACGTCGACATAGGGCGCCCCGGCCGCCGACTGCGGCAGCCCATGGATCGTGCGCAGATAGGCCATGCCCGCCTGGGGTCTGTCGGTCCGCAACAGGCCGCCCGCGATCTCCTGATGCGTGGCCGAGGCAAAGATCGCCGGGTGATCGTCGGGCGCGAGGCCGATCCCGGTCGCAAGCCGGCGCACCGCCGCGGTGAGCGCCGCGCGCGCCGCAGCGTCTGCCCCTGCATAGGCGTCCCGGCGCAGCGTCCACACCGGCGGGATCGCATTGCCGTCCGCCCGGTAGAACGTCTCGACCAGGGCGCGGTCCGGTCCGGGCTGGCGCATCATGGCGCGCCAGTGCGCCCCGGCGATCTCCACCGGCGCCGGCTCCCAGCCATAGCGGTCGCCGACCAGCGCCACGACATGCGGCGCAAGCCCGATCAACCGGCACCGCTCGACCTCCGTCAGGCAGATGCTCAAGGTGCGCAGGTCCTCCTGCGCCTCCGGGCTCACGCCCCAGCGCAGGTCGACAACGTCGAAGCGCGCCCCGCGGGCCCGGCAGTAGGCGTCGAGCTGCGGAAACACACGCTGGTGCAGCGCCTCGCGCTCATGGCGGAAGTCGGCGAAGGTGGAGCTGATGAACAGCCGGAAAATCGGATCCTGCATACGCTCCCGCACCTCGTGACGCCGCGTGCCGGTGCATCCGCGCCCCGCCATGGGGCCACTCCTGAGGCCCGCGCGTGAGATTAGGAGTGTGTGCGCCTGCGGGGCAAGGTTCAGGCAGTGGGTTCGCCCGGTGGGCGATCGCCGGTCCCGCCCAAGCACGGCGCGGGCGCGTTGTCATGTCCGGCTCGATTTGGTAAACGTATGAGTGGCGTTACGTTTCGTGCGCCAGGATCGACCGATGAGGGGGCTCTCCATGACCATGCGTCCGATTGTTCACAGCGTGCTTGCAGCGGTATTCGGTCTGGCGGCTATGGCCCCCGTTCTGGCTCAGGCCGCGAGCCCAACATTTACGGTGTCCAACGTCACCGGCGACGTGCTCGTGCTGCGCGGCAATAAGGTCTATCAGGTCGCCAACGGCAGTACTTTGCTCCCGGGCGACAGGGTATTCACCCGCTCGGCTGGCTCGGCGGTTGTTCAGCAACTCAACACCTGCTCGCTGTCGCTGCCCTCCGCCAGCTCGGTGACCATTCCATCGACCGGCGCCGCCTGCTGGCTGGACCAGTCACAGATACTCGCCCTGTCGTCCAACACCACGATCGGCGGCTATACCATCGGCGCCGCGGGTGTGAACACAGTCGTCGCGGCGACTGCACTCACCGCCGTTGGCGTGACTGTACTTGCGACCAACGGCAGCAGCAGCCCGTAATCCGCCATCCCGGGGCGTTCCCGCGTGGGGGCCGCCTGTTTTGGCGGCCCTTTTTGTTTCGGCCGCTCTGGACGCCCAGGGGGCGCCGCCCCGCACCCGCTGCGCGCCGGGCGGCGGGCATGCCCGCGGCCACCTCCGCGTCTGCAGTCCGCCGCCCGCCAGCGCTGTCGCCCCGGACGTGACACCCCCTCTCGACGCGGGCGACATGGTGTCGCATGGTGAGCCAGGGCGCGGGGGCGTTGTCGCACAGCGATGGCCGACACCCCGTGACAGGACGACGGGGAGAACCAGGTGGCGACGAGCGAACACGCAGGCCAGAAGGCTCAGGTCGCGGCAGCCGGCGGCAGGCCGCTGTCGCCGGGACAGGTGCGATACGCGCTGTGGATGCTGCTGATCATCTACACGCTCAATTTTCTCGACCGCCAGATCGTCAACATCCTCGCCGGCCCGATCAAGGCGGAGTTCGGGCTGTCGAACACCCAGATGGGTCTCCTGACCGGTCTCGCCTTCGCCTTCGTCTACACCGTGCTCGGCATCCCGATCGCACGCTACGCCGACCGCTTCTCCGCCAACCGGGTGACCATCATCGCCGGCGCGCTGGCGCTGTGGTCGCTGTTCACCGCGCTGTGCGGGGTCGCGCAGAGCTATCTCCAGCTGCTGCTCGCGCGGATCGGCGTCGGCATCGGCGAAGCCGGCTGTACGCCGCCCGCCCACTCCCTGATCGCCGACACGGCGCCGCCGGACAAGCGCGCCTCGGCGCTTGCGTTCTACTCGATGGGCGTGCCGATCGGCACCTTCTTCGCCTTCGCCTTCGGCGGCTGGATCGCCCAGACCCTGGACTGGCGCTGGGCCTTCCTGATGGTCGGCCTGCCGGGCGTTGTGCTCGCCGTCATCATCACGCTGACCATCAAGGAACCGCGCAGGCTGGGCCTGGTGGCCCCGCCCAAGGCCGACGCGCCGGCGATGGGCTTCGGCGACGCGCTCAAAGCCCTTGCCGGCGTCCGCTCCTACTGGTTCGCCTGCTTCGGCGCCGCCATCCTCGCCTTCATCGGCTATGGCCAGATCGCCTTCCTCGGAATCTTCTACGGCGAAGTCCACCTGACGCCGCTCGCCCAGATCGGCCTGGCGCTCGCCGTCGTCATTGGCATCGGCGGCGCGCTTGGCACCTATGCCGGCGGCCAGATCGCCGACGCCGCCGCCAGGAAGGACACCCGCGCCTATTTCAGCGTGCCGGCGATCGCCATGATCGCCTCGACCCCGCTGTTCGTGGCGGCCATGCTGATGCCGGGCGGCGCGCCCGGCCTGAGCGGCGGTCTCAGCGATCCGACCCTGTGGTCGCTCGCCCTGCTGATCATCCCGATCTTCCTCAACTCGCTCTGGTACGGCCCGGTCTACGCCTCGATCCAGGGCGTGGTGAGCCCGCAATTGCGCGCCTCGGCCGTCGCCATCATGCTGTTCATCGTCAACATGATCGGCCTCGGCTTCGGCCCGACCCTGCTCGGCATGCTCGCGGACGCCCTCAGCAACTGGCGCCTCGGCGCGCGGGGCGCGCCCGGTCTCGAGTTTAACGCCACCTGCCTGCCGATCTTCGCCGACAACCGCCTTGTGGCCGCGGGCGCTGAGGCCGCAAGGGGCCTCGCCGCCGCCGATCCGCAGCTCGCCGCCGCCTGCAGCGCCGCGCGTGACGACGGCCTGCGCTGGGGACTGATTGTCAGCGGACTGGTGGGGCTCGCCGCCGTCGCGCTGTTCTGGCTCGGCCGCGCCTCCATCCGCGAGGATCTCGCGCGGGCCAGCGCTGCAGCCTGAGGCCAGGCAAGGCCTGCGACCGCATGCATGCGGTCGCGACGGCTGCACCCGACCGCGCGCCGTGCGGGCCTGGGGGCGCGCCCAGATGGCGGTGTGTGGGGAGGTTCTGCGCGGTCATGGGTGGGGTGTCGGGCGCAGCCAGGAACCCCCATCTGCCCCTGTTGGCCTATGCCTGTCGGCATACACCCGTGGGCCCATCCCTGTCGGCCTATCCCTGGAGGCCTTCTCCCTGGCGGCCAAGTCCCGCTGCGGGCCTCGCGCCTGTCTGACCTGCTCCCTCAGGCGCAGTCCGCGTCTCACCCGTCCTGGCGCGCCGCCGCCGCGTCCTCCTGTGCCGCGTCGCCTTCCGGAAACCGCGCCGCGAACGGCTCCGCCGCCAGGCGGGCCGTATTGGCCACAAAGGCCACCGTGTGATAGGCGCCGCACAGGGCCAGGATCTCAAGCTGCTGGTCCAGGGTCCAGGTCGCCTCAAACTCCGGCAGGGTTCCTGGCGTCACCCCCGCATGGGCGCACACCTCATCAACCACACGCACCAGCAGCCGCTCCTCCGGCGACCAGCAGTCCGCGTCCCACGGGCCAAGGCGGGTCGCTGCCGTCTGCGCCTCGGTCAGTTTCGCCGCCCGCGCAAAAATCGCAACGTGCACGCCCCATTCATAGGCGCAGTCGAGGTTCGCGGTGACCCGCAGGATGATGATTTCGCGCTGGCGCAGGGCCAGCGGACTGTCCCTGTCGAGCAGATTGGGCACGCCCTTCTCCAGGAAGCGCTGACTGTTGGCGAAGGTGCGAAACAGGGCCAGCAGATACCCGTCCTGCTGGGGATAGCGCGCCAGACGCGCCGCGATGTCCGGCGGGAAGGGGGCTTCAAGCGGCTGCAGTCTGCGGGTCATGGCGTACACATCTCCAGCGTCCTGAATCTCCAGTATACTGGATCTCCAGTATACTGAATCTCCAGCGCACCAAATCTCCAGCGCGATGAACGCTACTCATTAAGTAGCAGTTAAATACGCTGCAAAAACAGTAGCGTCAAGGCGCATCGCCTGCGATCATTGCCCCGGATGCGCCACCCGCCCCGCGTCGCGCGGGCCGCGCAGGGGAGCATGCATGACACGAAAAACCATCACGCCCGGCAGACCCGTGCGCGGCTCAACCACCGGCAGGCCGATCATGGCGCTGCTGGATCTGCTTGGACGGCGCTGGAGCCTGCGCGCCCTGTGGGAGCTGCGCGACGGGCCTTTGACATTCCGCAGCCTGCAGGAACGCTGCGGGGACATCTCACCCACCGTGCTCAATCGCCGTCTGCAGGAACTGCGTGACGCCGCGCTGATCGACCATGGCGATGGCGGCTATGGCTACACCGCCCATGGCCGCGAACTCGCCGAACATCTGGCGCGCCTCGACGCCTGGTCAGGCCGCTGGGCCAGGGACGCACTGCGCTGAACGACCCGGCCGACGGGCTACAGGCGCGGTCGCAGCAGGAGCTTCACCAGGAGCGCCATCACGCCCAGAATCCAGCCGCCCTGCGCGGCAATGACATGCTCGCTGCCGCCGCGCAGACGCGACACAAGCCTGCTCGCCCGGCCGAGCGCCGGCTGCGCCTGCCGCCAGCCGGCCATGGCGCGTGACCGGATGAGGCCGCCCGGCGTGTCAGCGTGCAGCACCGCCTGCGCGATCGGCTCCCAGTCCAGACACCAGCGCGACTTGTACTCGTCATTGCTGGGGCCGAAATCGATCCGGCGCACGCCGTGCGCAGACGCCTCGGCCAGCATGCGCTCTGTCAGGATCTGACCCGGCGCGTAGCTGAGAAGCTCGCGATCATAGGCGGCGATCCAGGCGTGCAGCCGGTCGCCGCCGCGCAGGTAGATCTCGCCCGCGGCCAGCCGGTCGCCGAAGCGCACCGTCGCCACCACCAGACCGAAGTCGGGATCGTCGGATCGCGCCAGCCGGTCAAACAGGGCGCGGATCCAGGCCGCCGTGAAAATGTCGTGCTTGCCCGTCGCGCGGAACCGCGCACGCTTCCAGGCGATGATCGTCGCCAGAACTGTCGGATCCGGGTCGTGAAAGCAGAACCGCACCGGACCGATCTCGCGCTCCGCCTTGCGTCCGCAGCGCGCTGTGTTGGCGAGATGCTTCGGCTGCGTGCGCTTCAGCGCCGCCAGGTACTCCGGCGCGCCGCCGGCCAGATCAATATACCAGCTGCGCACAGGGCGATGCGTGCGCCCGGCATACATCGGCAGATCCGGGCGCACGCCGGTCATCCGCAGCGCATCCACCCCGCAGGCGGACAGGAGAGCCCCCGGCGTCACTCCCGCATCGGCGCGCAGCACCGGCCCCTGCCAGTCAGAAACCGGCGCGCCCGCCGGGCGCGCCAGCCCGCCCGGGCGTCGATGGAAGGCGAAGAAGCCGCAGGCGGTGTTCGGGCGCCGGGCCTGCGCGTCCGGTGTGCGGAACAGCGCGAGGCGGACGTCGTCCCGCACTGATGCAACGGCCTCGGCGAAGTGCGGCCACAGAAAGGGCGAGCCATGGACCGGATCGCCCTGGCACAGCGCCAGCCACGCAGCGCGATCCTCAGGCGCCAGCGCGTCCATGCGGATCAGCTCGGCGACAAGCCGGGAGCGGGCGGCGTCCGGGATCATCCCTCAGTCCTATTGCAGCACACGTCGGAACAATACCCCCGACGCGGGCGGTTTTGCTGAAAAGATATGCAAAATTCCTGCCAGCCGGGAGCGCGGCGGGCTCAGGCGCCGTGTCCGGGCCCCCTGGCCTTGGACCGGGCCTTGGACCGGGCCTTGGACCGGGCCTTGGACTGGGGCTTGGACTGGGGCTTGGACTGGGGCTGGAGCAGGGTGTTTGGCCTCGGATGTGGGCGTGTGCTCCGGGCGGGAGGACCTTGGCCTGGGCCGGCAGGCGTCGCCCCGCAGCCCGCAACGCCCGCCCCAGGCCGTCGACATCGTCCGGGCGAGGCCTTCACGCCGCGGCGCGCCCGGACGTAGGATTGCGCCTCAGGCTTCAAACTGGAGACGCGCATGCCCAGGACCTGCGCCGCGGCGCCGCTGCGTGCCGCCGCCCGGCGCACCGTGATCGCCGCCGCACTCCTTGTCACCGCAGCATGCGCCAGCGCACCGGAGGCGCCGGAAGGCGCGCCGCCGCCTGCAGCGGCCGCCAGCGCACGTCACGCCGATCCGCCCAACCCCGGCCCGCCCAATCCCGGCCCGCCCAATCCCGGCCTGCCCAACCCCGGCCTGCCCAACCCCGGCCTCATCGACGCAGCCAGCCTCGTCCCCGGCCTTGTGGTCGACATGCGCTATGCCGGGGCCGCCAACTTCGTCGGACGCCCCATCGCTGGCTACGACGCGCCCGTCTGCCTTCTGACACGCGCGGCCGCCAGCGCACTCGCCCGGGTCCAGCAGACCCTCGCCCCGTTCGGTCTTGGGCTGAAGGTGTTCGATTGCTACCGCCCTCAGCGCGCCGTCGCCGACTTCGTGCGCTGGGCCCGTGATCCGACCGACCAGATCCGGAAGGGCGAGCACTATCCCAATGTCGACAAGAGCGCGCTCTTCGCGCTCGGCTACATCGCCGAGCGCTCCGGGCATTCGCGCGGCGCGACCGTCGACCTGACGCTGGTCGACCTCGCCAGCGCCGCTGAACTCGACATGGGATCGGGCTACGACGTGTTCGATCCGATTTCCTGGCCTGCGGCGCCCGGCCTTGCCGGGCCGCAACGCGCCCACCGCCTTCTCCTGCGCAGCGCCATGCAAAGCGCGGGCTTTCGCCCCTATGACAAGGAGTGGTGGCACTTCACGCTCGTCGGCGAACCCTTTCCCGACACGTACTTTGACGTCCCGGTGAGCGTTGGTTCCCCGGCCCTTCTGGATGCGCCGCACTGAGCCACGCGCCAGGCCGCCTGGCGCCGCGAGGCCGCAGGCGGCGCGATGACCACTCGCCAGGCGACCACTCGCCAGACGACCACTTGCCGGACAACGCGCCGCCAGACGGCGCACGCGCCAGGCAGCGCCCAGACTTACGCGATGAGGCGACACCCAGTCTTGCGATTTGCCGTCCTCGCCGGTCCTTCCTGGCGCCCGCGCCGCAATGGTCTGCGCGCGCCAGGGACGATCACCGGTGCGCCTGTGATCCCGCCCCGGGGCCGATCGAAGGGGCGTGCGCGATCAGCGTTGCGTCACCGGCATCGCCTTGCGCCGGCATCGCGCCTGCACCGGCGCCCCGGCGCTCTGCCCCAGGCGTTGTGCTCCGGTCGCCGTAGTCCAGGTCGCTGGGTCGCCCCGTCACTGGGTCCCCCGTCACTGGGTCCCCCCTCACTGGGTCCCCCCTCACTGGGTCTACGTCAGTTTTGCGACCGTCCCGGGAGCCGCATCCGCGGTGATGCTGCGCGCGTCGCAGCGCCCCGCTCCCACCACGGCGTCGACGCGGCAAAACTGATCTGACTTCGCGCCGCGGATCTCTCCGGCGCCCGTGCGCGCGCCCCCAGCGCGAACGGTGGCCGCTCAGCAGGCGCCAATCGCACCTCCGGCGGTCGCGCCCGCAGGCGACCCCTGCGCCAGGGCCGACCGCCCGACGGTCGCCCGCCCTACGGGTTCAACCGGGGATGGCGGTCCATGGGCGCCGAACGCTATGACGCCATGCCGGTCGCGGCGGCAGTCGTGGCGTGTGCACGCCGCACGCGTCGCGTCATCCCGCCGGCGCGCCCCGCCGCGCCAGCGCGCCGAAGCCCGAACCGACCGACCGAGGAGACCAGCCATGAACCGACTTGCCGGCAAGATCGCCATCGTCACCGGAGGCGCGGTCGGGATCGGACAGGCGTGCGTGCGCCGCATGAGCGAAGAGGGGGCCCGGGTGGCGATTTTCGACGTTCTCGAGACCGAGGGCCGGGCGCTCGCCGCCGAACTCGTCAGTCAGGGGCGCACCGCAGCGTTCTGGCGCGTGGATGTCGCCGATGAGGCCGCCGTCAAAACAGCCATTGACGCTGTGGCGGCGCATTTCGGCGGGCTCAGCGTGGTCGTCAACAACGCCGGCGTCTCAGGCAGCCCGAAGCCAACCGACCAGGTGACGTCGGATGAGTGGGACAGGGTGCAGTCGATCAACGTCAAAGGCGTGTTCTTCGGCGTCAAACACGCCATCCCGCATCTGCGCGCTGCGCACGGCGGGTCGATCATCAACCTGTCCTCCATCGCCGGCCTGATCGGCGTCGGCGGTCTTGCCGCCTATCACGCCTCCAAGGGCGCCGTGCGCCTGATGTCGAAAAACGACGCGATCACCTATGCTCCGGACAGGATCCGCGTGAACTCCATCCATCCAGGCTATATCTGGACGCCAATGGTGGAAAACCATCTGCGCGCCACGTCGCCGGACCTGGAGGCCGCCAAGGCGGCCGCCGGTCTCGCCCACCCGATCGGACACATGGGCGAACCTGACGACATTGCGTGGGCCGTCGTCTGGCTCGCATCCGACGAGGCCAGGTTCGTCACCGGGGCCGAGATCGTCATCGATGGCGGATAC
>JBEIHX010000038.1:0-30619 GCA_040381075.1 Hyphomonadaceae bacterium
CGCCGCCCTTGCGGCGCGCGGCTCGCTCCCCACATGACGAACATGGCGCTGACTGAGACCCAACGTGCGAAAGCCGCCGAGGCGGCCTTGAAAATACTGGAAACACACGGTTGGAGCGGGCTGACCCTGCCTGCCGTCGCCGCGGCGGCCGGGTTGAAGCTCGCCGACTTCTATCCAGCCCGCGGCGTGGAACGCCTCCTGGCCTGGATCGATCAGGGCCTGGACCGTGCGGCGGCCGCCAGGATCGATCCGACCCTGTCGCCGCGCGATCGTCTGTTCGAAGTTGCAATGGCCCGGTTCGATGCAATGGAGGCGCGCCGGCCGGCGCACCGAGCGCTCGACGCAGCGATCGAACATGATGTCGACCATCAGCTGCAACGCGGCGCCCGGCGATTGCGCACTGCCGCCTGGCTGCTCGCCGCCTGCGGGATCAATGCCGCCGGGTTCAGAGGGGCAGCGCGGGCGGCGGCTTTCGCCCATACCCTCGCCCAGGCCCAGGAAGGCTGGCGCGCGGATGAGGATGGCGGCCTCGCAAAGACCATGGCCGCCCTGGACGCAGGGCTGCGTCGCATCGAGCGCTGGGGCCTGCTGCCAGGCGCCGCCCCGCCGGAGACGCCGGCGCCCCAACCGCATGCTGCAGACGTCCAGAAGTCCGGCTGACCTGCCGTCTGCCGGCGGTGTGGCGTGGGCTGCGCCTGCAGCGGGCGTTCGGCGCACCCGCGGAGCGGCGTGTGGCCTGCGTCCAGGGCTGCGCGCGCCGATGTGGTCTTGGCGCGGGCGCGTGCGCGTGAAATGGTGCGACGCAGAGTCGTTGGGGCCGGGGAGGCCGGTGCGTGAGTTGGGATCCCTATGCCGTCCTCGGGGTGGGGAAGAGCGCCGCCCCGGACGAGATCCGAAAAGCCTACAGAAAGCTCGCCAAGGAGCTTCACCCGGACGTGCGCCCTGGCGACAAGGCCGCGGAAGACCGGTTCAAGCGCGCCTCGGCCGCCTACGAGCTGTTGTCCGACCCCGTCAAACGCGCACGCTTCGATCGCGGCGAGATCGATGGCGACGGCAATGAGCGGGCGTTTGCGGGCCGCCCGGATGCGCGTGGCGGCGCGCCATTCGAGCCGGCTCAGGATTTTTCCGACCTGTTTGATCAGTTCTTCAACCAGAATGCCGGCGGCGGTCCCTTTGGCGCCGATCCGCGCGGGCGCCGCGCCTGGCGCGCCCGCGGCGCGGATCTCCGCTTCAAACTCGATGTTGATTTTCTTGATGCGGTGAACGGCGCCAGGCGGCGCATCCCGCTGGGTGATGGCCGCACGGTGGAGGTGGCCATTCCGCCGGGCGTCGAGAGCGGTCAGGTCTTGCGTTTGAAGGGGCAGGGTGCGCCAGGCGTCGGCGGCGGCCCCCCGGGAGATGCGCTGATCGAGGTTCAGGTCAAGCTGCACCCCTCCCTGCGCCGTGAGGGCGACGATCTGTTCCTCGATCTTCCCATTTCGCTGGCCGAAGCCGTGGAAGGGGCCAAGGTGCAGGCGCAAACGCCGACCGGCGCAGTGGCGCTCACCGTCCCGCCAGGGTCCAGTTCCGGCATGACCCTGCGCCTGCGGAACAAGGGTGTTGCAAGCGCCAGCGGCGCCCGCGGCGACCTTTTCGTGCGGTTGTTGATCGTGCTGCCGGATCAGCCGGACGACGCGTTGAAAGCCTTTCTGAAAACCTGGGCCAGGCGTGACGTGACGCCAGAGCGGCCCTGATCATGCAGCGCAGGTTCTGGCGCGTCGCCGACGATCCGCTGATCCGGGGCGTGCAGTAACGGGCGCGTCCGTGGTATGGGGGCGCATTCCCCGCCAACCGCCGGTCTGCAGTCTGCATGCGCCAGCCGGGCCCCCGATTGTCCGGCGTGGCTTCGCCCCGGCCATGTTCAGGGTGTATTCAGCGGCTCGCTGTTAGGGTTCCAACCATGATCAAGCGTCTGTTCCTGGTTGCCGTTTGTACCGCGGTCCTGCCGGTCGGCGGCGCACTGGCTCAGGCGCGCCCTCCGTTTGGATCAAGCTTCTCTGCCGGTGAAGCGTCGGACGCCGTGCGCCAGGGGCAACACGTTCCGCTGCGCCAGGTCATCCGCCAGATCGAAGCGCAGGAGGGCGGCAAGATGCTCGACGCGCAGCTTGTCAGCCGCGGCCCGGGCCAGTCGGCTGTCTATGAGGTGCAATGGCTGAGCGCAGTCGGACGGCGCATCGACTTCGTCATTGATGCTGAAACCGGGGCCATTCTGGCGCGGCGGGGGTGATATGCGCGTACTGATCGTTGAGGACGATTCCGATCTGCGCCGGCAATTGCATCAGGCGCTGACTGACGCGGGATATGCGGTGGATCTTGCGCCGGACGGCGAGGAGGGCCTGTTTCTTGGCGAAACCGAGCCCTATGACGCCGTGGTGCTGGACCTTGGGCTGCCAAAGATTGATGGCGTGAGCGTTCTGGAACGCTGGCGCGCTGCGGGCCTGGTGATGCCCGTTCTGATCCTGACAGCCCGCGACCGCTGGAGCGAGAAGGTCGCCGGGTTCGACGCCGGGGCGGATGATTATCTGACAAAGCCCTTCCATACCGAGGAACTGCTGGCGCGCCTGCGTGCACTGCTCCGGCGCGCCTCAGGTCACGCAACCGCAGCCCTCGCCTGCGGCGATCTGAGTGTGGACACCCGCTCAGCGCGCGCCTCGGTGGCGGGGCGCCCGATCAAACTCACCGCACATGAATACAAGGTGCTCTCCTACCTGATGCATCACCAGGGCCGGGTTGTGCCGCGTTCCGAGCTGATCGAGCACATCTACGATCAGGACTTTGACCGCGACTCCAACACGATCGAAGTGTTCATCGGCCGGCTGCGCAAGAAGGTCGGCCCGGACCGCATCCAGACCGAACGCGGACTGGGCTACCGCTTGGTCGATCCGGCCGAAATCCCCTAGAAAGCCAGGGTGCGCACACAAGGGTCCCTTGCTTCCCGCCTCGTCGGCGCCGCGGTCGTGTGGATCGCCGCCATGCTGCTTGCCGGCGGCTTTGTGCTGGCCGCTCTCTATCGCGATGCGGCTTTGAAGTCGCTGGACCAGGATCTTGACGTCGTCGCCGAGACCGTCATCGCAGCCCTCGCCGGCGACGCTGACGGCGCCGTTTCGGTCACCAGCCAGCCGAACGATCCGCGGTTCGCCCGCGCGCTGTCGGGCCGCTACTGGGCGGTTATCGGATCCGCGCCCGGGCCAGGCGCCAGGGTGCTCGCACAATCCCGCTCCGTCTGGGACGCCAGTCTGCCGTTGAGCCGCGAGGCCCGCAGCGCTGTTCTTGCAACGCCCGGCCAGTCTGTCAGCGACCAGGGGCTGGGTCCAAATGACGAACCGGTCCGGTTGCGCGCCATCGCCGTGCGCCTGCCCGACCGCGATACTCCGGTGATCGTCATCGCCGCTGCAGACATCACCCCGGCCCTGGACGCCGCGCGTCGCTTCAACACGACGCTCACTGTCGCCCTCGCTGTTCTCG
Source organism: Hyphomonadaceae bacterium (assembly GCA_040381075.1). Classification (GTDB taxonomy): domain Bacteria; phylum Pseudomonadota; class Alphaproteobacteria; order Caulobacterales; family Aquidulcibacteraceae; genus JBEIHX01. The sequence continues at coordinate 3,505 of JBEIHX010000038.1, forward strand.
GCTGCGGCCTGGCGGTGGCGGTCGCGCTCCAGGTTCGGGTCGGTCTGGCGCCGCTGCGCCGTATGGAAGCTGATGTCGCCGCCGTCAGGCGCGGCCGGCGGGCCCGGCTGGAGGGCGCCTACCCCCTCGAGGTCGCCGCCCTGGCCCGGGAATTGAACCAGTTGCTGGATCATTCGCGCGACGTCGTCGAGCGCGCCCGCGCCCACGTCGGCAATCTCGCCCATGCGCTGAAGACGCCCATCTCGGTCCTGATGAACGAAGCTCCCCAAGGCGAAACAGGCTTTCCCGACGTGGTGCGGCGGCAGGCGGAGGCGATGCGGCGGGCCGTTGACCATTACCTCAAACGCGCAGCCGCAGCCGCCCGCGCCGAGGCGCTTGGCGCCAGCACCCCGGCTGTGAGCGTTCTCAACGACCTTGCCCGCACGCTTGGGCGTCTTTACGCCTCTGAAGGCGTGCAGGTGCGTGTCGAGGACTGCGTCGCTGCAGAGTTTCGGGGCGAGCGTCAGGACCTTGAGGAAATGATCGGCAACCTGCTGGAGAACGCCTGCAAGTATGGAGGCGGTCTGGTTGAGGCGCGCATCCTGCGGACGCCCGGCGAAGAACCGCAGCTTGAAGTGGTTGTCGAAGATGATGGTCCGGGCATATCTGCCCAGCAACGGCCCGCGGCGTTGAAGCGGGGTTGCGGCTGGATGAAACGGAGAGCGGCTCCGGCCTCGGCCTTGCGATCGTTGATGACCTCGCGCGCGCCTATGGCGGGACGCTTGTGCTAGACGATAGCGCCCTCGGCGGTCTCAAGGCGGTGCTGCGCCTTCCTGCCGTCGCATGAAGATGAGCGCCCCTGCGGAGGGAACAGGATGACCATGGCGTGGTGGGAACTTACGGCGTTCTGGGCGATCGTGGCCCTGCTCTGCGCAGCCCTTGCCGCATGGCTCCTGCGGCGCGCCCGCAAGGCGGCGGTCGGTCCCATCCCGCCTGTCGTCATCGCCTCTGCGCTCGGCGCGCCGCTGCTCGCGATCGGCGTCTATCTCGTGATCGGCAGGCCAGGCGCTCCCGACACCGCATTTGAATCGCGCTACCAGGCGCTGATTGCGGCGGGGCCGGGCGCGCTCGAACGATTGAGTGATCCAGAACTCGTCGTCCTGCTCGAACGGCGCGCCAAGGATGATCCCGCCGACCCGACGCCCCACATCATCCTGGCCCAGGTCATGCTGCGCGCCGAACGTTATCCCGATGCCGTGCGCGCCCTGCAGTCGGCCGTGCGGCGCGATCCGAAAAGCGCCGACGCCTGGATCCTCCTCGGTCAGGCGCTGATGCTGACCAATGGCGGCCCAAGCCGGCCTGCGGTGGACGCGCTCCGGCAAGGCCAGGCGGCCCTGCCGGCGGGCGACCGGCGCGATCGCGTCGGGCGCATGATCGCCGCGCTCGAAGGCGCGCTGGGCGGAGCACAGCCGACCGGCGGGCAGGCTGAGACGCCATGACGCGCGAAAGAGTGACTGGCGCCGATCCCCGGCGCCACTAGTTTAGCGTGCCGATGCGTCGCCCGCCCGGGCGCCGCCCGGCTAATGAGGATGTGATCATGCGGCCGCGCACTCGACGGCTCCTCTTCATCGGCGTGTCTGTCCCACTCATCGCCGTCGCCGGGCTGCTGGCGATGACCGCCCTGCGCGACCAGGTCGTCTTTTTCTACGGTCCCTCAGAGGCGCGTGAAAAGCAGGTTCCCGCCGGCCAGAACATCCGCCTCGGCGGCCTCGTCGAACCGGGCAGCGTGTCCACTCCGGCGACTGGGGGGATCGCCTTCCGGGTGACGGACAATGTGGTCAGCATCCCTGTGGAATACGCCGGGGCGCCGCCGGATCTCTTCCGGGAAGGCCAGGGTGTCGTTGCGGAAGGGGCCTTTACCTCGACCGGCGGCTTCAAGGCCTCGCGGGTGCTCGCCAAGCATGATGAAACCTACATGCCGCCGGAAGTTGCGCAGGCGCTCAAGGACGCCGGGCGCTGGCAGGAAGGCGGCGAGCCCTCCTCATGAGCGTTGAACTCGGCCATTTCGCCGCAATCCTCGCCTTTACCCTCGCCCTCGCGCAGTGTGGACTGGGTTTCACGGCGGTCGCAGGCAGTCCAGCCCTTGCAGCCAGCGCGCGCGCAGCAAGCGCGGGCGCGCTGGCCGCCTGCGCCGTGGCGTTCGCATGCCTGGTCGCCGCCTACGTCCGATCAGACTTCTCGCTCGTCAATGTTGTCGCCAACAGCCACACCGACAAGCCGCTTCTCTATCGGATCGCCGGAACCTGGGGCAATCACGAAGGATCGATGCTGCTGTGGTGCCTGATCGCAACCGGTTTCGCCGCCGCGGCGGCGCGGTTCTCGCAGCATCTTGAGCCAGCGCTGCGCGCCCGGATGATCGCCGTGATGGGCATCGTGACCGCCGCCTCGCTCGCCTACCTGCTGTTCGCGTCCAATCCGTTCCTGCGGATCGCCGATCCGCCGCTTCAGGGGGCCGACCTCAATCCGCTCCTGCAGGATCCTGCGCTCGCGCTGCATCCGCCATTCCTTTACCTTGGTTACGTCGGTTTCTCCGTGGTCTTTGCGTTTGCGATCGCCGGCCTGCTCGGCGAGGGCGCCGGGCGCGACTGGGCGCGCGCCGCGCGGCCATGGGCGATCGCGGCGTGGTGCTTCCTGACCGTGGGCATTACGCTTGGGTCCTACTGGGCCTATTATGAACTCGGATGGGGCGGATACTGGTTCTGGGACCCGGTTGAAAACGCGAGTTTCATGCCCTGGCTCGCCGGGGCTGCGCTGGTGCATTCCTCCATCGTGACGGCGCGGCGCGGCGGGCTTGCCGCCTGGACCGCGCTCCTCGCCATCATCACCTTCACGCTGTGTCTGCTCGGCGCCTTCCTTGTGCGCTCCGGGATCCTGACCTCGGTGCATGCCTTCGCCGTCGATCCAACCCGGGGTGCGGCCATCCTGGCCATGGTCGCCGCCGCCGGTATCGGCGGCCTTGCGCTCTACGCCTGGAAAGCGCCCAAGGCTGCGGATGACGCAGAATTTGATCTTCTGTCCCGCGAGTCAGCACTCGTCGTGAACAATCTCGCCCTGACAGTCTCCTGCGCCACGGTTCTCGTCGGCACGCTCTATCCTCTGTTTGCTGAATATGTGTTCGGGGCTGCGGTCTCGGTCGGGCCGCCATACTTCAACCTGACCTTCGCCCCGCTGATGGCCGCCGTCATGCTGCTCATCCCGGCCGCCACGCTGTCAGCCTGGCGTCGGGCTGCGCTTGCCCCGGTGGCGCGCCGGCTCTGGGTCGCGGGCCTCGCCGCCGTCGCCGTCGCGGTTTGGGTAGGCCTGCAGCCGGACGCCGCACTCGGACCGGTGATCGGCGCCGGGGTCGGAGCGTGGCTGGTCGCTGGGGCTGTCACTGATCTGGTCGTGCGCGCCGGCGGGCGCGGCTTCAGGCCGCAGGCGCTGGTGCGGCTGCCGTTGCGCGTCCATGGCGCGGCCATCGCCCATGCCGGGCTCGGCCTGCTGGCGATCGGCGCCTGCGTGGAACTCGGCTTCCGGCGCGAGCAGATGAGCCCGATGGCTGTCGGCGATACGGTGCTCTTTCAGGGCGCGCGCATCACGCTTGAACGGGTCGAGGCCGATGAAGGGCCCAACTTCTACATCGATCGCGCCGTGCTGCGCCTCGAAGGCCCCGGCGGGCCGAGATTGCTGATGCCGGAACGACGCTTCTACCCGGCCGCGAACCAGCCGACCGGGGAAGTCGCGATCACGTCCACACTGCGCGGCGACCTGTACGTCGCGTTCGGCGAAACCCTCTCGCAGGGCGACGGACCGATGCGCTGGAGCATGCGGTTTTACTTCAATCCGCTGATCAACTTCGTCTTCGGCGGCGCATTGCTGATCGCACTTGGATCGGCGCTCGCCCTGGTGTCGGCGGTGCGCAACCGCCAGGTGGCGACGCCTTGAGCGCCGCCGGCCTTTTCGTCGCAGCGGCCCTTGCGGCGAGCCCCCCAGCGCTTGATCCACGCCAGGAACAAAGGGCCCATGGGCTGGAGATGGAGATCCGCTGCGTCGTCTGCGAGGGCGAGCCAATCGGCCAATCCAATGCCGACCTCGCCCTCGACATGCGCGCGGTCGTGCGTCAGCAAATCGTCGATGGGCGCACCGATTCGCAGATCCGCCGGTATTTCGCCGAACGGTACGGGGACGATGTCCTGCTCAGGCCGCCGCTGTCTGGTTCCACTGCGGCGCTGTGGGCGTTTCCATTCGCGGTCGCGCTTGTCGCCGCTTTCGCCCTGGTCAGCGCCCATCTGCGCCGGCGCGCCCGCACGAGATCCCTGGCGCCGGAGGAGCCCTGAACGGCCGGTCGCCAAACAGGCGCGATTTTGGCCCCAAAGTCGCCCACATCCGGCGGCCTATGGGAATCCGACGCACGCGCAGACGCTCCCGCGCGGGACGCCCGCCGCTTCGGCTGCGTCCTTCCAGCGCCTCCGGAGCTACGCACTGCGTCTCTTCAAGGAGAAGTTTTCAGATGGCTGATGCAGGAACCCCTGGCCGGGACGACCGCTCCCCTTCCCGCGGTCCAGACGCCCGGCCGCCGTCGCGCTCGCGCCTGGCGCGCGCCACGCTGTACGGAGCGGCCGCGCTCGCAAGCCTCGGCGCACTCGCGTTCGGCGCCGACCATTGGGTCTCGACGGCCCAGGCCCGCCAGATCGCGATCAAGCCGCCCGTCGGCGCGCCGATGAGCTTTGCTGACCTCGTCGCCCGGGTCAGTCCCGCCGTCGTCAGCGTGCATGTCGTCACGCGCGTCGAGGCCCCCGACTTCAGTGACCAGATGCTGCAGGACCTTCCACCACAGTTCCGCCAGTTCGCTCCGCCGCGCGGTCAGCGCCCGCAGGAGGGGCGGTCTGCTGGCTCCGGGTTCTTCATTTCCGCCGACGGCCTGCTGGTGACAAACTTTCATGTCATCGAAGACGCCAAAGAGATCAAAGTCACGCTCAAGGGAGGCCAGGAGCTGGCCGCCATCGTGGTCGGCGCCGATCGCCCAACCGATCTGGCGGTGTTGCGGGTGAAGGACGCCAAAGGCCCGTTCGAGTTTGTTGTCCTCGACCGTGCCCCGAAGGTGCGGGTGGGCGATTGGGTTGTTGCAGTCGGCAACCCATTCGATCTCGGGACGACCGCCACAGCAGGCATTGTGTCGGCCGACGGACGCGAAGTGCGCAACCGCGGCACAGGGCAGTACAACGACTTCCTGCAGATCGATGCGCCAATCAACGTCGGAAATTCCGGCGGTCCCACATTCGATCTCTCCGGCAATGTCGTGGGCATCAATTCCCAGATCGTGTCCCCGACCGGCGGCAGCGTTGGCATCGGCTTCATGATCCCCTCCGATGTCGCCGCCCGCATCACGGATCGTCTGATCAAGGACGGCAAGGTCGTGCGCGGCTGGGTGGGGGTGCAGATCCAGGATATGAGCGCAGAAAGTGCGGAAGGTTTCGGTCTGTCCGATGCCTCGGGAGCAATCGTCAATACCGTCGTGGAGGACAGCCCGGCGGAGAAGGGCGGTCTCAAAGCGGGCGATGTCGTGCTTTCACTCGACGGCAAGGCCGTCGCCAACGCTACGGATATGACGCGCCGGGTCGGCGATCTGGCCGCTGGCGCCACAGCCCGGCTGGAAGTGTTGCGCGATGGCAAGCGGCAGACAGTCTCCATCCGGGTCGCGGAACGTCCGTCAGAGGAGCAATTGGCCGGATCGCCGTCAATGCGTCCGGAGGCCGTTGAAGAAAAGGGCGGGGGGGCGCTTGGCCTTGCCCTTGCGCCCATGCGCTCGCAGGACCGTCAACGCCTCGGTCTTGGTCTGGATGAAACCGGAGCAGTGGTGATGGATGTTGATCCGGACAGCGAAGCCGCAGAGGTCGGTCTGCGCCCCGGGCACGCGATCCTCGCCGTCAATGCACGCCCGGTCACGGGGCCTGAAGACGTGGCTGCAGCAGTTGCGGCGGCGCGCAAGGAGGGCCGGCGCAACGTCAACCTGCGTATCGCCACGCGCCAGGGCGTGCTGACGGTGCCGCTGTCGCTGGAAAGTCAGGGCGGCTGACCAGCGCCGATCTGGCGGGTGATGCGATGCGTCTTTTGATCGTCGAAGACGACCGTGACATGGCCTGCTTCCTGCAGCAGGCGCTGCAGGAGGTCGGCCACGTGTGCGACACGGCCGGCGATGGCGACACCGGTCTGTCGCTTGCGCGTGACGGCGACTATGACGTCCTGATCGTCGATCGTATGCTGCCCGCCAGAGACGGCATCGCGCTGGTCACAGATTTCCGCGCCGGCGGTCGCCAGACGCCGGTCCTGTTCCTGTCCGCGTTGGGCGACGTTGAGGATAAGGTCGAGGGCCTCAAGGCCGGCGCAGACGACTACCTTGCAAAGCCCTTCGCCGCCAGCGAACTGCTTGCCCGCGTTGAAGCCCTGGGACGCCGCAGGGAGGGCGCCGGCGCGCCCGACAGCCCCGTCACCAGACTGAAGGTCGGCGATCTTGAAATGGACCTTCTCGCGCGCACGGTTCACCGCGGCGGCGTCAAGATTGACCTGCAGCCGCGTGAATTCCGGCTTCTCGAATTTCTCATGCGAAACGCTGGCCAGGTTGTGACGCGCACCATGCTGCTGGAGAAAGTCTGGGACTACCATTTCGACCCCCAGACCAACGTCATCGACGTCCACGTGTCGCGCCTGCGCTCCAAAATCGACAAGGACTTCGACACGACACTGCTTCACACCGTGCGCGGCGCGGGCTATCGCCTGGAGCCATGAAACGGCCCCTTTGGGCGGCTCTGCGAACAACCACATTCCGCCTCGCCATGGTCAACGCGGCGGTGGTCTTCGCACTGTCCGCCGCGCTCGTCGCCTATCTCTACTGGGTCACGGCCGGTCAGGTCGAAGCCAGCGCGCAGTCCGCCGCTCAGGACGAGTACCGCACGCTCGTCGCGCGCAGCGGGGCCGCCATTGATGGGATAGACTGGCTGAACATCGCGGTGATCGAACGCGCGGCAGCCGGCAACGGGTTTCTCTATCTGGTCGCCGATCGAACAGGCGAGCGCATTTCGGGCAACATCACGGAGTTGCCGCAGATCCCGGAACGCGGCAGCGCCACCATCGGCTTTCGCTACCAGGTCGGGCTTTCGCCAGAGGATGGCAGCCGGCGCGCCCGTGGGTTGGTTGGCCGCCTTCCTGATGGACGGATCCTGCTTGTGGCGCGCGATCTGGGTGACGCCCCGATCATCCTGTCACGCGCGTCGATGGCGATATGGCTGGGCGGCGCGGTCGGTCTCATCGCCTCGCTCGCGGCAGGCATGCTCCTGTCACGCGCCGCAGCGCGGCGCGCGGAAGCGTTGGCGCGCACCGCCGAGGCGGTCATGGGCGGCGACCTGGCGCGTCGCGCGCCCGTCACAGGCGCAGGCGATGAGTACGATGCGCTCGCCAGCCGGCTCAACGCCATGCTGGACGAGATCGAGCGGCTGTTGCGCGCAACGCGCGAAGCAGGCGACGCCATCGCTCATGATCTGCGCTCGCCCCTGACCCGGCTGAAGTCCCGGCTCGAGCAGACCATCGCCCGTTCGCCCGATCAGACCGAGGCGCGCGCTGCGCTCGCCGAAACCTCCGCAGAGGTCGACGGACTGCTTGCCACATTCAATGAGGTGCTGCGCCTCTCCCGCCTTGAGACAATCGACCCGCGCACCTTCCCGCGCATCGACTTGGCCGATGTCGCGCGCGAAATAGCCGAGCTCTACGGTGTCGTGATCGAGGATACAGGCTTTGCCTTCTCAACGAAGATCGAAAGCGGTCTCTTCGCAAAGGCCGATCGCGGCCTGTTGTCCCAGGCGCTGGCGAACCTGATCGACAACGCCCTCAAATACACCCCGCAGGGCGGACGCATCCGCCTTGAGGCGCGGGCCGTCAGTCCGCGCCGCGCGGCGATCGGCGTCGTCGATGACGGCCCAGGCATCGCATCGGGCGATCGCGCGCGAGCGGTGCAACGCTTTGTACGTCTTGGCGATCCAAGCCGCAGCGAGCCTGGCATCGGTCTTGGCCTCAGTCTCGCCAAGGGCGTTGCTGAACGCCATGGCGGCAGTCTGGTGCTCGGCGAGGGCGACGCCTCGGTGCATGGACCCGGGCTGAGCGCGCTTCTCGTGCTGCCACTGGCAGGCTCCAATGCCTGATCTGGCCCCGCCATTGATGGCCGATCCGGAGCGGGCTGCGCGCCTGCTCGCAGATTTGGGCGGGGATCTCCCCAACGGTCCCCTGACGGAGGTTCTGCCAGCGGCCCTTTCAGCCTCCACGCATCTGGGGCGCTGCGCGCTGCGGCGGCCCGAAACGCTCAGGCGCGCGCTCGCCCTCGGTCCCCTCGAGGTATTGGGCGACGCCCTGCGCGCCTGTGACGGTGCGCATGGCGACAGCCTCGCCGACGTCGCCCGGGTCATCCGTCAGGCCAAGCAGGATGTTCATCTGGCCATCGGACTTGGGGACCTTGCAGGCGTGCTCAGCCTGGATCAGGTGACGGGCGCCTTAAGCGACCTCGCAGACGCCGCAGTCCGGGCATGCCTCGCCGCCGCCGCGAAGGAGGCCTTCGCCCGCGGCGAACTCGCAAGCGCCCCGCGCCCTGACAATCCCGCGCCTGGCTTCATCATCGTGGCCATGGGCAAATGGGGCGCACGCGAACTGAATTACTCCTCAGACATAGATTTCACCGCCTTCTACGACCCCGGCGTCTTTCTGTCGGGAGCGCGGGCCGACCAGGCGACCGCCGCCGTCCGGCTGATCAAGGCGATTGTGCGCGCGCTGGAGGAGGTCACGGCTGACGGCTACGCCTTTCGCACCGATCTGCGCCTGCGCCCCGATCCGCGGGTCACCCCGCCCGCCATGCCGTTTCCAGACGTCGAGCGTTATTATGAGAGCGTCGGGCAGAACTGGGAGCGCGCCAGCCTGATCAAGGCGCGCGCCGTCGCTGGCGACATGACCGCCTCTGGCCAGTTTCTTCAGTTCATCGCGAGCTTCATCTGGCGGCGGAATCTCGACTATGCCGCCATCGCCGACATCCAGTCGATCATGCGCCAGATCCATGCCCATGGCCGGCACGGCGGCGTCGATGATCCAGACTTCGATGTCAAACTCGGTCGCGGCGGCATCCGGGAGATCGAGTTTTTCGCGCAGGTCCAGCAATTGATCCTGGGCGGAAGATTTCCGTGGATGCGCAGTGCGCGCACGCTGCAGGCAATCGCCGCCCTCGAAGCGGGTGGCGCCGTTCCGGCCGGAACCCATGCGCAGCTCGCCCCTGCCTATCACCGCTTGCGCGCAATCGAGCACCGGATCCAGATGCTTGATGACGAGCAGACCCACCGGGTGCCGCGCGAAGCCGGCGCGCGGCTCAGGCTCGCGCGCTTTGCCGGTTTTGAGACCGTCGACGCGCTCGACGCCGACCTCGTCGCCGTCCGGCGTGCCGTGCACGCGATCGCTGCCCCGCTGCACGCGCGCGACGAGCCGCTTGCCGACCCGCTCGGCAGTCTTGTCTTCACCGGGGTTGATGACGACCCCGAGACGCTGGAGACCCTTGGCGCGCTTGGTTTCTCGCAGCCCAGTGAAGTGGCGGCGGAGATCCGTGACTGGCATCGCGGACACCTGCGCGCCACGCGCGCGCAGCGCGGTCGCGAGATCCTCACCCGCCTGATGCCCCGCCTGTTGCGTGCGATGTCGGACACCGGTGAGCCAGACGCAGCCTTCGCGCGCTTTGTCGACTTCTTCAGAAATCTCGCCGCCGGCGTTCAGGTCCTCTCCCTCTTCGAGGCCCAACCCGGGTTCCTGAAGGCCACCTTGCAGGCCTTGGCGCTGGCCCCGCGCCTCGCCGAAGAACTCGGACGACGCCCCGAGACGCTCGACGCCATGGTCGAGGCGCGTTTCGCTGCGCCGCTTGCCGGCGATGATCCAGGCGACCTATCCGCCCGGCTCACTGCCCGCCTGAGCCAATGCGGCTACGAGGAGGCCCTCAACGTCACCCGCCGCTTCCGGCGCGAGGAAGCCTTTCGGATCGGCTTTCAGCTGCTCACAGGTCAAGCAAGCCCAAAGGACGCCGGCGCGGCCTACGCGCGGTTGGCGCAGGCATGCCTTGGCGGCCTCGTTGCTGCTGCACGCTCAGAGGTGGAGCGGCTCCATGGCCGTTTCGATGCGCGTCTGTCTGTCGTCGCCTTTGGCAAGCTTGCGGGCGGGGACATGAACGAGACGTCCGATCTTGATATCGTCGTGGTGTATGAACCGGCGGACGGTGCGCTTGAATCGCGCGGAGCGCGTCCGCTGGCTGCTGAAACCTATTTCTTGCGCCTTACCCAGCGCATCGTATCGGCTCTGTCTGCGCCGACGGAGGAGGGGCTTCTGTATACGGTGGATATGGCGTTGCGTCCGGCCGGCTCGAAGGGGCCTCTTGCAGTGCGCCGCAAGGCCTTTTCCGCCTACTACGAAGATGACGCATGGACCTGGGAAATGATGGCGCTGACGCGCCTGCGCGCCGTCGCCGGGGACGCCGATCTCGGCAAGGCGATTGAGGCGGGCGCCGAAGTCGCGCTGAGGCGCGCCCGTGACCCGCAGATCCTTGCGCGCGACGTGGCCGACATGCGTCTGCGCATGGGCCGCGAACTTGGCGACGCCGGTTCCTGGGACCTCAAGCTCGCGCCGGGAGGATTGGTCGACCTTGAGTTTCTGGTTCAGTTTCTGCTGCTTCGCCACGCAGGGCATCTGTCGAATGTGCGCGCGCCCGCCCCGCTCGACGCCCTGGAGCGCCTGGTTGCGGTGCGCGCGCTGAGCGCGCCCGTGGCGGATGCGCTGGCAAGCGCTGGCCGGCTGCTCCTTGACCTTCAGCATGTCACCCGCCTCGCTGTCGGCCAGACGTTTGATCCGGCGCACGCGTCTGCAGGTCTCAAGGCGCTGATTGCGCGATGCGTCGGTGCGCCGGATTTCGCAGCCGTGGAGCGCCGGCTCACTGACAGCAGGAGGCAGATCCGCGCTGCGCTGGTCGATGCGCTGGCGCAGGACGGGGTCATACTCAGTGGAGGCGCGACGGAAAGCGCGGCAAGATCCGTTCAATGAGCCATAAGCCCGCTGGGTTTGGTCAACGGAGCACGCCATGCATCGCAAAACCCTCTTCGCCGCACTTGTTGTCCTCGCCGCACCGCTCGCGCTCGCCAGTCCTGAAAACGGCCCGGGCATGGGGCCGGGTCCGCATATGCGCAAGGCCGACGCCAATCAGGATGGCGCCGTCACACGCGCCGAGGCTGTGGCCGATCGCTCGGCCTGGTTCGCCAGAGTGGATGGCGACAAAGACGGCTTCATCACGTCCGCCGAGATCGACGCCGCCCGCGAGCGGGCCCGTCAGGAGCGCAAGCAGCGCCGCCTCGCCCAACTCGACGCAAACAAAGACGGCAGGGTTTCCAAGGCGGAAGTCGACGCTGCGCCGATGCCGATGTTCGAGCGCCTGGACGCAGACAAGAATGGCGTCGTCGACCGCAGCGAATTCTCTGCAGCGCGTGAGCGCCATCACCATCGCCGCCCGCGACCGTGATCATGAGCGCCGCGACCGGCCGGACGCCGGTCGCGGCCACGTCGCCGGTCAAACAGGTGCGGGGTCTATCGCGCGTGCGCCATTCTGATCCAGACGGGGAGCTCATGGCCCGCCTGGCGCGTGGCGATCAGCTCGCGGCGGCGGGCTTGGTGCGCCGACACCTGCCTCGCGTCGCCAACCTTGCGCGGCGCATGCTGCAGGATGCGTCGGAGGCGGAGGATGTTGCGCAGGATGTGTTCTTGCGACTCTGGAAAGTCGCGCCGCAATGGCGTTCGGGAGAGGCAAAGCTTGAAACGTGGCTTCATCGTGTGGCGCTCAATCTTTGCTACGATCGGCTCCGACTGCGTCGGCGTCGGGAGACCTCGCTGGATCCTGACGGGCATGAACCGATCGACCCGGCGCCGGGGGCTGCGCAAACGGTCCTGGCGCGCCAGAGGGCCCGCCGGGTTGAGCGCGCACTGGCGGACTTGCCGGAGCGACAGCGCGCTGCGATCGTCCTGTGCCATTATCAGGACTGCAGCAATGTTGAAGCCGCAGCCGCCCTGGAGGTGAGCGTGGATGCGCTTGAGAGCCTGCTGGCGCGCGGCCGGCGCGCGCTGCGCGCGGCGCTTTCACAGGAGGCGGCGGATCTGATGGGAGACGCGGATGGGTAGCTCAGGCGACGGTCTCGCCATGAGCCGGGAGCGGTTTAGGATTCTGGCGGAAGCTTTCGGCAGTGATGTACGGCGATGGCCGGGCGAGGTGCGCAGTGCGGCTGCAAGGCTCATCGAAGACGAGCCGGACTTCACCGGTGCGATCCTGGCGCGGGAGGCAGCGCTCGATGAGGCCCTCGACGCGGTCGCCCTGCCGTCGCCCAGCGCGGATCTGGAGCGGCGTGTCCTGGCGAGCGCGCCTGCATGGGCTGCGCCGGCGAGCACGGCCAGACGTTGCGCGCGATCGGCGTGGCGGCCTGCCGGCGGCCTCGCCGCCGCCGCAGCGGCCGGACTGCTCGTGGGCTATTTTGGCATGGCCGCTGCTGCGCCAGCCTCTGAAGCTGCCGACGTCGCCGATCTTGCCTGGGCGATCGACGTTGGCGACGCCTCGTCCTGGTCCGTGGAGTAGGCAATGACCGAAGCGAACACGTCGCGCCTCTGGCTCTGGTTGTCACTCGGGCTCAATGTGCTGCTGGCTGGCGTCATCATCGGCGCCGTCGCCTACCGGGCGCAGGCGCCGCGCCCGCCCGACACGGTGTTCGCGCGCATCGCGCCCCCCGGCCTGCTGCCGGCGCTGCCCCCGGCGCAGCGCGAAGCGTTCAAGCGTGATGTCAGGCGGCTCGCCCGTGACACCCGTGCCGAGATGCGCGCTGCGCGCTCCGACCTCGTTGCGCAGGTGGGGGCTGAGACGTTTGATCGCGACGCCGCACTGGCCGCCTTCGATCGCATGCGGGCGGCCCGCGATGGTCTTGGGCGTCGCGCCGACGCCCTGGTGGTGGATGTTTTGGCCGATCTGCCCGCATCGCAGCGCCGCGCTGTCGCACAGGCGATTGCGCGCTCACGCGAGCGCGCGCCGCCGCGCCGTGCGCCGCCGCCCCCGGGGGGGACGCAGGCGGGACCGCCTGAGGATGCGCGGCCCGACATCGATCAGCGGTGATGGGAGCAAAGTGGCGGTCCTGCGTCCTGCTGCCCGCGCGCCCTGCCGGAGATCGCGCGCGAGACCATCATTCCTCACGCCATCGACCCGGCGCCAATCCCACCGCCGCCGGGCCGCCAAAGGCACGCCGACCTACAGGCCGGCGTCGTAAATGAGCTGCGCCATGCCCGCCTCCTTATCCCAGAAGATGCAATCCGTCGTCTGAGCGCCCGTGGCGAAGCAGAGGACGGGCAGATTGCGCGCACGGATGTCCTCATAGCCGTCGCGATCGAAGGGCGTGCGCATATCGCTCGTGGCATAGGCGCCCGGCGCGGTTTCGGGCCACGGGGCGAACTCTGCCGTCGTCTGGACAGACACCTTCGCCCAGTCCTCCATGGCATCGGCCGCCGCCGTCCTGCTCGCCCCTGCGCCGAGCACGCCCGGGGCAAGCCAGTCTGCCGGCGCCGCATAAGTCCAAAGAAGCGCCCCGTTCGCCGCCCGAATGGTCAATACCGCCGCAAGCTTGTCGCAGGCTGGTCCCCGCGCTTCAGCGGTAACCCGATCGTTCGGAGTTGAGAATGCAACCCCGCGGGTCGCGCTGACCGTGCAGCCCGTGCTGTCGGCCGGCTGCAGGCCAGCGCCGACGACCCAGACGCACAGACCGCCCGCCGCCGCACCCGCGGCCGCGATCGCCAGAATTCTCCAAAGGTTCATGGCGACACCCTAACCAAACAGCGCCACACTGGCCAGACGACGCATCATGCCGGCGTGGCCAAGCCCACACCGAACGGCGTCGGCGACCCGGCCCCGACACCTGCAGCGCCCGAGGCCGCTCCAGCCGAAAGCGTCGCCTCGCGTGGCGAAGATCCAGGCGCACCCGGCGCGCCACGCACCACGCAGGCGTGCCGCTCCACAGCCCCGAGAGTCAACATACGCAGCCGCCGGGCGAGGGCTGAATTCGCATCACGCAGCGCCTGTGCGGTCGCCTGATAGCCGGCCGCAACGACCTGATCATAAGATTTCCAGTCCCGCAGATCGATATCCCCGAGTTCGGGAAGGATCAGCATGTCGGTCTCGGAACGGTTCGCCCACGGATTTATGCCGATCGTCGCGGTGCGCATCAACAGGCTGACGATCGGAGGTGCGGCCCGAAAGCCGAAACGGCTTACCCATCCCCAAAAGCCAGGGGGGTTGATGAAATCCTTCGAATCGAAGGGCTGACTGCGCGCCACGTCGACGCCGATCGTGACGCCGCGATGCATTTCCTGCATCACGTCGACCGGGAAGTTGTTCAGGACAGCGCCATCGACCAGCACCTGTTCTTCTTCAACGACCGGCGGCAGGATCCCCGGCAGCGCGATCGAGGCGCGCAGCGCATGGCGCAGAATGCCCCGCCGATGGACACGATAGGCCCCGTTCGTAAGGTTGGACGACACGCAGTAGAACGGAAGTCGCAGATCTTCGATCCCGGCGTCGCCAAAATGTTCGGCAAGTCGTTCATCGACCCGTTTGCCACGCACGAACGCCACCACCGGCAGGCGGTAGTCGCCAAGCGGGTTCGTCTCGACAAAGCCCTTGCGGATACGCCGTTCGATCTCGCCGTCGCTCCACCCCATGGCGACGCAGGCCGCCACGACGCCGCCCATTGAGGCCCCGCCAAGAAAGTCGATCGGAACGCCCGCTTCACGCAGCGCCACCACCGCTCCGATATGGGCATAGGCGCGCGCCCCGCCGCCAGCGAGCACGAGGCCTACGGATTGACCCGTCAGGACGCGTGACAGCCGTGCACAATCATCCTGATCGAGTTCACGCCAGTGAAACAGGCGGGCGCCCCCGGCCGCCGCCAGCCATTCGCTGGGTCCAGCCGCCTGGCGCTCTCCGCCATGGCGGATGAGCACCACATCGACCAGCTGCAGGGCGCGCGCAGGAGAAGCCTCCTCTGGGAGCAAGGGACGGCTCGGGCGGGCGTCAGAACGGGCGAGAACCCAGATCCGATCAGCCTGACGAAGACAGAAACGGCACCACGCGCTGTCCTCGATGCGGGTGGCGAGCAGCACCACATCATTGCTGCGCTCCAGTTCGTCGCAGAAGTTTCCGCTGTTGTCGTAGTCGATGTCAGTCGCGACGGCGCATCGCTTTCCCAGCCGCTCGACCTGGCGCATGATCTCGCGCGCGCGCAATCCGATGTCGATGGTGGGCGAGGTCGCAACCAGCGTCACGACCTTCGGCAGCGCCCGTGCTTCGCCGCGCCGCCGGTTCTGCCGGGTCCTGAACAGCATCGTGCGCGCAAGGTTATGCATCAGCGTCGGGTGACGGCGCACCAAGCGGTCGAACGCGGCCCGCTCGAGCCAGAGGATCTCAGAGTCGCGCAGCGCATAGACCGAGGCGGAATGGTTCTCCCCTGCGATCAGGGCCATTTCCCCGACTGGCTCAAGCGCGCGGATGTGTCCGAGCAGTTCAGGGCGGTTGTCCGCCCCTGTGCGAAAGGCGCCCAGCGAGCCGCTGACCAGGAAGTAGATTCCGTCCGGCTCCTCCCCCTCCTTGAACAGAGGCCAGCCTGCCGGCAGGGAAAACCGGTGCACCGCCGCCTCGGCGTCAGCCAACGCCTCCGGCGTGGCGTCCTTCACGAAGGGCATGTCCTTCAGACTTGGCGTCATCATCGTTCCGCCTGTTCGTTCTGAACGCTCCCTAAGCCACGTTACTGCTTAGACCCGAAACCTTTACCTGCATTTGGTTAACGTGTGCTTCGCCGTTTGCGGCAGGACGCCGAAAAACGGCCTGCCAGGTCGACTGGCTGGCCGTGAACGGAAGATCACCCCGGGCTGGAAAAGCTTGCCACCTTGGGGGTCTTTGGCCAAGCAGCAAGGCTGACGGTCTCATCCGTAGGAATGCTTAAGCGCGCCGCCGTGCTCCACCGCCAGGCCCGACCAGTTTGGCCGCGCCTGCGCCCGAACGGTCCAGGGTCCGCTCCGGGTCGGGGCGACTGAGGCCGGTCTCGTGGCCCGGGGGCGTCGAGGCTGAGGCGTCACACCCGGGCTCGGGCCGCCCGACAGACCGCCGTCACGCCCGGCGCGGCGGGAAAGGCGGCTTCCCTGAAGCCTGCGCTTGCGCGAAGGTGGACTGTGATGTGGAGGCGATGCATGTCCGTCCTGAAGTCCGCCCTTGATCCCGCCGGCCCGGCCTTCCGCGCCAATGCTGCGCATATGGCGGGGCTGGTCGCCGACCTGCGTCTGGCTGCCGGCCAGGCCGCCGCCGGCGGGCCCGATGAGGCGCGCGCCCGGCATGTCGCCCGCGGCAAGCTGCTGCCCCGCGAACGGGTGGAGCGCCTCCTGGATCCGGGATCGCCATTCCTGGAACTCTCCCCGCTCGCCGCCTACGGGATGTACGAAGGCGATGTGCACGCCGCCTCCCTGATCACCGGCATCGGGCGCGTTTGCGGGCGCGAGGTCATGGTTGTCTGCAATGACGCCACGGTGAAGGGCGGCGCCTACTACCCGATGACCGTCAAGAAGCACCTGCGCGCCCAGGAGATCGCGCGCGAGAACAGGCTTGCGTGCATCTACCTTGTCGACAGCGGCGGGGCAAACCTGCCCTATCAGGCGGATGTCTTTCCGGACCGGGAGCATTTCGGACGAATCTTCTTCAATCAGGCCCACATGTCGGCTGAAGGCATTCCCCAGATCGCCGTCGTCATGGGCTCATGCACGGCCGGCGGCGCCTATGTTCCGGCCATGAGCGACGAGACCGTGATCGTGCGTCGGCAGGGAACCATCTTCCTCGGCGGCCCCCCGCTGGTGAAGGCGGCGACCGGGGAAGTCATTTCGGCCGAGGATCTGGGGGGGGCGGAGGTGCACGCCCGGCGATCGGGGGTCGCCGACCATTATGCTGCGAATGATTTTCATGCCCTCGAAGTCTGCCGGCGGATCGTGGCCAATCTGAACGACGTCAAGACGCCGGACGTGGTCTGCGCGCCGCCGCGCGAGCCGCTGTACGCTCCCCAGGAACTTGATGGAGTGCCTCCCGTCGATGTGCGCCAGCCTTATGATGCGCGCGAGATCATCGCGCGCATCGTCGACGGGTCGGTGTTTGACGAGTTCAAGAAGCTCTACGGCGAGACCCTGGTGACGGGTTTCGCGCGCATCCATGGCATGCCCGTCGCCATCCTTGCCAATAACGGCATCCTGTTCTCCGAAAGCGCCCTCAAGGGCGCGCATTTCATTGAACTTGCGGCCCAGCGCCGCATTCCGCTCCTGTTCCTGCAGAACATCACAGGCTTCATGGTAGGCGCGAAGTATGAGGCTGGCGGCATCGCCAAGGACGGGGCCAAGCTCGTCACTGCGGTCGCCACAGCGCGTGTTCCCAAGATCACCGTCGTGGTCGGCGGCTCCTATGGCGCAGGCAATTACGGCATGTGCGGGCGGGCGTATTCACCGCGTTTCCTCTTCCTGTGGCCGAACGCCCGCACCAGCGTCATGGGCGGTGAGCAGGCGGCGAGCGTGCTCGCCACGATCCGGCGCGACAACATCGAGGCGAAGGGCCGCACCTGGAGCGTGGAGGAAGAAGAAGCCTTCAAAGCGCCGATCCGCGCCAAGTACGAGGAGGAGGGCAGCCCCTACTTCTCCACCGCCCGGCTGTGGGATGACGGCGTCATCGCGCCTGCCGACACGCGCCGCGTGGTCGCCCTTGCACTGTCTGCCAGCCTGAATGCGCCGATCGGCGGCACAAAGTTTGGCGTGTTTCGCATGTAGCAGGCAGCGCCCGCCCTGCCGTGGGGCCCGGGCGACCGGCTGTCAGTCGCGAATCCCTGTCTTCCAGGCCGCTTGGCTGCCAGACTCCTTATCCGCCGGACCCCCGGCTGCCACGCGCCAGCACCAGTCTGCACAGGGATGCGTCATTCTTGGGCCCATTGCTCGGGGACGTGGTTTCTGGGGCCTTGCTGAATGCCCTCATCGTCAGCGCCGCATCTTCAGCGCCCCATTCTCAGCGCCCCATTCTCAGCGCATCGTTACCGGGGGCGCGGGGCAGATGTGGCGGGCGGTGGGCTTGGGCAGGCGTTCGGATCCGGGATTGCAAAGAACGGAATGGGGAGTGAGGCAAGGCAGGGGGCGGCGCACAGCCTCCCGGCCCGGCCTGCACGGGCGCAAACCCCAGGTCCCGGCCGTCCCGGCTGCGTGCCCTCTGGGTGCGGCGCCGTTTCAGTATGGCCGTGTCCCGGCGGCGCGCCGTCTCAGCTCCGTGTCGCGCCAATCACTGGAAATTCCCGCTCGGGCTCAGGCCGCGCAGCGCTATCGGCGCAGGTGCTGCAGGGCGCTGACCTGACGCGCCTGGAACCGCCGTTTGCGGAGGGGTCGCGGGCGCCCGGGCCGCCGGCGTTTGGGGCGCGTCCGTGCGCACGCGGTAGGTGAAAGGCGCCGTCGGTCGGGGAGCGAGCCTGCGCGCCGCCGGGGCCGTCGGGAGGGTTGGCCTTGCTGCTGTGCTGGGCGCGATGTTGGTCGGGGACTGGGCGAGGGGGCCTGCAGTCAGTACGGGGCTGGCGCGCCCACGCGCCTCGGCTATGGCAGCCGGGGTCGAAAGACAGGGGCTGGCGCCCATGCCATACAGCGTCGAAATGAATTCGAAGACGATCTGGTCCACCATGGTCCGCACGGCGGTCTGCACCGGCTCCATGGCGCGCTGCCCACCGCCGATATCCACCACAGTGCCGTCGAGAAAGGCAAAGACGCCTGCCCGGATTTCACGACCGACCACCTGCTTGCGCAGACTGCGCACAGCGAGAACTTCGCTTGAGCGCGCGTCGACCATGCGCAGGTCAAGAGCCACGTCGATCACATAGTCGCCGCCGCCCAGTGTCAGAGATCCGCTGCGGCTTGTCGTGCCGCCGCCGAAACCTTCGACCCCGCGGGAGCGGATGTTGGGATTGAACTCGCTGAGGCCGCCGATGATATAGACATCGGCTCCCTGCAGTTCTCCATTCTTGACCGAACGAACGACCCGGTCGCTGTCGCGGACAAGTCCGCTGCGCGCGTAATCCATCTCAACCTGGATCACGCCCATGTCATAGCGCTCGACGAGGCGCACGCCAGCTTCAGACAGCGCCGTGATGGCCATCAGGGTCGCGCCCTGTGTGAGCTTTCGGCCGTTGTCGCGGTCCTGCGCCCCGGTCATGTCCGTGATGAGACCAACTGCAACCCGGGGGGGCGCATAGTCCTGACCGCGCACATGTCCGGCTAGGCACTGCAGCGCGTTGGAATACGCCGTCTTGACCGTTTGCGCCTCGGGTCCGACCAGCGGCGCTACCGGTGCGGGGGGCGGCCTTGAAGATGCGCATCCCGCCGCAAGGACAGCAGCAGTGGCGACCAGCAGGTGAACAATACGCATATCAGTAGCGCCTTCCATTGGTGGTTGCGACCTGGTTGCCGTTGTTCTGCATCTGCACAAACAGGGTTGTGTTCGATACGTTTGAGACCGACACGGAATTGCCGACTGCGGTGGCCGAAAGGGTTGGCCTGGGCAACGTCACGCCCGTGGATGCGTCCGCACGGCCCGGGCGCGTCCAGCGCCCCGGTGCATAGTTCCCGGCATATCCTCCGCTGCGATCCTGCAGGTCGACCGGGCGACCATTCACGACGATGCGCACGCCTGCGTTGTCGCGTCCCGCCGCATAGAAGGGCTCGGAGTAGCTCGTGCCCTCCATGCCGAAGGGCTGCGTCATCGCGTCATCAGGCTGAGCCTGCGCTGTCTGCGCCGCACACAGCCACAAGCTGGCGGAAAGGAACGCGCCCGCGCGTCGCGTCATGGCAGTCCAGAGATGAAACATGGCGTTTATCAAGCCTCCGCTTGAACGTCAGAAAGCAAGGGACGTGCCGCCTGCACTGCCGCGGGGTGACAGCGATTGTCCCGTCAAAAGACGGGCGGCGCGCCAGGCGCGAAGGCGGCGCCACCGATCGACAGGGAGCATGCAAAAGGGGCCCGCGCCGAGCGGCGCGGGCCCCATGCATCCTGCTGGTCGACGGATGCTCTGCTTGCGGTTATTGCGGCAGGTTGGTGATTGACACGGAATTGCCGATCGCAGCCGCCGTCGCGCTGACAGATCCGGCCACCTCGCCAAGATCAAGGTTGGTGACCGCAAACACATCCGCCCGGTTGATCTGATTGCTGTTCACAGTCAGACGCGCCTGGGCGGGAAGGGTCGTCACGCTGAGCGAGTTGGAGATGGCGGTGGTTGTTGAGGTAATGTCGCCATTGATATCTCCCAAAGCGATGTTTGAAACCGCTGTCGGGTCGTAATTCGCATACTGCGTGTTGTTGATCGTCACATTGTGGGCGTCTTCGACGGTGAAGGACGCAGAATTGGCGATCGCGGCCGACGTCAGTTGAGAGTCGCCTGTCACGTTGTGCATGTCGACGTTGAGGGTCGAACGGGCGTCGCCGAAGAATCGCTGATAATTGTTTGCTGTCAGATCGCCCGTGACATCAGCCGAAAGGGAATTTGCAATGGCTGCGGACGTCGCTGAGATCGCTGCACCATCGTTTCCGGTGATGTCGCCGCCGTGCAGGTTCAGGACTGAGCGCACGCCATGGCCGTTGGAATAGACCTGTGAGGAGTTGATCACCGATCCGCGATTGGCCGGATTGACGCCCTGCGTCTCGTCAATCACCACCGATGCCGAGTTGCCGATCGCAGCCGCCGTCGCCGTGATCGATCCAAGCGCGTCATGCGCGTCGGCGTTGAGAACCGCCGATGCTGCGCTGCCATTGAGTTGGTGGTTGTTGACAAGCGATGCGCCGCCGAGTGCGGCGGAGAACGAGTTGCCGATGCCTGCCGCCGTCAGTGTGACGTCCTCAGTCACCGATTGAATGCCTGCATTCAGTTGCGCGCGGGTCTGCGCCCAGTTTTTCTGGCTGTTGTTGACCGTATTGTCCTTGGGGCCAGCCAGCGCCGGGCCTGCCGCGAGGGCGAGGCCAATGCACACTGCGCCTGAGGCGAGAAGTTTTTTACGCATGGTGTTGCTCCGATTTCTGCCGAACAAAGACGAAA
This sequence comes from Hyphomonadaceae bacterium, assembly GCA_040381075.1. GTDB lineage: Bacteria > Pseudomonadota > Alphaproteobacteria > Caulobacterales > Aquidulcibacteraceae > JBEIHX01. The sequence goes on from JBEIHX010000038.1 coordinate 24,747, forward strand.
ACCCGAACTCAGAACGCAGTGCCCTGGGACGGATCGGCTGTCGCACAGGCGGATCGAAGCAAGGATCGCGCCAGAAGCAGGGGGCGGGCGCATGACGGCGCGGTGCGCATTGATCGAGGGGGCAGGAGGGAGGCGGCTGGGGCCGGCGCTGTCGCGCACACAGCGGTGTGTGCATGAGGCCATGCGTCATAAGCCCGCCTGGCTCGCCTGCCGGCACATGCCCCGCGCGCGATCCGGGATGCCAGAGCGGGCGCTTGTTTGCCCGACGCGCATCATCCCCCGCAGGCGTTCCGGCGCTCAGCTGGTGCGCACCGTCGGCGCCGGGCGTCCAAAATGACGCGGTGATCCCGGGGCGCTCAGTCAGGCCTGTCCGGTTTCGGGGCGGTCTGATCTGCCTCGGGTGACAGCCCCGGTTCGCCCGGCGCGCCCACCATCGCCGCCAGGTGCAGCATGGCGCTGTTCAGGGCTGGCTCAAGTCCAGGTTGCGTCAGACCATACAGCACTATCAACCGGCCCGCAGGCGCAGGGCGGGCAAGCACGATGGCGCGCTGCGCCGGTCCTGCGCCCGGCGCCAGGAACCGGTTGGACGCCATGGAGCGGGTCACCGTCGCTGACCCAAGCGGGATCAGCTCCCCGACGCCCGGCAGGAGAAGCGTCGGCAGGACCAGCGTTTGAGAGAAGCGTTCGCGAGCGCTGGCGAGCGTCCCGTCTTCGACCACGATAACGATGCTGCTGACCCCATCCGGCCCATGCACCGAAATGCGCGCCGCGTCCGGCGCCTGGACGATCCAGCCCGCCGGGGCGGCAAGGCCTGGGCTCCGCTGCGGAAGCGGGCCTTGCGCCCTGGCGCCCGCTGCAGAGGCGAGGGACGCGACGCCAAGCGCCAGGCACAGCCTGCCAGCGGCGGTTCTCAGGCGCGCCCGGCGAAACGGGCGCACGCCCGCACGTCTCCTGTCCGCCTCGGACATGTCCGCCTCGTCAGAGTTGCTTCACAGGTCTCCCGCACCGCAAGACCCATACCACGGCGCGTTGGCCACGTTCGAGACACGGCTCCAGCGTGCGTCGGTTCAGGGGCCGGGGAGGGGCGCCCCGGCCAGATGGGCCTCAAGCGCCGCGATCCGGTTTGCATCAGAAGGATGCGTGCTCAGCCACTCGAGGGGTCTGTCGCCTGGCTGTTCGGTCATCCGGCGCCAGAAGGCGAGCGCAGCGCCGGGGTCATACCCAGCCCCGCGCATAAGGTCGACGCCCAGACGGTCGGCCTCATACTCGTGCTGGCGCGAGTAGGGCAGCAACACGCCAAACGTCACGCCGGCGCCGAGCGCGGCCGCGGCCTCCTCCTGAAACGGCATCTCGCTCTCGCCTATCGCCATCTGACCGAGCGTCACCGCAAGCTGGGCGACCATCGCCTGGCTCATCCGCTCGGCGGCATGCCGCCCCATCACGTGGCCGACTTCATGCCCCATCACCGCTGCGAGTTGGTCGTCATTCTCGAACAGGTCAAAAATGCCGCTGAAGAAGCCGACCTTGCCTCCTGGCAAGACAAACGCATTGACCGCCGGGTTGTCGAAGACAACGAACTCCCAGGATGTTCCGGTCAGGCCTGAGGTGTCGACGATCCGACGTCCGACGTCATTGAGCCGGCGCGCCAGCGCTCCCCCGGTCCGCTGTTCCTGCGCCAGGATCTCGCGCCAGGACGCCTCGGCCATGTGTGCCAGCTGCTCCTGCGTGACGATCATCAACTGTCGCCGGCCCGTCTCGCCGTTTGGAGAGCATCCGGCCGCCTGGCCGGCAAGCACTGTCACGGTTCCTGCCGCCAAGCCCCCAAGGATCCGCCGCCGTGACGCCAGTTTCATCGATCGGTCTCCAGCCGCCTCGGCGCGGCTGCGCGGGACATGGGTTTCGTCCGGGGCCATTCAAGGCGCATGTCTCACCGCCCGCCGGCCGCGCGATCAGGACTTCGTGACCAGGTGGTCGTCCTCCCTTCGCCAGCGCCCGCCCAATACCTGGCCCAAGACCTGGCCCATCCCGCGCAGCGCCGGGCGCGGGCGAGGCTGCACGGGATCACACAGGCGCTGCTGCAGGACACGTCGGACCGAACACCTCTTCAAACGCCGCCCGCAGCGCGGCGTCCGCATCATCCATGGTCACCGGCAGGCCGAGGTCGACGAGGCTCGTCACCCCGTGGGCAGTGACGCCGCATGGCACGATGCCGCTGAAGTGCTCCAGGTCCGGCTCGACATTGAGCGCGACCCCGTGAAATGACACCCAGCGCCGCAGGCGAACCCCGATGGCGGCGATCTTGTCTTCCCGCGCGGGTTCTCCAGGCCGTGTGCGCACCACCCAGACGCCAACCCTGTCAGGGCGGGTTTCGCCCGTCACATTGAAGCGTGCAAGGGTGCGCTGGATCCAGGTTTCCAGCGCCGTGACAAACCCGCGGACGTCGCGTCCCCGGCGGGCGAGGTCCAGCATGACGTAGATCACGCGCTGGCCCGGACCGTGATAGGTGAACTGGCCGCCGCGTCCGCTGCGGTAGACCGGAAAACGGTCCGGGCTCAGCAGGTCAGAAATCCGCGCGCTGGTTCCGGCCGTGTAGATCGGGGGGTGCTCCACCAGCCACACAAGCTCGTCGGCCGCACCGTCGGCGATTGCTGCCGCGCGCGCCTCCATCGCCGCCACCGCCTCCGCATACCCGACCCTGCCGCCTGACGCGGCCCAGCCGACGCAGGCGCGTCGCGAAGGGTTAACGGATTGCTCATTCATCCCACCTAGCTCTGATCTTCCGTCGATGAGGTCAAGGCGATGGCGCAAAATCAGATCGCATCGGTCAAGGTTGAGATCTCCGTGCTGCTGGGGCGCTGCACCCTGCCGATGCATCAATTGCTGCGGATGGGTCGCGGCGCTGTGATCCCGCTGGACGCGCGCGAACATGACGAAGTGTGGATTCTCGCCAACAACCACCCCATTGCGCGGGGCGAAATTGTCATCACCGGCGATCGCGTCGCGGTCAGCGTGACCCAGCCCGCCGATGTGCATGAGTTCTATGCGGAGCGCTGAGCGCTCGCTGAACGGGTCAGCCTCCAGCTCTGCCAGAACATGCCTGCACTGCATCGGCACGGCCGCCCGATGCGTCAACCCGGGCATTGAGACTGCGTCGCCCGCGCTGCCCGCGGGCTGGCCGGCGGGGCTTCACAAGCCTGTGTGAACCTGTTAGGCCCCCTCTGCCTTTCTGAGCGGTCGTGGCGGAATTGGTAGACGCACTACCTTGAGGTGGTAGCGCCGCGAGGCGTGGAGGTTCGAGTCCTCTCGACCGCACCAGAAGGCCCCAGGGTGATCGGGCTCCTCCCGGCGCTGGAGCCCACGGACCCAGGGCTAGCCGTCGGCGATCAGCGTCGGCGACGTCAGGATGCCGGCTTTGGGTCCGCCTTTGCAGATCCTGGTCGACGGGCGCCGGGGCGCAGCCCTGTCGCTGCATCCTGAGCGACAGCGTGCCGGGTTTGGCGCCCGGGTTTTTGCAGGTCCGGCTCAGGCCGGTGGGCGAGCGGGGCACGATATGGGAGCGCGCGATGGTCGACCTCGACGAAACGCGCGGTCCCGCGGCCCACGCTGACGGCGACCGCGCCCAGCTTGACATTGATCCGCGCCTGCTTGCGCAGGTGATCGGGGCGGCTGGTGATCAGGATCGCCCGCTGCTGCGCCACCTGCTGCTGGACATGCACCCGGCCGATGCGGCCCAGATGCTCACGGAACTTCCAGGCGCAGCATTTGAGACTGTGATCGCCTATCTTGGCGGGGAGTTTGACGGCGAAGTGTTCGCCGAACTTCCCGACGATCTGCGCGAGCGCGCGCTCAATCTGATGCCGGCTGAGACGGTCGCCCGGGCGATTGAAGATCTCGATACGGATGATGCCGCCGCGCTCATGGAGGATCTTGCGCAGGAGAGGCGCGAAAGCGTGCTGGCGCGCGCGAGCGAAGAAACCCGCCTGGCCGTCGAGCAGAACCTCGCCGCCGATGAGGACACCGCCGGCCGGCTCATGCAGCGCGAAATCGTCTGGGCGCCGGAGTTCTGGACAGTCGGCGACGCGATTGACGACATGCGCCGGGCGGGCGAGCGCCTGCCCGATCTCTTCTTCGAAATCTATGTGGTTGACCCAGCGATGCGCCCGATCGGTGTGATCCCGCTCTCACGCATCTTGCGCAGCAGGCGCGAAGTCGCGCTCACCGAGATCGCCGACGAACCCCGCGTGGTGATCAGGCCTGAGACGGACCAGGAGGAGGTAGCCTTCCTGTTTTCCAAGTACAGCCTCATCTCGGCCCCTGTCGTCGATGGGGCAGGGCGGCTGTCCGGCATGATCACCGTCGACGACATGGTGCACGTCATCAAGGAAGAGGCCAAGGAAGACCTGCTCGCCCTGGCAGGCGTCAGCGAGGCCCAACAAACCGATACGGTTCTTCGCTCGGTCAGCGCGCGCGCGCCCTGGCTCGGGGTCAACCTCGCCACCGCGGTGACGGCGTCGGTGTTCATTTCGCTGTTTGAACGCTCCATTGAGGCGATTGTGGCTCTCGCCATCCTCATGCCGATCGTCGCCTCCCTGGGCGGGAATGCCGGCACCCAGACGCTGGCGGTGGCCGTGCGCGCACTCGCCGCGCGCGAACTCACTCCCGCAAACGCTGCCCGCATTGTGATGCGCGAAGCAGCGACCGGCGCTTTCAATGGCGCGATCTTTGCCGTCGCGCTTGCCGCCATCGCGGGGCTCTGGTTTCACAATCCATTGATTTCGCTAACGATTGCGATTGCGGTGCTGGTAAACTTCACCATGGCCGGCCTCGCTGGAATTCTGGTGCCGCTGACCCTGAAGCGGGTCGGAGCAGATCCAGCCGTGTCGTCGTCGGTGTTCGTCACCTTCGTAACCGATCTCGTGGGCTTTTCTGTCTTTCTGGGTCTGGCCACCTGGATCCTCCTGTAGCCTGGACCGGGCGGTCTGGCGTTCATCTTGCTCGCTCAGGCTCTAACTTCGGTCTGCGTGTCAAAACGGAGCAGGCGGTGGCCGTGCGTGCGGTGTCTTCGCAGGGATTGGAACGCATTGCCGCGTTTGAAGGCTTTCGCGCCCACGCAACAGCCTTGCCCGACGGACGTCACACCATCGGTTTCGGGCATGTCGCGTCTGCGCGGGCGGGCGCCGTGATCAGCAGGGTCGATGCGCTCCTCCTGCTGCGCCATGACCTGCAGCCGATCGAAATGGCGCTGCGCGGGCACGTGCGTGCGCCCCTGACGCAGGGCCAGTTCGATGCGCTCGCCTCATTCGCGTTCAACATCGGCCTCGACGCCTTTCTCGCCAGCGATGTGCTGAGGCTGGTGAATGCCGGCGAGCCGATCGCCGCTGCGCTTGCAATGAGCGACTGGCGCGCAGCGCAGGTGCACGGCAGGCTGATGACGGTCGATGCGCTCGTGCGCCGGCGCGTTGCAGAGATGGATCTGTTCCTGACGCCGCCGGCCGACGCCATGCATCCTGCAGCGCCGACCCCGATGCTGCGACCGCAACGCGCACCTGCGGGGGCCGCATCGCCGTCCTGCGTCGATGGGACAGAAGCTGCAGCGCCGCCGCCCGGTGAGCCGCCGCCGTCCGAGGCCGATCGCACCGTTGAAACGGAGCCGTCTCCCCCGCCGCTGCGGTCCATTGATCAGACCATGGCGGCGATCCGGGCCCGCCTGCAGGATGTTGGCGTGCGCCCGCTTGCAGCTGCGCCGCCACCGCGCGTCGCCGAGCCCTCGCCGCCGCCAGCCGGGCCGGCGGACGCCGCAGCGTCGCCGGGTGCAGCGCGCAGCGCGGCAACGTCGGCTGCGCCCCCGGAGCCCCGGGCCCCGGGGCCGGCGC
>JBEIHX010000039.1:0-29644 GCA_040381075.1 Hyphomonadaceae bacterium
CGGCGCGTCCAAGAACGCGCAGGCCTGACCCCGGCGCGCGCCGCTGGCGCAAAATCGGAGACACTCCCGCCCGAAGCGCGCTAGGCTCGGGCAGATCGGCGCTGCGGCGGCGCCTGCAGAGGAGAAAAGACATGACGGTTGATTGGGCCTGGCGCGGGGCGATCGCCGCCGCGCTCACGGTGGCGGGACTGACAACACTCACGCCGGACAGCGCCGCCGGCGCCAGAAAGCCAGCCGCGCCCGCGCCGATCGATCTGTCGACCTCCCAGGGCGCCTTGACCGCGCAGCGCAAGATCCAGTGCTCGACCATTGACTCCAAACCGGAGATCTATTGGTGGGAGGGTCAGGTCTTTTCACGGCGTCAGGGCGAGCGTGACCGGCTGCTCTTCACCGTCGAAGGCATGAACATCCGCGCCTGCACCTCAATCGAGGATCCCGTTCGGGGCAAAGGCTTCCGCCTCGTGTCACGTGAAATCCTTTTGTACAAGGACCCGGTGACGGGCGCGCCCCTGTCGACCTGGACCAATCCCTGGACCGGCGAAACCGTCAACGTTCTGCACATCGCCAATGACCCGGTGAACAACAGCATTTTTGAAAAGGACCGCGACGGCAAGCCCTCCGCGTTCCGACCGCGCGAACGGGCCGGCGAGTGGTATCAATCGACAACCGTTCCATTGTTTTACCGCAACCCGCTGACCGCGGGCTATGAAGCCGAAGTCGGCGGCACGTATCACGCCACCGAAATGTTCCATTTCCTGGGCGACCTCAGCGATCTGGTGGATCCGACAAAGGACAGCGCCACGGTGAAAATCGCCTGGGTGCGCATGTCGGATTGGCTCCCATGGATGAAGATGAACGGCCGAGAAGGCCTGATCTACTTCTCAACCGCCGGGGTGAAACTTGATGACTTCAACCAGCTCAGCGATACGCTGAAATCAGAAATCGCCGCCCACTATCCTGACTATGCGAGCCCGCCGCCCGCGGACGACAAGCGTCCGAATGTGACGAGCTGGAGCTACTATCGCGACATCGCAGAAGGCAGGATCACGCCGCCGAAGCGTGACTGACGCGCCTGCCCCTACCGGCAGGCGTCACTCTGCGCAACGGCGTCGGCCTCGCGTGCGAGCGCGGGGTCGGCGCCCGTCAGCATGTCGGCGATCGCCGAGGGGCCGCCGCGCGCCCGCGACGCGGCGCAAAGATCCTGCAGCACCCGCTCCCGGGCCTGCGGATCGAGTTGGCCCCACAGCTCGCCGGCAAGCGCGACACGGCGATCAACGAGGTCTGGCGCGATGGACGCCCGGGCGTAAGAGGCGGCCAAAGCTGCAGGCGCATCAGCCGCCGCACCGGCCCCAGCCAGAGCATGGCGCACCTCGGCCAGCACTGCCATCGGCGCCGGATCAAGCGGCGCGTGCGCCGCAGCCCTCTCCGCGGCGGCCTGGGCCGCCTGCAGCAGTGGTGCGGACGGCTCTGTGAGACCGAGCCCCACAGACTGCAGGAGCCGCACCCGCGCGAGGATCGTATAGGCCTGCGATCCCGACGGCGACAGCGCAGCCGCCAGATCGGCCTGCCGCGCGGCATCCTCGAGCAGGGTGTATCGTTTTTCACCGAAAGGCAGTCTCTCGGCGACCTCGAGCGAAAGCTGCGCTGCGTCGAGGACCCGCCCCAGAACGACATGAAAGACGGCCCCCGCGACGAGGGCGAGCGCGCCCGCTCCCGCCACAGCACAGATGATGCGCGCTCTCAGCCTTTCAGTGGACGTAGTAGGCACGATAGGTGGCGTTGTAATAGCGCGAGTCATTGTACATCAGTCGCCCAAGCGGCCCGGTGTTCACCCCGTCCAGAACCACGCCAATGACATTTGCGCCATGATCCTTCAGGATGGTGAGGCAATTGCGCACCATATCGTGCGGGGTTTTTCCCCAGCGCGCAATCACCACGACGCCATCGGCAAGCGGGGCCAGCACGCGCGCATCGGCGATCGGCATGACCGGCGCAGTGTCGAGGATCACCACGTCATAGGCTGACTTCAGCTGGTCGAGCACACTGCGCATGGCGTCGGACGCAAACAGGTCGCGCGACGTGAACTCGGTCTGCGCCAGGGGCACGACGTCAAGGTCGCTCGCCTCGTCCTTGCGGATAACGTCGCGCAGATGGGCGGTGCGGAACAGGACCTCTGTCAGCCCCTTGTCGACATCCATGCCCAGGGCATAGGTCGCGCTGCGCCGCCGCAGGTCGCAATCGACCAGCACGGTCCTGGAACCCGCCAGCGCCGACATGCGCGCCAGACCAATCGCTGTGGTGGTCTTGCCCTCCTCAGGCACGGACGACGTCACAGCCAGAACTTTCACATTCCGGTCCGGGCGCGAAAACAGCGCCGTGGCGCGAATGCCGCGCAGCGCCTCCCCGAACGCCGAAAGCGGCCGCTTGAGAACGAAATTCTCCGGGGTCACCAGGTCGCCGTCCACGAGGCGCGTCTTGCGATCGAGGAACGGCACCATGCCAAGGCAGGGGGCGCCAAGGCGCAGCTGGACGTCCTCGGGCGTGCGCAGGCTTCGCTCCAGGAACTCCATCACCAGCGCGGTCGCCGCACCGGCGAACACGCCGAGCAGGAGGCCCAGGATGAGGCTGAGGGGCACGTTCGGCGACGACGGCCCAAGCGGCGGCATCGCCCGCGACATGATGCGCGCATCCGCCTCGGTGATCCCGGACTGCTCAGCAGTCTCCTTGAAGCGGTTGAGGAAGGCTTCATAGAGCGTGCGCGTGGCCTCGGCGTCCCGCTCCAGTTCGCGCAGCCGCACCGACCCCTGATTGTTCTGAACAAGCCGCGAGCGTTGACGCGCGATGTCGCCATCAATTGAGTTGACCCGATTGCGCGCGATATCGACTTCAGCGCGCAGATTGCTGATGATGCGGTTCACCTCGTCGTTGAGACGGCTGTCAATGTCGGCGCTTTCCCGCTGGAGACGTTGAATCTCCGGATGACGCGGGCCGTAACGGGTGCTGGCTTCTGCACGCTGGCGGGCGAGGTCGGCCTGCTGGGCCCGCAGGTCGCCCACCACCCGGGAGGCCAATGCTTCGCCAAGGGACTCCGGACCTCCGCCATTGGCCACCGAGCTGCGCACCGCCTCCAGGCGCGCCTGGCGCTCGGCCAGGTCCTGGCGACTGGTGATCAACTGCATGTTCATGGCAGCCATCTGACTTTCATTGAGGGTCTCGCCCGCAGCCACAAGCAGGCCGCTCTGGGCGCGGAACGCCTCTACCGCCTGTTCCTTGGCGCGGACCTCGTCGCGCAACGCGGCGAGGCGGTCAGACAGCCACTCATTGGCCTTGGTGATGGCCTGGTACTTGGTGTCGCGCTGCGCGTTCAGATACTGGTCGGCGTAGGAATTGGCCAGCAGGGCGGCGAGGGCGGCGTCATGCGATGAGACCGAAACATTGATCATGAACGTTGCGCCGGTGCGCTCGACGGTCAGCCGCCCCAGGAGGCGCGAAATCGCGACCTCCCGTGCAATCCGCGCCTGAACTGCGGGATCCGGGGCCCCAGCCGGGCCGCGGCGGAACAGGTTGACAAAACGCTGCAGCAGGTTGGGCGGCGGCGGCGGGGGATTGAACTCGGGATTGCCGGTCAGATCGTTTGCATCGACCACCCGACCCGCGATGTCGCGCGACCGCAGGATTTCCGTCTCGGTATCGACCACCGCCGAACTGGCAGGCAGCCCCGAGACGACCGCCTCCAGGTCGACGACCCGGCGCTCACGGTTTTCAATCAGGATCTGGGTGGTCGCAGTGTAGACGGGTTGCCGCGAAAGCGTCTGGAGCGCCATGCCAAGCGCCACAACACCGGCGACCGCCGCCATGAGCCAAAGGCGTCGGCGGAACATATCGAGGGCGGACTGAAGACCGAAATCCGACGCAGAACGGCCTGTCTCACCCGCTTGCAGCGCAGGAAACCTGAATTGCCCCGTATCCGGCATCGCACCATCTCCCGGTCGCTTCGCCGGGAGACGTTGCGACGTGTTGCATCAAGGCTGGAACGTCAATGACACCAGCGCCCGGGTGGCTGCAAATTCCGGGCCAGTCAAACGGCCGCCAGACGTCTCATTTGTGTAGTCGATCCCAGCGCCCAAACGAAGCCTGCGGTTGATCAGATATGTGGTGTTGACGCCTGCGCGCACAAACTCGTCATTGCGATCGATCCCGCGGTAATCCCGCGAGCCCGTCTCCACACGCAGTCCCAAAAGAAGATTGCGCCGGACCTCCTGGTTGAGGGTCGCCCCATACGTGGTTGTTTCGGTGGCCGCCGAGCGCGGATCCCAGGAGGGTTCATTGGTGCGCGCGGCAAAAGCCCCGACCGTCGTCACCCGTGAGGGGAACCAATCAACCGCCGCCCGGAGCCCGAGGCCGTCCTGCGAGGCGACGCCAGGCGCCTTGAACTCCTGCTGCAGCCAGCCGATGGCGATTTCGCCACGCATCAGACTGGCGACATCGAAGTTGGCGCCGGCCAGGAGTTCGGTGTTGCGATAGTCGCGGGTCGGACCGCCGAGTTCGCGGAAATCCACGCGCGAGGTCGATGCCTGGGCCAGCAGCGCCGTATCCGGGCTCAGCGCATACTCGATGCGGCTGGTGAGACGATCCTCGGTGCGATCGCGGAAGCGCTGGTCGAACGCGCCGCCGCCAAGGCGCGGCACGGGATCGTAGGAAAAATCCCCGGAACTGGCCTCGGCGCTCAGGCGCACCCGGTTCAACGTCGTGACGAAGCCCGCAGACCCCGTAAATGATGTGGACTTGCCAAGTTCCGCGGCCTGATCCGGCACGGGCAGGAACGCCCTCGTCTCGCGCTCATCAGCATAGCGCAGGCCGAGATTGATCGCCGTTGAGGTCCCGATATCGATCCGGCCCTGGCTCGCAATGAAGGTGTTCGTGCGGTCGTCTCGGCCGAAGTCGCTGTGAAAATTGCTGTCGACGCCCGCCTGCAGCGCAAAGCCATGCCGCGACCACGTGGAGTTCAGGTCAATTGTGGGCGCAAGTGTGATGATCGTGTCGCTGCGGGCTCTGCCGGAGTCGGCGTAAAGCACGTTGGAGTTGCTTTCGATCCGCGTGGTCAGGCGGGGCGACAGCTCGAAGGCTCCGACACGGATCGGCGCAGCGTCGTACTCGGGACGCGGACGATCCAGCACCCCTGTATTCCGCCCGCGGTCACCTGTGACCTGCGCAGTGGCGATCGCCGGCGCCGCGATATTGACCACTCCCAAGGCGATCACGATGGCGTTCTGGATTTTCATCAATTCCCCCTGCGAGCCTGGCCGCTGCCGCTGGCCGGGCGATCCTGCTCCTAGCGCCTGCGCGCCTGCCCGAATCACTACGCAACTGCTCCCTGCCTAGGTCCCTGGCTCTGAAGGCAAGGTAAACAGAACGTATCCGCCGCGGCGTGCGCGCGTGTGGGCGCAGCCATGACGACTGCGATGTCCACGTCCGACAATCGCCCGATCAGCCGTCGCGCGCCAGCACATGAGCCCAACAGGCGAACCCGCGTCAGGCGAACCCACGCGCCAGCAGGCTGCGGCGGGCGCCAGCCTGGATGCGACATCGCCCCAAAGGTCGCCCGCCCCCTTCCGACCGACACAGTGCGGCGTCGGCGGCAGGTCCTGGATCATCACGCCGCTAGAAGAACCGCTCCACGACGCGGATGGCGTCGCCGGGCTGCAAGACAAGATCCGGCGTCACCTTCAACTCGCGCTCCGCCATCTCGCCCTTGCGCTTGAGAAAGATGCGGTTCTTGTTCGCCCGGTACGTCCAACCGCCCGCCATCGCCACTGCGTTCTGCAACGTCATGCCGTCGGAAAAAGCGTATTCGCCCGGCGCATTCACCTCACCCAGGATGTAAAATGCGCCCTTCGCGATACGAACGGTGTCGCCGGGCAGGACGAGCGCGCTCGGCCCAAGCGCGACTTCGATCTCCGTCTCGCTGCCGGCCCGCTTGATGTAGACCCGGCGCTGATCGGCCAGCGGCGTGAAGCCACCTGCGCGCGCGACAGCGTTCAACGCCGTCAGCCCGGTCGAATAGGGCAACTCGCCGGGTTCGCGCACCTCGCCGAGAATATAGAACGGCCGATAGGTCAGAACCTCAATGCTGACGCGCGGATCGTTGAGGTAGCCCTGACGCAGCGATGTCTCAATCGCGCGCTCCAACTGTCGTGGGGTAAGCCCCTGGGCCTGCACTTCGCCGATCAGCGGCAGCGCAATCCGACCCGAGGCGTCGATCGAGAACTCCCCCGACAGCGCCTCCTCGCCGAATACGATCAGCCGAATGCGGTCCTGTGATCCAAGAACGTACTCGGCCTCCGCGGGTCGGACCGGCGGCGCGTCCGTGGGCGTCCGGGTCGCGGCCGGCGCGCTCACCACACCCGCGTCGGGCACGTCCTGCGCCGCAGCGCGCGGCGCTCCAGCCGTGGCGATGACAGGCGCGAGCAACATGGCCGCGACCACGACAGGGGCTGGAGCGTGCAGGCCTGCGATCTGGGACGCCAGCATGAGGGGGGCCAGCGCCAGGGCGCATCCAGCCGCGCGCAGGCCTGCGCCAAAACGTAACATCTTGAGCAGAATGGTCTTCATTGAATCGCCTCTATGCAAGCTTCCCGCCTACTGATTCCGGGACATCGCGCAGCCGACCGGAGAGGGTCCGCGCCTAGGTCGACAGCACCTCGACCTCCGCTCCCTCCAGCCGAACCGCTGACAGCCGACGCGTCGCATAGGCGCCAGTGTCAATGCCGATCCGCCGATGATCACGATGAACCGACGTCTCGGGCGTATGTCCATGCACCACAACAAACGGCCAGCTGGCCGAACTGCGGATGAACGGATCCCGTATCGACAGCATATCGGCCTCAATTTGTCGCTCCAGCGGCCGGCCCGGGCGCAGTCCGGCATGCACGAAGACATAATCCGCGTAGTGCGCGAAAAGCTCCAGCCGGTGGAGAAAACGCATATGCGAACTCGGCATGGCCATGCGCAAGGCGTCGCGCGTCCGGTTCAGTACGAATGGATCGGCAGGATCTCCCGGCGCTGGCACGCCGTACGAGAACAGGGTTTCAGCCCCGCCGAGCTTGAACCAGTCCGGCCCGGTCTGCGGCGCGTCCAGAAACCGCAGCAGGGCGGCCTCATGATTGCCCTTCAGAAAGCGCAGCTCCCAATCTTCGTCAGACAGGCGAAGCACGTGGTCGATCGTTTCGCGCGCCTGCAGTCCCCGATCGATATAGTCGCCGATAAACACCAGGATTGGCGGGTCGCGATCGCGCCCGATGCTGCGTGCGTCATCCTCAATGCGCTGCAGCAGCACAGCCAGCAGGTCGGCGCGGGCGTGGATGTCGCCGACCGCGTAGATCCGCCGGCCGGGCGGCGCCTGGGCAATCCTGCGCGCGGCGAACATGGCCTATCCACCAAACCGGCGCGTCTGCGCGCGCATTGACCCTTCAGGACACCATAGCCGGGCGGCGGCGGTATGCAAACCTGTGCTGCGCATCAGACACGGCGCACGCGGCGCATCATGCCTTGCCGCTGCCGGCGCCGCCGCCGCCCTGACTGGCGCCCAGCGCCGGGGCCTGCAGCACCGCCGCCCCTGTGGCCGAACGTGGTGCGGCCGGCGCGCCCATTGACACAGCTGCGCCCTCTGACACTGGCCGCCCCTCACGCGTCAGCCCGCGGACATAGAGCGGCAGAGCCACCGCACCGACCCACAGCAGCGTTTGCGACGTGCTCTGCGGCCAGAACGCCTCGACCTCGACCCACGACCGCATCGCCACCACCAGAGCCACAGCCCCGTAAAAGGCCGTTACAAAATCAGGCCGCTGAAACAGGCAGCGGAAGATTGTCGTGTAGATGAATGCGAAGGACAGCAGAACAAGACCAAGACCGACCATCCCCAACCCGACCCAATACTCGATGTAGGTGTTGTGGAAATAGACAACCGAGTTGTAGTCCCAACCCAGATACTCGCGCCATGACCCGGCGCTCGCGATGCTCCAGATCGCCTGATATCCCCAGCCGAGCCAGGGCCGCTCCTCGATTCGTGCGAATCCATACCGCCATATGATGTCGCGCCCGGTCAGGCTGCGCTCCTTGCCAAGCAGGTTCAGCGCGAAGTCGATCGGGTTCTGACCAATGAAGTTCACATAGTAGAAGACCCCGAATATCGCCACGATAAGCCCGGCGCACAGCCAGAACAGGCGAACCTGCACGGAGTATCGAATGATGTACACGCCGAAACAGAACAGCATGATCATCACCATGATGACGTTCATCGCCGCCGACTCGGCGCGGATCAGGGCATAGGTGGCGATCGGCAGTGTGATCAACGCCGCCAGTGTGATCGGGGCCGACGCCGCAGTCTTGCGGGCAAGCGTCAGATAGGCCCCGCACGCCATGAACACGGGGAAGATCTGAATCGCGAAATAGTTCTTCGACCCGAACCCGCCGGTCATCCCAACCCCGGGGCCGGACGCCTCAAGGTGATGCAGGTTTTGATACATCACCAGACCTGCAGCCGCGGCGACCAGAAACAGCACCATCTTCGCCCCGATCATCCGCGCGGCGTAGGCGGCCACGAGCGCGGTCAGCAGGAGCTGGACGCCGGCGCGCAGGGTGGTCGGCGGACTGACCGACCACAAGGTGGAGAGCAGGGCGAACCCAGGCACGATCCAAAGCGAGGGCGTGGTGAAAACGATGTCCGCCGTCGATCGCAGATTGAAGGCGATGCGCGCAAGGAAGTAGGCGGCTGCGATGTATAGGGTCAGCGACAGCCGCCCGGTGGCGTCCGCGCCGACGCCGATAATGGCGTAGAACCACAGAAATGTGAGCGCCAGGTCAGCAGCGCGCAGGACCCGGTCGGCGCGTGGAGGCTGGAATTGGACCTGAGCCGTCATTGTCCCTCCATTTGGGAAGCTGCGCCCTCATAGGCGCGCGCCGGCTGTCCCGTGAGCGTCTCGCCCAGGAACCCAAAGGCCCATGCCGTGTGCATGGCGCCCAGCGCAAGCCCGCTGCCAAATCCGCACCATGATCGCTCCCGGATTGCAACAACCACGGAAGCTGCGCCCAGCGCGCCGACATAGAGGGCGGGCGCTGCCAGCGCCCATGGGACCAGCGGAGCGATCGCCAGAGCCCCGCAGAGCGCCAGAAGGTTCACTGCAGGGATCGTCTGGCGCAGTTTCGGGCGCAGCGCGTGCTTGCGCAGATTGCGCGCCCGCCCGCGCCCGTAAGCCCGATATTGCTTCCACACCGCGCGCAGCGTGGCGCGTGGATAGTAGTCGATGCGCCAGTCCGCATCGAGATAGATCCGACCACCCGCCTTGGCGAAGCGAACGTCAAGTTCGGCGTCCTCGTTGGTGGCGAAACTCGGATCGTAGCCGCCGAGGCGGTTGAAGGCCTCACGCCGGAAAGCGGCGTGGTGACCATGATCGACATAACCGCTGCGCCGACCGCCGCGATGGGCCGCCCCGCCGGAACCGATCGGCAGGTCCACCGCCCAGGCGTTGGCCTTCTGAAAACAGGTCTGTCCGCGCGAATCCATCGCGACAACGACCGACACTGCCTCACGGCGCAGCAACGACTCGCTGACGCCGAAGACGAAGCCGCGGGGATAACCCGCATGGGCGTCGCAACGCACAAGCACGTCAGCCCGCCCGGCGAACGCACGCGCAACTGCGTTAACCCCTGCTCCGGCGAGGCGCTGGGGATTGTCAATGAGCGACACGTTGATGAACTCATCGCGCAGCCGCTCAACAATGGCCCGCGTGGCGTCGGTTGATCCTGCGTCGGCGCAGACGATCCGGACATCCCGCATGCGCGGGTCATCCCCGATCAGGGTGCGGATCGTGGTCTCGATGTGCGCAGCCTCGTTCAGGGCCGGGATGGCCACGACGATGCGCGAGGCATGCGCGATCGGGACGTCCTGGGCGCTCATCCGACCTTCCCCACCCGATGTGCTGGAAACAGACCTCTCGCCCAACCGGCGAGCCGATCCCGGACGGGCATGCGAAAATGGCGCCAGGCCGCAGGACGGCGAAACAGCTCACGCAGCAGCGCCGCGCCGGCGCCCGACTTGAACGCTTCGAGCATCCGAAGATATGCGAGCGCGTCCTCGATGGATCGGCGCCGCCGCGCCAGCGCGCCGTCGACGTCCGGGGTAAGCGCAGCCGCGTGGCGCACACGGAAATCCTCGTCCGCCGACAGCAGGCGCTCCATGTGCGCTGGCTTGGCGCGGTGCGAGATGGAGCCCGCCCGACGGGTGTAGCGGTAGCCGGGCTCTGGCGTCAGCTTGAAGACGGCCCCACACGCCAGCGCGTCGGCGACCAGCAGATAGTCTTCTCCAATCCGCGTGGCGACGTCGTAACTGAGTCCGTGACGCAGCAGAAAGGCGCGACGGAACATCGGCTTGAGATAGCCCGTACAGGGGGTGTCCTCAAACAGCATGTTGTCGGAGACGAAGCGGGCGAGCGTGATGGCGCCGGACGGAACCGACCTCAGAAAGGGCCGCCCGGGCGCATCAGGATCATGCTCGGACACCATGACCAGATTGTCTGCGACAATATCGCAGCCCTCCCGCTCGGCGAACGCCGCCAGACGCGCCAGCCGGTCAGGCGCCATGGCGTCATCGGCGTCCAGCACCGCCACCCACTCTCCCGTGGCTTGCGCCAGGGCTGCATTGCGCGCCCCCCCTGGACCGGCGTTGGTCTCCAGGCGCAGAATCCGCACACGCGGATCGCCGGCCGCCGCAAGATGTGCGGCCTCGCTGGTGCCATCGCCCGAGGCGTCGTCCACAACGATGACCTCAAGCGAGGCGAGGCTCTGGCTGCGCGCACTGTCGATCGACCGGTGAACGAAGGTCGCAGCCTCATGAGCGGCGATGATGACACTGACCTTGACCGTCATGCTGCGCCCGCCGTCCTGGCCGGTGCGGCGAACGCCGCTTCAACACCGGATGAGGCGAAGAGCTGCTCCACCAGGCTGAGCCCCGCTTCGCTGCGGGCGCGCCGCAGGGCAGGGTCAGCCAACAACCCGGCGGTCTGCGCGGCGAACCCCTCCGGCGTGTGAACGATCGCCACGGCGTCCTGCAGCGCGTCGCCGAAGCCGGCGATCCCGGCGGGATAGCTGACGACCGGCTGTCCCAAAGCGAGATAGTCCGCCACCTTGATGCTGATGCCGCTGGCCAGGCGCGTCGGCGCGAGCCCGATCAGGTCCGGTCCCGCCAGCACGGCGAGATCGTCGACCGGCCCCTCGGCCGTCACGCCGTCCGGGAGCGGCAGGCGCACTGTCTCGCCAATGCGTCCAACGATGCGCAAACGCGCCTGCGGCGCGCGGGCCAGCACCAGCGGCCAGATCTCGCGCAGAAGATGATCAAGCGCGTCACGGTTTCCGGCATGGTCAGTTCCCATGAAGACTGCCGTTGGCGGCTGGGAGCGGCATGCGGCGCGCGCCGGGCGGACGTTCGGACGCAGCCAATGGCTGGCCTGATGGGGGGTGAATGGCGCAAATACGGTCATCTCGTCGCGCGACGCGAAGAACAGATCGGTGGCGTGGGCGACCCGCACCGCCTCCTGCGCCATGGTGATCTCCGCGTGATCAGGCGCCCGGCCTGCGCTGCGAAAGGTCTCGGCGCGGCGGCTGAACAGGTCATGCAGCAGCACAGCCCGTACGGGCGCGGCCCTGGACAGCGCAAAAACCGGTCCGAGAGAACTGTAGTCAGCGACAACCACGTCAGGACGCAGACGGTCGATCAGCCGCGCCGCCGCCTGGAGATCGGCCGGCGAGGGAACATCGCCGAGGCGCGAACGGATGGCGAGGGGCGCGCCGAGCCGGCGAAGCGCCTCGAGGCCGAGCCGGCGCGCGAACCGGACCCAGACCTTCGCAGACAGCGAAAGATACCCGCCCGCGATCCGGATCGTGGAGGGCCAATGGATGGAGGCGATGCCGGCGAAGCCTGACGCGACGCGCACGAACGGGCGATTGGCGAAACTCTCGGCAGGCGCGAACACAATCGCCAGCTCGTAGCCCGCGGTGCGGGCCGCCTTCAGGCACAGCTGAAGATAGACGTCGTTTCCTGCAGTCAGCCCCTCCAGCGGGCGGTGCACGACAAAAACCGCACACTTCCTGGTCGCAGCCGTGTCGGTTTCAACGTGAGACATTCTGCTTCTCGCCCGCGCCGGGACGACACGCCGCCAGCCGCCGTGCTCCCCAGGGCGCAGGGCCCTGCAAGAGCTGCGCCCAGAGGTCGGCCGCTGCACGGAGCGCATCAGTTCGCCTGCAGGTGGATCCTACCGTCGGCCAGAGACAAGCCCCAGAGACAAGCCCCAGAAACAAGCCCCAGAAACAAGCCCCAGAAACAAGCCCCAGAGACCGGGTCAGAGACCAGTCATGGGCTGAGGCGTTGCAACCACCCCCGACCGCCCCCCTTAGCCCTCCGCCGACCCAGGGCGGCGTGCGCTAGATCAAGGATGCAGCGTAATTTCCATAGAAACTGCGCATCTGGCCGGGGGCCGTTTGGTTGGCCGCAGCCGGTTGCGGCTGCGCACCCCCGCCCTGTCCGGATTGACCCGCCGCCGGCTGCGCCTGGCCTGGCTGGCCTTGACCCGCGACAACCGGTCCGGCCGCCGCGGGACGGCGCTGCTGGGCAGGCTGCACGAGTTGCGGACGCGGCGGGTTGCGCAGTGTCTCAAGCGCGGAATCCGCCCGCTGCAGGCCCCTGGCGGCCCCCTGGGCCAGGATCAGGGAGTCTGTCCCGGCAAGCGCATCAAGCGCATCGCGGAAGCCATCACGTGACTGGGTGAGAAGCTTCTGGTCCCGGGTCTGCTCTCCAAGGGCGCCGTGTGCGCGCGCCACCGTCTGGCGCACACGCGCCCACGCGACCGGCTCGGTGCGGCGGTCTATGGCGTCGAGCGCCTGGCTTGCGATCGTCAGCGACTGATCGAGCCAGCTACGCTCCGCCAGGCGGTCGCCGAGGCTTGCCGCCGCATTGGCGTAGTCGTCAGCGATCCGGCGCGCTGTCGTCGGGCCGAACAGGGTGAAGGCCTGGCTGGCCGCCTGCGCAACCCTCTGCGCCAAAGGCGCCAGACGATCAGCCTTGAAGTCGTAGGGGCGTGACAGCGTTGGGCGGAGCACGCCCGCCGCCAGAAATCCAAGAGCCAACCGGCCGTGCTCCGGACTGGTGCGCCGGGGGAAATCGATTTCAACGGGAGACGGCAGCTCGCCCTCCGGCGTCGGCGCTGCGGCGAAGAACCGCCGCCGCCCGCCCTTTGCAGACCATTTGCCCCAGATCACCAGATCTGCATCGCATTGACGCATCCAGAATTGCGCCGCGGCGATCACCCGACGGCGGCCTTGCCGGTCGCGCCCGTCAGGAACGGGCAAGTTGAGGGGAAACAGGCGGATGTCGACGGGCGCATCAAAGGTGAACGCTGCGAAGTGCTCGTCCAGAGCCTCCCGGGCGAACCGCGGCGCCCTGCCGCCGCCGTCGGCGATCAGGACGACCAGCTTGGTCTCCTTGGCGAGACGGATTGCGGCGGCCGCACTGGCGCGGCGGACGGCGCTGATCAGCCGCGCGCCGGATACGAGGAGACCGATGAGAACGACGGACGCGATCAGGGCGAGACCCGCCAGACCCAGCAACACGGCGAGCGGGGAGGACAGCATTGCTGCACCGCCGAGCGTCGCTTCAATCTGTTCCAAGAGTGCCTGCACCCGGTCCACGCGCCTCTACCCCTCCGCACGACCCGCTCTGGAGGAACGCACAGGATGTACGCACCCGCAGCAGTGTGATCAATCCAAGTGCTGCAGGAACGTTACGAAAATGCGGCGAAGCGGTCCAGACCGTGATGTTTTCGCAGCACGGCGCGCCCGACCGCGGCAGCAGCAGGCTATGGTGCGCGACGCCACTCGAAGAAGACGGGGGCCACGTCGCCCAGCGCCTTGGCCTGGTAACGCGTCGGATGATGATCATCGGGAGGATCGGGGTCAGCCTGCAGGCCCTGGACGGCGCTGAGGCCGGCCGCGATCATGTCAGCATAGTCGCGCCAGTCTGTGACGATCCGCAGACGTCCCCCGGGACGAAGGACGCGCGCAAGCTCCGCCAGGAAATCGACCTGCAGAAGGCGCCGCTTTGCATGGCGCGCCTTGGGCCATGGGTCTGGAAACAAAACGAAAATCCGGTCAACCCGACCTGGAACGAGACCTGCGACGAATGGGCGGGCGTCGCCATGAAGCACCCGCACGTTGGACAGCCCGGCGTCGCTGAAACGCGCAAGCGCCTTGGCGACGCCGTCCTGGAACGGCTCGGCCCCGATGACGCCCACGTCGGGGCGCAGCTGCGCCTGCGCCGCCATGTGCTCGCCGCCGCCGAACCCGATCTCGAGCCAGATCTCAGAGCGTGCGGCAGGAAACAGGCTGTGCGGATCAAGACTGCCCGGCGGCGGGCGGGGCGGCGCCGCGATTGCCGGCAGCGTCTCCTCCATGAGGGTCGCCTGTCGGTTCGACAGAGGACGCCCACGCAGGCGTCCGAAACTGCGCAGGGGCGGGCGGGGCGTCGTCATGCCGCCTGCCTAGCCTTCTGCAGTTCACGATGCCAGCCAATCTTGTTTTCTATGTCATATACGATATGTTTCGGCGTCCACATACCGGGAGACGACCAATGATCAGACTGCTCACATCATTCATCCTCACTGCGGGCCTCTTGGCCGCGCCCGCGCTCGCCAAACCGCTGGAAGCAGGACAATGGGCCGGCGCGCTCAGCCTCGGCGGCGACGTCCCTGTCTCAGGCGACGTCCATGGCGGGGCGACCGCTCCGATCGCCAACCTCGGCGTTCTCAACCCGACGCTTGCAGGCGTCTCGGCGACGCTGAAGATCCGGCCGCGCAGCTATGAGGAGATCTACGGGACGGCAGGCGCTGTGCAGGCGGAGCTGTCCTATGGACTTGGCAGGGGACGGGAGGCGTTCGGCAGCATCGGCATGAGCCGGGCGGACGAGGGCCGGGTGCAGGTCGGCGTCGCCACAGTGCCGGCGCTCAATGCCGATCTGCCGGTATTCGGACGCTTCTCCGAATTCTCCAACGTGACCGTGGAGGCGGGGCTGCGGCAATACTTCGGCAGCCGCAATATCCGTCCCTACGTCGCCGGCCGCGTCGGCGTGTCGGTCAATGACGACGTGCGCGCGACCTTCACCGTGCCGGCGGCCAACATCAGCATCAACAACGCACCATTCTACAAGGGAGGCGCAGCCCTCACGCTAGGCGCCGACATCGGCGTCAGCATCGCAGCGACCGAGCGGCTGTCGCTCGGCGCGGAAGCAGGCGTGCGCTATGTCGGCAAACTCTCGGGCGACGACAGCGCGATTGCGGGACTCGGGCTCGCCCGCATCAACGATGACAGCTCACGAATTGTCGTGCCGGTGAAACTGACGGCGCGCCTGCGCTTCTAAGGCGCGTCGCACGGGGACCGCGCGCCGCCGTGGGCGAGAGCCCACGGCGGCGGACCTAGCGGAGGGCCCGCCTCAGTTCGTCGACGAGATCGGTTTTTTCCCAGGAAAAGCCGCCATCGCCGGTTGGTTGGCGACCAAAATGGCCATAGGCAGCGGTGCGCGCATAGATCGGTCTGTTCAGCCCGAGATGTTCGCGGATCGCACGCGGCGTGCACCCGTTCATCAGCTGCGGCAGGATGGTTTCGAGCTTCGCGGGGTCCACCGTGTCAGCCCCATGCAGGTCAACATAGAAGGACAGCGGACGGGCGACGCCAATCGCGTAGGAGATCTGGATCGTGCACTTGTCGGCCAGGCCGGCGGCGACGACGTTTTTGGCGAGGTAACGGCAGGCATAGGCCGCTGACCGGTCGACCTTCGTGGGATCCTTGCCGGAAAAGGCGCCGCCGCCATGGGGCGCAGCGCCCCCATAGGTGTCGACGATGATCTTGCGTCCGGTCAGTCCGGTGTCGCCATCAGGCCCGCCAATCACAAAGTTTCCAGTCGGATTCACGTGGAAGACTGTGGCGTCGTCGATCATTCCGGCTGGAAAAACCGCCGCAATGTAGGGCCGGACGATCGCGGCGACGTCCTGCGGGGTCAACCCATCCTTGTGCTGGGTGGACAACACGATCTCGACCGCGCGCGTCGGCCTGCCGTTTTCGTACTGCAGCGTCACCTGGCTCTTCGCGTCAGGCTCAAGCGCCGGCGCCGCGCCGGAGTGGCGCGCATCGGCGAGCGTTTTCAGGATATTGTGCGAAAACTGCAGCGTCGCAGGCATCAGCTCCGGCGTCTCGTTCGTCGCGTAGCCGAACATGATGCCCTGGTCTCCGGCGCCCTCATCCTTGTTGTGCCCCTCGTCCACTCCCATGGCGATGTCAGCCGATTGCGCGTGCAGATGGCATTCATAGTGGGCGGTGGCCCAGTGGAAGCCCTTCTGGTGGTAGCCAATGTCCTTCACCGCCGCACGAACCTTATCCTCGAGGCCCGCGATGATGCGCTCAATCCTGTCGTCTCCGGTGCGGACCTCGCCGGCGAGAATGATGCGCTGGGTGGTCACAAGCGTCTCGCACGCGACGCGCGCAAAGGCATCTTCAGCGAGGAAGGCGTCAACAACGGTGTCGGAGATCCGATCCGCTACCTTGTCCGGGTGACCTTCGGAAACGCTTTCCGATGTGAAGATGTATGATGATCGCGTCACTGTGACCCGCTCCATGCATGAGGCGGGGCATAAAGACATCTTTATATCTCAAAACGCAAGCCCGATGGTGCGCCGGTGCGCCATCCGGCCGCCATCCCAGGCGTCGCCCCTGCGTCGCCCCTGCGTCGCCCCTGCAACGCGCCTGCGTCGCTCACGCGCGGCCAGGCGCCAAGGGCCGCCCCGAAAAACAGGCGCCAGGACAGGCGCCAGGACAGACGTTGGCGCAGGCGAACACCCGATACCGCGCCAAGCGAGGGCGAGGCTCGTGACCGACACCATGTCCGGCGCCATGTCCGACACCGGAAACGTCGCTGCAGCAGGGCCGCCGCCGCAGCGACTGCAGCCGCGTCACCGGACCCCGGTCAATCCGTCACCGCGCCGCGTCGATATATCTGCGACGGTGGGGGCTCAGGCCACTTCGTCGGCCAGAACGCGCATCAACTCCAGCACGCCGCGGCGAACCTGGGCATTCCCGATTGCGGCGTAGGCCGCCGCGAGCTGGGCTCCTTCGGGACTGGCGATCAGATCGAAAACCGCCGGCTCCTCCGTGTCCTGCAGGCGTCGCGCGCCGCCAGGGCCCACCGGGGCGCCTTCATAGAAATACGTCACCGGAACCTCGAGGACGCTGGCGATATCGAACAGCCGGCTGGCCGCGATGCGGTTGATGCCCCGCTCGTACTTCTGGATCTGCTGAAAGGTCAGACCCAGCAGCTCAGCCAGCTTCTCCTGGCTCATGCCCACCATGATCCGTCGCAGGCGCAAGCGCGCGCCGATATGATGATCGATCCGGTTCGGACTGCGTTCGTCAGACATACGCTACGCCTCTCACACGCTACAAACGGGCGAATTGATCTCCCGCTTGGCTAGATGCCGTCATCCGCGGCAGCGCCGTCAAGCCCCAATCGCGGTGGCAGAAGTCGCACAAGCAGACACAAACCGACAAGAAGCCACATGCCTAGTGTCAACCAGCGCGCGAAAAATGTGGGCTGCAGGGGTTGTGTGACAACCCCGTCAGCATAGCCGAACCCTTTCAGGCCCATATCCAGGGACGCAACTTCGCGCCCAAGAGGGTCTACGATTGCGCTCACACCGCCTGAAGCAGCGCGCACCAGGGGCAGGCCCTCCTCGATCGCGCGATACCTCGCCTGGTTGTAATGTTGCCAGGGGCCAGTGAGGCCGCCGAACCAGGAATCATTTGTGACATTGACCAGCCACCCGGCACGATCCGCACCACGCGGCGCCAGGCCTGGAAAAATGCTTTCATAGCAGATCAGCGGCGCGGCGCGCCCCGCCGGCGGCACGCCGATCGGGCCGGGGCTCGGACCCGCCGCAAATCCCTCACCGATGGCCTGCAGCGACTTGATGCCAAGCAGCCCCACTGCCTGGCGGATCCCCGGCGGCATGTACTCGCCGAAGGGCACCAGAACATGTTTGTCGTAGACAGCCTCCACATCGAACGCGCCGTCATGGGCTTCAATCACAGCCAGTGCATTGTAGTATTCCGGCGCGGCGCCGGCCTGCCGGTCACTGCGCAACGTCCCCACAACCAGCGTCCGCTCGCCCAGCACGGCGACTGTCGCGTCCAACGCCGTCGGCGTCTCCAGCAAAAGGAGGGGCAGCGCCCCCTCCGGCCACACGACGACACGCGGCGCACGCGGATAGTCCGGGCCGGTGGCCTCCAGGTATGCGCGCAGCACGTTCAGCTGATTGCCCTCGCGCCACTTGTCGCGCTGCGCAATACCGGCGTCGGCGACGCGCGCCGTGAAGGCCGGGGACAGCGTCACCCCACCCAGACGCTGACCGCCCCAGCCCCAGGCCGCCCCGAACGTCAGCGCCGCAATGATTGGCGCGGCGATCCGCAAACCCATGCGCCCACGCGGATCGATCAACGCCGCCGCAGCGCCTGCCCAGGCGAAGGTCAGCGCATTCAGGCCCCACACCCCAACGACGCTCGCCAGCTGGCTGACTGGCCCGCCGGCAGGCCAGATCGTGCCGATCCAGGCCCAGGGAAAACCAGTGAACGCCACGCCGCGGATGTATTCGGCCACTGTAAAGACCGCGACGAAGACGGCCACGCGGCGTGGGTCGGGCGTCCACAGAATGGCGGCGACAACGCCGGCGAGCCCCCAGAACAGCGCCAGCCCGGCCGGGAGGCCGGACACCGCTATCGGAATGAACACCGCGTATTTCTGCCACTCCACCAGAAACGCGCCCGCCACCCAATACAGGCCGACCACGAAATACCCGAAGGCGAACGCCCACGCCCGCCAGAAGAATGCGCTTTTCGGGGCTGGCTGGCGTGCGGCGCCGTCAAACAGCCAGATCAGTCCGACAAACGCGGGAACCACGACCGGCCAGAAATGCACCGGCGCGTGACCCGCCTGGGCAAGCGCGCCAAGGCCGGCCGCGACAATGAGCGCGCCATGCCTGCGCAGTCCCGTGACCCAGAGATAGGCGCCCTGGAGCGGATAGAACGCCCCGGCCGGCGCGCCGGCGTCTCGCAGCCGACGGCTCACGCGCCCGCCTCCGACGTCCCGGCCTCAGCGATCAGACGCGCGCGCAATCGTTTGATCCGGCGCGGGTCAGCGTCAAGCACCTCAAACTCCACCCCGACCGGATGTCGCACGATCTCGCCGCGCGCCGGCACGCGACCGACCATCGTGAAGACGAGGCCGCCCAAGGTGTCGACATCGGCTTCCTCTTCGCGGTCCGAAAGGTCGAGACAGACCCCCGCCGTCTGCTCAAACGCCTCGATCGTCGCCTTGGCGTCGGCCTCCCACAGGCCTGGGCTGCGCTCCACGATCAGCGGGGCGTCATCGTCGTGCTCATCCTCAATATCGCCGACGATCTGCTCAACCAGATCCTCAATCGACACCAGACCGTCCGTGCCGCCATATTCGTCGACGACCAGCGCCAGATGCTGGCGGGTGGACTGCATGCGCAGGAGCAGCTGGGACAGCTTCATCGACGGGGGAACAAACAGGATATCCCGGCGGAGTTTGCCGACGGCGCGATCGCGTCCGGCTGGTTTGCCCTCCCGGCGCTGACGCGCAATCTCAGCCACCACGTCCTTGACGTGCAGGACGCCGATGGGATCATCAAGCGTCTCGCGAAAAACCGGCATGCGCGACACGCCCGTCTCTGCGAACCGTTCTATGACGTCGTCCAGGCTGGCGTCAGCATCGATGGCCACGATGTCGGCGCGCGGCGCCATCACGTCGCTCACCCGCAGGCTGTCGAACTGCGCGGCTTTCAGGAGCATTTCGCGCGGCTGCGCGCCCGGCGGGCCAGCCTGGGCGACCGCCGCCTCAACCGCCGCGGCTTCCTGCGCAGCCTTGCGGCGCCGCCGCCAGATCCGCTTCAGCCGCGAGACGAAGCCTGTCCCGCCGCCATCCGCATCAGGGCCCTGGTTCATGGCGCCTGATCCTGCGCATAGGGGTCAGCATAGCCAAGATCCGCCAGGATCTCACGTTCGCGCCGCTCCATGCGTTCGGCTTCCTCCTCAGTCTGATGATCATATCCCAGCAGGTGCAAAAACCCGTGGGTCAGCAAATGCGCCACATGCGCCTCGACGGACTTGCCGTCGCGCCTTGCCTCCGCCTCGACGGTCTCGCGGGCCAGCGCCAGATCCCCAAGACTGGGCCGCATCATGGGATGCGAGGGCCAGGACAGCACATTGGTTGGGCCATCCTTGGATCGCCATGCACGATTGAGCTCCGCCAGGACGGCGTCATCGGCGAACAGCACGCTGACCACGCCGGCTGCGCCTTCCGCGCGCGCGGCTTCCTGCAGCACGCGCCGCGCCAGCACCGCAACGGGGAGATCGACCCCGGCGTCCTCGCCGCTGGCGGTCCCTCCCCCCGGATCGCCGCCCACGCACCGGGTCTGACGGGCGGCGCCGACGGACGAAGCGCGGGGGCCGGCGCCCGCCTCGGACACCGCGAGTGCCCATCGCCACAGAGGGTCTGCGGTGTCGACGTCGACCTGCAGCACATCAACCGTCATGGTCGCCCTCGCGCGCGGCGTCGCGATCATACGCGTCGACGATCCGCCCGACGAGCGGGTGGCGCACGACGTCCTGCGAGGTGAAGCGGCAGGTTGCAACCCCCTCAACACCCTCCAGTATGCGCAGGGCGTGGGCGAGCCCGGAATCGGACCTGCGGGCGAGGTCCACCTGGCTGGGATCGCCGGTCACCGCCATGCGGGCTCCATCGCCGAGGCGGGTCAGGACCATCTTCATCTGCATGCGGGTGGCGTTCTGGGCCTCGTCGACGATCACAAAGGCGTCGGCGAGCGTGCGCCCGCGCATGAAGGCCAGCGGCGCGACCTCGATATCCCCGGCGAGACGCCGCGCCTCGAGTTGCTGCGAGCCCAGCAGCGCCTTGATCGAGTCCCAGATTGGCTGGAGATAGGGGTCGACCTTCTCCTTCAGATCGCCGGGCAGGAATCCCAACCGTTCTCCCGCCTCTACCGCCGGACGCGTCACGATCAGACGTCCCACGCGTCCCTCAAGCAGGGCGAAGAGGCCGGCCGCGACCGCAAGATAGGTTTTCCCCGTGCCGGCCGGGCCGATCCCGAAGACGAGATCGCCGGGCCCGGAGATCAGCGCTTCAAGATAGCGGGTCTGGGTGTCGGTGCGGGCGTTCACCACGCCGCGCCGGCCCGGCAGAATGATCCGGCCGGGTTGCGCGACAGCGCTCTGGCGGGCGAGCTTCGCAGCTGCGCGCACGTCAGCCACGTCGATCGGCGTGCGCGAACGGCACTGCTCAACGAGACGGTCAATCGCGCGGCGCGTCAGATCCAGCGTCTCCGCATCACCCGTCATCACGACGCCGCCGCCCTGACTCTCCAGCCGCACGCCGAGGGCGCGCTCGAGAAGCGCCAGATGCGTGTGATGCGGTCCACAGATCTCGCGCAGCCACGCCGGATCCGACACAGCGTAGACCACAGAGCCGTCCGCCCCAGGAACGCTCATGACGCCGCGATCCCGGTGATCGCGCCGGTGAGACTGTTGCGTGACGCGGCCACGATCTCGACGTCGACGACCTGCCCAATGAGATGATCCGGCCCTTCGGCGTGAACGGCCTGGAGATAGGGGCTGCGGCCATGCAGCTGGCCCGGATGGCGCCCGCGGCCATCAAACAGAACAGGCAGCCTGCGTCCGATGCAGCTGGCGTTGAACGCCGCAGTCTGGCGATTGATGAGGGCCTGCAGGCGCGCGAGGCGCTCCGACTTCACGTCCTCATCGACCTGTCCGTACATCTCGGCCGCCGGCGTGCCGGGCCGGCGCGAATACTTGAAGGAGAAGGCGGAGGCGAAATTGACGGTTTCAACGAGTTCAAGCGTGTCCGCGAAATCCGCTTCGCTCTCTCCGGGGAACCCGACAATGAAGTCGGAGGAGAAGGCGATGTCCGGGCGCGCCGCGCGGACCCGCCCAACGATGTCGAGATACCGGGCCCGATCATGGCGGCGGTTCATCGCCCTCAAGATCCGGTCGGACCCGGACTGAACGGGAAGGTGCAGATAGGGCGCCAACGCCGGCGTGTCGCCATGCGCCGCGATCAGATCGTCGTCCATGTCGTTGGGATGGCTTGTCGCATACCGCAGGCGCGCCACGCCGGTGACGCCGGCAAGACGCCGGACAAGTCGGGCAAGGGACCACGTGTCGGCGTCGCCCTCCGGCCCGGCCCCATGATAGGCGTTGACGTTCTGGCCAAGCAGCGTGATTTCGCGCACGCCCTGGCGGGCCAGATCTGTCGCCTCGGCGAGGATGCGCTCTACCGGGCGCGAATACTCCGCGCCCCGCGTGTACGGAACGACGCAGAACGTGCAGAACTTGTCGCACCCCTCCTGAACCGACAGGAACGCACTCGCCCCGGTCATGTGGCGGGCCTCGCCGAGGGCGTCGAATTTGTCGTCGACATCAAAGCTCGTTTCGAGCGCCTCCCCGCGCCCGCGCGCGGCCCGGGCGATGAGCTCGGGCAGTTTATGGATCGCCTGTGGTCCGAACACCATGTCAACGCTTGGCGCGCGCGCCATGATCTCGCCGCCCTCGGCCTGCGCGACGCAGCCCGCCACGGCGATGGTGAGCGCGGCGCCGTCACGCGCGCGCTGCTCCTTCAAGAGCTTCAGCCGGCCGATTTCGGAATACACCTTTTCCGTCGCCTTCTCGCGGATGTGGCAGGTGTTGAGAATGACGAGGTCGGCGTCATCCGGCGCCTCGACAGGCGCATAGCCCAGCGGCGCAAGCACATCGCGCATGCGCTCAGAATCGTAGACATTCATCTGGCAGCCATAGGTCTGAATGAACACCCGCTTGCGGCCAGCGGAGACAGGAGAGGCTTTTCGATCCATGCGCCAGCGCCGCCTGCGGGCGGCCTTTGTCCTTTGATCTGCGGGACGGGAGGCTGGAATATGCGACAAAACGCCTGCAGGCCGCAAGCTTGCGGCCTGCAGAACCTCCTCCGTCGCCAGGCGCCACGCGCCCGCACCTGCGCCCGACAGATCATGTCCGCACGCCCGGCTCGCAGGCGGCGGCCAGCGAAAGGACCGCGCGGTCAGGCCCCCTGGACAGGCTCCCCCTGGACAGGCTCCCTGGACAGACCCCCTGAACAGGCCCCCTGAACAGGCCCCCTGAACAGCCCCCCTGAACAGGCCCAATCATCAGGCCATGGCGACAGTGATGCGGCGCGCCTCGCATCGCCGCTGCGACACCCACAGATCCCCCCGCCGGACGACGCCAGCCCGCAGCCCTTTGCGCGCGTCCGCACAAAGGGCGCGCCCGCAGATCTGCAGCCGGGCGCAGTGGGGACGTTGGCCCCGCGTGCGCTTGCCCGCCGCGCGCCGCCGGGTCTGGCATCGCCCCCCCCTGGCAGGCGTCCCGGCCACCTGTCACGCGGACGCATGGTGTGAGGCGATTGTCATTTTCTGTGGCGATTCCAGGCTGTTGGGCACGCCGGCACAGCTGCCAACGCCCTCCGACGCACGTGCTGCACCGCCGGACCGGCGCGCGCCGCCGCCTCGCCAGAACAAGGCCTCCTCCTGCCGGCGCAGCACAAAAGGCTTGATTTGGGGCGATTTGAGCGTATCAGGCCCGTCGCGCGGCAGTTGGCTTGCCGACGCCGCAAAACCCGAAGTGGCCAAAGAGATATGTGGATAGCGCAGAAAACCGCGTATCGGGCGCGGGGTTTTTCGGTTCCGCCGTGTCCGGATCAAGATTTCGAAAAGGATTGGAGCCCCATCAAGAACACGTCGTGATTCGAGACTTCCCACTGTTTCGCGGCATCAGATCGCAGTCGCAGTCAAAACCGTCAACCGAACTGGAGAAAGCACCATGGCGCCTAAAGCCGTAAAGAAGCCCGCAGCCAAAGCCCCGGCCCGCAAGGCCGCAGCCCCGAAGAAGGCCGCCACAGCCCGCACCGCCGCCCCGAAGCCAAAGGCGAAGGCGGCCCCGAAGGCCACAGCCAAGACGTCGGTCACCGCCGGCAAGGCCGTGACCCAATCGGCCCTGATGCAAATGCTTGCCGATCAGACCGGGCTCACCAAGGCCGAGGCCAAGCGCATCATCGACTCCTATTGCGACCTCGCCAAGTCACTTGTCATGAAGGGCGCCAAGGTGAAGATCGGCGACATCGGCATGATCATGATCCGCGCCCGCAAGGCGCGCATGGGCCGCAACCCGCAGACGGGCGCGCCGGTGAAGATCAAGGCCTCGAAGAAACTCGCATTCCGCCAGTCCGCCACCATGCGCGATGCGGTGAAGTAAGCCCCTGATGTAATGTCTGGGTACGAACGGCGGCCGCTTGCGGCCGCCGTTTTCCTTTGTGCATGACCGTCGCCTGGTTCACCGAGATCGTCGAATTCGACCATTGCCGCAGGCTCACGGTTTTCTCAGGCATCCGGTTCGTCTCAGGCTGCTTCTTGTCTCAGGCTGCTTCTTGTCTCAGGCTGCTTCTTGTCTCAGGCTGCTTCTTGTCTCAGGCTGCTTCTTGTCTCAGGATCCTGGATCCTTGCGCCCGTGGCTGACAAAACACGCCAGCCGTCATCATCGGCGGCGCGACGCCGTCCTGCGCAGATCAGTCGCTTTCCTCAAGCGGCACGCCGTAAAGCTCCAAACGGTGGTCGATAAGCCTGAAGCCGAGCCGGCGCGCTATTTCATGCTGCAAGCGCTCGATTTCCGGATCTACAAACTCAATGACGCGACCACTCTTCATGTCGATCAGGTGGTCGTGGTGTTCTCGTGGCGCCTCTTCATAGCGTGAACGCCCATCCCGGAAGTCGTGGCGCTCAAGGATGCCTGCCTCTTCAAACAGGCGCACCGTACGATAGACCGTCGCGATTGAAATGCCCGGGTCGACGGCGGCGGCGCGCCGGTGCAGTTCTTCCACGTCAGGATGATCTTTGGCCACCGACAGGATCCGCGCGATGACGCGGCGCTGGTCGGTCATGCGCATGCCCTTCTCGGCGCAGAGTTTTTCAAGACGGTCCATGGCAGCCACCCTCGCTGGGAGATATGCGGGCGAAGTCAGATTCTGTCGAGACCCTGGCTGGTTTCGCCAGCGCCAGCGATCGGCAGCCGCGCGGCCAGGACGCGTGCGTCCAGCCGACCGTGAGCGCGCTCATAATATCCACGCCGCAGCCCGACGGGCGCGAAGCCGAGGCTGAGATACAAAGCTTCGGCCCCGACATTGTCGATCGCGACCTCAAGGACGAGCCGGGCGGCGCCGGCGCGCCAGGCTGCGTCGGCGGCCGTGACGACCAGCGCCCGCCCGAGTCCGCGCCGCCGCCGGTCCGGCCCGACAGCCACCGTGATGATCTCAGGATCCTGTTCGCCCTGGACGAGCACAAAACCCTCGATGCCGGCCGCACCGGTGGCGGCGAAGCCCCATGCGCCGGCCGCCATCAGTATTGCGAAATCCCCTTCGCTCCAGCCACGTTCGAAGGATACGGCGTGCAGGGCCGCCAGGGCGGGGGCGTCGCCTGGAGCGAGCGGGCGCAGGCGATCTGCAGGCGCCATCATCGGGTCCAGGCCCGGGACGCCCGCGCCAGCGCGGTCCGGGCGGGCGTCCTGATCGTCCGGCCTCGCGCCCTCACACCGATCCCCTGCCCGCCCGGCGGACAGCATGCCGCAACCCGCCGACGGATGGAAGGCGCACGGTCAGGAGGGGGCACGACAGGGACTGTCGCCACATCCCTGCGTCGGCGGCCCGCAAGGAGACGTCGCGGCGTCAGCGATTGCCCCATCCAATGTCGCTGATCCCGCTGAGCAGGGACCCCTCTCCGCGGGTTGGCCCGCCGCCGAGCGCGCTGGCGAACATCCGACCGGCAAGCCGGGCGAAGGGCAGCGACTGGATCCACACGTGACCGGGCCCGCGCAGGCGTGCGAAAAACACCCCCTCGCCTGCGAACAGGATGCTCTTCACGTTGCCGGCTGTGATGATGTCCATGTCGACGCTGGCTGTGAACGCAGCGACACACCCTGTGTCGACGTGGATCTCCTCTCCGCTCGCCAGCTCGCGCTCAATCAACATGCCGCCCATCTGGACGAACACCCATCCGTCCCCGTCCAGCCGTTGCATGATGAAGCCCTCGCCGCCGAACAGCCCGGTCATCACGCGCTTTTGGAGATGGATCCCGATGGAAACACCCCGCGCCCCGGCAAGAAATGCGTCCTTTTGACAAATCAGTGTTCCGCCGTAGTCCGACAGTTTCAGCGGCAGGATGCTCCCCGGAACCGGGGCTGCGAACGCCACCCGCGCCTTGCCCGGCCCCTCATTGGCGAACAGGGTGGTAAAAAGACTTTCCCCGGTCAGAAGCCGTTTGCCGGCCCCCAGAAGCTTGCCCATCAGGCCCTGGCTGGCCTCTGAGCCATCCCCGAAAAGAGTGTTCATGGAGACCTGCCGGTCTTTCCAGACCATCGCGCCGGCCTCCGCAACCGCGCTTTCTCCAGGATCAAGCTCGACCTCAAGAAACTGAAGTTCCTGGCCGCGGATGTCGAACTCGATGTCGTCAGCCACGTCAGCACGACGCTGGTGGCTGCGGGAGGTTACGGGAACGGATGTCCAGGACATATCAAGAACTCCAGCGCCTCAGGAAGATCCACGCCCAGGTATCGTTACGCGCGCCAGTCGGCAAGACCGGCGATGACAGGCGCCCTCGCCCCAATCAGCTCTGCCTGGCCCCTTTGTCCGGGTCCGAGGCGGCCTCTTGCGCCGCATCGGCGTCATGCGACAGAGGTCCGAGAGCGCCGCGCCGCTGCAGCGCCTCGCGCAGAAGAAACTCCATCTGCCCATTGACGCTGCGCAGTTCAGCGCCGGCAAGGCGCTCGACCGCGGCGTAGAGGGCCGGGTCAACCCGCAAGGCAAACGATTTCTTGGGCTGTGGCGCCATGTTGTTATTGGTACAGCGTGCCGGCGTTGACGATCGGCTGGGCCTCCCGATCCGCACACAGAACGACCAGAAGATTCGATACCATCGCCGCCTTCCTCTCATCGTCAAGCCGGACAATGTCACGTTCCGACAACTGTACAAGGGCGCCCTCAACCATGGATACCGCCCCCTGCACAATCTTCTGGCGCGCCGCCAGCACCGCTTCGGCCTGCTGACGCTTGAGCATGGCCCCGGCGATTTCGGCGGCATAGGCAAGATGCGAGATCTTCGCCTCATCCACAGCGACGCCGGCGACCGCGACGCGCTCCTGGAGCTTGTTCCGCAGGAGGGCGGCCACGCCCTCCCCGTCGGCGCGCAGCGTCGGCTCCTCGGCTTCAGCATGGTCATACGCGTAATGGCTTGCTATCTCGCGCAGCGCCGTTTCGATCTGCGTGTTGACGAAGGCTTCGCAGTGCTCGACGTCAAACAGGGATTGGGCCGTGCTGGCCACCCGCCAGACGACGACAGCCGCGATCTCGATGGGATTTCCGCGTTTGTCATTCACCTTCAATGTCTGGCTGGTGACATTGCGAACCCTCAGCGACACTTTCTTCCTCAGGTACCAGGGCGGGACCCAGCGCAGGCCGGGTTTGCTGTCGGTGCCCTTGTAATTGCCAAAGAGGGTGATCGCAGCACTCTCATTGATCTGAAGCGTGTAGAATCCGCTCGCCACGAAAATCGCCGCGACGGCGAAGCCGACCCCCAGTTCGCCGGGGCCTGGCGCGCCCTGACCCATCAAGCTGGCGGCGAAGCACAGGATGCTCAGCGCAGTCAGGACCACGGCCAAAAGCAGCATGGCGCCACCGTTCATGGCGGCTGCGCGGCGATCGACAGTGCTGTCGAACCGGAAATGGCTGGTGCTCATGGCGCGCCCTCGAACTTAATTGATATCATTTCGATACTGCGCCGCCGGAGTGACGTCAATGGCCTGATCCCGATCCGCGGCCCCAAGGGAGCGCGCACGGGCAGATGCAGGTTGGCCCCCACACACGAGGCGCGCCGCACGGCTGGCGCCTCAGCCGCGGCCTGGTGCGGCGCCTTTCAGTGTCGTCTCGGCCAGGACGCGCGGGACGTCGCCGTCATCGCTGTTGCGGAGAGCGGCAGGAAGATGGGGCAGAGTGTTCCCGGTCATCGGGCTCACTCCCCGGATGGGGGTTACGTCTCGCAACGCAACCTTGCCGGGATTCTCCGATGACCGCACCCGCGCTCGGGCTGCCGTCTGACCCCAAAGATCAGTCCGCCCAAAGCTCTCCGTCAGGACTTTCCACCACCTGAATGGACGCTGCCGGGCCAGCGAAGTCGGAAACTGCCCGGGGATATTCAGTCAGCGGCGCTCAGAAAACTGCGGATCCTCAACACCGCGCGTGTCCTGCAAGACCTTCGCGCGCCCCCAGGAAACAGGATTGCGGCGCTGCGGGGTGATCGGGCAGGCCAGTAGTCGATCCGCATCAATGATCGTGTACGGATTTCACCGAAGGCGCCCGCCCATTCCGGGATATCGACGCCCATGCGTTCCGACAATTCGGCGCCCACCCCGCAACGGTCAGCGGTGGGCGTGGATAAAGTCCTGAGGGGTTGGTTTGGTCAAGGCTGTTTGTTGAGGGCTGTTTGTTGGGGGCTGTTTGTTGGGGGTCGCCTGTATCCTGGTTCGCCGCAGGCTGTGACCGGAAAGGTTGATGCGATGGGCAGTGTGCGCGACGCGATCGAGGATGGCGTCGGCGTAGGTGGGGTCGCCGATAAAGTCCTGCCACTTGTCGACGGGCAGCTGGCTTATGATGATGAGCGACCTTCGCCCGTAACGCTCCTTCAGGAGTTCCAGAAGGTCATGGCGGGCGCCGGCGTCGAGCAAGGCCAGCCCGCGGGCCGCGCAACGCTCCAAGAGTGCACGCACCGTGCGACGAGGCACGCCTGATCGGCGGGCGATCTCGCGCACCGCCAGACCGGCCTCATGCTTCATCCTCAGAATATCGCGCACCTGGCGCATCGGCGTCCTCGCAGCTGGCATGGCGTCACTCCCCAAAATGAGGGGACGGTGCTTCGCCGCCGCGGCCGTCACGCCCGACCCCTTGGCCCCCAAAACCCGGAAATCGGGGTGGGCGCCTATTCCTCGGAATGGTGGGCGCCGTCACGTCGGAAGGTATCGGTCAAGACCGCGCCCTGCATGCCGTGTCAGCGTCCTGGTTGCCTCGGCCTCCCGCTGCGTGGTTCGCTCGAGCATCACCCGCTTCCTGACGTTGAGATGCAGCTCCATGGCCTTGAGGCGGTCCTGCCAGTCTGGCGTGAAGGCGAGCACCCCGCGTGCGGTCTCTGTCGCCAGTCCGAGCCTTGCGAGTTCGCGGGCGCGCGCCCTCAGGGCCGGGGTCAGTGCGGCGCCGCCAGCGGGCGCGTCGCGCGCGCTGCCGCGCACGCATCCGTCCGGGGGCAGCTGGCCGGCAAGGACGCGGTCGAGCCGGGTCGGCGCGTGACGGGTGATCTCGGCGGCGAGCGCCCGGCGCTCGTCGTCGCGACCGCGCGCACCC
>JBEIHX010000040.1:0-29539 GCA_040381075.1 Hyphomonadaceae bacterium
CATGGAGGCCGTGTTGGGCGGCAGCAGCCTGGCGACCACCTTGGTCTTGAATGCCTGTCCGTATCGAGCCATCGCGTCTTCCCATGCTCGCCCCCAATTGCCGAAGTTCTATTGGGGCGGCAACTACTGTGACGCGGGGGGCTTTGCAGTTCGCTCAGGGTTTCCGGCAGCTCCAGGGTCAGCCACGCAAGGAAGGCGCGAACATTCGCTGAGGGTTCCGTCGTTCCCAGCAGCCGCTCGGCCAGCCATGCGCCGTCCAGTCGCCCGATGGCGGCGGCTACCGGCGCAGCAGCATCCAGCGCACGCGCGTCCGCGCCCCCCGGTGCAGCGGTCGGCGCCTGCGCCGCAATTCCGCGCCACATGCTCCAGCTTGCGATCATGCGCCGGATGTCCGCCCCCACGCCGGTCGGATCCTCAAGAAAGCGCGTACGGCGAAGAACCTGTGCGCGCTGCAGCGCCGGCGGCGCCGTCAGAGCGGCGACATGATTGGCGACCGCACCAACAAAAACCTCGGTCCAAAGCCGATGGTTGGCGCTCCCTATGGTCGCGGCGTCGAGCGTCAACAGCCATTCTATCTCGGCGCGCGTCACGCAGGGCTGCCCGGCCTCGGCTGGCGCACACAGGATTGACTTGATCAGCTTCGCCGCCGGCGCGTCGATCCGCGCCTCGCGCCCGGTCAGGATGGCGCGATGGACCAAGTCCCGTGCGCGTGCGGCAATCTCTCCCGACAGTGGGCGGGGCTGTTCAAAAACCCGGCTCAGCGCCGCCCGGTTCGCCGCGTTTTCAAGCCCTCCGGTCCGCGCAATCGCATCGATCAGCCATGCGGCGTCATCGCCGGCCGCCTGATGCGCCGGCGGGTGCGCCGCGCCATCGTCGCCCCCTAGAAACCTGCAGAGAGCGTCGCAGTAGGTACTGGTCCACGCAGGATCCGTGTCGCAAACCCGCGCGTTAAGGGCGAGGAGGGCTTCGACATGGGCGCGCGCCATGCGCTCCTCGCCAGCGATCATGCGGTGCAATTCCAGCGCCTGGGCGCCGGACAGCATGTCATCATCTCGCGCCGCCTGCAGGGCGTAGGGCGACATCGCTGACTCCTCAAAGATGGGCTTGTGCTATCGCAATGGCATTATAACCACGTTGACATGCCTCAGCGACATGGAACGATCCGGACATGCGCGTTGAAGCAAATCCTGAACCTGCAGCCCTCGGCGCCGTCGTCACCGGGATCGACCTGACAAAGCCCGTGTCCCGCGCTGACGCGCGCGCCCTTCGCAGCCACTGGCTGGAACATCTGGTGCTCATATTTCCGGACCAGGACCTTGACGATGACGCGCTCGAACGCGTCACCGACGTGTTTGGACCGTTCGGGCAGGACCCTTTCATCGCGCCGGTCCCCGGGCGTCAGCATGTCCTTGAGATCAGGCGTGAAGCCGATGAAACGACGCCGGTCTTCGCTGCCGGATGGCACTCGGACTGGAGCTTTCTGGCGCGGCCGCCCGCGGCGACGCTGCTGCATGCCCGCGTGATTCCCCCGGTTGGCGGCGATACGCTGTTTCAGAACCAGATCGCCGCCTGCGCCGCGCTGCCGGCGGACCTCTTGGCGGCGGCGGCTGGCCGCTTCGCCATCCACTCCGCAGCGCGCCCGTACGCCAGGGGCGGTTTCTACGATGACAGGGCGAAGGGCAGGTCCATGGACATCCGGCCCTCTGACGAAGCGTTGCAGACACAATTGCACCCGATCGTGAGATCGCATCCGGAGACAGGCCGCGACGCGCTGTTTGTGAACCCCGGCTACACGGTCGGCGTCGAGGGCATGGACCGGACCGCAGGCGACGCCCTCCTGGCGCGCCTGTTTCGCCACGCAGTTGAGCCTCGGTTTGTTTACCGGCACATCTGGCGTCCAGGCATGTTGGTTGTCTGGGACAATCGCGCGACCCAGCACATGGCGACAGGGGGCTATGACGGTCACCGTCGTGTCCTTCGCCGAACGACCGCGGCGGATGATCCGCGCTGGTACGCAGGCGCGCCGCGCCAGGGGCAATACGTTAACGGCGCTTGAGCGCGGCAATCCCCAGTTAACGTTTCGGAAAGGTATTTCGGAGAACCTCGACTCAGAGGAGATCATGCGGCCATGACCGAGACGATTACCCTTGACCGCGACCATCTCGACCGAATGACCGGATCAGACCGCGCCCTCCAGGCCGAAATCCTCAGCCTCTTCCGGCATCAGGCCGAGTTGTGGGGGCGGCTTCTCGATCCGAGAGCGCCAAGCGATGGATGGGCTGACGCGGCCCATACCCTCAAGGGGTCAGCGCGTTCAATTGGCGCTGTCGCCCTGGCGAAGGCTTGTCAGGACGTCGAGACCGCCGGGCGCGACGGCGGCCTGTCCCAACTGGAGATCAGTGTGAAGCTGTCGGCAGTACGTGACGCGCTGGACGCCGCGATCAGCGAGATCGCGCGGCTGGATCACGAATTGTCGCTGGCGCGTCTCCGCAGCGCATCCCAGGCCTGAAACTCGTAGGCGATGCAGCGGTCCATCATGGTGCGCCATACCGGCGCAGCGATGGCATCCGACAGCCCGTGAGCCTCCGCTTCCGCCCGCACCTTCGCCAGAACGTCATTGATGCGCCCTTCGTCGCGCACCGCGTCGCGGTCCTGCTTGATGCGCGCGGCCGCATCCATGAAGCTCTGGCGCTCCGCGATAAGCGCCACCAACGCCCTGTCCAGCCTGTCTATCTCATAGCGGACGTCGGCCATGGTCTGACAGGTGGCTGCTGTATTGCGCGGCGCCAGCGCGTGTGCAGGCGAAGTCTTGCGAGTGGCGTGATCCATGGGGCGCATACCTAACCGGACCTGCCCGGAGCGCAACCATCAAGAGCCGCGCTGCCTGATGTTTATCCGCCGGTCGAGGCGCGCCTGGAAGCGCGCGTCGCCCGCCCGGGCCCTGCCACGCGGGCGGGCCACAGCGCCGTCAGGCGCCAGCGCGCGCCCGCTCGGGCTAGGCTGCCTCATCCTTGAGCCAGGCGATGAATGCGCGCACTGGCTGCGAGACGGTGCGCCCCTTCGGCCAGACCAGCCAGTAGGCGAAGGCCAGGGGCGCGGTTTCATCGAACAGGGCGACCAGCCGGCCCGCCTTGAGGTCGGCCTCAGCGATGGCGCGCTTCGCCAGCGCCACGCCCCGACCGGCCACGGCCGCCTCAATGACCAGACTTGTCTGATTGAAACGGGGGCCACGGCTGGGTTCACGAATCGACGCCCCGCGCGCCTTGAGCCACATCGGCCAGTCGGGGCAGGATGGGTCCTGTTCAGGCGACCCGTCATGCAACAGGGGCGCACGGGCGAGATCCGATGGCGCAGCGATCGCAAGGTCCGCCACCAGGGCAGGGCTGGCGACCGCCAGCACTGTTTCCTGCATCAGCCGGTCTGCAACGAGTCCCTGATAGGCCCCGGCGCCGTAGCGGATTGCAAGATCGACGTCGGCCGTTGCAAAATCGACGGTGTTCATGTCCGCTGACACCCAGACTTCGATGTCAGGGTGGCGCGCCTGAAACCGGTCGAGCCGCGGGAGAAGCCATTTCGACGCAAGGCTCGGCGCCACGGACACGGCGATGCGGCCCTTGCGGCTTGGCTGATGCATCAGCCGGCCAGCCTCGGCGATCCGATCAAAGCCTTCACGAAGCACCGGCAGGGCTGACTGCGCTGCGGCAGTCAGGATGACGTGGCGGCCAAGCCTTTTGAACAGGGGCTGGCCAACCGCCTCCTCCAGTGTGCGGACATGCTGGCTGATGGCGCCGGGCGTCACATCCAGTTCCTCCGCCGCGCGCGAGAAGCTCAGATGACGGGCTGCCGCTTCAAAGGCGCGCAGCGCATTCAACGGCAAAGGTCGTTCTTCCGGCATCGCGCTCTCATCTTCCCGCCAAACCGCTACATGCGCCTATCATGAATGCAGTCGCCAGACATCGCATTGCAGGCAGCGGTGAGGAACGCTCCAGACTTGCCTTAGTTTTTCTTGCCTCCGCCCGCTGGCGCCAGATCCTTTGTTCCGATGAAGCCGAGCGTCACGGTTGCGAGGCTTGCAAGAGCGCAAAACACACCCAGCGGCCAGAACGCACCGCCTGAGATCAGCACGCCGCCAATGGCGGGAGAAATCGCACCGCCCAACGCCTGCCATCCATTGCCTGCGGCAGCTATGCCTCCGGTGCGGTCAAGTCGGGCCGCAACTGCTGCAACGAACAGCGTGTAAAACGTGAAGGATGCTGATTGCACCAGGTAACCGGCGGCGTAGGCCTGCGCGTCAGGCGCCACGGGGATGAAGGTGGAGCCAGCACCGAAACCGATCAGTGATCCGATGAATGTCCATCTCACCCAGGTATCGCGCACGAGTGCGGCCATTGGCGCAAGCACGGCGCAGGCCAGCGAGACCTGTACGGTCAGCGTTCCGATCGCAGCATTGTCGAGGCCGTGGCTCAATCCGATGCGCTGAAAGAAGTGCCAGACCGCCGTAGAGCCCATGAAGATCGTGGCGCACGCGATCACAAACGGGGAGCGCAGCGCGCGCAGCATCGACGTGAACGGCGGCGCGTGGCCGGCGTGAAAGAAACCGCCCGGCGCGGCCGCCATGAGGAGCGCCCCCAGGCCGCCGCCAGCGGCCAGAAAACCGAACAGGCCGAGGCTTGATTTGGCTTCCGCCGCCGCGCTCGCAAGCAGCGCCGTCAGAACCGCGCCGCCGGTGACCGGGATCGCGATCAGCGCCGCAGCGCGATGTGGACTTGACAATCGGCCGACGAAGGCGCCGAGGGAGGCCACCATCGCGCCCGCGCCGGCCCCGGCGAGCAGTCGTCCTGCCGCAAGCCCGGTCAAATCACCGGTGACGCCGCAAATCAGGTTGCCCGCGATGAAGGCAGTCAGGCCGGCAAGCGCCAGAGCCTTGGGCGCAAAGCGGAGGAGGCGTGCAGACAGCCAGATCATCAGGCTCGCGTTCAGCAGGATCTCGCAGGACCGGATCAGCCCGATCGCCTCAGAGCCGGCATGGCGGGTGTCCATCGCCATGCCGTTGATGAAGGGGGAGGCTGTCACTGACATCTGCACCGGCATCGCCACCGCGAGGATCGCGATCCAATATCGCCACTCGCGTGCGCCGTGCGCCTGCAAAGGCTCTTTCATGGCGGTTCCCCCCTGGTCTGCCGTAGTATCGTGCATTGCCTGGACTTGAGCCAGAGACGGAAGCGCGGCAGATCATGACGCCTGCCGCGCAGGTGATGCAGCCCCGGCCGACGCAGGTGGAGCATGGACGAGATCACGACCGACCTGCTGCAGTTCGGCGTGCGCAGGACTGGGCTGATCTACCCGGTGCGGCCATGCGTCTATGGGATTGCGGCCGGCTTCGATGGTCGCCTTGCCGTTGCGCGGATTGGGGCTGAGGCGCCGTATGAGTACGACCTTCCCGGCGGCGGGATCGAGCCAGGCGAGACCGAAGGGCAGGCTTTGGAGCGTGAGTTTCGCGAAGAGACCGGCCTGGGCGTTCGGGCAGGATGGGCCGTTGCGCGTGCGGCCCAGTATTGGGTGAAGCCTGGGATAAGCCCGCGCAACGCCGTTTCAACGTTTCGCATCTGCAGTCTGACGGGTGACGCTGGCGGCGGCGTCGAGGCCGATCATCATCTGGTCTGGCTGGAGCCTTTGGCGGCCGCCCTGGCGATGCGCCACGACGCACACGCATGGGCCATCCTGTTCTGGATGCGC
This sequence comes from Hyphomonadaceae bacterium, assembly GCA_040381075.1. Taxonomy (GTDB): domain Bacteria; phylum Pseudomonadota; class Alphaproteobacteria; order Caulobacterales; family Aquidulcibacteraceae; genus JBEIHX01. The sequence continues at coordinate 5,737 of JBEIHX010000040.1, forward strand.
TCACAGCATTGCCATGGACGCAATGCGTGAGAGCGCCCGCTCTGCTTGACCTGCGCCGTGCACGCGCCACAGTGCGCTTGAGGAGCATGGAATGGCGAAGCGAGACAGCTTCTATGAAAGACGAATCCTGCCGGCTGTCATCGCCGCGGCCTGCGGAACGCGCCCGATCGTGCGTCAGCGCCAGAAAATCGTGCCGCGGGCCAGTGGGCGCGTCCTCGAACTGGGCTTCGGATCCGGATTGAACCTCGCCTATTATGACAGGGTCAGTGTCAGCGAGGTGGTCGGGCTTGAGCCTTCGGCGGGCATGCTGGAACGCTCGAGGGCGGCTGTGGCGGCCGCACCGTTTCCGGTTTCGATCGAAACGGCTGCGGCAGAAACGGCGCGGCTTCCCGCTGCAAGTTTTGACACTGTTCTCGTCACCTATTCGTTGTGCACCATACCCGACCCGTGCGCCGCCCTGGCGTGCGCGCGCGCGGCCTTGAAGCCGGAGGGACAGCTGCTCTTCTGTGAGCACGGCAAGGCGCCTGACGCGGACGTTGCGCGCTTTCAGCGGAGCCTGGAACCGCTCTGGCGGGTGATCGCTGGCGGCTGCCATCTGTGCCGCGACATTCCCGGCATTGTTCAGTCTTCCGGCTTCACCATCACCGACATGGAAACGATGTACCTTCCCAAAACCCCGCGTTTTGCAGGGTACAATTACTGGGGCCGGGCCAGGATCGCCTGACATTTCGCTGTCGTCCGGCCGGGGAGCGGCGCAGTCCTGCCAGTCAAGCGCCGCGTCTGCAGACTCCGTCTTGTGCGGCATGCAGCGCGCCGCTGTGCGGGCGCCGCCTGACGTCCCTGCAGCGCGCCGCTGTGCGGGCGCCGCCTGACGTCCCTGCAGCGCGCCGCTGTGCGGGCGCCGCCTGACGTCTCTGTCATGCAGCGCTGGTGCGGACGGCGGGGGTCGAACCCGCACAGCCTTGCAGCCGAGGGATTTTAAGTCCCTTGCGTCTACCTGTTTCGCCACGTCCGCAGCCAGGACTTGATGCGGCGCCCAGACCGTCGACGGCAAGTCGAAACATGCGCAGAGCTGGCCTGCTGGTGCGCCGCCTCCGCGCCGGGCCAGCCAGCGCAGACCGACCCCCGCCCGTTCCGCCCCCGCCAGTCCCGCCCTGGTCAGTTCTGATCCGGCAGCCGCCTCAGCGAACCCGTCGCCACGTCTGTGTCTGGCAAATGGGTCCGACGCAGCCCTTTACTTTCAACGTGTCCGGCGTCGGGGCCATGAGCTCGGCGCGGTACGAATTTCCGTCCTCCGCGTTGTAAATGCGCCCGTTCACCCAGCCTGTCTGACCGGGCGAGAACCCCCACAGCATCTGTGACCCCCGTATCGGGCGGACGCGCGCCGCCGGATCCTTGTTTCGTGCGTCAAGGGTAGGCTGACCTGGGCGTTCCTCCTTCAGCCAGACAATCGTGCCGCACACGCTGCCGCCGCAACGGGTGATCTCGACATGACCGCTCTTCGACGCGACGAGCCACACGCCGATGACTGAGTCGAGCGGAGAAGACGCCCGAGCTGAGGCAGCCATCGCCACGCAGAGCGCCAATGCGGCAAACCCGGGCAGGAGGGCGCGACGGCTGGTCGACGCGCAGGCAGCAACGTAAGCAGCAGTTTTCGCTCGGCGCATGGCGGTCTCCCAAAGTCCCCCTTCGACCTAGCTCTGCAACGGCTCAGGTCCAGACCACACATTCCCAGGGCCGCAGCATCCTGTCCGGCGGGGACGCATAGCTGTGCAGGCGAATGGCAAGACCCGCGGCTTCAGGCAAGGCCGCTGGCGTGCTGTGCAGATTGATCGCAACCCGCCCGCGTCGCGCGCCCAGGCGGCGTTCAAACAGAAATACTGTGTCGTGCGATGGCGCCAAATCCAGGAACTCGCCCGTGCGCCACAGATCGTCGCCCCTGCGCAGTGCGATCAGTCGCTTGATGAAAGCGTGGGGGCTTTGCGGATCACTCGCCTGCGCGGCGGCGTTCACCCGGGATGAATTGGGGTGGAGCATGAGCCACGGGCGCGCTGCCTGGGTAAACCCCGCGCCTGCCTCTGACGTCCAGGGGAAGGGCGTGCGTGCATGGTCGCGCGTCATACGAAGGGCCGCCTGGAATGCGACGCTTGGGTCTGCGCCCTGCAAGAGCTTCAGCCGGTAGGTTGTCTGAGCCCACACGTCATTCAAATCGCTGATCGTCTGGAATGGGCAGTTTACAAGACCCAGTTCGTCGCCCTGGTAGATGAAGGGCGTCGCGCGCTGCAGCAGGACAAGTGCGCCAAGGGCCTTGGCGCTTTCAACCCGCAGGGCCTCATCCCCGAACCGGGAGACCAGCCTGCCCAGGTCGTGGTTTGACAGCACCGTCGTGTTCCAGCCGTGTGGCCCGATGCCACGATCCCAATCGGAGAAAACCCTTTTGAACCCAACCCGGTCCCAGTCGCCGTCGGGGCCGCGCACCGGCTCCACCAGATCGAAATGGTAGATCATGTCCAACATTGGATCAGCCGGATCCACCAGACGCGCCGCGCGCGAAGGATCCACTCCCGGGGCCTCGCCGATCGCCACGCAATCGCGGCCGGCGAAGACCTCCTGGTGAAGCTCGCGAAGGTAGGCGTGCAGCCGCGGGCCATCCGCCAGCATGCGATAGAATGATCCATGGCGATGGTCTGCAGCATCCGGCAGACCGTCAGGTTTGGAGATGACGCTGACGACGTCGAGCCGGTAGCCGTCTATTCCGCGATCAAGCCAGAAGCGCATCGCCTCATGGATCGCGGCGCGCACCCTGGGGTTGTCCCAATTGAGATCCGCCTGGGTGCGGTCAAACAGATGCAGATAGTATTGGTCGCCAACCTGCGACCAGGCGGGGCCGCCGAATATTGACCGCCAGTTGTTTGGCGGCCCGTCGCCTCGCCCATCGCGCCAGATGTACCAGTCGCGATAGTCAGAGCCTGACGACTGCGCCTCCTGGAACCATGGATGCGCCGTGGACGTATGGTTGAGCGCAAAATCCAGCACGATCCTGATGCCGCGCTGGTGCGCCCGGGCGATCAGGCGGTCGACGTCCTGGATCGTCCCGAACACTGGCGCAACCGATGTGTAATCCGAGACGTCGTACCCGTTATCCGCCATTGGCGACTGAAAGACCGGCGACACCCACAGGCAGTCGACGCCCAGATCCGCCAGATAATCAAGCTTTTCGATGATTCCGCTGATATCGCCCACGCCGTCCCCGGAGGCGTCCATGAACGACTTGGGGTAGACCTGATAGACAACCGCGTCTTTCCACCACGGCCTCATGGGCGTCCTTACTCCGCCGCCGCCTGGCTGGCGTGCTCGAGTCCTGACAGAAACCGCTCCGCGTCCAGTGCAGCCATGCACCCCATGCCGGCGGCGGTCACCGCCTGCCGGTAGACATCGTCAGCAACGTCGCCTGCAGCAAAGACCCCTGGTATGGCCGTCCTGGCGGTGCCGGGTTCGACAACCAGATACCCGCCCGGCTTCATCGCCAACTGGCCAGCGAAAAGGCTCGTCTGGGGTTCATGGCCAATGGCGACGAAAAAGCCGTCACACGCGATGGTGCGCTCAGCGCCAGTCTGCAGGTCGCGCACGCGCGCGCCAACGACGACAGGCGGCGCGCCGTCCCCCAAGACTTCCTCGACCGCAGCGTTCCACACCACCTGGATCTTGGGGTGTGCGAAGAGCCGTTCCTGCAGGATTTTTTCCGCGCGAAGCTGATCGCGGCGATGGATCAGCGTCACCTTGGTGGCGAAGTTGGTGAGAAACAGAGCTTCTTCGACCGCGGTATTGCCGCCTCCGACAACCACCACCTCCTTGCCACGATAGAAGAACCCATCGCACGTCGCACACGCTGAAACACCGCCGCCTGCCAGTCGCTTCTCGCTTTCAAGCCCGAGCCAGCGCGCCTTCGCGCCTGTGGCGATGATGAGCGCGTCGGCCCCGTAGGTCCGCCCGCTGTCGCCGGTCAGCAGGAACGGCCTGCGCGAGAGATCTGCCGACATGATGGTGTCCGCCACAATCTCAGCGCCGACATGCGTCGCCTGGGCGCGCATCTGGTCCATCATCCAGGGGCCTTGAACGACCTCGGCATAGCCGGGATAGTTTTCCACATCCGTTGTGATCGTCAGTTGGCCGCCGGGCTGCAGGCCTTCGATCATCAGAGGCTTGCGCATCGCCCGGGCGGCGTAGATGGCGGCGGCGTATCCCGCAGGCCCCGACCCGATGATCACGATTGGGGCGTGTTTGTCTGCGATCATGACTTCTCCCGAGGGCGCTGTCCGGATTTGCTGGCCCGACAGGTGGCCCGAGAATCATCCCCGCGCAAGGTCGTGGGGCCTTGCGCGGGCGCGGCGCATCAACGCCGTGCTGGCTGGGGGGCTGCGCCGCTCCACTGGCCGCGGGGCGCTTCAGCACGAAGCACCGGGCGCTGCCGCGGGCGGGTGGATTGACGCAGTCCCGCTGGCGGCCTTCACATCCTGCATCAAGCCGCGCGGGGGCTTGTCATGCAGGCCTGCCGCCCACACCTGACGCGTGCGTCGCGCAGCGGCGCCATGGCCGCAGGACCTGCGCCGATCGATTGATCTAGGATCGGGCGATGTTCGCCTTGATTCCCCATCCGGCCTTTCCCGCTCCGCGCGGCCTTGCCGTCTTCGCAGGCGTGCGGGCGATGGCAGGCGCCTTGGGGCTCTCCTATCGTCTGGAGGGGCCGTTGCATGACCTTGTGCTGCCGGACGCCGGTCCGGCCCGGCGCGGCGTCGATCTCTGGCGCAGCACCTGTTTCGAAGCGTTCGTGCGCGCGCCATGCGGGGCTTATGGCGAGATCAACCTGACGCCCGACGGGGCATACTGTGCGTACCGGTTTGACGCCTATCGGCGCGTTGGCGCGCGTGATTGGGATCTTGGCGCGCCGGCTCTGGATGTCGTGCGGGCCGGCGACGTGCTGACGATGGATGCCCAGGTTCGCGTGCAGGACCCGGCCCTGCAGGGTCGCATGAAGGTCGGCTTGACGGTGGTGATCCAGTCAGCGGCCCATGAATTATCATTCTGGGCGCTGGCCCATCCGTTGGAGCGGCCTGACTTTCATCATCCCGAAGGGTGCATGGTCGACTTGGAGATCCCGGCATGAAGATTGGCGCTGAACGTCTTTTGGCGGACCATGCGTTGCGCGCGCCGCTGGCTGGCAAACGCGTCGCCCTCGTGGCTCATCCTGCTTCGGTGACCCAGGACCTCACGCACGTGCTGGATGCGCTCTGCGCTTTGCCGGACATCAAGCTGTCGGCCGCCTTCGGGCCTCAGCACGGACTGCGCGGCGACAAACAGGACAACATGATCGAAAGCGAGGATTTTGTTGATCCGGTGCACGCCATCCCTGTGTTCAGTCTGTATGGCCAGGTGCGCCGTCCGACAGATGATATGATGAACACGTGCGATGTGGTCCTGATCGACCTGCAGGATCTGGGGTGCCGGATCTATACCTTCATCACGACCCTGCTTTACATGCTCGAGGCCGCCGCCAGACATGGCAAGTCCGTCATCGTTCTGGATCGGCCCAATCCGGTCGGGCGCCCCGTCGAGGGTTTCATCCTGCGCGAGGGCTTTGAAAGCTTCGTCGGCGCCGGGCCTCTGCCGATGCGCCACGGTCTGACGCTTGGCGAACTCGGTCACTGGTTCATTGATCATTTCAATCTTGACGTCGAGTATTCCGTGATCCGCATGGAAGGGTATGATCCGGACGCCGGGCCGGGATATGGGTGGCCGTTGGGGACGCGCAGCTGGGTCAATCCCAGCCCCAATGCTCCAAATCTGTCGATGGCGCGCGCGTATGCGGGTACGGTGATGCTGGAGGGGACGACCCTGTCCGAGGGGCGCGGGACGACACGACCCCTGGAACTGTTCGGGGCCCCGGACCTCGATGCCCGCGCTGTGATCGCAACAATGCAGTCGATGGCGCCGGATTGGCTTGCAGGCTGCCGCCTGCGCGACATGTGGTTTGAGCCGACCTTTCACAAGCATGCCGGTCGTCTGTGCTCCGGTGTCCAGATCCACACGGAAGATCCGAGCCACTACGACCATGCCGCTTTCAAGCCATGGCGTCTGCAGGCGCTGGCGTTCAAGGCGATCCGTCGCCTGTATGGCGACTATGATCTTTGGCGGGATTTTCCATATGAGTATGAGGTCGGCAAACTCGCCATCGACGTGATCAATGGCGGCGGACTGTTGCGTGCCTGGGTTGACGACGGGGCAGGTGAACCGGCCGACTTTGATCGGCTGGCCAGCGCCGATGAGGCCAGATGGCGGGCCGAGCGCGCGCCCTTCCTGCTTTACTAGGGGGTCAGCGCGTCCTGGCGGCGCGGCGTGTCCGGCGCATCAGGGGCTTTGGCGTGGTGTTGCGGCGCCGTGACGCGACAGAACGAGGGCCACGATCCGCTCAGCGACCCGCGCGGCCTCCCGGAGCGGCGCATAGCGCGCGTCAAGGGCCAGCACGCCCGTCCAGCGTCGTGCGGCGCCGCGTGCAATGAACGTGTCATGCAGGCGATCGAACTTGCGCGCCCCCCCGTCCAGCTTCACAAGGTGTATGGGCAGGCCGAAGAATGCGGCGTCCGACAGCATGTTGGTCGAGTCCTCGGTCACCAGGACGGCGTCGGCATAGGACAGGAAGGCCAGATAGGGGTTGGGGCCGTCGCGCGCCTCGTTTTCAAAAAAGCGGGCGCGTCCTGCGAGGTCGGCGGCGGCTGCGCGCAGTGCGTGGGCAGCTGCGGGAGGGGTGCGGCGCGAGACCGTAATCCATACGCTTGCGCCGATGGACGCCAACGCGCGGATTGTATCACAGATGTCCAGGAGACGCGCATGGCTCAGTGTGTGCGCCTTGGAATGTCCTCCCACGGCAAACAGGACGCGCGGCCCGGGGGCGTGTGCGAGGTCCGGCCATTGTCCCCTGGCCGCCTCGATGGAGGATGCATCAAACCATACGGGGCTGCCGACGATTGGCATGACATTGGGCCCCTCCAGTTGATCGTGGGCCGGGGGGACCACCAGATCAAAACCGCAGGGGTCGACGCGCGGATGCTGGGTTTGCACGACAACGCAGCGTCCTCGCGACCACCGCCGCATGGCGAGCGAATAGGGCGTCGAGCGCCGACCGGCTGCAATCCAGACATCAGGCCAGGGCGGTGCGAGATCTTCGCGCGCGGGTCCGAGCGCTCCGAGAGGGTCCCACCAAAGCTTCGGCGCCAGCCATACCTGCGGCGGCTTTGGAGCGATCCTGATGGGCTGCGGCCGATGGGCCTGAGAGCGGATATGCGCGAGTTGTCGCCATCGATCAGGCTCGTGCAGCGCCGCCGCCAGGGCCAGCGCCTGGCGCTCGATGCCGGCGCGGCCGTCCGACACGACCCAAACCGACGGTCCGGTGGGTTCCTCGGGCGCAGACGCTTTGATCACGTGTGACGCGTCCCCGCCGTTCAGCAGGTCAACGCCAGTCGACCTTGAGGATTTCGTAGGATTTCGATCCGCCGGGGGCTGCGACTTCGACGACATCGCCGACTTCCTTGCCGATGAGCGCGCGCGCGAGTGGCGCGGTGATCGACACTTTGCCGGAGCGGACATCGGCTTCGTCTTCGCCGACGATCTTGTAGACCGCCTCTTCCTCGGTGTCTTCGTCCAGGACGCGCACGGTCGCGCCGAATTTCACGGCCGAGCCGGACATTCGCGACACGTCAATCACCTGGGCGCGAGCGAGCTTGTCTTCCAGCTCTGCGAGGCGCCCTTCGATGAAGCTCTGGCGTTCCTTGGCAGCGTGGTATTCCGCGTTTTCAGAGAGGTCTCCATGCGAGCGCGCCTCGGCGATCGCCGCGATGATCTCCGGGCGATCCTTCGTTTTGAGACGTTTCAGCTCTTCGTCGAGGGACCGATACCCCTCGGCGGTCATTGGAACTTTCTCCATGGGGGAACGTCGTCCTACCAGTTGCGACGGAGGAGGGTGATCTTATCCCACCCGGGCGTCAAGAATAGGTTTGCAGCGCCCGAACATCAAGAGCACGCGCCTTGACCGCCTTGATCGCCTCGATGGCGGCCCGCGCGCCGGAGACGGTTGTGTAGTAGGGGATCGCCTGCATGAGGGCTGTGCGGCGGATGGAGAAGCTGTCCGTCAATGACTGGGCCCCCTCCGTGGTGTTGAACACGAGGTGCACCTGTCCATTTTTCATGGCGTCCACCACATGTGGGCGGCCTTCGAGCACCTTGTTGACGCGCTCCACAGCCACGCCGGCCTTTTCCAGGTGGTCGGCCGTACCGCTGGTGGCGATCAGTTTGAAACCAAGAGCGACCAGGTCGCGCGCCGGCTCGGTAATGGCGTCCTTATCCGCATCGCGCAGCGAGATAAACACGATCCCCTCCTTGGGCAGGGACACGCCGGCTGCGAGTTGGCTCTTGGCAAAGGCGGCGCCAAAGTTGGCGTCGATTCCCATCACCTCACCGGTTGAGCGCATCTCCGGGCCAAGCACCGGGTCAACCCCCGGGAACCGCTGGAACGGAAACACCGCTTCCTTGACCGCGATGTGGCCGCTGCCGGTCTCGGCCGATCGCCGCAGGTCAAACTCCGACAGCTTCCTGCCGGCCATGACGCAGGCGGCGATGCGCGCCACCGGTTTCAAAATGGCCTTGGCGACAAAGGGCACCGTGCGCGACGCGCGCGGGTTCGCTTCAAGGATGAAGATATCCGATCCGCGGATCGCAAACTGTATGTTAATCAGACCTTTGACCTGAAGCGCCTTGGCCAGTGCGACGGTCTGGCGCTCGATCTCGGCAACCACATCCGGGCTCAGGGAATACGGCGGCAGGGCGCAGGCGCTGTCGCCGGAGTGGATCCCGGCTTCTTCAATGTGCTCCATGACGCCGGCCACGAACACATCTTCGCCGTCGCAGATTGCGTCAGCGTCCACCTCGATGGCGTCGCGCAGATAGTGCTCGACAAGAACCGGGTTATCGCCCGAGACTTTCACCGCCTCGCGCACATAGCGCTTGAGGCCCTCCTCATCGCGCACAATCTCCATCGCGCGCCCCCCCAGGACATAGGAAGGGCGCAGGATCAGGGGGTAGCCGACCGCCTGACCGGCCACGATTGCGGCTGCCTCCGTGACCGCGGTCCGGCCCGGCGGCTGCTTCAAGCCCAGCTGCTCGATGAAATCGCGAAACCGCTGACGGTCTTCGGCAAGATCAATGGAGTCAGGGCTGGTGCCCAGGATCGGGACGCCCTCGATCGCAAGGGTCTGCGACAGCTTCAGCGGCGTCTGGCCGCCGAACTGCACGATGACGCCAAGCAGCGTTCCGTTCTGGCGCTCGGTCGTGATGATTTCCAGAACGTCTTCAGCGGTCAGGGGTTCAAAATAGAGCCGATCAGAGGTGTCGTAGTCGGTCGAGACCGTCTCCGGATTGCAGTTTACCATGATCGACTCAACGCCGAGATCGCCCATGGCGAAGGCGGCGTGGCAGCAGCAGTAGTCGAATTCGATGCCCTGGCCGATCCGGTTCGGCCCGCCGCCCAGAATGATAACCTTGCCGCGGTCGCTCGGCTCGGCCTCGTCCTCGGCAGGCCTGCCGGACACGCCTGTTTCATAGGTGGAGTACATGTAGGGGGTTGCGGCGCGGAACTCAGCCGCGCAGGTGTCCACGCGCTTGTAGACCGGCCGCACGCCAGCCGCGTGGCGCGCCGCACGCACCTCGGCCTCCGTGCAGCCCGCCAGCCTTGCCAGGCGTGCGTCAGAAAACCCTTTGGACTTGAGCGCGCGCAAGGCGCTGTGTGTCTGCGGCAGGCCGTTGCGCCTGATCTCCTGCTCGATCGTGACGAGTTCTTCCATCTGACGCAGAAACCAGGGATCGTACCCGGACTGGGCGTGGCACTCCTCAACAGTGAGGCCCCGACGAAGCGCTTCGGCGACCTGCAGGATCCGCTCCGGCGTTGGTTTGGAGATCGCTGAGCGCAGCGCGTTCTTGTCATCGCCCTCGCCAACGCCTTCGATCGCGATATCATCCAGGCCAGACAGCCCCGTCTCCAGGCTGCGCAGCGCCTTTTGCAGACTTTCCTGGAAATTTCTGCCCATCGCCATCGCTTCGCCCACGGACTTCATGGACGTCGTCAGAACGGGGTCTGCTCCCTTGTACTTTTCGAAGGCGAAGCGGGGAATCTTGGTGACGACGTAGTCTATGGTGGGCTCGAAGCTCGCGGGAGTGGCGCCACCTGTTATGTCGTTTGAGATTTCGTCGAGCGTGTAGCCTACGGCGAGCTTGGCGGCGACCTTGGCGATCGGAAAACCCGTGGCTTTCGACGCAAGCGCAGAGGACCGCGAAACACGCGGGTTCATCTCAATCACGACCATGCGTCCGTCGCGGGGATTGACCGCAAACTGAACGTTCGATCCGCCAGTCTCGACCCCGATTTCACGCAGCACCGCGATCGATGCGTCGCGCATGATCTGGTACTCCTTGTCGCTCAGCGTCAGCGCTGGGGCGACGGTGATGCTGTCGCCGGTGTGGACGCCCATCGGATCGACATTCTCGATCGAGCAGATGATGATGCAGTTGTCCGCCTTGTCGCGGACCACCTCCATTTCGTATTCTTTCCAGCCGAGCACGCTTTCCTCGATCAGGGTTTCCCCGACCGGACTTGCGGCAAGCGCGCGCTCGACGATCTCGCGGAATTCCTCCACGTTATAGGCGATCCCTCCGCCGGTCCCCCCGAGCGTGAATGACGGTCGGATGACCGCTGGAAGGCCAACGACGCCGAGCGCTGCGTCAGCTTCGACGGCAGACTTCGCCAAACGCGATTTCGGGCTTTCCAGCCCGATCCGGTCCATGGCGTCGCGGAACTTGATCCGGTCTTCTGCCTTGTCGATCACATGGGCCTTCGCCCCGATCATCTCCACGCCGAACAGGTCGAGCACCCCGCGCCGGGCAAGCTCCAGCGCACAGTTCAGGGCGGTCTGGCCGCCCATGGTCGGCAGCAGTGCGTCGGGGCGTTCCGCCTGGATGATCCTGGCGACCATGTCCGGCGTGATTGGCTCGATATAGGTCGCGTCAGCAAGCCCGGGATCGGTCATGATGGTGGCCGGGTTGGAGTTGACCAGGATGACCCGATACCCCTCCTCCTTGAGCGCCTTGCATGCCTGAACGCCGGAGTAGTCGAATTCGCAGGCCTGGCCGATCACGATCGGCCCAGCGCCGATGATGAGGACGGACTTGATGTCTGTGCGTTTCGGCATTGTACGGGGCCTCACCGCGGGTCCGGAATCGCCCGCGCCGGAAATCGGGCGCTTGTAGGGGAAAGGGGGGCGGTGGGGAAGGGGGCAAGGAAAGCTGCGCGGGCAGCCCGCTCGCCACCGTCGCGGATGGCGGGGACGGCGATTGACCATCGGGGAGGTCTGGCTGCGCCCGGCGGCCGTCGACCAGCAGCCGTTCGGGCTGTTTGCCCTTCCGCGCGTACCGGGTAGTCTCGCTGTCATGATGGGCTGGGGGATGGGCGATGTCGCCGCATGAGGCTGCCGAGGCTTGGATCGCCACCATGGGGCCTGCCGCAATCGCCAGGTCTGACGCCTATTTCGAAGGCGGCTACTGGCTGCTGCTTGCGGGCTGGGGGGTCAGCGTGGCCGCATGCGCTTTGCTGGTCTGGGTGAGACTGCTTCCGAGGCTGCGCGACCGTTTGGAGAAGGTCATCCCGAACAGGTTCCTTCTGTGTCTGATCCTCGTGGCCGTCGCGTCGGCCGTGGTGTCCGTTCTGTCGTTTCCGCTGGATCTCTACGAAGGCTTTTTCCGGGAGCGCGCCTTTGGTCTTTCAACTCAGGACCTGCCACAGTGGATTGGCGAGTTCGCCATGATGTTCGCGCTGACCACGGCGCTCGGAAGCGTTTTCATCGCGGTGCTTTATCAGATCGTAAGGCGTGCGCCGAACACCTGGTGGATGTGGGGTGCAGGCGCCACTGGCGTCTTCATGGCCGTCACGGTGGCGGTCGCCCCTGTCGCCATTGAGCCTCTGCTCAACACCTACACGCCCATGCAGGAGGGGCCGCTGAAGGCGGACATCCTCGCCATGGCGCAGGCGAATGGCGTGCCGGCGGAGGATGTGTTCGTCTATGACGAAAGTCGGCAGTCCAATCGCGTCACCGCCAATGTCTCCGGCCTCTTCGGCACAACGCGGATCGCTCTTGCGGACAATCTGCTGACACGGGTGTCGCCCGAGGGCGTGCGCATGGTGATGGCCCACGAGATCGGGCATTATGCGCTCGGCCACGTCGCCTCGCTGCTCATTTTCAACACGCTTGCGATCGCGCTCGCCTTCGCGCTCCTTGCCGTCGTTCTCAAGCGGCTGATGGGCGACGGTCGATGGGGCGTGCGCGCCGTCTCGGATCCAGCAGGCTTGCCGGTTGTGATGGCCGTCGCGACAACGCTGTTCATGCTCGCCACGCCAGCATTCAGTGCGATCACGCGGTTCCACGAGCATCAGGCCGATGTATTTGGCGTCAACGCAAGCCGGGAGCCGCATGGCTTCGCTGAAGTCGCGCTTCTGCTGGGGGAGTATCGCAAGATGCAGCCGGGGCCGGTCGAGCAGTTGTTATTCTACACTCACCCCAGCGGCTACGATCGCATTCACATGGCCATGACCTGGCAGGCAAACGAAATGGCGGCGGGACATTATCCGATCCAGCCGCTCGGTCCGCCGCCCGGTTATCGTCCGGACCTGCATCCCGACCTTGGCCCTGGCGCCGTGGCGAAGCCTGCCCCTGGCCGGTGAGAACGCTGATCCGGAGACGGATCATGACGCCAGGGGGCAGGTCAGCAGTCAGTCAGGAGGGCTCCCAGGCCGGAGTGTCCTCAGTCAGGACTGCGTCACACCCGCCTCCCCCTTGCCTGCGCTCCAGGGCTCAGGGCGTATCCTGTGGATCTGAGCGATAGCGTAATCCCTCGGCCCAACGTCTTTGGAAGCCGCGCCAGATGGTGACGCCGGCCTGGCCGCTGGCATAGGCGCCGGTGGAGGGCGATCCCGGCGGCTGCGGCCAGACCCCGTCCGCAGACTGGCCGTCGGGCAGGGCAAGATATGGCGCACGGGTCGTGTCGCCTTTGACGTGCACATCCAGGAACGCCGTGATGAAGTGCTGGGAGACGCCGTACAGGCGCTCCTTGCGCCAGACGGGGTCTTCAAAGAACTCCTCGTAGAGGAACACTCCGCGCCCTTCCGGCGGCAGGGGCGCCGCCGCGATCGTGTGACCTGCGTTTTCAAATGTGACGAATGCGCGCGGCGCCGCGCTCAGGCCCGCGTAAAGCCTCGCCACACCATCATGGTAGCCGGAGACATCATCCCGATCGCCGCTCAGGAAGAGCGCCGGCGTTGTCACCTTCGCCAGTGATGCTGGAGCGAAGGCGTTGACGTTGCTTTGTCCGCCCCAGGGGGCCAGCAGCACCATTGCCTTGAGGTTGGCGATCAAGCCGCCGCGGTCAAGCGGACCGCCCTCCAGCAGCGCCGAAAACGCGGGATGTGCAATCAGCGTCGCCGGCGCGCCAGTCCTGTTGAAGGCCGCGCCGGCGACACGCAAGGCGCCAAGGCCGCCAAGGGAGTAGCCGATCAGCCCGATGCGGTCAGCGTCGATGTGCTCCCGCCAGGTCGTGTCCGCGAGCGCCACAGCCGCTGTAGCGGCGATGTCATAGGCGCGCAGAACGATCGCCTCGCCCAGCGCGTTCTGCTGGTTGAACGGTTTGTCCGCGTGATCGGGAGCGATCACGATATAGCCCTTCGAGGCGAGGTTCTCCGATAGCCATGCATGACGCTCCGGTTGCGATCCAAAGCCATGCGAAAAAATCAGCGTCGGGAATTTGCCTGGGGAGACAGGCGCGTCCCGTGTGGCCAGGGCCTCGCTGGAGAAGGCGATCGCCGGTCCGCCATCAAGGGCCGGCAGGACCCCGGGGTAACGCATGGATGCTCCAGGCGCTGCGGCCGGATACCAGATCATCACCCGGAGCGTTCTGCCGTCCCTGCGCCACGTCGCCTCTCGAGCGCCGACTGCATGCGTTCCGATCCGGGCAAGCTCTGGGGCGGACGCGCTTGGCGCGCTGGCAGGCGCGGCAAGTGCGAAAGAGGCCAATAGACAAGCGCCACACAGCAATGCGATCAGACGTTTGATGATTTTCCTCGTCTGCTGCGTCGTGTCCAAAAGCATGCTCCCCCGTCGCGTCGGCCTCGCATTCCTGAGACGCACCGCCGGATGCTAGGGGCTATTGTACATACCGTCAACAACGGGGCCGGCGACGGTTGCGCGCAGCTGCCTGTCGCGGGCCCGGCTTCTCGAAGAAGGCGTCAATGACTGTTGCTGTTGCCCGCCGCCGTACGCGCAAATCGCCCGAAGCGCGCCGAGCCGAGATCCTGGACAGCGCTGCACGCATCATCCTCACGGAGGGGCTCAGCGCCATTTCCATGGAGCGGCTGGGACGTGAAACAGAGATCAGCAAGGCGCTCGTCTACAACTATTTTTCAAGCCGGGATGACCTTCTGGCCGCCCTGCTGAAGCGCGAACAGGTGGAACTGCGCGACCGCGGTCTTGGCGCCGCGCTGAAGGCGCAAAGTTTTTCCGATCTGATCCGGGCAACCACTCGGATCTATTTCGAGCAGGTGGAGCGGCGTGGCGCACTGATCCAATCGCTGCTGTCGGATCCCTCCGTGGTCAAGCTGATGGAGAGTGAAATCCGCGCAGAGCGGGAGCGTACGCGCAAGTATTTCATCCGCCAGGCCGCCAAGACCTTTGGTCTGTCCCAGGCGGCTGCGGCGACGGGCGTAGACCTGCTGTGGGCGATCACGGACGAGGCGGGCCGCATGCTTGCGCGCGGCGCGCTGTCGCGTGAGGACGCGGAGTTCATGTGTGTGACCTTAATCACCGGCGGTCTGGAGAAACTTGCGCGCGACATTGCATGAGCGCGCCGGTTTTCGGGACCAGCTGCACAGCGCTGCGCAGCGCCGGCGCGCCTCACCGGCGCGTACCCCCAGCGCGCCGATGGGGAAGAGGCATTGGCGGCGGCCGAAAGCGTGAACCGGATCATGCGCGCAGTGCATGGTCCAGCGAGGCAATGGCGTTGCGCCAGAGTGCGCTGACGCCGCTTGCCCCCCCGTCAGATCGCCGCGCCGGCCCCCCGGTGTGCAACGTGACCTGCCACGTGCGCAGGCCCCCGCGGCCGTCATAAACCCAGCACGCGCTTGGCGATGATGTTGCGCTGTACCTCGTCGGCCCCGCCGGCGATGCTGGCGCTTCTGGCGGTGAAGTAGCGCAGGGTTTCGCGCTGCGCCCACTCGGGGCCAACGGGCTCAAGGCCTGAATCGAGGCGCGCCAGCGGCGGCATCCACGCCAGTGCATAGGGGCCAGCCGCCTCCATGAGCAGCGATGTCAGCTCCTGTATGACCCCGGTGCCCTCCAGCTTCAGAAACGAAGATTGCGGACCTGGCGTCCCACTGTGCTCCATTTCAGAAAGGGTGCGCAGCTCAGACACCTCCAGCGCCTCGAGGCGGACTGCGATTGCGGCAATGCGCGCGTGCAGATCCGGTTCATCCAGCGGAGCTGCAGCCCTGCGTGCGAGCGCGAGCAGGCGCAGCGACTCCGACACATACGCCAGCCCTGTCCGCTCGTGCGCGAGGAGCGTCTTGGCGTATTGCCAGCCGCGTCCTTCCTCACCAATGCGATTGCCGACTGGAACCTGAACCTGATCAAGTGTCACGCGATTGATCGTGTGCTGGCCGTCGAGAGTCAGAATGGGTGTTACGCTGACGCCGGGGCTCTGCATGTCGAGGAGCAGGAATGTGATCCCGTCCTGCGGGCGCGCGCCACGCTCCGTCCGCACGAGCGCGAACATCCAGTGCGCGATATGCGCCCAGCTTGTCCACACCTTTTCCCCGGTCACCACATAATGGTCGCCGTCGCGTGTCGCCTGCGTTGAAAGTGACGCAAGGTCTGAGCCCGCGCCCGGTTCAGAGTAGCCCTGGCACCACTCGACGCGGTCTTCCAGAATTCCCGGCAGGTGCCGGGCTTTCTGCTCAGGCGTTCCATAGGCATGGAGGATCGGCGCCAGCATCATCATGCCCATGCCGCCAAGCCGCGCAGGGACCCCGCGCAGGATCGTTTCGCGTTCCCAAAGATAGCGCTGGGTCGTGCTCCAGCCCGGGCCGCCCTGTTCGGCGGGCCACGTGTACGCCGCCCAGCCGCGCTCAACCAGCGCCTTCGCCCAGCGCGCGCGATCTTCCCTCGAATCTGTATAAGGACGATCATCAGGGAAGTGTGTGGTGACGAACCTTCGAACCTGCATCTGGAATTGCGCATCGGCTGTCGAGAGTGCAATGGACATCATGGCGTGGCTACACCCTCACGGTTCTCGCGGCGACTGATGGCCTCTCGCAGTCTCAGGTGGCGCGAGGGCGTCAGACGGTATCTCCAGATCAGCACGATGGCAGGCGCAAGCACCACCGCAGGCGCAATCCCGTAAAGCACCTTGAGGGCCAGGATCTGGTCAGGCCCGTTGCCGCCAGCCGGGTTGAACCCGGCGGCGGGGAGCAGGATCAGTGACAATCCCTGTCCAACCGCCTGGCCGATCTTGTTGCTCATGCCGACGAATGCAAAGAACAGACCCTGGCGGCGCTGGCGGGACCGGGCGGTGTCGACATCAACTGCGTCCGCTACCAGCGCCGCGGGCAGCAGCTCCAGCGCCCCGAAACAGAAGCCCTTGATCATGAAGATGATCACAAACAGCGTATCCTGCCCGTAGCTCAATCCGAACGTTGCGATGTTCGTCGCCACCACGAGGCCGAAGGCTGCGGCGAGGGCGCGGTGCTTGCCGATCCGTCCGGCAAGCCATCCCCAGAACGGAACCGCCAGCAGACCGACCGAGAAATAGAAGACATAGATGAGCCCGATGTTCTCAACGCCCACCACGTCACGGGCGAAAAAGAGCGTGATGGTGATGCGAAGGGTTTCCGCCGCATATCCGAGGAACAATGCGACGACAATCAAGCGGAAGGGCCCGTTGCGCAGCGCGATCTTCGTTGCCCGCCATGGATTGACGAACGCCTCTGAGACGGACGCCTTCGGTTCAGGGGTTCCAAAGAATGCGATCAGCGCACACACGGGCAGCAGCGCCAGCAGCAGGAGGCTCAGTCCCTCAAGCACATCGCCTGCGCTCGCCCCTGTCTGGCTCAGGATGCCCGCCGGCAGGGCAGTCGCGGCGATGAGTCCGATCAGGGTGAACGCCTGACGCACCGAGGTGATGCGCGTGCGGGTGTGATAATCCGTCGACAGTTCCCCGCCCCAGGCCGCATAGGGCACCTGAACGATGGTGAAGCCAAGATAGACCAGCGCGACGCAGATCGCGAAGTACGTTGCATCGACGCTCCCTGCGGGGCGGAACAGGGCAAAGACGCCTGCGAGCAGGACAATGACGCCCGGCAGAAGCCATATCTTCCGCCGGCCAAATTGGCTGCGCGTACGGTCGCTCAGGGCGCCCATCAAGGGATCGGTTATGACATCGCTCAGTCGTGCGATGATCATTGCGGCGCCGAGGGCGCCGAGGGGCACGCCGAGTTCGCCGGCGTAGAACGGCGCCAGATAAATCGACAGCGGAAGGCCGATCATCGCCAGCGGCATGGCGAGACTGCCGTAGCTGACGAGGCGCCAGGTCGACACGCGATCAGGCGGGAGGCTCAAATCGCACGCTCCCGTCCTTGCCAGTATGTCGCCCGGACCTTGGCCCGCTGGATCTTGCCGCTTGGCAGGCGCGGCAGCGCGTCGACGAAGTCGACCGCCCGGGGACATTTGAACGCCGAAAGGCGCTCGCGCACAAACGCCAGCAGGATCGCCTCAAGGTCGTCACCCGGCAGGTATCCAGCCCGCGGCTGGACGACAGCGCGAACTTCCTCGCCCCATTCGGTATTCGGCGCCCCGATCACACAGCAGTCTTCCACCGCCGGATGTTGGGACAGCACATCATCGATCTCCTGCGGGTAGATGTTCACGCCGCCGGAGATGATGCATTCGGCTGTGCGCCCGGTCAGAAACAGATATTCGTCCGCATCGAGCCGCCCCACATCGCCAAGCGTGAAGTACCCATCCCTGTGCGACGCTTGCGTCTTTTCCGGAGCGCCAAAGTACTGGAAGGGATTTTCGCTGCTTGCCTGCAGATAGATCAGGCCATCTTCCCCAATGTCTGCTTCGAGGCCGTCCTCCTTAAGGATCTTCAGCGCTGCGCGGGAGGGGCGTCTGCCGACGCTGCCGGGTTTCGAGAGCCATTCCTCGGCGCTGATCTGAATGCCGGCGCCGCCCTCCGACGCGGCGTAATACTCCCACAGTATCGGCCCCCACCACCTGATCATTTCCTGCTTGACAGAAACAGGGCAGGGGGCTGCGCCGTGAAAGATCCGCCGCAGACTTGTGCAGTCTGTTTGCGCGCGAATGCTCTGCGGCAAGGCGAGAAGCCGGTGAAACATGATCGGGGCCATGTGTGCGTGCGTGACGCGCCGCTGGGCGATGAGCCACAGCACCTGCTCGCTGTCCCACTTCGGCAGCATGATGATGGGCACGCCCGATGCAAGGGGCCACCGCACGTCAAACAGCAGCGGCGCGGCGTGGTACGCTGGCCCCGCGCAGAGATTGACGTCTCTGTCCGGCTGGTAGTCGCAGAAGGTATGGCGTCCCTGCGGCAAAATGACCTCCGGAGCCTGACGAAAGACCCCCTTTGGTCGTCCTGTCGTGCCAGAGGTGTAGAGCATGATGGCGCCGAGTTGGGGAGCGGGCGGGTCGTCCGGCTGTTCGCCCTGCAGCACTGCGTCATAGTCAAGGAAGCCTTCAGCCCCGCCAATGGCGATCTTGACGGAGAGATTTTGCAGCCCGCTGAAATGCGGGGTGAAGCGGGCCTCTGCAACAAGCGCCTTGGCCTGACAATCGTGCACGATGTAGCACGCTTCATCAGTTTCGAGGTGCCAGTTCACCGGCGTTACGCGCAGTCCGATGCGCATCGCCGCCAGAAACGTCTCAATAAACTCGGCGCGGTTGCTGCACATGAGCGCCAAAGCATCGCCAGCCTTCAATCCTGCGCTGCGCAAAGCCCGCGCCAGGCGGTTTGCGTTTGCGTGCAGCTCGCCGAAGGTGCGCTCGCCTGGGGTCTGCCTTGCCCGCCCCAAGTCGCCCGCCACCAGGCTTTCTGGCCCTGCGTCTGGCGGCGTCAGGATTTCTGGGCTGAGGAGAGCGGGGCGATCAGGCTTCTGCGCTGCGTACACAGCGCTCAGCATGCCGCACTGTGCGGCGACCTCGACCATTGCGCCCTCCTATCCTGCGTCGCTGCATCCGCCCAGGGGCATCTGCTCTGCGCCGCCGCTATTGACGGACAGTACAATACACTGCCCGCTGCGGCAACGCGCATCTGACCGGCCGTTATTGACGGATTGTCTAGTGACTTGACGGGGCGATGCTGCAGCGGTACCGCTATTGACTAAAGGTATAATAAGCCTCGGCTGGCGAGGCGGGGAGGGTCATATGCAACAGCACCATCGGTCGCGTGCGCTGCAGGCTTTGCTGACGCGCGGATCCGCATTCATTGTCGTCGCCGGTTTCGCAGCCGCACCCACCCTCGCCGTTGACGCGCAGGCTGCGGCAGCAGAGTCCACCGACGAGATTATCGTCGTGGCCCAGAAGCGCGAGCAGCGGCTGCAGGACGTGCCCATCGCCATTTCAGCCTTCTCGGACGAGACGCTCGACCGCGCCCAGATCGAAGACGCTACGGATCTCCAGTTCGCCATTCCCAATGCGGTCCTGACTGGCAACGACCGTCTGACCCTGCGCGGCATCGGCAACAACGCGATTTCTTCCACCGCCGACAACGGCGTTGGCGCCTTCATCAATGGCGCGTCCATTGGCTATGCGCCGCAGAACGAGTACTTCGATCTTGAAAGGATCGAAGTGCTGCGCGGTCCGCAGGGCACGCTCTATGGCCGCAACACCACGGGGGGCGCCGTCAATGTGCTGACGCGCAGGCCCACAGACGAGTATGAGGGCGAGTTCAACCTGCAGCTCGGGAACTACGAGTCTGTCCGTGCCGGGGGCGCGCTGAACCTGCCGATTTCTGATGGGTTGAAATTGCGGCTTTCCGGCTATCGACTCGTGCGCGATGGCTATACGGAAAATATCGCCACCGGAAACAATGTTGATGGCCGCGATCAATGGGGCGCCCGCGCAGCGGTGCGTGTGGATTTCGCTGCTGCGACGCGCCTTGATTTGACATTTGGTTACTACAAGGAGGACAGTACGCGGGCGCGTGAGGCGAAGAGGCTGTGTACGGCGGATCCGGTTCTTGGCTGCAGTCCGCTGACCCTTGGGTTTGATTCGCCCAACGCCAATACAACAATCCTGCAGACGCTCTCGCGGTTCTTCACGCCGTTTCCTGCTGGCGGGAACATATACGCCAACGCACCCAACCCGCCGGATTTGCGCAAGGTCGCAGCTGATACGGATCCAAGTTACACCGCTGAGCAATTCTACGGGACGGCAGACTTCAGTCATGCCTTTGGAGATTTAACGTTCACGTCGGTGACAGGATATAACTGGAGCGATACTGAGCAGAATACCGATTGGGACAACGCAGCGCTGCCGTTCCGGTTCACTGCGCCGATCACCTATAACGTTGATCGCACGACCCGGGTGACGACGGACAAGCTGCTCACGACCGACAGCTTCACAGCAAAGAATCAGACGTGGTCGCAGGAAGTGCGCCTTGCCTCCGACTTCGACGGCGCTGTGAACTTTACGCTTGGGGCGTTCTATCTCGACAGCAAGGGGGCGGCGGCGTTTGAGGTTTGGCACCCCGCGATCGAGCGGTTTCAGATCGCGAACGGTCGGCCGCAGGAAACGTGGCGCGTCTCAAACACGACGCCGCGCTCGACAACGCAAGCCTCTGCGGTCTTCGGCGAGGGCTACTTCCGTCTCGCGGACGCGACACGTCTGACGCTCGGCGCCCGATACACACAGGAAGAGAAATCGATTCTGACGCGGTCGATTGTTCTGTCGCCGGTGACTCCATTCGTTTCGGCCAGCCAGTCGTGGGATAACTGGACTGGCAAGATCGGGATAGATCACAAGACGCAATTGGGCTTCACGGACGACACGCTGCTGTTCGCAATGCTGTCGAGCGGCTTCAAAAGCGGCGGCCTGAACCCCGGCAGCAACGTGGCGCGAACCTTCGAGCCCGAGACTGTGACCGCCTTTGAGGCGGGGGCCAAGAACACCCTGGCAGGGGGCAGGCTGGTCGCCAATGTCGCCGGGTTTTATTATGACTACGCCAATCTCCAGCTGGGTCAGCGGATCAATGGCGGAGCGGTGACCCGCAACGCCGATGCGACCGTCTGGGGCCTTGAAGGGGAGTTCAACTGGGCGCCGTCCCCCCTGTGGCTGGTCAACGCCAACCTGTCCTATCTCAACACCGAGATCGGCGACTTTCTGACCGTCGACGCCGCCAATCCGGCCCAGAGCCTGACTGCGACGACGCCGGAACGCCCGGTCAATCTCAGCGGCAATGCGCTGCCGCACAGCCCCGAGTTCAAGTTCAACATTGGCGCCCAACGGACGCTGCCCGGAGCGATCGGCGGCTGGACGGCGGTGCTGCGCGCCGATGCCGTCTGGCAGTCGGACTATTTCGCGCGCGAGTACAACATCCCCACCGATACGATCGACGCCTGGGGGCGCATCGATCTGCAGGCGCGCTTCCTCAGGTCGGACGAACGCCTCGAGCTGCGCGCTTTCGTCAAAAACATTACCGACGAGGACAACATCACGAACATCATCATCGAGGACGCGTTGATCGGGCGCTATCGCAACGCCCGCATCCTTGAGCCGCGCACGTTTGGCCTTATCCTGGATGTCAGTTTCTGAGGATGGCGCGCGCCTCCCCGAACGCCCGAAGGCCGGCGTCGGGGAGGCGGCGCAGGGCGTGCTGAGGGCGCCGCTGGAACAGACGTGCGTCGGCGGTTCCGTCAGGCGCCGCGCGGCCTTTGAGTATTGAGGGCTGGTGAGCTGCCCCTTGGACAGACCGGCCGGCCGGATCAGCACGCGGACCGCACCGCGCTGGCGCCTTGCGCTGCTTCACGAGATCGCGCCTGGTCTGTCGCCCGCGGCCTGTCCGCAACGCCCCGGGATCGTGGCGCCGCCGTGGACCGGCAGGCGGGTGTCCGGGTCGCCCGCACTCAGCCGGGGCGTCGCAGGCATCGGACGGGTTGCTCGCACGGCACCGCTCGCGCCAGCCAACTGGGATGCAGCGGAACGGGTGCGCGCTGGTCGGCATGGGTCTCGACGCATGGCCACACCGCCGCCGCCTGCCCTCGGCGGGCTGCGCTTTGAGCGGGCGACAGGGGCGGGCGTCGTCACGGCGGCGGCAAGCGCCTTGCCTCGGCGCGCCGGTGCGTGCGACGGGTGAGGCCGGGC
The DNA here is from genome assembly GCA_040381075.1 of Hyphomonadaceae bacterium. Lineage (GTDB taxonomy): Bacteria > Pseudomonadota > Alphaproteobacteria > Caulobacterales > Aquidulcibacteraceae > JBEIHX01. The sequence continues at coordinate 28,254 of JBEIHX010000040.1, forward strand.
TCCGGGAGACAGGCTTGCGCGCGATCGCCACCCTGGCAGGATTTCTGCTGATTGCCCTGCTGAGCCTCGCGCCGGGCCCCATTCACGACGTCGTGGTGCGCGACTGGATGAAGTTTGGGGTGCTGCTGTCCCCGGCGGTCCTCACGCTGTCCTGGCTGTCCTGGCGGCGGGACGGGGGGCGCATCCGCGCCATCGCTCTTGCGGTTCTTGGCGTTTATCTTCTGCACCAGGGTGAGGAACACTGGGTTGACATTACAGGCCAGGCCTATGCGTTCCAGGCCTATGCCCATGCGCAGGTCAACCGGCTGCTTGACGTTCCATTGGCCGCCGACGCGCCGCTGACCGCCCGGATGATCTTCGCAATCAACGCGGGCGTTTGGCTTGTCGCCCTTCAGGGCATACTGAGCCGCCCCGGCGATGCGTTCTCGGCGATGGCCGGCGTCGCGGCGACGCTCGTCAACGGGCTCACACATGTCGCCTCGGCCATGGCGCTCGGTGGTTACAATCCTGGCCTCGGGACCGCGCTCGCGTTCTTCGTGCCGTTGTCCCTTTGGGCGCTGGGCTGGCTCGCGCGGTCCAGGCAGGCGACCCGCGTTGACATGGCGCTGGCGCTCGCCTGGGCGATCGGCCTGCACATCGTGCTGATCGGTGCTGTGGTGGCGGCGAATGTCTTCAGGCTGATGCCGGAGGCGTTGGCGATGCTGCTGATTCTGGCCTGGATGACCCTGCCGACGCTGGCGGCATGGCCATTGCGCCGCCAACAGGCCGGCATGCCGGCGCGCCGTCCAAGAGGGTGACTGTCGGCAGTGTCAGACTCGCTGCGGTAGCCCGGCTGCCCCGAGGTGACGCACCGTCTGGGCCTGTCACTGGCTATCTGTTGGTATTCGGAGGTCTGGAAGGGCGCCTCCGCCGCCGCAAACACACCACAGGCCAGGAATCGCATGGTCCGGGGCCTTGACCGCGCCTTGTTCCTGAAACTCGCCGCCGGCGACTGGATTGACGCCCACGACAATCTTGCCTTGGTTGGGCCGGCGGGCGTGGGCAAGAGTTGGCTTGCCTATGCGATCGGTCAGAGGGTGTGCCGCGACAATCGTTACGTCCTCTATCACCGCTTGCCAAAGCTGTGGGACGACCTGGCGCTTGCACGGGGCGACGGACGCCACCCGCGCATCATGAAGGCCCTCGCCCGAGCCGATCTGCTCATCCTGGATGACTTCGGCCTCAAGCCGCTCGATGCAGGCGCCCGCAACGATCTCCTGGAGATCCTGGAAGACCGGTATGGACGC
>JBEIHX010000041.1:0-29418 GCA_040381075.1 Hyphomonadaceae bacterium
CGCCTGCGCGCCGCCGGCGCCGGGCTGGCTGAGGCGCTGACCGCGCGCGGCCTTGCGCCGACGCCCGGCGGCGGCGACGGCGGCGTGCTTGTCGAAATCCCCGAAGGACCCGAGGCCCGGGCAGCGCTGCTGCGCGACCTCGTCACGGCTGGCGTCGCGATCAGCGACTTCGCCGAGGCGCCGCGCACGCTGGAGGAAGCCTACCTGTCGGAAGTCGGCGCGGGAGAGCGGCGATGAACCCGGAACTGCACCGCAATCTGTGGCTGGAGTTCACGCCGCGGCGGCTCGTCCTGATGGCGCTGGTTCTGGGCGTGACCCTCGGCGTCACAGCGCTGGCGGCCGCGCCGCAGGAGCGCCTCCAGAACATGGCCGCCCTGGGGTTCGGCCTCTACGGCCTCATCGTCATGCTGTGGGGCGCGCGCAACGCCGCCAACGCGCTCGCCGGCGAGGTCCGCGATCGCACCTGGGACATGCAGAGGCTGTCGGCCATCGACCCCTGGTCGATGACCTGGGGCAAATTGCTGGGCTCGACGGCCTACACCTGGTTTGGCGGGCTTCTGGCGCTGACGCCCTTCGTCATCGTCTCCCTCAACGAGCCGGACCGGCACGGGCCGGTGTTCCTGGGCCTGTGTCTGGCGCTGGGAGCAGGCGCGCAGGCGCTGGCGCTGTTGCTGTGCCTCGCGGCCGCGCGGCGCCGACCGCAGGCTGGACGCTTCGACGTTCTGATCTACGCGCTCATCGCGTTCGGCGCCGCGTCGAGCATCCTGCAGCCGGCCCAGGCGCTGCGCGAGTGGCCCGCCGACGGCGCGGCGCTGCAGGCGATTGTCTGGATGGGCTCGGAATATCCGTTTATCGCCTTCTACGCGGCAAGCGCGTTGCTCTGGACCGGCGTCGCCGTATTCGGCTGCTGGCGGCTCATGCGGCGCGAGCTGATGATGCCGCACGACATCACAGGCCCGCTGATCGTCCTCGCCGTCATCGCGCTCTATGGGATGGGCTTCGTGCGCCAGGAGCAGGACCAGCCCCTGGTTCATTACCTCGCCAACGCATGCGGCGCCGGCGCAATCGCCACCGGTCTGTTCACCGCCGCCTGCACCCTTGCAGAGCCCAAGGATCCGGTGGCGCTGCGCTGGATCTCGGCCGCCTGGCGTCGCGGCGTGCGCAGCGCAGCGCTGGCGCGCGCCCCGGGGTTCACAATCGGCTTCATGATCACCCTGATCCTCGGGCTTCTCGCCGCAGGTCTGTCAGTCCAGGGCCCGACGCCACTGACGATCGGGGAGAACGCCACGCCAGTGTGGCCGCTCATCCTTTCGGCGCTGGGCTTTTTGGCCCGAGACATCATCATCTTCGTGTTCTTTCATGCAGCCCCCCGCCAGCGCCGTGGCGACTTCGCATCGCTCGTACTGCTCGCGCTGCTGTACGGCGCCGGTGCGGTGCTCACGAGCCTCGCCCCGCTCGAAGGATTGCGCGGCATGTTTGTTCCGACCCCGGAGGCGGCGGCCGGATCGATCACTCCAGGCGGCCCGCCCATCATGTTCCTGGCGCCATGGCTGCAGGCTGCAGCGTTCGTTTATCTCGCACGCGCCCGGCTCGCAGCGCCAGGCGCACGCCCCGGCGCGGCCTGACGGGTGTCCCTCCTCACCGGACCCGGCCATATCGGGGTGATGGGCGTATCCGGCGTTGGCAAGACAACGATCGGCCAGGCGCTGGCTGATCGTCTCGCACGCCCCTTCACGGACGCCGACGACTTCCACCCGCCGGCCAACCGGGCGAAGCTCGCCGCCGGGATCGCGCTGGACGACCGGGACCGCGCACCCTGGCTCGCGGCCCTGCGCGCGCGCCTGGATGCGGCGCCAGGTCCGGTTGTGTTCGCCTGCTCAGCCCTCAAGGCGGCCTATCGCACACAGCTTGAGCCGGCCGTTTGGGTTTGGCTTACGGGCGGCCCCCGGATCATCGAAGGCCGGCTGCGGGCGCGGCGCGGGCACTTCATGCACCCGGCGCTGCTGGCCTCGCAGATCGCTGCGCTGGAGCCGCCCGATCACTGCATCGCCTGCGACATCGCCCATTCGCCCGACGCAGTTGTGGATCATATCCTGGAGAAGCTCAGACAAAGTTGACGTAGTGTCACGAACGCGCCAGAAACCATGGATTCATGGAATATTGGCGCTGCGGCCAGGGCCGCGCGCTGCGGGGGAGGAAGCGATGTCAGCCCGCGCGTTGGAAGCGCAGCACCAGCCTGCGCCCGCCGCAGCCGCGCGGTTGGAACGGAGCCCGCATGCAGGCGCCCCGGGCGTGGGTTCGCCGTTTGCGCTGGGGCAGGTTGCGCTGGGGCAGGTTGCGCTGGGGCAGGTTGCGCTGGGGCAGGTTGCGCTGGGGCAGGTTGCGCGGGGGCAGGTTGCACCGGTGCGGGTTAGGTTTGGGCCGGTCTGGCGCTGGCAGGTCTGGGGTCAGCCGAACTCAGAGGGGCGGACGAGATGAAATCCGCGATCCTCGACTTCCATCGCGACACCGGCAAACGGGCCCGCACCAAGGCGGCCAACCGGCAGTCCATCCTCGATGCGGCGCGCGCCGTGTTCGCCGAGCTGGGCTATGAGGCGACAACGGTGCGCGACATCATCCGGCGCACCGGTCTGGCCAGCGGGACATTCTACAATTACTTCAAGTCCAAGGAGGAAGTGTTCCACGCGCTGCACGACGACGGCGTACAGCGCTTCCGTCCCCTGTTGCGCCACGCCTACGACACCGCAGCCACATTCGAAGATTTTGTGCGCACAGCCTACCGGGCGTTCTTCCGCTTCATGATCGAAGAGGCGCCGCTCTCGCGTGTGCGGGTCGCCTCGCCAGACATGACATTCGTGCGGTTCGACACCCCGGAGAATCTGGCGCTGTTCAAGGAACTCGAAGCTGACATCGCGCGCGCAATCGCCATGGGCCATATCCCCCCGGTCGATCCGGAATACTTCGCAGCCGCTGCATACGGCATCGCCCAGCAGATGGCCGACCGCCTTCTGGCGCGCGATCGGCCGGACCCTGAAGGCGCGGCCAATTTCGCCACCGCCCTGCTGTTGGGCGGTCTGTCACGCTTGCAACGGGAATAGGAGCCTTTCATGTCCTTCGAGGCGTTCCTCGCCAGGGCCCTTTTGAAGCTGCCGGACGCCATGCTCGTCAGGCTGTCCGGCGGCGAGGTGGTTGAAACCGCGGGGCGCAGGCTCAATCCTCACGTCCAGTATCTGGCCCATCTGCTGCGCGGGCGTCGCTTCCAGCCGCAGTCAACCCCGGCGAAGGCGCGCGCCTCCTTCGCCATGTTCGCCGCCATGGCGACGGGCAATATGGAGCCTGGGGTGACGGCGCAGCCGGTTTCGATCGACACTGGCGAGCGCAGGATACCCGCGCGCGTCTATCGGCCGAACAACCAGGCGCCCGGTCAACCGCTGTTTGTGTTCTACCATTACGGCGGCGGCGTCACCGGCGACCTTGAGACCTGCCACGTCTTCTGCAGCATGATCTCCAAAGTCGCCCGCTGCCCCGTTCTGTCGGTCGACTATCGTCTGGCGCCGGAACACAAATGGCCGGCCGGTCTCAATGACGCCATCGACGCCTATCTGTGGGCGGTCAAAAGCGCGCGCAGCTTCGGCGCCGCCCCGGACACCGCGGCCGTCGGCGGCGACTCGATGGGCGGCTGTTTCGCCGCCATCGTGTGCCAGGAGATGAAACGCAGAGGCCTCGCCCAACCGGCCATGCAGCTCCTGATCTATCCGGCGGTGGACATGGCGAGCGAGACCCCATCCATGACTGCCTTCGCCGACAGCTTCCCGCTGAACCAGGACCTGATGGGCTGGTATGCGCGGCACTATCTGCCCGAAGGCGCAGATCTCAACGATGTGCGCATATCGCCGCTGCGCGCCGAGGATCTCTCCGGGCTCGCTCCAGGCGTGGTCATCACCGCCGGTTTTGATCCTCTGGTTGACCAGGGCTTCGCCTACGCCGAGAAGCTGAAGGCGGCCGGAGTGGACACCATCTACAGGTGCTATGACGCACTCCCACACGCCTTCACGGCGTGCACGGGAGTCGTTCCGGCGGCAGATCGCGCCTGCCGGGAAATCTGCAACGATGTTGCGCGCACGCTCGCGAAAGCGCGCGCATGATGCGCGCATTCGTCTGCACACGTCTGAGCGACGACCTGTCAGGCGCAGCCGTCATGGAGCAGGCGGTTCCCTCTCCAGGCCCAGGAGAGGTGCTGGTGCGGGTGCGCGCGGCAAGCGTGAACTTCCCGGACATCCTGATGTGCCAGGGCCGATACCAGTTCAAGCCCGATCTGCCCTTCATACCGGGGATGGACATCGCCGGAGACGTGGTCGCGACAGGCTCGGGCGTGGACGCCTTTGCTCCGGGCGATGCGGTGGCGGGCGGCGCCAGGCTCGGCGGTTTTGCTGAGTTCGCCGTCGCGCCCGCCGCGGGCCTGCGCCGCAAACCGGCCGCCATGGGCTATGCACAGGCAGCCGCCTACCAGGCGGCCTATCTGACCGCCTATGTGGCGCTGGTGCGGCGCGCCGGACTGCAGCCCGGCGAGACCGTGCTGGTGCACGGCGCGGCGGGCGGCGTGGGGCTCGCCGCGGTCGACGTCGCGAAACTTCTGGGCGCCACGGTGATCGCCGCCTCCGCCAGCGACGCCAAACTCGCGGCGGTGCGCGCCCGCGGCGCCGATCACACCGTCAATGTGACCGGCGGGTTTCGCGACACAGTGAAAGATCTGACGGGGGGCCGCGGGGCCGATGTGATCTTCGACCCGGTCGGCGGCGACATCTTCGATGAAAGCGTGCGCTGCATCGCCTTCGACGGCCGCCTTCTCGTGATCGGCTTCACCAGCGGCCGCATCCCGTCGATATCCGTCAATATGCCCCTGATCAAGGGTTTCTCCGTGATCGGCGTGCGCGCCGGGGAGTACGGGCGCCAGTTCCCGGAACGCGGGCGCGAAAACCTGCAGGCCATCTGGCGCTGGGCTGAAGACGGCAGGCTTTCACCCCATGTCCACAGCGAGACGCCGCTGACAGACACCCGAAAGGCGCTGGCGCTCCTTGAAAACCGGCACGTCATCGGCAAAGCAATCGTGCGACCAGACATGTAGAGGGGCGTGATGCCTGAACCCATTCGTTTCTACTTCGACTTCATCAGTCCCTACGGCTACTTTGCGGCGCATCGCCTGGAGGCGATCGCAGAGAAACACGGGCGCACCATCGACTGGCGCCCATTCAACATGCGTTCCTTGATTGCAAATCGGCTCAAGATCAGTGAGCCAATCTTTCAGCAGCCGATCAAGGGCGCCTACTTCCGGCGCGATGTGCCGCGAACGGCGCGCTATTTTGGTCTGCCCTACGATCCGGCCAATATCGCAACCTTCAACCCCACCCGCGCAGAGCGCGCCGTCTGGGTGCTGAAAGAGATCAATGAACGGCTTGCTGGCGACTTCACCAAGGCCGCCTACGCCAGGATCTTCGCCGAGAAATCCCCGGTCGAGACGCCGGAGGACATCGCAGTCCTTGGCGAGGCGCTTGGCGTTGACGGGGCGGCGCTCGCGGCGGGCGCCGATTCTCCCGTTCTGAAGGAGCGCCTCAAGGCGGAAACCGACGCAGCCGCCGAGGCCGGCGTCTGGGGCACCCCAACCTTTGTGGCGGACGGCGAAATGTTCTGGGGTTCAGATCGGCTGGGAATGCTGGACGAATGGCTGCAGCGCGGCGGTTGGTAGGAGCAAGCAATGTCAGGTCCATTATCAGGCGTGCGCATCATCGATCTGACGATGGTGATTTCAGGTCCGATGGCCACGCAATATCTGGCCGATCAGGGTGCGGATGTCATCAAGGTCGAGAGCGGGCGCGGCGACATCTCGCGCTGGCTTGGCCCCCGCAAGGGGGCGATATCCTCAATGTTCGCTACCGCCAACCGCAACAAGCGGTCGATCATGCTGGACCTGAAGGCCGATACAGGCCGCCAGGTCCTGGCGGACCTCATCAAGACCGCAGATGTGGTGGTCGAGAACTTCCGCCCCGGCGCCATGGCGCGTCTGGGCTTTCCCTGGGAAACGATCCACGCACTCAACCCCAGGGCCGTCTACTGCGCGATTTCCGGTTTTGGACAGACCGGCCCCTACAATCAGGTGCGGGTCTACGATCCTGTGATCCAGGCGACCTCCGGGGTGTCGTCCATGCAACGCGATCGCCGGAGCGACCAGCCGAGCCTCGTGCAGTTCCTTGTCTGCGACAAGCTGACCGCGCTGACGGCGGCGCAGGCCATGACCGCAGCGCTGTTCGCCGCCCAACGCACAGGCAGGGGCCAAAAGATCGAGCTGTCGATGCTGGACGCCGCCATCGCATTCAACTGGCCGGAGGGGATGTGGAACGAAACCTTCCTCGATCCAGAGCCGGCGGCGCCGGATTTCGGGAGCTTCTATCGGCTGCTTCCAACCAAAGACGGCTACATTGCGATCGCCGCGGTCCAGGACGATGAGTTCAAAGCCGTCTGCGAGGGCCTCGGCAGACCTGATCTCCTGGCTGATCCGCGCTTCGCGACCAACGCCGGACGCATGCAGAACATCGAAGCGTGGCGCCATGAAATCGAGTCGATGGCGGCGGCGAAAACCTCGCGTGAGCTGATGGACTCACTCGCAGCAGCAGGTGCGCCGGCCGGCATTTTCAATGAGCGCAGCGCCCTGAAGGACGATCCGCAGGTGATCCACCAGCAGTCCATCATCGAGTACGAGAACGGGGCTGGGATCGGGCGCGTTCGCGGGCCGCGTCATCCGGCCAGATTTTCAGCAACCCCGGCCGAGGTGCGTCGGGGAGCGCCCGACCTCGGCCAACATACGGCCGAAATACTCGCTGAACTGGGGCGCAGCGAGGCTGACATTGCAGCGCTCACGCAGCGCCGCACCCCGTCGTAAGCGCGCGCAGCGGCGATAGCGCAGCCATGCAGCCGGGCAGGGCGCGCCGTACACATCTCATCAAACAGGGTCGGGAGCGACGAGGCGCAGATCAGCCGCGACCAGGCTGGCCTGAGCGGCCACGCCCACCATCATGGAGGCCCCGCCGAACAGGTCCGGCGCGGATGCAGGCGCCTCAGACAGGCCCCCGCACCGAAGGGCGCCTGCGCCGTAGCGGCCTTCCCAACACACCGAGCACGGCGCGCGCCACGCCCGCGGCGTCAAGACCGGCCTCGGCGATCATGGTCCGGTAATCCGCCTGACCCTGGAAGCGGTCCGGCAAGGTGAGGCTGCGGACCTTCAGACCGCGATCCAGCAGGCCGCGCTGCGAGAGGAATTGGAAGACCTGGGCCGCGAAACCGCCCACCGCCCCCTCCTCAACGATCACCAAGGCCTCATGCTCGCGCGCCAGACGGCTGATCAGCGCCGTATCGAGAGGCTTGGCGAACCGCGCATCCGCAATCGTAACGGCGACGCCCGCGGCGTCCAGCGCCACTCCCGCCGCCTGGCAATCCGCCAGACGCGCGCCGAACGAGAGAATGGCGGCCCGGTCTCCCTCGCGCACAACGCGTCCTCGCCCGATCTGCAGCGGCGCAATCCGCGACGGCATTGCAAGACCCAGACCGTCGCCGCGCGGGTAGCGCACGCTGCTCGGACCATCATCGATGGCTGCACAGGTGGCGACCATACGCGCCAGTTCGACCTCATCGGCGGCCGCCATGACCACGAACCCCGGCAGGGCTGCGAGCGCACCGATATCAAACGCGCCGGCATGCGTTGGACCATCGGCCCCGACCAATCCGGCGCGATCAATGGCGAACCGCACGGCGAGGCGCTGCAGCGCCACATCATGCACAACCTGATCCCACCCGCGTTGCAGAAACGACGAATACAATGCGCAGAAAGGCTTCAGGCCGCCGGCGGCGAGGCCGGCGGCGAATGTCACTGCATGCTGTTCGGCGATCCCGACATCATACATCCGATCAGGAAACGCCCTGGCGAACAGGTCAAGACCGGTTCCGGACGGCATGGCGGCGGTGATCGCGACGACGCCCGGGTCGTTGCGGGCCTCACGGATCAGGCTGTCGGCGAAAACCCGGGTGAAGCTCGGCGGCCCCTGCGGCGGCTTTTGCTGGGCGCCGCTCGCCACATCAAACTTCGCCACGCTGTGATAGCGATCCATGGCGGCCTCGGCCGGCGCGTACCCCTTGCCCTTCTCGGTGCGCACATGCACGATCACCGGTCCCGCGTCAGCGGCGCGCGCCGTGCGCAACGCAGCGACGAGAGCCGCCATGTCGTGCCCGTCCACCGGCCCGAGCACCGTCAGCCCGAGTTGCGCAAAGAAACCGTCAGCCCCGGCGACCGCCCCGCGGCGAACAGCATCAAGATGGTGCTCCAGCGCGCCAACCGACGGCGCGATGGACATCGCGTTGTCATTGATGACCACGATCAGCCGGCGGGTTGTCGCGGCCGCCTGGTTCAGGGCCTCGAAGGCCATCCCAGCCGACAGCGATCCGTCTCCGATGACAGCGACGACGTGGTGATCCTGACCCTGCTGATCGCGCGCGGCGCAAAACCCGAGCGCGGCCGAGATCGATGTCGCCGCGTGCGCCGCGCCGAAGGGATCGTAAACGCTCTCATCGCGCTTGGTGAACCCTGAGATCCCATTGGCCTGACGAAGCGTCGCCATCTGCGTCCGCCGCCCGGTCAGGATCTTGTGGGGATAGGTCTGATGACCGACATCCCAGACCAGAACATCCGTCGGCGTCTCGAAAACATAGTGGAGCGCGACGGTCAACTCGATCACGCCAAGCCCGGCGCCGAGATGCCCCCCCGTGCGGCTTACCGCAGCGATCGTCTCGCGCCGCAGCGCCGCGGCGACCGCCGGCAGATGGCCGGCAGAAAGCCGGCGCAGATCGGCCGGCGTGGCGATCGCATCCAACGGATCGCCCTCACTGACCGAAGACCCGTCCCGCCCAGAGCGGCTCCTGCCGGAGTTTCTCGGGCCAAGGTCTTTCCGGCCAGAGCGATGTCGCGCCGGGCGCTCACCCGAGCACTCGGGCGTCGTCACTGCGCCCGGTCCAGCGCCGCCGCCCCCCAGGGGGACGGCGGCAGGACTGGCGTCGGGCGCATCGATTGCGAGGGAAAGGACCGCCTCGCTCACGGCGTGGGCTGCTGCGCAGTTGCGGGGTCGGCCGCGCCCGGCGTGCTCATCGCGGGATCCATCGCCGCCGGATCAACCGGCGCAACATCAGACAGCGTCGGCTCGGCCGGAACCTCCGTGACGTACTCCTCTACGGTGACGGGAGCATATCCGTGGCGCTGGGCCCAGCCGTACCAGTCGTCGATCACCGTGCCGGACAGAAGGATCCCGATGCCGCCCGTCAGCGTCGTCAGCACGGCGAACCACCACGCCCACCGGTGGATCGACTCCATCGATGCGTTGAAACCCATCGTCCAGCGCCAGAACAATCCGGCGCGCTCCGAGGCCGTGCCGCGATCGGTGATCTGTTCGATCTCCCGCTCGCCGCCGTACCGGCTGACCGCAAGGATCGTGGCCCCGTGCATCGCGAAGAGAAGCACCGATCCATACAGGAAGACGATCGAAAGGCAGTGGAACGGATTGTAGAACAGGTTTCCGTAACGCAGTGAGAACGCGTTTGTCCAATCCAGATGGGAAAACACCCCGTAAGGCACCGCCTCGCTCCACGACCCCATCAGGATCGGGCGGATGAGGTTCAGCACCAGCGCCAGCCAGATGGCCGAGGCGAAGGCCCAGGCGACATGGGTTCCCATACCGAGCGACTTGGCGCGGTTATAGGTGCGTATCCACCACAGCACCACCGCAACCAGGAAGCAGAAGCTCGCGATCATCCACCAGCCGCCCTCATTCAGGGGAATGAAGAGCTGCAGTCCGTAGTCCGCAGATGGAGGATCCAGCGTCAGCCAGAACAGCTGGCGGATGAACTGCACGGGATCCCAGTTGACCGACGCCCACATATGCAGGCCGACGATCTCGAACCAGGCGAGGCCAAACAGCAGCGACAGCGTTCCCGTCCAGCCGAGATAGATCGGCCCGATCTGGGCGTTGCCGATCTTGCCGGCCCAATACGAGAAGAATGGCTGGCCGGCGCGCCCGACCTCCGATTTCGGCAGCGCGACGCCCATTTCCGCAGGCCCGCGCACCTGTACCTGGGTGAAGATGTTTTGGTAGCCGGCCATGACGCCGCCCTCCCTTCAGACCTGAAACCTATCTGGCCCCCAAGCACTGGCGCCAGACCGACCCGACACGGTTCAACCCGCCCCGGACTACTTGACCCAGAACGGCAGATTGAGCCACCAATCCCACCACTCGGGCCATCCAAGAGACCAAACCGGACCCGAGATGACGATGCAGACGGCTGACCAGAACCCCGCCGACAGGGCGAGAAAAAGTCCAAGCCGGTGGATCCCCAGCGTCCCGATTGAATAGCCCAGCACGTCGCGGAAGAACGTGTCCTCGTGCTCGGGCGTCTTCACCGTCTCTTTATCGCCAGGATTCACCGCCGACAGAATGAGCGAGCCGTGAAGAGCGAGCGCAAACGTCGTGGTGAAGAAAAACGTCACCGCGATCATGTGGGCTGGATTGTAATGGAAGTTAAGGTACTTGTAGCCCGTGTTCGACACCCAATCGAGATGGGTGAAGATGCCGTATGGAAATCCATGGTGCCAGGCGCCCATCAGGACAGGGCGGATGATCACCAGCGTCACATAGGCGAGGATCGCCACCCCGAACGCGAACGGCACGTGATAGCCGATCCCGAGCTTTCGTGCGATTTCAACCTCGCGAAGCATCCAACTGACGAATGCTCCGACCGCACAGACCGTGATAACCTGCCAGAGACCGCCCTCCAGCAGCGGCGCAAATCCAAGACCAATCTCCTCGGCTGGCGGATTGATCGTGATCAGCCAGGGGTTCCAGACACCCTGCTGCAATGCGCCGTAGAAGATCAGCGTTGTGCCAAGCGCCGCAAAAAAGGCGGCGGTGACCCCGAAGAAACCAACGTAAAAGGGACCGACCCAGAAGTCGAAGATATCCCCTCCGATCAGTGTACCGCCGGGGACGCGGTACTTCCGTTCAAAGCTCAAAAGGGCCATCTCGTCTTCTCCCAAAGATTGGCCGCGTCACGACCGTGCGAATGCCCGTCCCGCCCGATAGACCAGCTGACCGCGGACATGTCGCCTCGCGGCCCGCATTCAGGCCACACATGCGGGCCACACATGCGGGCCACACATGCGCGTGGTCGTCGCCGAATGGTTCCGGCGATCCGGGCGTCCGACGTACGGTCATCCCGTCGCGTCGGACGCCTTCTGGGTCGCCTTCATTCCGGGGAGCGAAAAGATCGGGGGGTCACTCCGCTCCCGGAGAGGCCGGCGATCACGACCACGCAGCCGCGCCCGCCGTCCCGGTCTCCGTTGAGACCCCGGTCGGTTTACCCGCCCGGCGTCGCCGTGTCGGCCGCTGGATAGGGCTGGTTCAACCAGCTGCCATACCGCGGCGTCGACAGTTGAACGAAGTGGTTCACCATCACCATGAAAAAGGCGAAGGTGAGAATGCCGATCAGCGCCCGGCGCGGATCGAACAAGAGCCAGACTTTCCACATGTCCGTATACTCCTTATTCAGCGATCCCTAGAACCAGGGACGCCAACTCCACACGAGACCGTGGGCGATCAAGTTCAAGATGAAGAAACCGATCATGGAGCCCATCAGGACACCATGAAATTCCTTCGCCTCGGCCTCGGTCAGGCCCGACGGATACTCTTTCCGATCGTCCATACCAATTCCTCCAGCCTACGCCCCGCAGGGGCGCTGCCGCGTCCACGCCACGCGGCTGGCGTCGTCCCGGCGGATGCGGGGGCGAACTGTTGATCGGCGCAGGCCGGTCAAGGGGAAGCCGCGAAGCGTCATGAAGATGCTCCGTTGGCCAATGTATTCTGGGCGGCAATAAGCCGCTCCTCGTCAACCGTGGCGAGCCCCGCAGCACGGGCCTGGCGCTCGGCCGCGTCGCGCAGCCGCTTGGCGGCGGAAATCCGGATCAGCATGGGCTGGCTGTCGACGATGCGGTCGAAGGCGGCCTTTGCCGCAGGATCCCAGCCGAGTTCCTGATGGACGCGCGCCGGCGTTGCCTCGACCCTGTCGAGGTCGGCGCCAAGCGGCAGAATGTGGAACAGCGCGTCAAACAGCGCGTTGCAGACTTCCTGCACAAGATAGGTGGCGCCAGCGTAGCCCATGAACGGCGTCCCGGTATGCCGGCGGATCACAGCCCCTGGAAACGACGCCGGGATGTAGACGCTGCGCGCCCCCGCCTCAGCGAGATACATGCGTTCATTGTAACTTCCGAACACCACGAGCGGCGGGCTGCGCTGCAAGGCAGCGCGGACGGTCTGGTTGTCCGTCTTGGCGCCTGCCCTGCGGGCCATCGAGAACACGCAGGGCAAACCAAGATCGTCCTCAAGAAAACTGCGCACGCCCCGCACATATGTTTCATTCGCCACGATCGCGAAATTCGCCGTGGCGAAGAAGTCCTGCGTAACGCTGCGCCATAGGTCCCACAGCGGCTTGATCGTGGTGTGCTTCTCGCGGGCGATGAAGGGTTCCGGATCAAGGTCCAGAAGGGCGGCGAGGGCGCGCAGAAAGGCCGTGGTTGATTCAAGCCCTATGGGCGCCTGCAGATAGGGTCGCTCCAGCGTTTCACACAATCCCCGACCGAATTCACGATACAGGCAGACATTGACCTCGGCGTCTGCAAGGCGGCGAATATCGGCCAGATGGCTGCCGAGCGGAAAGACCATATTGACCTCGGCCCCGATGCCCTCGATCAATCGACGGATCTCAGCCACGTCGGAGGGCATGTTGAACATGCCGTATGCCGCCCCGATGATGTTTACCTTCGGCTTTTGCCCGGGCTTTCGAACCTTCAGCTCCGGGACTTTTTTCGGCCCGAACTGTTTCCACAGCCAGGTCAGCGCCCGATCTGCGCTCTGCCACTGATCCTCGTCGATGGTGCGTGGCAGGAAACGCTGAATGCTTGTTCCCTCAGGCGTCACCCCGCCCCCGATCATCTCGGCGATCGAGCCAGTCACGACAACGCTGGGAAGATCCGGATCAAGGGCCTTCCATGCGCGCTTCATCGAGCCTTCGGTGCCTGTCTTGCCCAATTCCTCCTCGGCGAGACCCGTCACCACAATGGGCAGCTCATGAGGCGGCAGGGCGTCCGTGTAGTGGAGCACCGACGTCACCGGCAGATTCTCGCACCCCACCGGCCCATCAATGATGACCTGCAGCCCCTTGACGGCGGTGAACACGTAAACCGCGCCCCAATAACCGCCGGCCCGGTCATGATCGATGATCAGCATTGCGGCCCTCCCTGGGAGAGCGCGGCGTGCGGGAAAGTGCGGGAGCGCATCGCCATCATGTCCCAACCGCCTCCTCGGCCTTGCGCTGGGCGGCGATTGATTTGGCGTATCGCGCCTTGAACTCCGGCCGGGATTGCGGTTCATCCTGCCAGACCCCAGCCGTGTCGCCGGCGCCGACCCCCTCGAAAAAGGCTGTCATCCGGTCAAAACGCGCCTTATTGGCGAGAGCTGCGTTGACCACGGCTGCAAGTGATCCAGCCCCTGCGGGCCCCATCAAAGGTCTGGCTGAGATAAGGTTTGTAAAATACAGCCCCGGAATGGATCTTTCCTTCGCATGCTGAACAACCGGCGTGGTGCCAATGGCCAGGTCCGGGGTCAAAGCGTCCACGGCCGCCTTGTCCTGCTCCAGGCTCGCGCGATAGCGAACCGTCACGCCATGCGCCTCAAGCCAGGCGCGATCCGGCTCAGACCAGGCGGTGCGCGGCAGCGCCGTGCCGACATAGACGACGTCCGCCCCGCTCTCGATGAGAAGCCGCGCCACCAGGAGTTCGCTGCCCTCGTAACCCGAAACCGTAATGCGCCCCCGGATGCGCGCGCCGTCGAGGGCCGCCCTGATCGCCGGAAGGACCGCGTTTTTCGCCGCAGCGGTCCTGTCCGCCGCAACCCCGCAGGCGGCCCCGACCGCGTCAAGCCAGGCTGCTGTCCCGTCGACACCGACCGGCGCCGACCCGATTACGCTGCGCCCGGCCGCTTCGAACTCGCGCACGCTCGCTGTGTAGAACGGATGAACTGCGGCGACGGCAGCGCAATCAAAGGCGGCGTAGAGTTCACGCCATTCACGCGTCGGCACAACCGGCCCTGCGGCGAGTCCCATCGGCGCGAGCATCATGCCAACGCCCACCGGGTCGGCAGGAAACATTTCGCCCAACAGCGTGATGCTGGGCCGGTCCGTCCGGCGGTCCGGCGCAGCGACCGGACCTTGCGCGATTTCCTGACGCGCATAGGCGAGCATGGCGCCGGCGAGAACGTCCTTGGCTTCGGCATGCGTCGGCACACCGAACCCGGGGACATCGATGCCGATAATGCGCACGCCGTCGATTTCCTTTGGCAGCAGGCGCAATGGAACGCCGGACGCCGACGGCACGCAGAGATTGGTGACCACAACGGCGTCGTAAAGCGCCGGGTCCGCGAGCTGGTACACAGCGGCGCGAATGTCCTCAAACAGCTTGCCCGTCACAAGTGTTTCAGAGTTGAACGGGACATACCCAACCGGCCGGCGGGCGCCGTAGAAATGCGATGTGAAGGTCAATCCGTAGACGCAGCACGCCGAACCCGAGAGAACGCTCGCCGTGCGGCGCATGCGCAGACCCACCCGCAGTGAGCCGAAGGCCGGACACATGCCCTGAGGTTTGTCATGGGGGCCCAGCGGATAGTCAGCGGCGTAACGGTCGAGGATCTCACCGGCGCCGGCGGCGCGCGCCTCGGCGCGCAGCTGTTCGCCCGGCGCATGGCATCCAGATGCAGCCGGGTTGCTCGCGTTAGAGGGTGAGGGATGATCCATTCCAGCCCCTAAACGCTGTCGTAGACAACTTCGAGGGAGCGCCGCTCAACTGTCGCTCCGCCGCGCATATCGGCCTGGCTCGCAGGCTCAAGCGTGCTCGCCGCGCCGGTCTCCTCCGGCGAGAACAGGCCGAGAAGCCCTTCCTGAGTCAGGGGCCTCGGTCGCATCGGGGGAGCCTCGGCCACATTCTGCGCCAGCTCGGCGAACAGCGGGCCCCAGCGGCCATCCGGCGTACCGATGATTTGATAATTCGCCGACTTGCGCCGGATATCCTCATCGGCCGGGATCGCCGCAAGCACGGGGATGCCAACGCTCTGGGCGAAGGCCTGGGCTTCGCCGGTTCCGTCATCCTTGTTGATGACCATGCCGGCGACGCCGACATTGCCGCCAAGCTTGCGGAAGTACTCGACCGCCGAACACACGTTGTTGGCGACATAGAGCGACTGCAGATCATTTGATCCGACAACGATCACTTTCTGGCACATGTCGCGCGCGATCGGCAGACCGAACCCGCCGCACACCACGTCGCCCAGAAAGTCGAGCAGGACGTAGTCGAAATCCCACTCATGAAAACCAAGTTTCTCAAGGAGTTCGAAGCCGTGAATGATGCCCCGGCCGCCGCACCCGCGCCCGACCTCCGGACCGCCGAGCTCCATGGCGAAGACCCCGCCGCGCTTGAAACACACATCCTCGATGCGCACATCGTCGCCCGCGGCCTTCTTCTTCGAGGAGGTCTCAATGATTGTGGGACAGGACTTGCCGCCGAACAGCAGCGACGTGGTGTCCGACTTCGGATCGCAGCCGATCAGCAGCACCCGTTTGCCCTGCTGGGCCATCATGTGGCTGAGATTTGCAAGCGTGAAGCTTTTGCCTATGCCGCCCTTCCCGTAGATCGCGATGATCTGGGTCTTCTTCGCACTCTGCCCGGCTGGAGGCAGTTCGGGCTCCACCTCGGCCTCGGCGCGCAGCAGGCGCTTCTGGTCGATCAGCGTGATGGTCATGGCAGGTTTCTCCAGTCGAGAACCATCTTCAGGCATGCAGTGTCGCTGAAGGCGGTGCGGTAGGCCTGTTCAGCCGTCTCAGCGGCCTGGCGGTGAGTAATCAGTCCATCAAGGCTGAGCCGGCCCGTCGCCACCAGATCGCAGGTGGCCGACAGATCCTCCGGGCTCCATTCAGCTGCAATGCGCAACCGCGTCTCGCGCATGAAGGCTGGCGGGAAGTCGAACGACAGCGGCGCTTCGTAAAAGCCGGCGAGCACAACCTCCCCGCCCCGCCCCAGGCGTGCAATCAGACCGTTGAGGAGATCGGCAGCCCCGCTGGCGTCATAAATCGCGCGGTAGTCCCGGCGCGGATCGTCCTGGGGGGCCACCACCGAATATCCTTCAGCATCCCGCCGCGACGGATCCGCCTCCCACACCATGGGTGCGGGCGCGCCACGCGCCAGTGCGATGCGCGCCAGCAGCCGCCCGAGCACGCCGTGTCCCACGATGAGATCAGGGGGGGCCGCTCCGGCGGCGATCGCGTGGTGGGCGGTTGCGGCGAGGGCGAACAGAACACCCGTCTCGGCCAGACTCTCAGGCAGGCTCTCCGGCAGCGCGACAGCGCGCCGTCCAGGCGCGATCAGGCGGCGCGCAGCGCCGCCGAACAGGCCGTGCGCGCCCTTATAGCAGGAGGCGCCGGGCACAAAGACCCGATCGCCCGGCTTGAAACCAGCGTGGACGCCAGCCTCGCGCACCCGCCCGACGCTTTCGTACCCAGGCACAAGGGGATAGCCCATGCCGGGAAAGGGCGGCATGCGCCCGGACCACAGCAGGCGTTCAGTGCCCGTGGAAACCCCGGAAAAGTCCACGTCAACGACGATGTCCTCCTCGCCCGGCGCGGCGAGATCGAGACGCCGCAGGCCAAGCACCTGCGGCGCATCCAGAACGACGGCGATGGTGTCCATGGCGGTCGTGCCCATCGGGACCCTCAAAGGCGCCGGCGTCATCGGTCCCGAGCGCACACGCGTTCAGGCGCCGCTGCGCCGAGCATTGGTCAAGATAACGTGACACTTTTCGGTGTCAATTTAGATAGACGCCGGGGCTCGGGGCGATCCCTGAAATCCGGTGTGGCTGAAGGACGCGGGGCCGACGCGTCACTCACACACGAACAGCGCTCAACACACGCACAAGCACAGGCTGGGCCGTGCGGTGCTCGCGCACCTTGGCAAACCCGGCGCCCCGCAGCAGCGCGGCGTTCTCGCGCGCGGTGCGCGGCCGGCCCTGCCCCATGGCGAACAGATAGACCCCGAAATAACCATGGCCCATGGCGCGCGCGCCGGACGTGCCGGCCATCGGCTCAGCCACCAGCACGCGGCCGCCCCGCGGCAACGCCTCAAAGGCCCGGCGCAGCATGGCGGCCGCCTCAGCGTCATCATGATCATGCAGCACACGCACGAAGCTGATCACGTCAGCCCCGGAGGGCAGGCCGGCGCGCGCGTCGATACCATGGACGCCGACCCGTTCAGCCAACCCGACGCCGGCAAGGCGCGCGGCGGCCCGCGCAGCGACCTCCGGCAGGTCAGCAAGCATGAAGTCGAGATCAGGAGCAGCCCTCGCCACATGTTCGATGAAGACCCCTTCGCCGCCGCCGACATCCATCAGACGCCTGAAGCCGCGCAGCGAAACCGCCCCGACCACCTGGCGGGCGATCATCGTCTGGGTGCGCGCCATGAGACGGCTGTAGGCCTGGGCCGCCTCAGCGTCCGGCGATTCATAGGGCCAGAATGCGCCGACCGCCGAGCCCTCCCCCTCGGCGCGCAGCAGGGCGACCGGATCGCGCAGGTCTTCATAGAGCAGACTATGGTGCAGGATCATCGCCTCGACGCCCGGATTGCCAAGGAGCGCCGCTCCCATTGGGCCGAGCCGGTAAAGCCCGCCGCCCTCCACCTCCAGAAGATCGAGGCTTGCCGCAGCCTTGAGGAGCACCTGCGTGGCAGGCGCGCTGAGGCGCAGGGCGCGCGCAAGATCCGGAATTGATGCAGGTCCCTCCTGCAGGCTGCGCAACAGGTCCAGCTTCACGCATGCATACAGGATGCGGGCGTAGGAGAAGCCAACCGCCATGTCGAACAGGCGGCGCGCAAATCGGTTGGAGACGCCTGCCGTAAACGGCATGCGCACGGCCCAATCCTGAAATCGCGGCGACGCCAGGAGCCGGTTGCGCCAGTCGGCGAGCCGCGCGGCGAGACTGCGGGGCGCGGCGGGGACCGGCTGAACGGCAGGACTGGACTTAGCGCCCCGCGCCCGCAGCTCGGACGCACTCGGCGCCGGATGACTGGCGACCATGTCAGACCGCGGAGAGCACAGGGCTCGGGCTGATCTCCACAGGCGCCAGGCGCATCGCCTGGGCGCGGACAAGCGCACGCAACCGCTCAGCACCAGGACCTTCAGGGACGCTGTCGGCCGCCTCCTGGACCAATCGCTTCAGTCGCGCGACTGCGCCGGCCGCCCCGAGATGAGCGACGGCATTGGGGCGGGCGCGCGCGCAATCCTGGTTCTGCGGCTTGCCGGCCTGCGGCGCGCCAAACACGTCCATGAGATCATCAGCCACCTGGTAGGCCTCGCCAAGCCGGGCGCCCAGAACGCGCCAGGGCTCCGGCGCAGCGCCAGCCGCGATGGCGCCCGCCGTGACGGCCGCCACGAACAAGGCGCCTGTCTTGGCGGCGTGATAGCGCTGCAGCGGCGCGCTCGGCTCGCTTTCCCAGGCCTGACCCGCCACGATGCCGTGTGGAGCTCCCACGCCGGACCCGATCGCGCCGATCAGCGCGACCAGCCGATGACAGTCGCCGCGCGCAGCTGCGCCAAGCGTCTGAAACGCGGCCACAATCAGGGCGTCTCCCGCCAGCACCGCGATCGGCTCGCCGAACGCAGCGTGCACGCTCGGCCTGCCGCGGCGTTCGGCCGCGTCATCGAAGCATGGCAGGTCGTCATGAACCAGGGACGCGCAATGCAGGAGCTCGATCGCCGCCGCGGCTGCCTCCGACAGCGCCGGGGCGTCATCGCCGCACGCCTGTGCGACCGCGAGGCAAAGCTGAGGACGCACCCGGGCCCCGCCGGGAAACACGGCATGGCGAATGCCTGCGGCAAGCAAGGGCGGACAATCGCGGCCGGCTGCGTCGTGAAGCGCGGCATGCAGCGCCCGCTCGATGCGCTCGGATGTCTGCATATCACCCTCCGACAGGGCAGGCCTGCGACGGAGCGTCAATTTCGTTTGTCGCCTGCATCTGTCATGCTAAATTGACATCCCGAAAGCGACTGTCAATCCGGCGACCCCGCGAAAAGGGGTCACAGGAGGGGCAGCCCGGCGCAGGCGGTGACCCTGCGCAGGCGGTGATCCGGCGCACACATCACAGCGCGCGGCGGGCCATCGCCGGGAGCGACCGAACCGGTTGCAGCAGGAGGGCGGCGCCGATCGGGCCCGGCAATCGGGATGCTCACCGGTGTCCTGACGGGGATCCCGGACGGGCGCCTGATGGGGGATCCTGATGGGGGATCCTGAGGGGGGGGCCTGATGGGGGGGCCCAGGACAGGGTTGTTGCGGATGCGCCACGTGGTGATCATAGGGGCCGGCGCCGGGGGGCTTGCAAGCGCGCTGGCGCTGGCGGGACGCGGCGTTGAGACCACGGTGCTGGAACGCGCCAGCACGGTGGGCGGCAAGATGCGCCAGACGCCCAGCCCAGCAGGTCCGGTGGACGCCGGACCAACCGTGTTCACCATGCGCTTCCTGTTCGAGGAATTGTTCGCCGGCGCCGGCCTTGCACTTGAGGACTTCCTGCGCCTTAGACCAGCCGAGCGCCTCGCGCGCCATGCCTGGCCCGACGGCGCACGCCTCGATCTGTTCACGGATGTTGATGCGAGCGCCGCCGCAGTCGCCGCCTTTGCAGGTGCGCGCGAGGCTGATGGCTATCGGCGCTTCACCCGTGACGCGGCGCGCGTCTATGAGGGCCTCTGGCGCCATTTCATGCGCACGCAACAGCCAACCCCCTTCGATTTTGCGCGCCGCGCGGGGCCTGCCGGCTTGTGGCGCCTCGCCGTTGGCCATCCGTTCCGCTCACTGTGGACGGGTCTGGGCAGCTACTTCCGCGACCGGCGACTGCGCCAGCTGTTCGCCCGCTACGCAACCTATTGCGGCGCGGATCCGTTCCTTGCGCCCGCAACGCTGATGGTGATCGCGCACGTCGAACAGTCCGGCGTCTGGAGCGTGGAGGGCGGCATGCATGGCCTCGCCCAGGCCATGGCGGACGCTGCGCGTCTGCGCGGGGCGCAAATCCGGCTCACCGATCCGGCGGCGCGGATCCTGGTGGAAAACGGTCGTGCTGTGGGCGTACTGACCGCACGCGGCGAAACGATTGCGGCGGACGCGGTGATTCTCAACGCCGACAGCGCAGCCCTGTCAGCCGGGCTGTTCGGCGACGCAGCTGCAACCGCGGTCGACGCGCCACGTGGCGCACGTTCGATGTCCGCCATCACCTGGACGGGCGCTGCGCAGACGGCCGGCTTCCCGCTTGCCCACCACAGCGTCTTTTTCAGCAGCGACTACCAGCGCGAGTTCGCCATGCTGCGCGCCGGCCGCCTGCCGGATGACCCGACAGTCTATGTGTGCGCCCAGGATCGGCGCGACACGGCCCTGACGATGACGGATGAGCTCGGCGAGCGCCTGCTCATCCTCGCCAACGCTCCTGCGATCGGCGACAACGGCGCGCTGGCCCCAGAGGAGATCGAAAAATGCCAGGAGGCGACCTTCGCGCGGCTGGCTGGGGCGGGCCTGGCGATTGCGCCCCGCGCCGCGTGGACCCGGACGACCCCTCAGGACTTCGCCCGCATGTTTCCGGCGAGCCGGGGCGCGATCTATGGAGCGGCCAACCACGGACCGATGGGCTCCTTCGCCAGACCGAAAGCCCGCACGCGGCTCGCGGGACTGTATCTGGCGGGCGGAACGGCGCACCCGAGTGCGGGCGCGCCGATGGCGGCCCTCTCGGGGCTGCTGGCCGTGGAAGCCCTCTTTTCGGACCAGCCTTCGATGCCGCGGTCCCCGCCGGCGGATATGTCTGGTGGTATCTCGATGCGCTCAGTGCGGACGGCGGCTATGGACTGACGCTGATTCTCTTCGTCGGCAGCGTGTTCTCGCCATATTATGCAGCGGCTGGACGACACGATCCGGAAGACCACTGCGCGGTCAATCTGGCGCTCTATGGGCCGGATCGGCGGCGCTGGACGATGACCGAACGGCCACGAACTGATGTGCGCCGCAGCGCCGACGCCTTTGACATCGGGCCCAGCCGTGCGGTCTGGCGCGATCAGGCGCTGATCATCGACATCGACGAACGCGCTGCGCCGGCCCCGCTCGCCACGCGGGGACGCATCGTGGTGCGTCCGAGAGCCCTGACAGGACGCGCCTTCGACCTCGACGCAGCTGGCGTTCACCAATGGCGCCCGATCGCACCCGACTGCGACGTGGGGCTGTGTTTCGATGCGCCGGGCCTGTCCTGGAGCGGGCGCGGCTATCTCGACTCCAATGCCGGAGCGCAACCGCTTGAGACCGGCTTTTCCCACTGGAGCTGGCTGCGCGCCCATCGTGGCGACGCCTGCCTTGTCTCCTATGACGCCATCCCCCGCGCCGGCCCGCGCGCAACGCTCACCCTGCGGATAGACCCTGACGGGCAGGTCAGCGCCGAGCCCACGGCGCCTGTCCAGCCTCTCGCCCGCAGCCTTTGGGGTCTGCGCCAATGGGTCCGGGCGGACAGCGCCACGCTGCGGCGGCAGTTCGAAGACACACCGTTCTACACCCGCGGCGAACTCAGCGCCGTCCTTGACGGACGCCCGGGACCAGCCGTCTACGAATGCCTCGACCTTGATCGCTTCTCGCGCGGCTGGGTGCGCGCACTACTGCCGGTCCGAATGCCCCGGCGGCGCGCCCGACCGGCCTGACGGATCCCGGTCAAGCTTCCTGGCATCGAGCTTCCCGGCATCGAGCTTCCTGGCATCGAGCTTCCTGGCATCCGCCGCCCGCGCCCTGTCGGAGCGCAGCGAAGCGCGCACGGACAGAAGTTGCCAACCGAGAAACCCCAGCACAAAGGCCGGAATCACAACGAATTCAAACAGCTTGAAAAAGTCTCGATCCGACAGGAGCGGTTGGGCCATGTCAGCGGCCCAAGGCTGCACGCTGGGTTTCAACGCTGCGATATTTGGTTTTCATGGCGATCCAGTAGCCATACCCGGCGATGGCCGCATGCATGCCGCCAAGATCGAACAGGGTGATATGACGCTGGGCATTCACGGCGAAAAAGGCGATGGTCAGTCCTCCTGCGATCAGGAAGAGCGAAAAGATCGTCAGTGACGGCGCAAAATCGACCAGCATTGACAGAGAGGGATGCAGCGCAGCCTGCTTGGCCTCGCCATGCTCAGCACGGATGCGGGCGGCCTCAGCGACAGAGGCCTTTTTGTGGCTGTAGCCTGACCAGATGAGGATCAGGCCGAGGGTGAGGAATGCGAGCCCGACGAAATAAGCCATGTGCCTCCTCCATGCTCGCCCCAGACCGCAGATCAGCGCAATGCGCGGTAGGGCCTGCGGGTTTCCAACTCACTGAATATATCAAAGACGCGACCCCAGGCCTCATCGGCGCGTCCCAACCACGACATCCGTCGGAACGGCGCCGCGCCGTGACGCGTGGCTGACTTGACCAGATATTGGTTGGCGGGCAAGGCCGGCTGCGTCAAGCCTGCCGCCGACCTGGCGGCAGTCTGCGGCCAGGTCGGGGCCAGAGCGCGCGCCGCCAGGACGGCCTTGCGCGTCGCAGTGGTGCGCGCGCGCGCACTCACCCCATCTCCGCCGGCAGCACGCACCCGCACGCCGATCTCCGCATACACTGCACGGGCCGCCCGGATCGCCGGCCGACATGTCGGCGCCAACCCGGCGATGCCGGCGTCAGCCCGCACGTAGAGCGCGTCGGCCTCATCCAGCAGGCGCAGCGTGGTGACGCAGACGCCCGGCAGCGCACGCGGATCGCCCAGGAAGTCGTCGACGTCGACACCCGCCGCGGCCAGCCAGGCGCAGGGCAGATAGACGCGTCCCATGCGCGCATCCTCTCCAACGTCGCGGGCAATGTTGGTATACTGCATTGCAACGCCGAGATCGCCGGCGCGCGCCAGCAGGTCCGGCGTGCGCGCGCCCATCAGCGCCGCCATCATGACCCCGACCGACCCCGCCACGCGGGCTGCATAAGCCTCCAACTCCTCGAGGGTGTGGTATCGGCGTCCCTCGAGATCCCAGGTCAGTCCTTCGATGAGCGCATCCAGCGGCGCGCGAGGCAGGTCATAGCGGGCCATCACGACAGCCAGAGCCCGATCCACCGGGCCGGCGCGGGGCGCGCCCGCCATAACGGCGTCGAGGCGGGCGGTCAGGCGGGCCGGCGCGCCGCAGCGATCCACAGCGTCGCGCGCATCCACGCTGTCATCGGACTGGCGACAGAACGCATACAGCGCAGCGACGGCATCGCGCAGCTCATCGGGCAGCAGGCGGGAGGCCAGAGCAAAAGACTTCGACCCCCGCGCAATGATTGCGTGGCAGGCGGCGAAGTCGGCGCGCATGGCGATCGTGGTCTGGGTCATGGCGCGCCCCGGGCGCGGCGCATGTTTGCATGCGGGATTACCTGATCGAGCAACCGCGCCGAGGAAAGAACACCCGGCACGCCTGCGCCTGGATGGGCGCCGGCGCCCACAAGGTAGAGACCGGAAATCTCTTCACTGACATTGTGAGGTCTGAACCAGGCGCTTTGCAGGATCACCGGCTCCAGACTGAAGCCTTCACCCTTGAGCGCATTGAAGCGGTCACGGAAGTCCAAGGGCGTCATCACCTTTGATGTCACGATGGCGCGCTCCAGTCCTGGCAGAAGGCGCGACTCAAGCGCAGAGGAAATGGCGCGGCGATAGGTTTCGCTCATGCCGGTCCAGTCCGTGCCCGAATCGAGATTTGGCACGGGAGACAGCACATAGAATGCGTCGCAGCCCGGAGGCGCCAGACTCGGGTCGGTCGCGGTCGGACGGTGCAGGTAGAGACTGAAGTCCTGCGCCAGTTTCTTGCGGCGGAAAATGTCGCGCAGCAGCCCCTCGTAGCGCGGCCCCAGCAGGATCGAATGATGGGCGACGTCCTCGTAGCGGCGGTTTACGCCAAAATACCAGACGAACAGTCCCATCGAATAGCGCACCCGGTCGATGCGCGCGTCAGTCCAACGCTTGCGCCAGCGCGATGGGACGAGGTGCTTGTAGGTGTAAAGAGCGTCGGCATTGGAGACGACGAGATCTGCGTTGATCACGCGCCCGTCTCCCAGACGCACCCCACGCGCATGTCCGTCCTCCACCAGGATCTCCGCCACGTCGCAATCCGTATGGACGCCGTTGGCCTGGCCTTTGATGAGATCGACCAGACCGGCCACCAGCGCGCCCGTGCCGCCCATCGCCCAGTGCACGCCCCAGCGCCCCTCCAGATAGGAGACAAGCGCGTACAGCCGTGTTGCATTGAGCGGGTCACCGCCGATGAACAAGGGATGGAAGCTGAACGCAATCTGGAGTCGCTTGTCTGAAAACGTCTCGGCAGCGAAGCGGAATACGGACTTCTCAGCGCGGTGAAAGGCGAAGCGGGGCCCAGCCTTGATCATCTCGGCGAAGCTTGAGAACGGCTTCTGGCCAAGCTCCTCGAAGGCAAAACGGTAAATCCGTTCGCTCTGCCGAAGGAACCGCTCGTAACCTGGAAGGTCCCGCGGCGACAGACGCGCCACCTCTGCCCGCATCGCAGCCGGGTCGCCGGAACAGGCGAAGTGGGAGCCATCGGCGAAATGCAGCTTGTAGAAGGGATCCGGCGCCGCCAGCGTCACGTCGTCGGCCATCCGCCGACCCGCCAGCGTCCACAACTCCTCAAACAGATGCGGCAGGGTGATGATGGTAGGGCCGGCGTCGAAGGTGAAGCCATCCTGCCGGAACACGCTGGCCCTGCCGCCAGCCTGCTCGTTCCTCTCCAGAACGCTCACCCGATAACCACGCGCGCCCAGACGCACAGCCGCCGCCAATCCGCCGAAACCTGACCCGATCACCACCGCGTGCGGCCGCGGATCGTGCGGGTCTTCAAACGGCCGGCCGGCGTCGCACGTCACGCGCGCTGCTGCTGCGGGCGGCGAGACTTTGGGCGGCGGGACTTCGGGCGATGACGCAGCGGCGCGACGCACTGCGGGACGGAGCTCTGCTGTCAACATGATTGGACATTGAAAACCGTCCAACACGGTCGCGCAAGAAAAACCGCCGCAGCGACGGGTCAGATCCGTGCGGCGATTGCGCCCAGCCCGACAAGACTTGCCGCGGTCAGCACAACACGCAGCCGTCCCGTCCAGCGCGGCAGCAGGCCGGCCCGCGCGGCGGCGACGTCCCATGCCAGGCAGAGGAGGCCAGCAGCGGCCAAAAGGCCGAGCGCCAGCAGACGCTGCGCCGACAGCAGGATGACTGCAACGCCCGGCGCAACCGCAAGGCCCGCCGCCGACAGGCGCCACAGCGACGGCGCCGCTGGCGCACGCAGCAGTTCCGCCCCCCAGCGCACCCCCCCGAGAAACCCGAGCAGCACCCCGCCGTAAGCAATGGCCACGCCCGTGCAGACATCCGCGTAGGCAGGCGCTGCCCATACAGCGAGAGCCAGCGCCAACATCGGCGCAGCTCCGGACGCAGCTATCACGCCAACCGCCCAGGGCATGGCGGGCTCCGCCGGCGCCCTCATGAAATGACGGGACCAGGCTTTACTGCGCGAGGTCCGCGCACCCGCCGTTGATGATACACGATCAGCCCCACGCCGATCAGGATCGGGATCGCCCACAGGGCCGGATTGAAGGCATGGTCCGGCGTGAGGCGGACCAGACCGACGGACAGGAACGCGGTATACGCTGAAATTCCCGCGCCCACCCCGGAGCGAATGTGCTCCAGAAGTGGATCAAGCCGATCCGGCGTGTGCTTTGCGAGAAAGGCGAGGGTCAGGCCGCCGGACGCAAAGCCGATCATCGAAATGCCGATCATCAGCGGCTGGCCGAGGGCAACGCCGCGCCAGACGCAGACCGCCGCCGTCGCGATCACCGCCAGCTGCAGGCCAAAGGCGAGGGGCGTGCGACGGGCGGCGTGATCGCCCCTGCGCCGGATCGACTGAAGCGCGTGAAAACCGAGACTGATGGTCAATGTGGCAAGGAACAGCATCATCCAGCCGAACAGGCCGCGCGCCAGCTCCGCATCAGTGAAGTCCTTATGGGTCGCCAGCGGGGCGGCGAGCGAGCACAGGCTGATCGCTATCGCCACGCTTCCGGTCAGGATCATGCTGCGCGCAAACAGCAAGCCCCAGCGGCGATGGGCCGGGCCACCCTTGCGCGTCAGCACAGGCCCCCAGAACGCGACCAGACCCGTAAGGCCGGTAACGATATGAACGATCACCAGGGCGTGAAAGAGCGTGACGATCATGGTCGATTTTCCGCGCCATCTTCAAAGTGGACCATCCGACCCTTAGGACAGTCTGAAACGACATGTCAGCACGACCAATCGCCTCAGCCGGTCGACCGGCCCAACCCGTCGATCGCCTCATTCGGGGATCGGCGCATCCGCCGCGGCGTCCTCCCGGGCGAGTTCGGCGGTGATGGTGCGAGCGAGCCGCTGGGGCGCCTCCTCGTGCGCGAGATGGCCAAGGCCGGGCTCCACCACGATGCGACACGACCTGACGAGCCGGCAAACCTGACGGGCCTGCGAACTGGGCACCGCCCTATCGCCCGCGGCGACCACCAGCACGAGTTTGTGCGCGAGACGGGGCAGCTCGGCGCGCAGGGCGTCCAGATCCCAATGCGCCATCATCCCCATCACCCCCTGCACATGATCCGCAGAGCGCAACAGGCGCGCGTAGAGGGCGACCCCCTCAGCGTCGAGCGTGGACCCGGTCGATGCAATCAGGCGCGCGACGCTGCGCGGCGTCGCGCTCGCAGCCGCCAGCGACGCCGCGAACGGATTGAAGAACAGTGCGCGCGCGATCCCTGGAAAAAATCGCCCGGCCGCCCCCGCGAAGGGCAGCAGCGCAGCATTCAACCCAATGATCGCCCGCGGCGAGGCAAGACCATCAAGCGCGAGGCGGACCGCCAGGGCGCCGCCTGCGGAATGTCCGATCATGTAGCGGGGTGACTCGCCAAGGGTTTCGAACAGCCCCGCCACTGCGCGCGCCATTCCAGGCAGGGACAGATCCTGCGCCGTATGGCCTGTGGAGAACCCATGACCGGGCAGGTCCATGGCGATCACGCGGTGACGCTCGGCCAGCCGGGGCGCAAGCCCACGCCAGGTGTGCACACTCGCGCCGGCGCCGTGAAGCAGCGCAATGACCGGACCCGCCCCGAATGTCTGAACGTGCAGCACGCGACCGC
Source organism: Hyphomonadaceae bacterium (assembly GCA_040381075.1). Lineage (GTDB taxonomy): Bacteria > Pseudomonadota > Alphaproteobacteria > Caulobacterales > Aquidulcibacteraceae > JBEIHX01. Next base: position 27,392 of record JBEIHX010000041.1, read on the forward strand.
CGAGGGGGACAAAGCGACTGGCGCAGCGATGCGGCCACCCGGCGCCGTCGCGCACCCAGTCAAGACGCGCCCTCACCGCCGGGTCTCGCGCGTCTCTCCCGGCGCCGGCGACACACCGTATGGCTGCATGAGCCGCCAGACATGATCGGGGATCATCGATTTCATGCGGCGCGGGCGGGCGCGGCGCAGATGCAGGATCGTCTCTGCCGCCTTCATCTCGATGCGGGTGCGCGCGAACTCCAAACCCTTCGGCCCAACGCGCGGCATCAGCCACCCCATCAAGGGGCGCAACCAATCCGGCATGGCGCGCAGCGGCAGGCCTCCTGCCGCGCGCCGCGTGTTTGCGATGAAGGCCTCGACGGCCGACCTGCGCCGACCTTTATCCTCGGGCGAAGCCGTCTCCAGTTCCACTCCCAGAAGTTCAAGCAGCGCGGCGCCGCGCGCATTTCGCACGATGAGCCACTGATCGCCCGAACCGCCCATGTAACCGACCGTGATGTCTGCAAGAACGTTTGCATAATCGACGCATGTCCGGCAGGTGAGCGGAAAGAAATCCGGCGGCAATTTCGCGATCGGCAGCTGCAGAAATGGAATCTCCCGGACCCCTCCGGACGCAAACCGCAATTCTACGTGAAAATCCGCCCGGACCTCGAGATAGGTAATGTCGTCCGGCTGATTGCTCAACAGCGCGAGGAAGTCGTGAAAACGCTCCGTCGTGGTGTTGTCCGAGCACGGCGTGCCAATCACGGTAATCGACTCAAAGCCCAGGGACGACTCAAGCGCACGCACCGCATGCACCTGGCAGGGAATGCCGATCATGGCGATGCGCCGGTAACCCCTTGCACGCGCCGGCTCAAGAAGGGCAGCCAGGGGAGCGTAGCCCATACGCATGCCACGGCAGCGCGCCATGCCCTCCGGCCTCGTGACCAGAACAGGAACGGGCCGCCAACGGTCCTGCGGATGCGCCGCCACCGTCAGTACGGCGTCAACCGCACCCGCAGAAAGCAGCTTCTCGCCCAGACGGGTGGCGACGCCGGTCCACTGCGCGCCCTCGCGGGGGTTGATGAGCCGCCCGCGCAGCATGCGCAGATACGGACCAAAATGGAGTTCATCGCCAAGCCCGGGCACACGCGCGCGTCCATGCACGCGCGCCTCCGCAGCCGGATAGTCAGGCGTGATGAACTGGCAGGCGCTGGCGCATGCCCTGGGATCTTCCATACGCGAAACACCGCAATCGGTGCATAGCCCCCGCGCGACGGGCGTGCGCAATGGCGGCGACCAGACGCCATCTTCCGTTTCTTCCGGATACGGGGCGTCAAGTATGGGCTGCGGCGCGCGCATGTCCGGACTACCCCTCCTGCGCCACGATCTGGCTTAAACCGCCGGCGCGCACATGCGGCAGTGGCGCATAGCGTGCGCCCATCGCCTCGGAAATCGCCCGCGCCTCCGGACTTGGCCAGCGCCCTGTATCAACCAGACCGCTCTTCAGTCCCGCGATCCGCAGCCGGGCGGCGGCCGCCAGAGCATCCGATCTGGCCGCAGCACGGTCAGTGTCGCCCGCGCGGCTGACATTTGCCCGCCCGTCCGTCAGCATCAGGATGAGCGGCGTTCGTCCCTTCGCCCGTTCGGCAAGCGCGATCTCGTGAGCTGCGTCCAGCCCGCCAGCCAGTGGCGTGGCGCCCCCGCCGGCAAGGCCGGAAAGCTGGTTGCGGGCGCGCGTCAGCGATCGGGTTGCGGGAAGGACCAGCGTCGCACCATGACCTCGAAAGGCGATCAGCGCGACCTGGGTGCGCGCCGCATAGGCGTCGGCGAGGACAAGTTCGATCGCGCCCTTGGCCTCCCCAAGTCGCTGGAATGCCGCCGAGCCGGAGGCGTCCACGGCGAAAATGATGGTCGCCCCGACCCGATCGGCATGGCGACGGATGCGGAAGTCTTCCGGTCGTATGCGCAGCCGGCGGTCAGGCCCCGCCGCCACGCCGCCGCGCAGCGCCTGCCAGGGCGCCGCGGCGCGCAGCGTTTCCAGAACA
>JBEIHX010000042.1:0-28122 GCA_040381075.1 Hyphomonadaceae bacterium
CTGCGCGCTGGCAGAGCGCGCCGGTCCCGGCGACCTGGAGGAGGTGCGCGCACTCCTCGCCCGGGTTGAGCGCCGCTGCGGGTTCATCGTCCCGCATCTGCGCTACGCGCTTGCGGCGTTCTGCCTCGCCGATGGGCGCGCTACGGACGCCGCCCGGGTGATCGGCTGGTATTTGGCCATGCCGCTCTCCGCGGCGGCGACAACGCCGCTGCGCCAACGGATCATTGCGCGCGTCAAGGCTGCGCTTCCGGCGGCGGACTACGACGCCGCGTGCGGCGAGGGGAGCCGCATGGGCGATCAGCAGATCCGTGATCTGGCCCTGGCTGGTGAGCGCGGGGCGGCAACGTCGGCCTGACCCGCCGCAGACGCGTTGGCGTGCGCACCCTGGTCTGGCGCGCACACCTCCTCCCGCCACGGCGTGTCTGCCGCAAACATTCATCGCATACGGTGCGCAGACGTCGTTGCGCCCGCGCTCCTGGGCGCTCCTCGACGGTTGAAAAGCTGCACGGGGCTGTACCGTATCAATCCGCGACTGTTCCGCGCAGGGGGCCGACGAGGCCCGGAACCAACGTCCAGACCTCCTCGACGCCGCCGAGGGAGGCGCCTCGACACGTATCATCCGGCTTGGCCGGCCGGTCGCTGTGCTGGCTCCGGTGAATGGTTCAGCCGGGTACGGCGCACAGGCATCCCTCTTGCCGGTGCGCGGGTCAGGTCAAGGCCTCTGGGGCCACGACATCGCCCAAACTCTCAATGCTGTCCGCAGTGAATGGGACCGCTCGCCTTCTCCGGGCTCGGGCGGTCGGCGCTTTTGTTTCTCCACACCAAGCCGTGCGGTATCGTGGAATTCTTCAGAGTTGGCGGGTTGTCGATCTCACAGCCGCCGTGGCCGAGCGGGCGGCCAGGCTTCGCGCGAGCCTGCGACTCAAGCCTGCCGATGCCGTTCAGGCCGCGAGCGCGTTTGCCATCACTGCAGATGGACAGGTGACGCACGATCGTGACTTCGAGCGTGACGTCGAGCGGCTTGCCCCGGGGCTGCGCATCATCGCCTGACCCTCACCGCGGATGATCCACTTATCTCCCGAAAACCACACCCGGCCCAGCGGCGGCGCTCTGTCGGCCCCATCGGAATGGAGTGTCGCTCTTTACCCGTTTCCCTTCTCGCCCGGCAGTGCGCCGCAGCCAGCAGACCCGAAACGAGGGGACCGGTTTTGTGCGGCGCGCCCGATAAGCCCTGCAGACGCGAAGGTCGCCCCATCACTTTGACCAATTCTCAAGGAGCAGACCCCTGCCGCGGCTGAACTCGCCCTCATTGTTTGTCACGAGACGAAAGCCCCTGGCGCGGGCGTGACCGGCGACCATGACGTCACAAGGGCCGATTGGAGCCCCAGTCGTCGTCAGCTCCGCACGGATCGGCCCGGCATGCCCGGCTGCGGCGAGATCAAAGGTGAGGAGCGCGAGACGACTGTCGTTGTGGAGACAGACGATGCGGAATTTCCTCAAAGCTTGTCCGGACCATGACTGAGGTCCGACCGCGCCGGAAACGATCACGGCGTGGTCACCACCCATGATCAGCAAGAGGGCAAGGTCCTTTCACCGGCTCAGGGGCCGGACGCCCCGTCAGACAGCTCTGTGTAGAGGCGTTCAAACCATTCGGGGAGATCCTGCGCCGTCCAGTCCGCCTGGCCTTGGGTGGTCCTTGCCAGCAGACGCGGCGCCTGGTTAAGCCGCGAAGCGTCATAGACCGCGCCTTTGTCGGCCATGAGGACGGCGTCATGGATCAGCTGTTGATTGCGCGCGTACCTCTGCCTGATCTTGTTTTCTGGAACAGGATGCCCGCCCTCTTCGATGCGGGCCGCCACGCGCGCGACGGCGAGATCTGCGCTGTCCAGATGGAGGTGGAAGATCACGATCCGGAATCCCGCCTTCCGGGCCGCGCCCAGCATCTCGAGTTTGGAAGGATGCGAAAACACAGTTTCGGTGACGAAGCCACGACCTGATCGCAGACAGTCATCGCGCCGCGCCGAAGCAATTTTCGCCGCCTCATAGGCCGCTTCGGCGGAAGGCGCCTTCAGCTCATCGCGCTGAATGATGTCGGCATTGATGAAGGGCGCCTGCACGCGCGGCTTCAGGACGGTATCGTAGAACGTCGACTTGCCGGCGCCATTCGGACCCGCGATCAGAAACAGCGTCGGCCGCGGCGCCGGTGATGTCATGCCCGGCCGGGCTTCTTCTGTTTGACGATCTTGCCCGCCTTGTCAGCTCCCACGCCGAGCCCTGCCTTGCGCCGACTGGCGTAGAATTCCGCCTGTTCGGGTGTTTCCGCGGCGGCGATATCCATGAGTTCATCGACATAGACAGCCTGCTGCTCGCTGGTCAGCGCGTCCGGGCTGCGGCTGGCATGAAGCGCTTCGCGGATATGGGCGTAGTTGAAGTCCGGCGCCCGCTCTATGGAACGGCCGATCCGCAGCCAGTGCGTGACCTGGCCTGCGATCGAGCGGGAGGCGAGCCTCGCTTCCCTGCGCAACAGCTCCATTTCCTCTTCCGAGATTTTGATCGAGTGGGCCATGAGCATCTCCCCAGGGTGGCAATATGCCACTTGGGGGACGGATTTCAAGTCTGGGCTGCCCCAGTGTGGCTGCCCCCATGTGGCTGCCCCCATGTGGCTGCTCCCATGTGTCTGCTCCCATGTGTCTGCTCCCAGAGGAGGGCGGCCGGACTTTTCAGCCCGGCGGTTGCTCAGGAGCGGCGTTCATGCCGGCAGTTGTGCGGCGTGTCCTTCCTCGTCGCAGCGAAGGCGCCTCGACTGAGGAAATGACGGCGTTTTTGAGAAAGGCGCCGGACATCGGGCGGAGAAAGGGAGTTCAGCCCAGAACCCGGTTCTGATCCGTGTGCTGCCAAAATTGCGTCGCCTCAGAACCTGCGCCCGGCGACACCCTGGCGGATGTGTTGGGAATGATTGAAGGAGCTGATCTGTCCAATGCACTTGGGACTGTTGCGGGCGGATGAATGGAGCCGGGCGCCTGACTGGAAGTTGTGCGCAGGCGCGCCGTCCCCATCCCGCATTTGTTTTCGCCCGATAGCGCAGCGCATCAGGGCGTTGGCGAAAGTCTGCTTTCAGCGGAGCGGGCGAGATCGGGGGTTGGCCCGCGCCCGTCAGAGATGCTGACTGCGCCGTCCTGTGCATTGGGCTGCAGGCTCTTTCATCACCTGCAAAATCCTGTAGAGCATTGACGCTGTCGCGATCTCAGGGCGGCGATGAGACGCTTCGCCGGAACAGACCCCGACCTGAAGGTATAGCGACATGCCTGATCTGCCTGCCCGGTCCTGGGTCTGGCCCGCATCATGACACGGCCCCCTCATCACTGCCTGTGACTGGATCCCGCCTGCCTTCGGGGCGGTCGGCCAGTATGAAATGGCCCGTGCGCGGCAGGAGGCTGCGTCAGGGCGCGCCGTAACCCTCATCGGGCCTGGTGGGACAGGCAGTGATGAGACCAGGACCCTCGGCCAAGGAGAGCTTCGCATCCTTCGCATCGCCGCCCCCGCCGCTGAAAAGGGCGACCTCCTGCGGCGCGCGGCCTGGGCGGCGTTGATGAGCGCCCGCCTCCTCAAGGCCACCCGGAACGCGGCTCGGGCGAATGGCGCCTGCTAAACCAGGGTTACCGGGTCGCCGCCCTTCGTCTCCTGCCTCGTGCTTAGGTGGCGCAAGCTCTTCTGGCGCAGAAAAGGCCGCGCAATCTCCATCACCTGCCGGATCACCGACTTTTACCCAGAGACTGCCTTCGCTGCCGGCAAAGCCAGGGCCTTCGCCCCGATCGCGCCGGCGATTTACGCCCTGCTGTAGCGCGACGGCGCCACCCTGGCGGAGATCCGGGCCGGGCGCGAACGCATGGGTCACATGCGCGCCCGTGAGTACGTCTCTCGCGCAGCCGCCGACGCCAGCCGATCCCCGAAGCCCCCCTGGCGGTTGGTTTGGGGCGGGCCCGCCTGGTTTGATCGTCGCCCCGGGACCTGATATCACTTCAATGGGTGGAGTCGCGCATGTCCCTGCAGGAGGCCGCAATCGCAGCAGGCCGGTTCGGGTTTGGCGCCCGTCCCGGCGAACTGGCCCTGATCGCGGGCGATCCCCGCGGTTGGGTCAAGGCGCAATTGACGCCGCAGCGCAGTCCGCCGCCGGCAATCGCCGCCCTGCCGGCGACGGAGGATGATCTGTGGGCCTATGGGCGCTGGCTGGCGCAGGTGCGCGCCGACGCACAGCAACGTGCGGCGGCGATGGCCTCAGGCCCCGACGCCCCGGCGGGCGACATGCCGGAGATGTCGCTCGAGGACGCATTCCGCCGGGGTTTCCGCGAACGCATTGGCCGCGCCATCCGGGCGCGCATCGACGCTGGGGTGAGCTCTGACCGCCCGGTTCATGAGCGTCTGGTGCATTTCTGGAGCAACCACTTCACCGTGTCCGCCGGCAAGCCGGCGTCCGTCGCCATGCCCGCCTCCTTTGAACGCGATGTGGTGCGCCCCCGCGCCGTCGGCGCGTTCGTCGACCTGCTGCAGGCGTCGACCAGGCACCCGGGCATGCTGCTCTATCTCGACAACTGGCAGTCGGTCGGCCCGAATTCAACCTTCGCAAGGGCCAGCGCGGGCCGGGCCTACGGGCCCGCCGGGCGACGCGCGCCGCGCGGGATCAACGAGAACCTCGCCCGCGAGATCCTGGAGCTTCACACCCTGGGCGTTGACGGCGGCTACAGCCAGACGGATGTGCGCGCCCTCGCCGAGATCCTCACCGGCTGGACCTATCAGCGTCCGAGCCCGGCTGTGTTCCTGTCGGATCAGCCGGGCGTGCGCTCCGGGGACGAACTGTTCCTGTTCGAGGCGCGCACGCACGAGCCCGGCCCCAAGACGCTGCTGGGCAGAACCTATGCGACGCCGGGCCTGATCCAGGGGGAGGCTGCGCTTGCCGATCTCGCCCGCCATCGCGCGACCGCCCGCTTCATCGCCCTCAAGCTCGCGCGCCACTACATCGCCGACGCGCCGCCCCCGGCGGCGGTGCAGCGGATCGCCAGGGCCTTTCAGGACAGCGACGGCGACATCGCCGTCACGATGGGGGCGCTGGTTGACTGCCCGGAGGTCTGGGCGGCGCCGTTCGCGAAGTACAAGCGCCCGGAGGAGTACGCCGTCAGCGTTGCGCGCGCGCTTGGACTGCAGGGTCTGAACTCCGCGGCGGCGGCGCAGGCCATCCTCGCCATGGGCCAGCGGATCTATGCGCCGCCGGGTCCGGATGGCTGGGCCGATGAGGAAAGCGCCTGGCTCAGTGCGGATCTGATCTGGAAGCGGATCGAATTCGCCCAGGGCGTCGCCCAGCGGATGGCCCGCGCCGACGTCTCGCCGCTTGATCTCGGCGAGGCCGTGCTGGGCCCGCTGATGAGCGGGCCTACCCGACAGGCCGTGGCGCGGGCGGACAGTCCCGCCCAGGGCCTGACGCTGTTGTTTGCCTCCCCTGAATTCCAGCGCCGGTGATGACCATGCCGCCCATCAGTCGCCGTCAGTCCCTCTTTGCTGTCGCCGCTGGCGCTGCAGGCCTTGCCGTCCCCGCGGTCGCCGCCGCCGGCGAGGCGCGCGGCCGACGGCTTGTGGTCATCCTCCTGCGTGGCGGGCTCGACGGCCTGTCCGCCGTGGCCCCGGTGGGCGATCCGGACCATGAGACGGCCCGCGCCGGCCTTGCGCCCGGCGCGACCGGCGCCCGCGCGGGTCTGCCCCTCGACGGCTTCTTTGCGCTGCATCCCGCTCTTTCCGGCTTCGCCAGTCTGTGGGCGGAGCGCCAGCTTGCCATTGTCCACGCCGTTGGCACGCCGTACCGCGACCGCTCCCATTTCGACGCCCAGAACGTCCTCGAGACCGGCGCGCAGACCGCCCATGGGCGCGAGATTGGCTGGCTCAACGCGGCCCTCGCCGGTCTGCCCCAAAAGAGCGCCGCCGCGCGCCGCGAGCTCGCAATGGCGATCGCCCAGCAGACGCCGCTCATCCTGCGCGGGCCGAACCCGGCGGCGACGTGGTCGCCCTCCGCCCTGCCGGACGCTGACGCCGACACCCTCGAACGGCTGATGGCGCTCTATGGCGAACGCGACCTCGCCATGGCCGGCGCGCTGGCGGCGGCCAGGCAGGCAAACATGCTCGCTGAGGGCATGGCGCCGGGAGGCGGGCGCAGCGCCTTCATCTCCCTGGCTGAGGCCGCCGGCCGTTTCCTGCGCCAGCCCGACGGTCCGGTCGCTGCGGTTCTCGAACTCAGCGGTTGGGACACCCACGCGAACCAGACGGCCCAGCAGGGTCTCCTGGTGCGCAGCCTGACCCAGCTTGATCAGGGCGTCCTGGCGCTGCGCGCCGCGCTTGGTCCGGTCTGGTCGGACACCGTTGTGGCTGTTGTGACTGAGTTTGGGCGCACGGTGGCGATGAATGGCGCTCTGGGGACGGATCACGGAACCGGCGGGGCGGCCTTCCTGCTCGGCGGCGCGGTGGCCGGCGGCCGGGTCGTAACGGATTGGCCGGGACTTGCTGCGGCGCGCCTGCAGGAGGGCCGCGACCTGCGGGTTACGACCGATCTCTATGCTGTGCTGAAGGGCGTGCTGGAAGATCACCTGGAGATCGGGCCGTCGACCGTCCGGCGCGCGGTCTTTCCCGACAGTGCGACAGCCCCGCTGCGCGGCCTTGTCCTCGCGGCCTCGGCCGGTCCGGGCCGCGCCCCGTCCTCCTGACCGCCGGTCCTACCCCACCCCGCGCACTGGCGGCCCTCCTGCCTGCGGCAGGGCTTGGCCGCCTCTCCGGGGGCTGCGTCAGCCGGCTGGACCCTGGGCCTGATCCGGGGCCTGATCCGGGGCCTGATCCTGGGCCTGATCCTGGGCCGGCCCCTGGATGAGGGCCTCCACCAGCAGGTCGGCGACGGCGCGCATGCCGGCGGGAGTGGGGTGCCACGGACCGCCGCGCGCCAGATCGTAGTCGCGCGTCATGCCGGAATTCCAGGCGACCGCGTCGCAGGCCGTGTGCCGGCGCGAGGCCTCGTCCGCCGCGATGAGCAGGGCGCCGGCGTCGCGCGCAACGCGGCGCGTGATGGCCGCAAGGCGCAGGGCGATCGCCCGGCTGACCTCTGCGTCTTCGGGCGTCAGCAGCGCCCGGTCACACGGCGCGTCCGGAACCAGCGTCACATACTGCACGAGCGCAAGGCGCGCCCGCGGTGCGCGCCGCCGCACCTCGGCGGCGATGTCGCGCAGGCCCTGTTCGACGCCCCCATAGGCCGCCTCGTCCGGCGCCGAATTCGGCCCACAGGGCCCTGGGCGCAGGGCGGCGCCAGCCCGGCAGGAGCCGCCAAAGAGGCCCGCGACATAGCCAAGGTCATTGCCGCCGATGGTGACGGTGACGAGACGGGTTTCGGGGGTCAGCGCGTCGAGCTGCGGCGGGAGGTCATTCCATGGGCCGAGAAGATGGGCCGTCGTTGCCCCGCCGCATGTCACATCGCTGAGCTGGAGTTGCAGCCTGTCCGCCAGCTGGCTGGCGTAATTCAACGCGGTGCGCTGGCAGCGCGCGGGCGTGCCGGGCTTGGTCGGGCCGATCCCCGCGCCAGCCGCAAACGAGCTGCCCATCGCCACATAATGGTCGCCGGGCCGCAGGGGCGCGTCGACGGACCGGGAGGGCGCGCCCACACAGCCCGCCAGCGAGATCATGGCGATGGCGGCCCCCAGGCTGGCTCTGACCGTCATAGGCGCCTCCCTGCCCGCGCCGCAGGCGCCGGTGTTGGCTGCTGGCAGGGCGACCTTGACCATACCGCTGACCCTGCGGGGCGCAAGAACCGGGCCGGTCCTGGCCTGATGTCCGGATCGCGGGCGCCTGCCTGCGCCGCGCCCGCGCGGGGGACAGGCTATGCGCGCCCGCGCCGATCCAGCGCCTGGCCGCCGAAGAGGCCCTCCTTGCGGGGCCGGGTCTGGGCGCTCCAGACGGCGATGGCCGCGTGTGCATGGGCGCGCTCATGGGCCATGATCGCCGGGTAGTCGCGCGTCGTGGCGGTGATCTCGACCTGCAGGCCGTTGGGGTCATACATGTAGATCGATCGCACAAAGCCATGGTCGACCGGCCCGACGCAGGTCACCCCGCGCGCACAGATGCGGTCTTTCCAGGCGAGGAGGTCGCTTTCGCTCTGCGCAGTGAGCGCGATGTGCCGGTCAAAGCCGTGGGCCTTCTCGAAATGGTCTGGACGCGCCTCATCGGGATCGTCGAAGAAGGCGATGAAGTTCCCGTCGCCCAGCTCGAAGAAGAGATGCATGTAGGGCCGGGCGCGTCCGACGCCTGGTTCCTCCTCGATGACCAGCGCTGCGGCCAGCGGCAGGTTCAGGACCTCTTCATAGAACCACCGCGTCTGCTCGGCGTCGCGGCAGCGGAATGCGGCGTGGTGGATCGCACCCAACCGGGTTGGGGCCGGCGGCGTGTCAGCGGCTTCCTGCAGCATGTGGCGCTCCTGACTGTTGGACATCAGGCGCGTGGCTTGCGCGCGCGTCGCCAGAGCCCGTCACCTGGACTGGAAGGGATTTCAGCCCACGGAAAATAAGCCCCTGGTTGGCGACTGGCGCCCCTGTCAGGGTCACCGCGTCGAAACGCGCGAAAAACCGGGCAAGGCCGATGCGTGTTTCGAGCCGGGCGAGATTGGCGCCGAGACAGGTGTGGGCGCCCGCGGCGAAGGAGAGATGCCGGTTGGCGTTCGACCGGGCAGGATCAAGGCGATTGGGGTCGGCGAACACGCCTGGATCCCGGTTGGCTGCGGCGATCACCAGGATGACAGCCTCGCCGGGTGCGAGGCGTCCCCCGGTCACCTCGATGTCCCGCGCCACGCGCCGGAAGGTGAAGTGCAGCGGCGGGTAGAGCCGCAAAAGCTCGTCGACGGTGTTTGCCTGCAGGTCCGGCTCCTCCCGGAAGCGCGCCAGCGCCAGCGGTGCGCCGATCAGCGCCAGGATCGACGAGCCGATCAGGCTTGCCGTCGTCTCATGACCGGCGTTGAGCAGGAAGAGCGCCTGGTGGATCGCCTCGTCATGCGTGAGCTCGCCCGCCGCGAGCGCAAGACCCAGAATGTCCATGGGTGCGGTTGAGCCGGCCCGCGGCGCGGCAAGCCGTGGCTCGATCACGGCGCGCAGCCGGTTCAGCGCCAGCGAGGCGCGCTCGGCCGCGGCCGGTCCGGCGCCAGGCTCAAGCGCCTCAACCACCCTGTCGGCCGCCTCTTCCAGCACGGTGCGTTCGGTGGGTGGCGCGTCGAGCAGCAGGCGGATCACCTCAAGGGGCCGCGCGCGGGCAAAGGCGTGCACGGCGTCAAAGCCGCCACGCCGCTCCAGATCATCCAGCAGCGCGGCCACGATGTCCTCGATTGCGGTCGTGACCGTCTCGATGGCGCCGGCAGTGAACGCGCCGGCGAGCACGGCGCGCACGCGCGTGTGGCGCGGCGCATCCATAAAGGCGAGGGTCGCGGCATTGTGGTCGCGGAAGTCGCCTTGCGGAAAACTGCGCAGCGTCTTCTCCGGCAGCTTGATAAGGCCGTCGCGATTGCGCAGGAGCGCCCAGACATCCTCGTAGCGCGACACCACCCAGGTTCCGTCGGGATTGCGGAAGGCTGCGCCATGGTCGAGGAGCCGCCGGTACAGGGCGCCGGGATCGTTGCGCCACTCAGGATCCTGCGGTGCGAAGACGGGCGTGGTCATCAGGGGGCGGCCTGCCAGACGCGTGGATAGAGCGGGTGTTCGAGCCGGTCTCCGGTGGCGAGCATCACCGGTTCGGGCGTGGGCAGTGCGTGGGGGCCGTCGACAAAGCGGGCGTCCTCGCCGACGAAGCGCGGCACGATGGCGCGGCGCTGGCGGTTCGCCGTGGTGTTTGCGCCGCTGCCGTGCAGGGTCAGGGCGTGGAAGTAGATCGCATCGCCGGGTTCGAGGTCCCAGAACAGGAGATCCGCTGCGGCGACACGCGACATGTTGGGGGCCCGGGGCAGATCGGCGTGGCGCATCCTGCGGGCCGCCTCGCTGTCGGGCTGGGTCGGGCGGTAGCGCTGCGGGCTGAGGTGGGAGCCGCGCAGATACTGCACCGCCCCGCTTTCCAGCGTGACATGATCAAGGGCGATCCATGCACTGAGGATCTGGGCGCCGGTGACGGGCCAGAACGTCAGGTCATGATGCCAGGGCGTGGGCGCCTGGCTTCCGGGCTCCTTGACGAAGGTCTGATCGTAGAGGAGGCGCACCTCGCGCGCCTTCATGAAGGCCGCCGCCACCGCCGGCGCAGCGCTCTCGAAGGCAAGCCAGCGGTGCGCTTCGCGCCGTCGCCAGCCGTAAAGGTCTGAGAAAAACCGCGCGCCTGTCTGGTCGGCGAAGTCCTGCGCCAACGGCGTCGGATTGGCCATCATCCAGGCCACGTCCTCGCGCAGCGCCTCGACACGGTCTGGCGCGATCAGGCCGCGCACGCAGGCCGCGCCGTCGCGCCCGAAGCCCGCGACCGCGCCGGCGTCGACCCGGTCCGCAGCGACATCGACACCTGCCGGCCCGCCCTGCGACGCCGCATCGCCGCCCGCTGCAGGAACGCCTTCTGGCCGCTGGTCGCCGTCAAGCCCCATGCGCCGCCTCCTTCTGCGCGATGAGTTCCTTGCGCAGCAGATCCTTGCGGATCTTGCCGATGGCGCTGGTCGGCAACGGCGTCTGACGGATGTCGACAGAGCGTGGCCGCTTGTAGCCGCTCATCGACTGGCGGCAGAACTCCATGATTTCCTCAGCCGTTACCGTATCTCCGGGGCGTACGCAGACGACCGCGTGGACGCGCTCGCCCCACTGCGGATCGGGCGCGGCGATCACTGCGGCCTGCAGCACGCCGGGATGGCGCGCCAGAACGCTCTCCACTTCGCTGGAGGACACGTTCTCGCCGCCGGTGACGATCATGTCCTTCAGCCGGTCGGTGACGTAGACAAAGCCGTCGTCATCCATGTAGCCGACGTCGCCGGTGCGCACCCAGCCGTCGCGCATGGTCGAAGCGGTCAGCTCCGGCTGGTTCAGATAGCCGCTGAACACGCCTTCGCTGCGCCCGGTGATCTCACCCCACACGCCGCGGGCGACCTCCAGGCCGTGTTCATCGCGGATCTCCACCCGTACGCCTGGACGCGGCAGCCCGGCCGAGCGCAGGCGGTGGGCCTTGTCGGGCGCCAGGTCGTGATGCTCCGCACGCAGGCTTGTCAGCGCGCCGCAGACTTCCGTCTGGCCGTAGAACTGCGCCAGCGACAGGCCGGGAAACAGCGTCATCGCCTTGCGCAGCACCGGCTCGGGGATCGCCGAGGCCCCGTAGCCCAGATGTCTGAAGGCGCTGAGGTCATGGCGCGCGAGGTCGGGGTGGTTGACGAGCCAGCCGATCATCGTGGGCACCAGCGCTGTCGCTTCGATGCGCTCCCCCGCCATCAGCGCCAGAAAATCCTCCATCACGAAGACCGGCAGGAAGTGGTGCGTTCCGCCCTGCGCGCTTACCGCATAGCTTGGCCCCAGACCGGCGAGATGAAAGAGCGGGGTCGCCTGCAGAAAGCGCGTCTGTGCGCCCCATTGCAGGTCGGCGAGAACCTGGGTGACGTCGTGGGTGATCGCGCGGTGGCTTAACACCACGCCTTTCGGCGGTCCTGTCGTGCCGCCGGTGTAGATGATCGCCCAACTCGCCTCGCGATCGGTCGCAACCTGATCGCTCGCCGCCGCACTCGCGACCATCTCCTCATAGGCCACGGCGCCCGCGGCTGCGCCCTGGGGGCCCAGCGCCACGACGAGCCGCAGGCCAAGGCCAGCCAGCGCGGCGGCGGATGCGCGGTTTGCGTCATCGAAAACGAGCGCGGCTGCGCTGCAGTCGGCGATCTGGGCCTGCAGTTCGCTGATCGAGAGGCGGGTGTTGAGCGGCACAAGCGTGAGACCGGCGAGCGGGGCGGCGTAGGTCAGTTCGAGATATTCGACGCCGTTCAGGGCGAGCACGGCGATGCGCTCGCCGCCCGACAGGCCGCGCGCGCGCAGCGCGCCGGCAAGCCGGCGCACCCGTTCACAGGTCTGCGCCCAGGTGAAACTGCGCGCGCCCAGCACCGCTGAGCGGATCCCGCCATGCAGCTGGGCGGTGCGAAACAGGCTGTTGGTCAGGAACACGGCGCGCCTCCTGGCTGCAGCGCGAGCCGGTCCTCGCCGAGGGCCTCCGGACGGGCGGCGGGGCTGCCGCCGGCGGCGCGGGTGGGCGGATCACGCACCAGAAGGCCGTCGAGCAGCACATCGATGACGAGATCGGCCTGCTGCTCGATGGTGCGCGGGTCGAGCGGCGCTTTGCCCGTCAGGTGTGAGACCAGCGGCGCCAGGTTGAAATAGGTCGCCGCCGCCGCGTGCAGGGCCACCACGATCTGCAGGGGGTCGAACGGCTTCAGCAGACCGGCGCGCACGCCGCGCTCCACAAGGTCTGTCCAGGATGCATAATTCGGTTTGAGAAGCACCTGGGCCAGCCATTCCAGGCGCGGCCCGCCGGCGATTCCCTCAAGCATGATCACGCCGCCGAGCTGCGGGTAGACTGCGCTCAGGTGGGCGAAACTGCGCAGGCGCACCCGCAGTTGCGACACTATGTCCAGATCCTTCAGGGTCGCGGCCTCGAGCGCCGGGCGGATCCCGACCTTGGCGAACAGGCTGCGCATCGCCTCGCGCCACAGCCGCTCCTTCGACTCGAAATGATAGAGGATCACGGACATGCCGAGGCCGCAGGCGGTGGCGATGTCCTTCGTGGTCGTGCCGTCGAAACCCCTTGTCGCAAAAAGGGATAGGGCCGCTTCGAGTATCCGTTCACGCACCGCAGGCCCGCCTTTCGCGCTCTCGCGTCGCGCCGGTGCGCCGGCTGAGGCTGTCTTCACTTTACCGCCCGTCATCGTTGACCCCTGAGCCCGTCCGCCGGTTCGGACCGTGCAGCTAGATGAACGCATGAAACTGAACGACGCAACGAATTTTTCGGCTTGTGATTCTGAATTTCCTCGGCGAGCATGCCAAAATGCGGACCCTAACTCAGTCCGGGCCAGGAGAGCCCGGGGCCGCAGGGGAGGGCTTTATGACTTCACCAGCAGATTCCGAGCGCGCGGCGGTCGCCGCGGCCGTCGTCGCCCTGTGTGGCGCTGTCATTCTCGGATTTCCGGTCGCGGCTGCGGCGCAGGACGCCGCCCCGGCAGGCGATGATGACATCACCGTGGTGGTCACCGGCAGCTACATCAAGCGGGCGCCGGAGGATGCGCCCACGCCGATCGCCACCCTGGGGCGTGACACGTTTGACGCCAACGCCCTGGCGACGCCGGATGACGTGCTGCGCCTGTTGCCCGGCAATTCGGGATCGGTGAACCAGCCCGACACCACGGGCTCGCCATTCCAGGTCGGGACCGCCCAGCTCAACCTGCGCGGCCTTGGCCTCGCGTCCACGCTCACCCTGGTGAACGGGCGGCGGCAAACGTCCGCGCCGATCCCCAATGACGACGGTTCGAGCTTTGTCGACATCAACGTCCTGCCGCTGATCATGGTGGATCGGCTTGAGGTGCTGCAGGACGGCGCGGCCGCCGTCTATGGATCCGACGCGGTCGCCGGGGTCGGCAACTTCATCATGCGCGACCGTGTGGCGCGCCCGGAGGTTCGCCTGTCCTATCAGTCCACGCTGGAAAGCGGTCAGGTCGACTGGATGGTCGCTGGAGCGACCGGCATTGAGCGCGGGCCGCTGCGGATCGCCGCCGGGCTTGAATATCTGGACCGCTCGCCGCTGGCGCAGAACGACCGCGCAGTGTCGCGCGGCAAGATCCGCTCAGCGCTTGGCTTTCCCGGCGCATTTCAGCCTGGGGCGCTGCCGATCATCGATCCCAATTGCGAGGCCGGCGGCGGGCGCAGACAGCCCTTCGGCATTCCCGGCCAGCCCAATGTCGGCTTCTGCAGCATTGATCTGACGCCGTTCTTTGAGCTGATCTCCGCCGAGCAGCGTCTTACCGGCTACGGCGTCGCCACGCTTGACCTGAAGTCCGGCCGGACCGCCTACGCCGAACTCGGCTTCGCGCGCAATGAGGCCGAGGTCAAATCCGCGCCGGCCTTTCCGGATCTGAAGTTCCCGATCGTGCCGGCCAACAATCCCGGCAACCTGGTCGCAAATGGCGGGTTCGGGGTTCCGGTGCGCTTCTTCGGACGGTCGCTCAGCGGGGCCAACTACGACCCGACCATCCAGGGGCGCGAGAACACGGCGCTGCGCCTTGTCGGCGGCCTGCGCGGGCCGCTCGCGGGCGGCTGGGACTATGATCTTGCCGCCGTCTACAGCAAGCAGCGCTTCCAGGCGACCAATATCCGCGACGTGAAGATCGACCGCTTCGCCGCAGCGCTCGCGGGCGTCGGCGGACCGAACAACAATCAGTTCTTCAATCCGTTCGGCAGCTCACTGACCAATCCGGCGCTGGCCAATTCGCGCGCGGTCATCCAGGACTTCACGGCCAATTCCTGGCGCGACTACGAGGCGAGCCTGACCACGGCGGACGCCGTCATTTCCGGTGATTGGCTGACGCTCCCCGCCGGTCCGATCGGCGTGGCGCTTGGGGCCCAGGTGCGGTCCGAGCGCCTCTCCTTCTCCAGCGATCCCGACAGCCGCAACGGCAATCTGACCTTCCTGTTCAGCGGGCCGAATTTTGAGGAAGACCGCACGATCTATGCGGCGTTCGCAGAACTCGCCGTGCCGCTGCACAAGCGTCTTGAGGCTCAGGTCGCGGCGCGCTTCGAGAACTATGGCGGCGGGATCGGCGAGAGCCTTGATCCGAAGGTTGCGCTGCGCTGGGAGCCGGTCGACGGTCTCGTCCTGCGCGGCTCGGCCGGCACGAGCTTTCGCGCGCCCTCGCTGTCACAGACCACATCGATCTCCACCATCAACGAGGCTGTGGCCGATCCGCGCAACCGCGCCACCATTCCGTTCTTCACCGCGGTGGTCACGACGCCCAACGCCAACCTCAAACCGGAAGAGGCCGTCAACACAAACTTCGGCGTGGTCTGGACGCCGACGCCGGCGTTGACCTTGAGCATCGACTACTGGCGTTACGACTACTCCGACATCATTGTGAAGCAGAACGCCCAGGCGATCGTGAACGCCAACCCGGATGATCCGCGCGTCATCCGCCCGACCGGACCGACAGGTCTGATCTCGCAGGTGCGCGTCTCCTTCGTGAACGCCAATTCAGTGGAGACGGACGGCGTCGACATCACCGCCAGGTACGATCTTGACCTGCGTGACGGCGCCCGGCTGTCGCTGGGCACGTCTGCGACCTACATCAACTCCTACCTCGCCAATGAGAATGGCGTGGAGCTCGATCTCGTCGGCTTGCGCAACTTCCAGAATTTCGCCCGCTCGCTGCCGCAATGGCGCGCCACGACCACAGCGAGCTGGGAGCTTGGACCGCACAAGATCGGCGCGACACTCACCTATATCGACAGCTACCGCGAGAACCTCAACGACCGCACCAGCCCGATCAACGGCTTCAAGATCGCAAGCTGGAGCAGCATTGACGTGCAGTACAGTCTGCAGATGGACTCGATCGACGCGGACCTTCAGGTCGGCCTGATCAACGCCTCCGACCAGCTGCCGCCGCCGACCGGCGCCCCTGGCGACCTGCAGGGCTTTGACCGGCTGGTGCACGATCCGCGGGGCGCCATGGCCTATATACGCATCGGCAAGCGCTTCTGATGCCGGCGCCAACGGGCGAACAGCAGGGTCCGCGGGCGGGCGGTCCAGGTTCCGAGGGTGTAAGTCCCCGTAGGGACGGCGGGACAGGAACCGGCGGCTCGGGTCCGCCGGGACCGGATGCAGGCGCGCACGCGCCGGCCCGGTCCCGGATCGGGGTCTATCCCTACTTCGTCGTGGCGGTGCTGATGATCGCCTACATGGTGTCGTTCATCGACCGCACCATCATGGCGCTGCTGATCGATCCCATCCGCAAGGATCTCGGACTGAGCGACACCCAGATCAGCCTGCTGGTCGGCTTCGCCTTCGCCCTGTTCTACACAGTGCTTGGCATTCCCTTCGGGCGCTGGGTGGACGTGCGCGAACGCCGCTGGCTGATCGTCTCCGGCATCGCCGTCTGGAGCCTGATGACGGCGGCCTGCGGCCTGGCGCGCAATTTCTGGGAAATGTTCCTGGCGCGCATGGGCGTCGGCGTCGGGGAGGCGACGCTGTCGCCAGCCTCCTATTCGTTGATCGCGGACTATTTTCCCAAGGAGAGGCTCGGCCTGGCCATGAGCATTTACGCCTCCGGCATCACGGTGGGGGGCGGACTGGCGCTGATGGTCGGCGGTTTCGTGGCGCAGTGGGCCGCAGGCGTCGGCGCGGTTCATCTGCCGGTGATCGGCGAGGTGCGCGGCTGGCAGGTTGCGTTCATGGTCGTGGGCCTTCCCGGCCTGTTGGTCGCGCTCCTCGCCATGTTTATCCGCGAGCCGGCGCGCCGCAGCGAGGGCGCGTCGCCGGCCGGCGCGGGCGGCGCGCCAAGCCTGGGCGAGACGGCGTCCTACATCCTTCGCCATGGCGGCGCCTTCGCCGGCGTGTTCCTGGGCTATGGGCTTGTGGCGGTGATGTCCTACGCGGTGGTGGTGTGGGTTCCGACTTTCTACATGCGGGTGCATGCCATGGCCCCCAGCGACGTTGGGCTCATCTATGGATTGATGTTCATGGTGTGCGGCACGGCCGGCATGCTCATCGGCGGGGCTGTGTCCGACCGGCTGGCGGCGCGCGGTCTGCTCGATGCGCCAGCGCGCGTGTTTCTGGGCGCGGCGATCCTGCACGCGCCCCTGGTGATCGGCGCCATGCTGGTTCCCGACCGCGTGCTGTCGCTGGTGCTGATGGGCGCGGCCCTCTTCGTGCTGACCGCGACAGGCGGGCTGCAGGGCGCGACGGTGCAGGTCATGACGCCGAACCGCATGCGCGGCCAGACCGCCGCGCTCTACCTTCTGAGCGCCAATCTCATCGGTCTGGGCATTGGTCCGACGCTCACGGCGGTTCTGTCCGACACCGTCTTCGGCGGCCCGATGGGCATCGGTCAGGCGATCGCGGCCACCGCCGCCATCACCCTGCCGCTCGGGGCCGTGCTCATCGCGCTGGCGCTTGGCCCGATGCGGGCCGTCGCCGGGGCGCTGCGCGCAGGAGATCTGCGATGAAACCGTATGAATTCGACCGCGCGCCGTTGAGCATCGCCTTTCAGGATCAGTCCGGCTTCAAGGAAACCTATGGCGGCAGCCAGGACTGGGTGCTGTGCGAGGGCCAGTTCCTGCGGCCGCGCGACGCCCCGGCGCAGGATACGGTCGTCATCTTCATGCATCCGAGCGGGGTGATGAACCATCTGCCCATGCCCATGGCGCTGGCGCGCGCCGGCGTGCCGGTGATCTGCGCCGGCTCGCGCTATCCCCACAACGACACCGCGCTCATCATGGAGAAGGTGGTGATGGATCTCGGGCGCTATGTGCGCCATGCCCGGGAGGCCATGGGGTTCGCGAAGGTCGTGCTGGCGGGCTGGTCCGGCGGCGGATCGCTGTCGCTGTTCTATCAGTCGCAGTCCGAGCGTCCGACGATCACGCACACCCCGGCCGGCGATCCGGCCGATCTGACCGCGGCCGGTCTCCTGCCGGCTGACGGGGTCATGCAGCTGGCCGCCCATGTCAGCCGCGCCATCACCCTGTCGGAGTGGATCGACCCGGCGATCCGCAATGAGTTTGATCCCGACGACCGCGACCCCGCCCTCGACATCTATGGCGAACCGCCTGCAGCGCAGGCGCCATTCCCGGTCGCGTTCCAGGAGACCTATCGGGCGGCGCAGGCGGCCCGGATCGCGCGCATCACGGACGGCGTGCGCCAGCGCCTGGAGGATCTGCGCCGGCGCGGCCTGCCGCGTTCGGAATACTGTTTCGTGGTGCACGGCACGATGGCGGATCTGCGCTGGCTTGATCCGGCGATCGATCCGAACGACCGACGCCCCAACTGGTGCTATATGGGCGATCCGCGGGTCGTGAACATGAGTCCGGCCCATATCGCGCGCTATTCGTCGCTGCGCTCCTGGCTGTCGCAGTGGTCGCAGCTGTCGCCCGCCGACGGACCAAAATGCGCTGGCGATGTGAGCGTGCCGGCCCTCGTCGTGGAGAACAGCGCCGACGACGCCTGCACGCCGAGCCATGCCGCGCGCATCCGCGCCGGGTTCACGCAGGTGATCCCGGAGTATCACAGCATTGCGGGCGCGACGCACTACTACATGGGTCAGAAGGAGCAGCTTCTGGCCGCCCTGTCGGTCATCCTGGACTGGATGACGCGCCACGGCTTTCGCAAGGCCTGAGGCGAGCGCAAACCGGCCGGCCAGCGGATGGGCGCGGGGCCTGACGGCCTGCTCAGCGGCCTATCCGGCGCACCACCACCGCATCGCTGTTGAGCGGCAATTCGACCAGCATGCCGTCATGGGCGACGCGGATGTCGGGTCCTTCGGGTTGGCTGTTGGTCTGCAGTCCGCGCAAGCGGAAGCGATCGCCGAGCCAGGGTGGGGTCGGCGGAACGAAGTGGTTGAGGAGCACCAGCTTCACGCCCGCCGCGCGGGCGGCCGCCACGGCGTCGCCGGGCGCGGCGTGATAGTCCTGGATGTCGCGGAGCACCCTGGCGAGGCGGTCGCGACCGGCGCTGTCGGCGGCCTCGGCCATGGCCTGCACCACCTCCTTGTCGATCGCCTCATGGATCAGCACGTCGGCCCCGCGCGCATTGGCGGCGACCGATGGGGTCTGGCGGGTATCCCCGGAGAACACCACCGAGCGGCCGCGGTAGTCGATGCGGTAGCCATAGGCTGGCGTGACGGGCGGGTGCTCCACCGCAAAGGCGGTGACCCGCAGCGCGCCATCGTCCCACAGCACGGCCGTGTCGCCGCCCGCAAGGGGCGTTCGCGCCGGCGTCGCGACGAGCCGGGGCTCCATGACGGCGAGCGCGCCCGGCAGAAGGGCTGCGCCATGATGGGCCGTGCGATAGCTGGAGTCAGGCGCGAAGGCCTGGTTGAAGCCCGCCACCACCTGCTCCACGCCCGGCCCGCCCCACACGCGCAGGGGCGCGCGACGTCCGTCAACCCAGCTTTGCATGTTGGCGACGGGCAGGTCGGCGATGTGGTCTGAGTGGAAGTGCGTCACCAGAACATCGCTGAGCGCGCCCGCTGGCGTCGGCCATTGCGCGACGCGGCTCCAGCTTCCGCCGCCCGCATCCACCAGGATCATCCGCCCGCCGGCGAACACGGCGAAACACGGTTCTGCGGCCGCGTCGTCGGGCAGGGGCGAGCCGCTGCCGCACACCGCCACGCGCAGCGCATCGTCGCGCAGCAGCGCCGTGCGGTCCTGCGTCATCACGCGGGCGATCAGACGGTCGACGAGAGGACGCTGCAGGTCGGGCAGGGTCAGGACCGCCGCGCCCGCAGCCGTGATCATCACCAGGACCGCTGCGCCCACGCCGGCGATCACACGCAAGACAGGCCGCCTCATGACGCCGCCAGCGTCGCGAGCGCGCCGACCTCGTCCAACAGCGGCGTGATGCGCGCCCTGGCGCTCTGCGGGGTCGCGGCGAAGGCGGCGCGCAAGGCCGCCAGACACTTCACCTGGTACTTGAAGACGCCCTGTTCATAGGCGCGCCCGCGCGCCTCGAAGCGCACCATGTCTTCGCCTGCCGCCACAGCGCGCGCATTGGCCGCCAGGAACGGCAGGTAGACCTCGCCGGCAAGCGCAAGCAGGGCCGTGAGCAGCGGCGAGGCCGGCGCGTGCGGCGCGTCCCAGTCGCCCTCCAGGCCGGAAAGGTCATGCATGTTCTCCACCCAGCGCATCGCGAAGGGGAAGCGTTCGCGCATCATGTCGCTCGGCGTCGGATCGATGGCGAGCTGGCTCAGCTGGCCGTGGATGGCGAATTCCGCAAGGGATGGACGCCCGCCGAACAGGAAAGGCCGGCGCGGCGCTTCGCTGTCGAGCGCCGCCAGAAAATCCTCCGCCGTGCCTTCGATCAGGGGCTGGTTGGCGGGCGTGCAGCCGACGATCGCCATGCGCCCGACCTGACGGTTGCGGAAGGCGGCGGCGAAGGAGCCGACGGTGTCAGCCCCGGCGCCCGGCAGGGAATCGTAGGCGAGCCAGCGGCTCATCATCTCCTGGTCGCGGGTGCGAAACCAGCGATAGTGGAACATCCACTTGGTCATCCATTCATCAGCCATGTCCTCGATCAGGGCGGCCAGGAAGGCGTCCCCGGGATCCGGGGGGATGACGCTGCGGTCGGCATGGCGCGTTTCCAGGTCGTGGATCAGCGGCGTTGAATCGTTGGCGAGATGATCGTCCGGATACTGCAGGACCGGGATGACCGGCGTCTTGAGCCGGGTCTGTGCAAGCTCCATGCCCTGCCGGCCCTGGACCCAGACATGCGGGATGCGGCGGTAGCGCAAGAGCGCGCGCATCTTGATCGAGTAGGGCGATCCGAGCGCCCCGTAGAGCCGATAGGTCATGTCATGCGCCCCCTGCGATGGATTGATGGTTCGGTGCGTGCGCCGCCGTCACCGGCGGGCTGCGCAGGACCGCCCCTGGACGGGGCCGGCGGTCGCGCCGGCGGTGTCTCAGGCGCCTCATGGCGGGCTCCCCTGCGCTGCGGCTGCAGCGAGATCCTCGCCGACCGCCCATAACCGGTCCTGTCCCCACACGGCGGGCCAGGCGCCGCGCGGCCCGGTCACCCGAAATGACGGTACGCCCCACAGCCCGGCGGCGAACATCGCGTCGCGGTTGGCCTGCGCAGCGACGCGCCAGTCGGCGTCCCTGAGCGCATCGCGCATCTGCGCGCGCGTTAGTCCGGCGCGGCGCGCCAGCTGTGCAAGGCCGTCGTCCGTACCGGCGTCGACGCCCTCAGCGAACACGCCCTTGAGAAAGGACAGGATGAACGCCTCGCCCCTGCCCAGCGCCATCGCGTGATGCAGCACGGCCAGTCCGCGTTCAGCCGGGGCCCCGACCGGATCGGCGATCCGTCCGAAGGGCAGGCCGAGACGCTCGGCCTCGCGGGCGCAGTCGCGCACAATGTAGAGACGCTTCCTCATCGGCACGGGCAGGCCGCGCATCACCATCGGCAGCACGGGGCGCAGGACGGTCTCAGCGCCCATGGCGCGTGCGAGCGCATGTGCGCGCGCCATGGCCAGATAGGTGTAGGGGCTGCGCAGTGAGGCGAAGATCTCGAGGCTGAGCCCGGGGACCGGCGGGGGCGGGGGGCCGATGACTGGCTCAAGGCGGGGAGCGAGCGCTTCCGGCGGGGCGCCCGGGCGGCGGAACGGGGCGAGGCGTTCTTCCAGATAGGCAAGCCGGTCGAGGCCCCAGCACCACTCGCCCTCGAAATGGAACATCGCGCCCAGATAGTGTCCAAGCCGCCGGCGCAGGGCCGCGCCGGCGGCGCGCGCGTCCGGCGTGTCGTCCGGAACGCCTGCGGCTCGCGGGTCGGCGAGCGGGGTGATGGCGAGCCGGCGGGCGAGGCGGGCTGCGTCATGCGCCGACCAGGCGGCGAGGAGGGCGGGTTCGGGCGCGGCTGTTTCGTCCGGTGGCGGAACGACGTGGCGCTCCAGGATGATGTCATGGCGCGCCTCCAGCGCCGGCAGGATGGCGGCGCTGAGGGCGCTGTAGGGATCGCCGGGCTCATGGAAGTAGCGCACCACCGGGCGCGCGCCTGTGAGCCTGCGGCGCCCCGCCGCCGTCAGGCGCTGCGCCTGACGCACCGTCGGACTCGCGATGAGCCCGGCGAAGGTCGCCGCGAGGCCTGCCCGCATCGCATCCTCCCGATAAGCCTGGCGCCCGGTGCGATCGGGGCGCGCAGAAGCGTCCGGCAGGATCCTGCCACACCTGCGTCAGGGCGCCAGTTTGAAACACCTGCCGCGCGCCGGGCGCCTCTCTGCCGGAGGGCTGGCGGATCCGCAGTGTGACCGCGCACCTGTCGAAGGGCCATCTACCATGCCCTTCGCGCCGGACGCCAGCCGTAAGCGGTGGGCGGCTGGCGCAGGATCCCTGACGACGATCCCGCGCTTGAGAAGCAGGTTCGCCGCTGCCAGCGGGCGCTGCGCCGGCAGGAGCAAGCACGCGATGATGCGGGTGTCGGGACAAAGCTCCGGCCCTGCCGTCCCTGGTCGCCAAGGCGCGCGGCGACATCGCCGGCGTCCTCATCAAGGCTCACGCCACGTCGCTCGCTGGCGCCCGTCAGCCGCCCCAGCGCTTCGGCCGCTCCTCGATTGGGGTCGGTCGCGCCGTGCGCCGCCCCATCACCGGCGCGCCGTGGCGCCTCTCCCGGACGAAGGGATCGACGCCCGTTTTTCGTGAGCGATACGCCCGTTTTTCGGCGTGGCGGCGCGCGCTTTGGGCGCCGCCTGAGCGTGGCGCCTGTCGGAAACCGAGGCGCACCGGTACGCCGCCATCCTTCAGGCCGAGACCCCCGGCTCCGTTCAATGCTGGCGCCGCCGCAGCGGGCTGCTGGCGCCCCATCCGCCCTGCGGCCGTCGCCTGCGGCCTTCTCCTGCGGCCTTCTCCTGCGGATTGACCAGGCTGGCCATGTGCAGGAGATACGCGGGGGACGATCGGCAAGGCGCCGGCGGCCAGGGACCGCGGCCTGCCCCAGCGCTGAGGCTGTGGCGACCCGGCCGGCGCCCGGCGCCGCGCCGGACACAGCCGACCTGACGCCACGGGATATCCCGCTGGCGGGCTTTGGGACATGGACGCCTGCAAGGTGCGGGCGCTGGACAGGGAGATATGAGATGCAGGTGCGCAATGCCGTCATGCCGACACCGGACCAGGCCCGGGACTTTTTCAGTGCGCCGGAGCAGGGGCCTTTCGTGATGGTGAACCTGCTGCGCTTCAAGGCGCGCGCGGAGTATCCTGATGGCGCGGAGCCCGAGCTGAGCGGGGCGGAGGCCTATATGCGCTACGGCGCGGCGGTGGCTGCCATGGTTGAGGCGCTGGGCGGGCGGATTGTCTACTCGGGCGCCGTGACGGGTCTGCTGCTCGGCGAGGTTGAAGACCTTTGGGACATGGTGGCGCTTGCCGAATACCCCTCCCTGACTGCGTTTCTGGAGATGACGCGCCATCCCGACTATGCGCGGATCGCGGTGCACCGTGACGCCGGCCTTGCCGGTCAGCTCAACATCCGCACCCTGCCGCGCCCCAACTGAATAGCTCCGAGATCCCCGCCCCGCGACGTCGACGGGCGGGATCTGGCCGTCGGGCGACGGCATTGGGCGTGCGAGGGACGTATGCGCCTGAGCGGCGACCGGTCGCGCCGGCGCGACCGGCTCCGCGAGCCCGGCCGCGCGCCGACTGCGCCTCTCGGGCGTGGGCCGTCTGAACCTGGGCTGGCTCAGGCTCACGGCGTTTGCGACCTTTGATCTGGCGCGCAACACCCACCCGAACTCCCTTCGCGCACTTTCCAAAGTCGTCCCCAGGCTGCCGCCCGAGGCCCTTGAACGGGCGCTTGCCGAGGGCGCGAAGCTCACCGATCGGGACGCGTTCGCCCTGGCCATGCGCGGCTCTGCCGATGTGTGAGGCGCCGCGGGAGCGGTCGCTTCGGAGCCCGGCTTGCGACTTTACCCTGGGCGGTCGGCGCGCCGGGAGTGGCGTGGGTCTTGAGGTCTGTGCGGCGCGCGCGGACCCGGGCGACGACGGGTCGGCGGTTTGTCCGGACAGGCGGGGCCTCGACCCTGCTTGACGGTCCTGAGGAACAAACCGCCGATCGTGGCGGTTGGACCAACGCGCCGGTCGGGTGTGGCGTCCACGCAGGCGGCCATCAAGGCCAAGTCTCGCGGCTGGCGATCCCGACGAAGCCGCCTGTCGTCATCAGCATGGCGCCGCCGGCGGGTTCCGGAATGCCGCCGCCCCGCTCTGGCGGTGCGCCAGCCCCCGCAACCGGTCGCATGCCGGTTCGACGACGATCACAGCACGATCGCCGGGCACAGGCTCGCGCCCCCTGATGATCCGCCGGTCTTCGCCTTTCGTAGAAGAGGTCAGGCTGCAATGAGGAACCTCATGGACGACGATGCGGCGCGACAGCTGATCCTGGCCTTTGAAAACTACCTGACGCAGGAGGGCTTCGGGCCTGAGGGGCTGCGTGCAGCCCAGGCTCGGGGGTGGCTTGACGAGGACGGACGGGCCACACAGGACGGCAGGGACCTCTGCCGGGCCCTGGCGACGCAGCGCGATACCCGCAGCGTATTGCGCAACGTCGGGTAGGCCGGACTGGTGGTGCAGGACAGGCCAGTCAGGGGGCAGTCCTGCAGCGATCCTCGGGTTCACACGCGCAGTCTTCAAGATCGGCCATGGCCATTGGGTCCTGTATCCCAGGATCCAGACTGTCCGGGGCATGCTCAATCGCAATCCGGAACCGAAACGGATCGCTCCGCAGCCTTGAAGAGCGGGGGTGCGGCGCGCGCCGGACGCGGTGGCGGCCAGCGAGTCCCGGCGCCTCGCCTTGCCCCTCCGCCTCGCCTTGCCCCTCCGCTGAGGGAAGCAGGCGATTATCCTGTTGAACGGCAGGCCATGTTTGGTGAATGCCTTTTCCGTCCGGAAACCGCTGCCACTGCGGGCGCCCGTGGCCCGTTCTTTCCCGGCCCGCCGGGCCAGCCCTGCAGGCATCGCGCGCAAGGCGCTGACCCGTAAACGACCTGGCCTTGTTAGCTGTCTCACGACGTTCCCGGGCGGAGGGTTCCCGCGCAACCGAAAGCCATCGCGGGATGTCGAGCTTTGAGGGGGGCCTTCTCGACACCAACGTCATCTGCATGCTGGCGCCATTGAAGTCGGAGGCATAAGCTGAGTTCCTCGCCTGGCTGGACCGCATGGACGCCGATGGACGGCTGTTTCTGTCGGTCATCTCGATCCATGAGATTGAAAAGGCAATCGCGCTCCTCGACCAACAGGGGGCAATCGCGAAGGCCGAAAGCCTGAAAGCATGGCTCAGTGGTCTTGTCTCAACATACGACGACAAGATCATTGGCGTCGATGCTGAGGCCGCCGCAATCGGCGGGCGGCTGGAAGCCAAGGCGATTGCGGCCGGTCACGACCCCGGCATGGCTGATGCCGCGATTGCCGGGACCGCCGCAGCACATCAACTCGTCCTCGTCACCTGCAACACGAAGCATTTCGTGCTGCTCGGTGTCGCCGTGTTCTCGCCGGCCGAGGCTGCGGCACAAGGAGACCCCGCCTGAACGCTTCCTGCGAATGAAATTCGGGGCGGGCCTCGCGGTTCGCGAGATCGCCCGCCGAACCGATCGGCCGCGGCGGACAGTGCGGATTCTGCTCGAGCGCTTCGCCGCACACGGAACTCACCTGGCCGATTGAACCGGGCATTTCCAAGAGACGGGCAAAGACACAGACAAAGAAGACGTCTGAGCGTGATGCGAAAGTCGGTAGACTGATCAGTCACAGGCAAACCGACGCCCGCTTTTCCTGCGCGCCCTTTCGTGGGCGCACCGCCGGACGCGAAACCGCTTCGCACTTTTGCTGGCGGGTGCGAGAGGTGTAAGCCTTATCGGGGGAGCCGCGGAAATACCGTTGCCAGCCAAGCCCGCACGATGCCGCAAACTACGGGACCGGGCGCCGCAAAGGGACGGAAAACTACGCTGATGCCGGCGCGGCCTTCGCAAGGAGCGGTTGCCACTTTTCCTGTGTGCAGATAAGTGACGCTCATCATTGCGTTTTTTCTTCTGCGCCTGAGCGATTTCCTGTCGTTCAGGGATCGAACCAGGTTGAGTGCGAAATGGCGGATTACCGCCATATTGTGGGCCCCATGTCCCTTCCTGAGCCTCGACTGGTCTTCGTTGAATACAACATCGAGCACCCAGTGAAGACCGTTCTCGACCAGCCAATGGCCGCGGACGGCGGAGGCTGCGGTTTTTGCGTCAAGGGTGGCTGATGAAATGAAGTACCGCGTCTCGCTTCGGGTTTTGCCTTGCATCCAGGCTTTGGCGTCAACGCGGATGAGGCATTGGGCGCCTGGCAGCCGCAGTTCGCCCGGGAACCGTCGATCACTTGCGAGCCACCCCGTATCGTCGGCGACGCACACCACCCGCTCCTCAACCCGTCCATGGCTGCTGACTTCGCGAGATTGGGGCCTTTGTCGTAGTCCACCAGGGTTTCAAGGACGGTCTGCGGGGCATCCTTGAAGTAGGCTTCGATTTCGGCGCGCAGGGTTGGCTGGTTTGCCTTGACGGCGAGGAGGTAATCCGCCCGCTGATCGAGTATCGTCTGGGCGATGGTCGCGTTGGTTGCAATCGCATCAATGCTGATGACTGCGCCGGACATCCCGCCATTGGCGCCCAGTCGCTCAATCAGGGCTGGCATGGCGCTGATTTCGTTGGCCTTATCAGGCACGGCTTCCTGACCCAAAACCAGCCTGCCGGTTGTCGCGTAGGCCGAGACCAGATGCAGCGCGTGCTTGCCGCCGGTATGGTCGTGGCTGTGCCGCAACGTTTTGCCATCGATGGCCGCGAAGTCGGCCTTGTCGGGCCACGCCTCACGCACCCAGGCTGTGAAAGCCGCCGCAAACAAGGCAGGCTCTATGCGGTTCATCAGGATGGTCGGCCAACGCCCGCATGGCACGCCATGCTCATAGGGCAGATAGCGACGCAGAAAATCGATGCGCTCTTCGCCCCAGTCGGCAATCACCTCATAATCCTCGCAGTCGCAGATCGTGCCGCAGACGACCAGGAACAGGACCTCCCGAAGCGGATGCATAACCCGCCAGGGGTCGCGTGGGTCTTCTATTTCGCCGAGATGGTCCAAAAGCGACTTGAGCCGGGATTTCTCAAAGCCTTCAACACACTCGAACTCCATGGCCGCGCCCCAAGCGAACCAAAAACCCGCCCAGAGAATCACGGGACGTGCAACCATGAAACCGCGTTAACCCGAGTTCGGAGCCCTGCAGTTCCCTCATCCCATCTGGACAGCCCGCGCCATTCGCGCCCAACGCCGCCCCAAACATGGCAGCCATCGCCCGTGTCTTCACCGCCGCCTACGTCTGCGGACGCTCGATGTTGAGGAAAGCGCCATCGACGGGGCCGTTGAAGGCTTCGATCCTGAGGACGGCGTGCTCTGGGCCTATGACGACAGCGAAGACGGCGCCCTCGCCTTGGCTGAGTTCGGAATCGACAACCTGCGGGACAGCCTCAGGGAGCTTGACCACGCGCGCAAGCGGCGCCCACCATGATCTCGGCAAGCCACCTTGCTGCCCGGAGAGACAAAGGCAGGGTCGCCCTCCAGCGCGCAGGCGCGATCTTCCCGAAAACCAGTGGATCGGCGTGCAAAAAGGCCCCCGCTATCGCGTTTTCGGAACGAATTGGCCTGGGAATACAATAACAGGCTTTGCGATACTTCGATTTCGGCCCTGAACGTTCAACGTCCGCCACGACCCACAAAAAGGCCTTCTGCTATTCGACACAGCCACACAGAAACAGCCCAAGATGAAGCCTTTGACGTTCCGCGAAAGGATCACGCCCGATCAAGACAAGATCGAAGACGCCGTTCTCACGTTGCTGCTGCTCGGGCTGCATGACGCATACGGATCGGTCTGCAAAAGCCACGACTGGAAGGCGCTGGATCGCGCGCCGTATGATCGGCGCGAAGAAGGGTTAGGCGATAATACGCAGGCTGGGGCCAAGCCGCTCGAAGTTCCGATCGTAAGTCACCAATGCGTCTGCATGGACGGCAAACGCGCTTGCAGCTTGAACGGCATCGGCCAGTTTAAGTCGGAGCGTCGCGCGAAGGCGGGCGGCTCTTTCGGCCACGGCGGCTGTCAGATCGATGACCCGCCAACTTTCGAGGATTCCACGATAGCGCGCGGTCAACGCTTCGTCGCCAACGCGCAGCGGGCCTGCCAATACTTCAGCGATGGTCACGGTGGTAATCGCGAACTGGACCTCGCCGGCCGCATGCTTCTCGAAGATCGGCTGGAAGCGATCAGCAAGCGCGTGACCCTCCAGCCAATAGACGATCGGATTCGTGTCCAGAAGCAGAAGCGCCGGCGGCGTGAGCCCGGAGAGGTCTAGCGGTCCCATTCGCTTCTTGCGGCCGCCAG
>JBEIHX010000043.1:0-27119 GCA_040381075.1 Hyphomonadaceae bacterium
ATGTTGGATTGGTCCGAATGCCCGGCGGTCGAGCGCATTGAAGGCAAGGTCAGCGGCACGCTGCTCTTCAAGAATTCGCGCGTCCCAGTCAAAGCTCTCTTCGAGAATCTCGAAGGTGGCGCGACGACAGATGAATTTCTAGAATGGTTTCCTGGAGTTACGCGCGAACAAGTCATGTCGGTGCTTGAATTCGCCCAACGAAGTCTTGAGCCGGCGTAAGGCCCTCTGCGGTGAAGATTCTGTTTGATCAGGGCACGCCAGCCCCTTTGCGTCGTTTTCTTTCTGGGCACGAGATCACCACCGCCTATGAGATGGGCTGGCAATCGTTGCAAAATGGCGACCTGCTCGAGCGCGCCCAGACAGCAGGATTTGCGGCTATCATTACCACAGACCAAAATCTCCGGTACCAGCAAAACTTGACGGGTCGCCCCGCAATCGTCGTTCTGATGACGACGAGCTGGCCAGTCATACGTCCCGCGGCGGAGCGGGTGGTAGCCGCCGTGGCGACGCTCGCGGTCGATGCCTACATCGAGATCGATTTTGCGTGAATCGTTGGCGGCGGAACGCTCCGCTCGAAAGGCAGCGGTCCGCGGACCTGTCTAGTCGTTGGGGGATGCCGCCGCTGACAGGCGACAGGCGGTTTTGGGCCAACTCGACACAGCCATAACGTGCACGCGAACGGCAGCTTTGTAGCGACCCAGCCGGTCGGCAGCGAACCGCATCGGGCGCCACATCGCCCTCACTGATCGTTCGTGTGCCGCGACGCGCGCTTCTGTTAGCCCTCAATTCCAAACTTCAAACCTGCGCGCGACTGCAAGCGCTCAATCAGCGGCGCCCCCATGGCGGCAGCTGGCGTCCAGACTCCGCCTTTGGTAGTCGCCAGCGCCGTATCTCGGAGGCAAAGCGCGGCTTCGGCGATCATTTTCGAGGTTGAGCCATAGCCGGGATCCTTGTCGCCGGTGACGACGGCGCGCAGCGTGCGGCCATCCGGCATTTGGCCAGCGAAGAGAACGTCGTAGAAGCCGGTTTCGCGCGCTTGTTTTGATGGACCTTGACCCGGCTTCGGCAGCGCGAATGAGCGCAGCAGAGCGCGCGTGGGGGCAAACCTTAACAGCGCAGCTTGGAGGCCCCCTTGCTTTCGCGAGGCGCGGGCGCGTTTCTCACCGGCTGCACCCTCCCCGGTCAGCATCATTTCGTCGTAGGCGAAATCGCGTCCGTAAGCATAGGCCAGAAGTGCGTTGCTGCGATGCACGTTCTTGGTGTTGATCGTGGCCATGATGAACGGAGCGGCCCAGCCTATTCCGTCGTCGTGCACGACGGCCTCGCCGGAGGGCTGCTGAACCAGTTTCTCTGGTGATAACGCGAACGGATCGGCGAGCACGACGGCGAGCGAAGGGTCGCGCCGCACCGCCTCCAGGGTCGCGAACATGCTTGCCATAGTGCCGCCGGAGAAAGTGCCCTTCATTTTGCGCACCCGACCTCGCACGCGCTGGCAGGGCGCACCAAAGCGCTCTCTCGCGCTCTGTTGCAGGAAGAAAACACCAAGATCAAACGGGATGGAATCGAAGCCGCACGAGTGCACGATGCGTGCGTCGGAGGCGCCAGCTGGAACATGGTATCTGGCGATCATCTCGCGCATCCAGTTCGGTTCGCCACAGAGATCGACGTAATCAGTGCCGGTTTTCACACATGCGGCGACCAAGGGCTCGCCGTACTGCTGATACGGGCCAACAGTCGTGATCACGACTTTGGCACGCCGCGTCATCGCCTCCAACGATCCGGGATCGCTTGCGTTGGCGCTGATCAGCGCGATGCTCGCAGGCGCGTTGATTTCGGCGCGAACGGACACCAACTTGGCGAGATCGCGACCGGCCATAGCCCATGGGACCTCATTGTGCGTCAGGGACAAATACTCTGCGACCAGCCGCCCAGTGAAGCCGGTCGCCCCATAAACAATTATATCGAATTCGCGCGCTTCACTCATGCCGCCCTCCAGTGCGCATGAAACGTCGAGTGCACGGGCGTCAGCGTCAAGTCCTGACCCACGGACGGTCTAGCGGCGGTGAGAGAAATATCGCGAGCGCCTTACCCTCTCTCATGCGGTCAATCGCTTAGCGCCCGCAACAACGGCGCGCTTTCATGAGCGTTCTTGTTTCATGAGCGTTCTTGGACGCCGGCTTTCGCGCGGCTTTGCGCACGGTACTCGAGCCGGCGTCAGTCACCGTCCGTAGTTCGGCACGCAGCTCCTCGATATGGCGCTCGATCGTGAACGTCTTCGTGAACATCGTCGTCTCCCATGTTTGAAGGACGATGCCGGCGGGCGGGCGCGGCTGTCGGCGATGGCGCGCCAGGGCGAACCCGGATAGCAGGATCGGGGCAGACAGCAGCAGGCTGCGCTCAGCCGGTGTCACCATGACTTCGCTTCGTGCCGTTGCGGCGCTTGTCGCCGCCATGACCATCCTGCAGGCGGCGAGCGGCCTCGCCAATTTCTGGCTGCCGCTGGCGATGCGTGGCGACGGACTGGATGCCACCGCGGTGGGATTCGCCGGGGCGGCCTACTCGGCTGGCTTCATGGTCGGCGCGTTCAGCGCGCCGCGGTTTCTTTCCCTGGTGGGCCATATCAGAATTTTCGCCGCCGCCGCCGCATTTGTCTGCACGCTGACCCTGGCGGCGCACTGGGCTGATCCGCTGGCGGTCTGGGCGTTGCAGCGGTTCGGCGTGGGCGTGTGTGTAGCGCTGCTGTTTGCAGCGGCGGAAAGCTGGATGACGGCGGCCGCCCCGGCCTCGGAGCGCGGCGGCGTCATCGGAGTCTATATGGTTGTGTCGAAGCTGGCGCTCGCTGTGGGCCCGGCCCTGGCTGGCGGCGCGGAACCCTGGGCTGGCGAACCGCTGATGATCGCGGCCGCCATTTATGCGCTTGCGCTTGTCCCGATCTGC
This sequence comes from Hyphomonadaceae bacterium, assembly GCA_040381075.1. Classification (GTDB taxonomy): domain Bacteria; phylum Pseudomonadota; class Alphaproteobacteria; order Caulobacterales; family Aquidulcibacteraceae; genus JBEIHX01. The sequence continues at coordinate 2,938 of JBEIHX010000043.1, forward strand.
ATGACGCGGGCCGAACAGCCGGCGCCGCCGCAGCCGCAGCCGGTCGCGGTGCGTGAGTTGATCGCGATGGCGCCGGCCGCCGCGGCGGCCTGCATGATCGCCGGCGTGATGAACTCCGGGGTGATGGCCCTGGCGCCGTTGGTCTTTGAGGACCAGCATGGTCGGGCGGGCGCGGCTGCATTGATGTCGGCGGCCTGGATCGGCTCCCTGATCACCCAATGGCCGGCGGCGCGGATATCCGACCGGACTGACCGACGTCTGGTGATCCTGGCCCTGGCGGTGCTGGCTGCGGTGTCAGCTGTGGCGCTGGCGGTGTTCGGGCCTCGCCTGCCGTTCTGGGCGACGCTGCTCCTGGTGGCGGCGTGGGGCGGGGGCGCACTGTCCTTTTACGGCGTTGCAGTGGCGCACATGGCCGATCGCGCGCATCCCAGCGGCCTGGCCCGCGCCACCTCAGGTCTTCTGTTCCTGTGGGCGGCAGGCGCCATCTGGGGGCCGGTTCTCGCCGGTCTGGCGATGCGCACGCCCCTGGGCCACGATGGCCTGTTCTGGTTCGCAGCCGGTTGGGCTGTCGCGCTCGCCGCCTTCATGGCCGCCCGGCGCGCGGCGCGCAGCCCGGCGCCGGCGCAGACCCGCGCCGACCTCGCGCCGAAAGAGGCCACGTCGCTTGCCGCCGGCGATTTGGGCTATGGCGGTGATGACAGGCGCGCACGATAGCCGCCGTCGCCCCAACTGGCCTGATGATGGCTGGCCTGATGATGGCTGACCTGATGCGACCCGCTTCGCCGCCTGTTCGCCGGCCCCAGCCGACAAGGTCCCCCCGACAAGGTCCCCCCGACACGGTCCCCCCGACAAGGTCCCCCGACAGGCTCCCCGCCCGACAGGGGGCGGAGCCCCGGGATGTGGGCCAGACAGGCGGGCGCACCGATACGCGCCCGATATATGTGCCCGGTATATGCGCCCAGGCAGGCTCAGGGATATGCTCAAGGTGTGACCTGGGCTATGCCCCGGCGACTGCTTCGAGCAGCCATCCGGGATCTTTCGGGAACACGCACCGCAATTCAGGGGTGAGGCGCATCATGGACTTTCACCGTTCTGCTCTGACCGGGCTCGCCTGCGTCGTCCTCGGTTTGGCCAGCGCCACAGCGCAAAGCGCGCCGGCGCCGGGCGCAGCGCCGCCAGGCTCGGGGCCCGCAGCGTCGCTTCTGAGCCCGGCCGATCTTGATGCGATCGCCCGGATCCAGGCTGCGGGCCTCGCCGACCGCCGGGCTTACAACCTCACCGAGGCCCTCACGACCGAGCTTGGGCCGCGGCTTGCGGGCTCGCCGCAGGAAGCCCGGGCGCGCGCCTGGGCTGTCGCCCGTCTTCAGGCGGAGGGTTTCGCCGACGCCCGCATAGAACCATTCAAGATCACCTTCTGGGGGAGGATCAGCGAACGGGCGGAGGTGCTTGGACCGGCGGCACAGCCGCTCACCGTGGCGGCGCTGGGCGGCTCGCCTTCCACGCCCAAGGGCGGGCTGGAAGCCGAGGTGACGCGGTTCGCGAACCTGAGCGCTCTGGAGGCTGCAGCGCCCGGGTCGCAGAAGGGCCGGATCGTGTTCATCGATGAGGTGACCATCGCGACGCAGGACGGAATGGGATACGGCGCCGGCGTGGTCAAGCGTCGGCGTTGCGCCACGGTGGCGGCCGGCAAGGGCGCGGTTGCATGCCTGATCCGCTCGGCGGGTTCGTCGGTCAACCGCTTCGCCCATGTCGGCATGCAGGGACCGGCGTCCGAACCCGGAATGATCCCGGCGGCTTCGCTGCCCAACGCCGACGCCAACCAGTTGACGCGGCTCCTGGCGCGCGGACCTGTGCGGCTCCGGCTTGATCTTCAGACGACGTTCACGCCGAACGTCGACAGCGGCAACGTGTCGGCGGAGATCCGCGGGCGCACGAAACCGCAGGAGGTGATCCTGGTGGGCTGTCATCTCGACAGCTGGGATCCGGGCTCCGGCGCGCTGGACGACGCCGTAGGCTGTGGGATCGTGACCGCAGCCGCCCGCCTGGTTCAGGAGGCGACGGGAGGACCGGCGCGCACAATCCGGGTCGTCTGGTTCGGATCCGAAGAGGTCGGCATCCTTGGCGCACTCGAGTATGCGCGCCGTCACGAGCCAGAACTCGGATCAATCGTGCTGGCGAGCGAGTCTGACGGCGGCGCCGGGCGGATCTTCAAGTTCGATCACCGCTTCGGCGACAGTCACGCGGACAAGGCCGCCGCGATCGCCGCCGCGCTCGCCCCGCTCGCCATCCTGCGCGGCGACGCAGCCGCAATGGGCGGCCCGGACATGGGTCCGCTGCGCCAGAAGGGCGTGCCGGTGTTCGACCTGGCGCAGGACATGACCAGCTATTTCAACTTCCACCACACGCCGGACGACACGTTTGAACGGATCATTCTGGCGGATGTGCAACAAAACGTGGCTGCGTGGGCGAGCGTGCTCTGGCTCGCCAGCGAAAAAGGCTGGACCTTCCGCGAGACACCCTCAGCATCCCCCTGATCGCGCATCGGCCTGATCGCGCATCGGCCCTATCGCGCATCATTCTGGTGACGCAGGGTCCTGGTCGGGCAGGGTCCTGGTCGGGCAGGGTCCTTATCGCGCACCATGCGGGGTCTGCGTCAGGCCGCATGCAGGGCTATGCGCCGCTATTGCAACCGGAATTCGCCCTCCACGGCGCGCCACCGGACGGGACTGACAAGTCCGCTGGAGGCGACTTGAACGGATTGGATCACCGCTTCGATCTCGCGTCGCCAGAAGTCGAGGAAGTTCATCAGCCGCGGGAAGCGCGGCGCCAGATCGAGGGTCTGCCACACGAAGGACTGCACCAGACTCGGGTGGTCCGGCATGTAGTAGATGATTTCGGCTGTCGCGAGCCGATAGCCCTTCATCCGCAATTCGAACTCTTCATCACGCGCCATGGTATCCTCCGAGGCAAGAGGATGGTCGAGGTTGCGCCCGACTTGTGTCGCCTGCAAGTGCGACGGATGGCGCAAAGGCGCCGGATGACCGGCGACGACGCCACAATCAGCGCGTCGGCAAGGCTGAGGGCGTATGATTGCCGCCCCGTTAAGCACCCTGCGCGTGAGTGTCGCGGGCGCGCGCCGTCACGCGACGCAAACGCAGGCCGAGCAGCAGCAGCACAAGGCATGCGCTGCTGATCACGCCGGTGATGACGATCAGCGCCATGCGGTCTTCCGGGGCGTTGCGCACAGCCGCCAACACGCCGGCCCACAGGGCGATGGGCGCAAGCAACACGGCGGCGGCGAGGCAAAGCGCGCCGAGCAGAGCCGGCCCCCGGGATGTCAGGCGTCGCGGCCTTTCGCGATGGCGTCCATCACCATCTCGCGCGCTGTCGCTGCATCCCGCCACCCGATCACCTTCACCCATTTGTTCGGCTCCAGGTCCTTGTAATGGGCGAAGAAATGTTCGATCTGGGCCACCTGGATCGCAGGCAGATCGGTGTAGTTTTCTACCGACTCGTAGAAAGCCGTCAGCTTACGGACCGGCACGGCGAGGATCTTTTCGTCGCCGCCGGCCTCATCCTCCATCAGGAGCACGCCGATCGGGCGCACCCGCAGGACACACCCTGGGATCAGCGGCCTGCGTCCGATGCACAGGACGTCGAGCGGATCGCCGTCATCGGAGAGCGTATGCGGCACGAAGCCGTAATTCGCCGGATAGCGCATTGAGGTGTAGAGGAAGCGGTCAACGAAGACGGCCCCGGACGCCTTGTCGATCTCATACTTGATCGGATCGCCGCCGAGCGGCACTTCGATGACGACATTCAGGTCATCGGGCGGGTTCATTCCTGGCGGGATTTTCGCGAGGTCCATGCGGACGGCTCCGGAGCTCTGCGGTTCACCGCTTGACGACGAGCAGAACTCCGTCTCCCACCGATGTCATTGCAATGTCTACGCGCGGATCGTCGCGGGCGGTTGTCGCCAGGGCGCGCAGCGCCTGGGTGTCGGCGTCGTCGCGGGCGGGATCTGCGACGGCCCCGCTCCACAGGACGTTGTCGAAGGCCATCACGCCGAGCGGTCCCAGGAGTGTGAGGCAGCGCTCATAGTAGTCGCAATAGCCTGTCTTGTCGGCGTCCACGAAGATGAAGTCGAAGCTGTCCGCGCGGCCCTCGGCGATCAGCGCATCGAGGCTCGCCAGCGCCGGCCCGAGCCGGGTTTCGATGATGTCCTCAACACCGGCCTGCGCCCAGTATCCGCGCGCCTGGCGCAGGAATTCCGGGCTGATGTCGCAGGCGGTCAGCCGCGCCTCGCCGCCATGGTTTTCGCGCAGCGCCAGCGCAGTGACGAGCGCGGAGTAACCGGTGAACACCCCGACCTCGAGTGCGCGTTTGGCGCGGATAAGGCGCACCAGAAGCTGCAGGAAGGCGCCCTGCTCGGATGAGATCTGCATGCCGGCGAGGCGGCCCATGGCGGCGGTGTCAAGCCGACAGCGGGCGGCGGCGGGGTGTTCTGGACGATTGGCGCGGGAGAGATATTGGATGATGTCTGGAGAAAGACCCAGCGAACGGCTCATGGTCGAGGTCCTGCTGCGAAGCCCGGCTCCAGTCGTTTACGCCGCCGCACGGGCCAGGCCAAGATAGTCGGCCGAGCGCATCTCCATGAGGCGCGAGACGGTGCGCTCGAACTCGAAGGCGCCGTCGCCCTGCGGATAAAGCGCGTCCGGGGCGGCGGCGGCGGAGGCCACGAGCTTGGTTTTCGCTTCGTAGAGCGCGTCGATCAGGGTGACGAAGCGTCTGGCTTCATTGCGCTGGGCAGGCGAGAGCACGGGGATGTGTTCGAGCAGCACGGTGTGGAACACCCGGGCGATCTCAAGATAGTCGGCCGCGCCGAGCGGACGGGCGCACAGATCCTCAAACCGCAGGCGCAGGCAGCCTGCCGCCGTCTGCGTCAGTTCGGTTTCACGCCCCTGGACGCTGAGACGATAGGCGACCGGCCTGGCGCCGAGCGTCAGTCGCTCCCAGGCGAGGTCCATGGCCGCGTCGGCGGCGGGTCCGAGCGGCGCATGCCAGGTTGGCGCGGCCATCAGGCGCTCCAGCCGGTAGTCACGCGCGCCCATGACGGGGCGCACCTCGACATTGCGTTTCAGGAGCGCGATGAACGGCAGGAACAGCTGTCGGTTAAGCCCGTTCCTGTAGAGGTCGTCGGGCGGCCGGTTCGACGTCGCCACCACCACGACGCCGCGATTGAACAGCGCCTCGAAGAGACGTCCAAGGATCATTGCGTCGGCGATGTCATTGACCTGCAGCTCATCAAAGCACAGCAGAAGGGCGCGGCGGGCGACCGCGTCGGCGACGTGGCGAATGGGATCGCCGCGGTGGTCGCGGCGCGCCTTGGCGATGGCGGCGTGGATCTCCAGCATGAAGTCGTGAAAGTGCACCCGACGCTTCACGATCAGCGGCGCGGCCTCGAAGAACAGGTCCATGAGCATGGACTTGCCGCGCCCGACCGGGCCCCAGAGATAGAGCCCGCTGCGCCGGCGCGGTTTGGAGAACAGGCGCGGGCGGTCATAGCCGCGCAGGGCCTCAGCCAGATGGTCGAGCGCCTGGGCGGCGGCGAGCTGGGCCTCGTCCACAGACAATGCGCCGCTGGCGACGCGCGCACGATAGGCGCCGAGGACATGCCCCATGAGCTGACCATCCCTTTCGCGTGTTAGGTAGCCATCCTGATGCGTGCGGCCAAGGGCGGGCGGTGCGGATTACACAAGCTTCAACAGGACGGCGACGGCCACGCCGCCCGAGGCGGCGGCGAGGAGGACAAGAGCGGCGAAGAGCCGGGGGCGCTGAATTCTGGTCATGGCGGCATGTGGCCGCGCTGGACGGTCGCGCGCAAGGGCTGAAGCAGCAGGTTGAGACCGCCCTGGTCGGCCGGCGCCCGGAACTCCCCCTGACCCAGGCGCGAGGCTGGGGGATCGCCGCGGTAGGTTTTGAACAGGCGATCCCACACGGACAGGAAGAAACCGAAATTGGTGTCGCTGTCGGCGCGGTCTTCGCCGTGATGACGCCGATGCATGGCGGGCGTGACGATGACATGGCGCAGCACGCGGTCCAGTCGGGCCGGCAGGCGGGCGTTGGCGTGGTTGAACATGGCGCTGGCGTTGAGGAGCGCCTCGAACGCCAGGACGGCTGGCGCCGGGGCCCCCAGGAGGACGACCGCGCCGCCCTTCCATGCGAGGGAAAACAGGATCTCCACCGGGTGGAAGCGCAGCGCCGTGGTCACGTCGATGTCGACGTCGGCGTGATGCACGCGGTGCAGCCGCCACAACGGGCGGATGGCGTGGGTGGCGCGATGCTGGAGGTAGACGGCGAGGTCAAGCGCCAGGATCGTGGCGGCGAAGGCTGCGGGGGGCGGCGGCGTGATGATGTTGAGCAGGCCCACGCCGAGGTGCTGGGCCCAGAGGGCGACGCCGACGAGCCCGGCCGGCGCGAGGAGGCGCGACGCCGCCGCGCCACAGACCATCAGGAGCGCTGCGCCGGGCCATCGGGTGCTGCGCGCCAGCAGGCGCACGCGGTCCGGGCGCATGGTCTCCCACACGGCGAGAAGCACGAACAGGCCGACGAAAATCACCAGCCTGACCCCGGTCGCCTGCGACAGCACGCCGGCGTGGCTGCTCAGCACTGGTCGTAGCTCAGCCACCCGACCAGCCCCCCCGACGGGTCCTTCAGTTCTTCGGTGCGGAAGCACTGCCCGCCCGGCGCCGGCACAGCGGGCGCGCGCGACAGCAGCGGCGCGCCTTCGCCCTCAACGTAATCGCCCTGGGCGATCGGCTCGAACAGGCTGACCGCGCCGCCGGCGCGCGGCGCGCTGCACGCATAGCGTCCGCGCAGCGCGTCAATCAGGCGCACCGAGGCCTGGCCGCCAGCCATGGCGTGGGCCATCGTCACGCGCGGCTGGGGACCCGGCGCGGCGGCGAGGCAGGCGTCGATGGCCGGCAGGAGTTCGAGTGCAGCGTCAGCCCAGTCCTTGCCCGGTCCAGCTTCGAAACGGCCCTGCTGGGCGCAGCCCTGATACGCGACGCCGCCCTCGATGATCTGCATGCGGTAGGCGCGGGTCTCGCCGGATGCGTCGAGGCAGGGCTGGGCCGCGAGGGTCACCTGAAGGGGGCCGGCGGTGAATTTCAGAACGCCGCCAGCGGGCCGCAGACCGGGTGTTCTGGCGACGACCGGCGCCTCTTCGGGCCGGGAAAAGCGGATTTCGCCGCCATCGATTTCGGCAGACCAGAAGGGTTCTGACCCGGCGGCTGCAAAGGGACCCTCAAAGGAGGCCGCCGCGTCGGGCGGGGGCAGTCCGGGACCTTTCTCGAATGGCTCTGTGGGGGCGCTTGGGGCCGTCATTGCGGCGTCCCTGGCGCCGTCGCCTTGCGCCGCGCCGTCCCGGTCCAACAGGTCGCAGCCGCTGATGAGCGCCAGCGCCGCGACGCCGACCAGCGCGCGCCGGCCGGCCTGGGCTTGGACAGGGCCTGACAGGTGGCCGCCGGCGTCGCCGGACGCGGTCCTTCGGTGGAAGCACAGGCCGTGGAAGCGCAGGTTCATTGGGACGATCTCACTTCGGCGATCTTACTTCGGCGACCTTACCCGGGCGGGTCCATGACGCGATCCCGTCTGACGACGCCCTGGCCACCCCCGAGACCTGGGGGCGCGAACGGGAAACCGCCCGGGGATCCGCCGCCGCGCTGGGCCAGCCAGCTTCGTCGGGCAGGCTCCCCAGGGCAGGCTCCCAGGCAGGCTCCCTCGAGCAGGCTTCGTTATGCAGGCTTCGTCATGCAGGCTTCGTCATGCAGGGTGTGTCATGCAGGCCGCACCGCGCCGGGCCCGGACGCCTCACGCACACGGCGTCCTGCATGGCACGATGCGTCCAATCTTTGCTGGGCGACACTACGCGTTCTGCTGCGATCAGGCTAGTATGGGGCGGCAATGTCCGAGTCGCGACCGACCTATCTTGAATTCTTCGCTGGCGGCGGCCTGGCGGGCCTTGGGCTTGGCCCGGGCTGGCGGCGGCTGTTCGCAAATGATCGCGACGGCGCCAAAGGCCGGGCGTTTCAGCAGAATTTCCCGGGTGAGCCGTTTCGGCCGGGCGATGTCTGGGAACTGGACGTCTGGGACCTGCCGGACGGGCGGCCTGATCTCGCCTGGGCGTCGTTTCCCTGCCAGGATCTCTCCGTGGCGGGCGGGCGCGGCGGCCTGGACGCGCCGCGGTCAGCTGCGTTCTGGGGTTTCTGGCGGCTGATGGAAGGGCTGGCCGGACAGGGGCGCGCGCCAAGGCTGATCGTTCTGGAAAACGTCGTCGGTCTCCTGTCGTCGCGGGCGGGCGCGGATTTTGCAGCGATCGGGGCGGCGCTGGCCAAGGCCGGTTACAGGTTTGGCGCGCTGGAGATCGATGCGGCGGATTTCCTGCCGCACAGCCGGCCCCGGGTGTTTGTGGTGGCGGCGGCAGGCGACGCCACGATCCCACGCGGCCTGACAGCGGCTGACCCGTGTTCGCCCGGGCATACGCCGGCCGTCCGCAAGGCGGCGGCGGCGCTCGGCGGACCAGCCCTGGCGCATTGGCTGTGGTGGCGTCTGCCTGCGCCGGCGGCGCGCAACACCACGCTTGCGGACGTGCTTGATCACGACCCCTGCGACGTCTGCTGGAATACGCCGGACAAGACCAACAGGCTGATTGCGCAGATGGACGCGCGCCACCGCGCGCGCCTGGCCGGCGTCCAGGCGACTGGGGCGCCGGGCGTTGGCGCGCTCTACCGGCGCATTCGTGAAACGCCGGCTGGCCGCGTGCAGCGCGCCGAGGTGCGGTTTGACGGACTTGCCGGATGCCTGCGCACGGCGGCCGGCGGATCGAGCCGGCAAACCCTGGTCTTCGTCGATGGCGATACGGTCCGCACACGCCTTGTTTCGCCGCGGGAAGCCGCCCGCCTCATGGGTCTGCCTGACGAGTATGTGCTGCCGGCGCGCGCAACGGCGGCTTTGCACCTTCTGGGCGATGCGGTGGCGGTTCCCGCCGTGCGCTGGATCGCCGATCAGATCCTTGAACCCGTGCTTGCGGGCGCGCGCGCGCGCAAAGTCGCGTGAGCGCGTCGACGACGGATGTTTTCATCCCGCAGCAGCGTTCCGCGGTGATGCGCGCCGTCAAGGGCCGCAACACAGTCCCGGAGATGATGGTGCGCCGCGCGGTTCACGCGATGGGGCGCCGTTTTCGTCTGCATCGCCGCGATCTGCCGGGCGCACCGGATCTTGTGCTGGCGCGACATCGCATCGCGATTTTTGTGCACGGGTGCTTCTGGCACGGTCATGACTGCGCGCGCGGCGCGCGCGCGCCAAAGCAGAACGCCGCCTATTGGCGCGACAAGATCGCCCGCAACCGTGCGCGCGACACACGCAATGTCGGGGCTCTCGAAACGGCTGGGTGGCGGGTGATCGTCGTCTGGGAATGCGACCTCAGGCGCGCCGGCTGGCGTGACCGGCTTGCTGATGCGTTGGGCGATGTCTCAGGCGCCGCACGCTAGGCGCGCGCTGCGGCGCGCCGCAGCAGTGGTCGGCGCGATGGTCGCCGGCGTGGCGGCGCTGCTGCTCCTGACAATGCGCTTCGCAGATGCGCGCCTCTATCCGGCGGCAGGACCATCTGTGATCGTGTTTGTCGCCGACAACGGATTTCACAGCGATCTGGTGATCCCGGTGCGCGATCTCGCGGCCGCGGCCGATACACTGGACGCGCCGCGCGTGCGCGGCGTTCTGGCGCGCTTCAAGGGCCTGGACTTTGTGATGCTGGGCTGGGGCGATCTGCAGTTCTACACTGGCCCCGCGACCGTTGATTTGCACCAGGCAGGCGTCGGGGTGCTGGCGGCGCTTGGCCTCAACGGCGCCGGCGCGGTGCACGTCGCAGGGTTTACGGGCGATCCGCGCCTGCGGCTGGCGACCCGCCGCATGGTGCGCCTGCGGCTGAGCCGGCAGGGTGTTTCGCGCCTGGTGATGCGCCTGGAGGCGACCATTTCGGACTCGACGCCGCTGCGTGCGGGCGTCTACGGGGATGCAAGCGCGTTCTTTCCAAGCGGGCGTCGATTCCACCTGTTCAACCTGTGCAATCATTGGACGGCGGAGCTTTTGGACGCGGCGGGGGTTGCGACCCATGCGCTCCTTGCGGGCGCGCCTGACGCCCTGATCGGCGATCTGGTGTGGCGCGCAGGCGGCGAGGTCATTGCCCTGCCGGATCCTGCGCCTGCGCCGTGAGCGCTTTTGTCGCAACCGGGAGGCGACGCAAACAGCCGTCAAACCACGCCTTGGCCCATGCCGCCGGTGGCGCGCGTCGGCGTTTGGGTTTCTATTTGGGACAGATCGCTGACGGATGGGAGGATCCATGGCCCCGCGTTCCGATCTTGGTTTGCGGTTTCACGCCGCGCGCGACCTGCTGTTGGCGGAGGCTCATGCGCGCCCCTCATCCCCGCTCGCCGCACCGGCGCTCGCCAGCCGCATCGCCACGCTGTCGGGCGAAGCCGGGGTGGAGGCGGATCGTGCGCACATGGCGCAGCTGTGCCGGCGTCTCGGCGCGCCGGAACCAGGGCCGCAGGCGCGCTGGTGCGCTCTGGAGGCCGGGACATGGCGATTGCGCTGGGAGCGCCATACGGAGGTCTCGACCTGGTCCTTTTACCGCAGCGCGGAAGGCGTTGCGGTCGCACGCTTCGCCGAGACTGCGCTTGAACTGGCGCCGCAGGATTGGCTTGCCGGCCTGCCGGGCGAAGTGCTGGCGGCTGTTCACATCGCCATCGCCAGCACGACGGGCGCGCGCGACGGGGTTTTGGCCGAGGATGCGGTGGGCGCGGTGGTGGGCGGCGACGCCGCGCATCTGATGACCGACTTCCGCGCCGGACCGGACGGTTTCACGCGCATCCTGCTCATCGAGCAGCATGCAGACCCGTCGTTGACCGGGCGGATCGTGCAGCAGGTCTTCGAGATTGAGACCTACCGTCTGCTGGCGCTCCTGGCGTTTCCACTCGCGGGCGAAGCCGCGCGCGCCCTCACCACATTGGAGATCGAGGCGGAATCGGCCGCGCTTCAGGTCCGCGAGGAGGGCGGCGTCGACGCGGATCGGGCGTTGCTCACACGCCTGGCCGGTCTCGCCGCCGAGGCGCAGGCGCTGAGCGCGCGCACCCGCTATCGCTTTGCGGCGGCGCGCGCCTATTACGGATTGGTCCTGGAGCGGATCGAACAGTTGCGTGAGTCGCGCCTGGAGGCGCGCCCGACAATCCGCGAATTCATGGAGCGCCGGCTTGCGCCGGCCATGCGCACCTGCGCGGCGGTGGCGGATCGCGAGGCCGGCGTGACGGCCCATATCGCGCGCACGTCGCAGCTGCTCAACACGCGGGTGGAGGTGGCCGCGGAGGTGACGAACGCGAACCTGCTGCGCTCCATGAACGACCGTGCGGCGCTGCAGGTGCGTCTCCAGGAGACGGTGGAGGGCCTGTCGGTCGTGGCCATGTCCTATTACGCGGTGGGTCTGCTTGGCGCCATCTTCAAGGCGCTCGAATCTGTCGACAGCGACTTCAATGCGGCCGTTCTGACGGGCTGGTCTGCGCCGGTGGTGCTTGGACTGGCCTACTGGCTGCTGCGCCAGGTCAAGGCGGGGATCCAGCCGAAGATCTGATCTTCCCAGGTGAGAGACCAGGGTCAGGGGAGGCTCGCCAAGGGGAGTGCATGCCCGGGGGGTGCGATCCGCGGGATCCGGCAGACGGCGGTCCCTGCTCCGCGGGTGACGTCACCGGCGGCGCCGTCGATGGACCGTTCAGGTCCTACCCTCCAGAGCCCAAAACTCCAATGCCCAAAACTCCAATGCCCACAACTCCAATGCCCACAACTCTGGAGCCCGCAACTCTGGAGCGCGCATCTGTGGGGCCAGAAATTCAGGAGCCTGGAATTGCGGAGCTTGCAATTCCGGGGGGTGGGGCGGGCGGTGCGGAGGGCCGGATGGGCGCCGGGCTGAAGGCTAGGCGGCGCTGGATCTGCGGCTGAGGGCGCACAGGCTCCAGGCTTCGCACAGGGCGTCAACCAGCCGGTCGATGTCGTCGTCGCTATGCAGGGGCGTCGGCGTGATGCGCGGCCGCTCGGTCCCGCGCGCGACGGTGGGGTAGTTGATCGGCTGCACATAGATGCCGTGGGTGTCGAGCAGCCAGTCGCTGATGTGTTTGCAGTGACGCGGATCGCCGACCATGACTGGAATGATGTGGCTGGGGTTGTCCAGCATCGGGATGCCCATCGCCGTGAGTTTGTGGCGGACGCGGTCAACCCGATTGCGGTGACGCACCCGCTCTTCGGCGCAGTTTTTCAGATGGCGCACGCTCGCGAGCGCGCCGGCGGCGATGGCTGGCGGCAGCGCTGTCGTGAAAATGAAGCCGGAGGCGAAGCTGCGCACGAAGTCGACGAGGGCGGCGGACGCGGCGATGTAGCCGCCCATGACGCCATAGGCCTTGCCAAGCGTGCCTTCGATCACGGTTATCCGGTCCATCAGGCCTTCGCGCTCGGCGACGCCGCCGCCGCGCGGGCCGTACATGCCCACGGCGTGCACCTCGTCGATATAGGTCATGGCGCCGTAGGTCTCGGCGACGTCGACGATTTCGCGGATAGGCGCGATATCGCCGTCCATGGAATAGACAGACTCAAATGCGACCAGCTTGGGGCGGGCAGGATCAATCGCCTGGAGCTTGCGCGCGAGATCCTCCGGATCGTTGTGCCTGAAGATCTGACACTGGGCGCGGCTGTGACGGATGCCTTCGATCATGGAGGCGTGGTTGCCGGCGTCGGACAACACAGCGCAATCCGGCAGCCGCGCGGCCAGCGTCCCGAGAGCGGCCCAGTTGGAAACGTAGCCGGAGGTGAAGAGAAGCGCGCTCTCCTTGGCGTGAAGGTCGGCGAGTTCACGCTCCAGGAGCACATGGTGGTGGTTGGTTCCCGAGATGTTGCGGGTGCCCCCGGCTCCGGCGCCGCACTTGTCGAGTGCGTCGTGCATGGCCTGCAGGACGGCTGGATGCTGACCCATGCCGAGATAGTCGTTGGAGCACCAGACGGTGACCTGGCGGGTCTCGCCATCGGCGTGCCGGGTGGCCGCGGGAAAGGCCCCGGCCTTGCGCTCAAGATCGGCGAAAACCCGGTACCTGCCCTCCTGGCGCAGGGCGGCGAGCTCGCTTTGGAAGAAGGCTTCGTAGTCCACGATCGGATCCTCGCAATCTACCTAGTGTACCCGCAGGCGAAAGGAAACCGGCCGGGGCCGTGCGCAGGGCTTTGAGCGCAGACCGAGTGCAGTTGGCCCGGGCCGCAGGCCAGCGCGGCTCATCGGCGGGTTTCGCCCTGTCGCCGCGCCGGCGGCCTGTGCGGACAGCTCAGTCGCCCGGCCCGGCGCCCGCCGGACGCGGTTTGGCGGCGGCGGCGCGGTCGAGTTCGTTCTCCCACTTGGCGACCACGGCTGTCGCGACCGAATTGCCGACCACGTTGGTGGCGCTGCGACCCATGTCGAGGAAGTGATCGACCGCCAGGATCAGCAGGAGACCTGCTTCGGGAATGTTGAAGAAGCTCAGCGTGGCGGCGATGACGACGAGCGAGGCGCGCGGCACGCCGGCCATGCCCTTGCTTGTCACCATCAGCAGCAGCAGCATGGACCCGATCTGTGCAGGCGTCAGCGTGATGCCGTAGGCCTGGGCGATGAACAGGGTGGCGAAGGTGCAGTACATCATCGACCCGTCGAGATTGAACGAGTAGCCGAGCGGCAGCACGAAGCTGGAGATGCGCCGCGACACGCCGAACGACTCCAGCCGGTCGAGGGTCTTGGGGTAGGCGGCCTCCGAGCTGGCGGTGGAGAATGCGAGCAGCATCGGTTCGCGCATGAAGCCGATGAGGCGCAGCATGGACGGACCAAGCACCAGCAGGCCGGCCAGGATCAGCACGATCCACAACAGCCCGAGGGACGCATAGAAGCCTGCGATGAAGGCCCCATAGGATATCAGGATCGTGACGCCCTTGCTGGCGACCGTGGCGGCGATTGCGGCGAACACGGCGGCTGGCGCAACCAGCATCACATAGCCGGTTATCTTCAGCATCACCTGGCTCACCTGCTCGGCGAGATCGACGACCAGGCGTGCGCGTTCGCCCAGCGAGATCGCAGCGACGCCGACAAAGACGGAGAACACGACGATCTGAAGGATTTCGTTGTTCGCCATGGCCTCGGCGATCGACTTCGGCACGAGGTGGGTGATGAAGTCCTTCAGCGTCAGTGCGCCGGTCTTGACGCCGCTGTCGGCGCCGAGGTCGGGAAGCGGCAGATCCAGGCCGACGCCCGGCTGCAGGATGGTCACCATCAGCACGCCGAGCGACAGGGATACGATCGAGGCGGCGATGAACCAGCCCATCGTTTTGGCGCCAATGCGCCCGAGTGCGCCGGCGTCGCCCAGATGCGCAATGCCCACGACCAGGGTCGAGAACACCAGCGGAGCGATGATCATTTTGATCAGTCGAAGGAATATATCGGTGACCAGCGTGAAGTAGCCTGAGATCTCCTTGATGGTCTCGGGGTCGCCGACCTGGGTGTTGATCAGCCAGCCAACCAGGACCCCGATCGCCATGGCGGCCAGGATGTAGAGTGTGAAGTGTTTCCGCATGCGCCGCCCCGCCCCGATCCGTCAGCCCCCGCCCGCGCCGGTTCATCGCCGGCTAGAGAGCGTCTTTCACCCGCACCTTAGCCTGTGCGCTGCGCCCTTGCACATCGACGGCGCGCACCTCGTAGAAGCCTGGTCCTTCGGGGCGCCACACGACCCGGCCTGAGGTTGGCTCCGCCGGCTGCTTCAGCCCGTCGACATACCAGGCGAGCGCCTCGCCGCGCCCGGCGAAGGCCACGCCGCGCGCCTGCGGCCCGAATCCGGTGACAGCGATCTCGGCCCCGTCTGGGGGAAACACGATGACGGGACCTGCGGGCGCGGCACGGCGCACAAGGCGTTCGAGCCCCTGGGGCGCAACGCGCTCGGCCTCAAGATCGGCGTCGCGCGCGACGGCGAGCTGGTCGAACACGTCAAACAGCAGGGGAAGCGCGGCGTCCCGGCCGGTGACCCCGGCGCGCGCAGCCCCATCGGCCCGCCCGATCCAGGCCACGACGACCCAGCCGCCGGCGTAGCCGGCCGCCCAGGCGTCGCGGTAGCCGTAGGACGTGCCGGTCTTGAACGCCACGCGAGGCGCGTCGGCGGCGAGCCAGGACGGCGCGCGCCCCCCGGGCGAGGGGCTGGCGCGCAGGATCTCGCCGATCCTGCGCGCGCTCTGGGCGCTCATCAGCGCGCTTGGGGGACGTTTCAGGTTGGCCTCGGTCTCCTGCGGGGTCCAGGCGAGCGGACGCGCCCCGCCGTCATTGGCGAGGGCGGCGTAGAGCAGCGCGAGATCGCGCGCCGTCAGACCGACGCCGCCAAGCGCGATGGGCAATCCCGGCCGGGCCCCGGCGCGCCGGGGCAGTCGCGGATCTGCACCTGCCGCCTTGAGCGCGGCGTCGAAGCGTTCGGCGCCAAGGGCGGACAGCGCCGAGACAGCCGGCACGTTCAGGGAATGCTGCAGCGCCGTGGCCGCCGACACGACGCCATGAAACTTCTTGTCGAAGTTCTCCGGCAGGTAGCCGTCGAAGCGGGTGGGACTGTCGTCGAGGATCGTGGCGGGCGCGAGCAGACCCTCATCCATGGCGAGCCCGTAGATGAACGGCTTCAGCGTCGACCCGGGCGAGCGCTGCGCCGCGGTCATGTCGATCCATCCGCCGGGCTTGTCGAGCCCGGCCGAGCCGACCGCCGCGCGCACTGCCGCCGGAGCGGCTTCAACCACCAGGATCGCGGCGGTCACATCGTCACCCTGGCTTGCGGCGTGGGTTGCTGCGAGGGCTTCGATCCTGTCCTGCAGACGGGCGTCGAGCGTGGTGGCGAGCAGGCCGCGCGTCACCGCGTCGCGACGGGTGCGTGCGAGCTGCTCGGCGGCGTGGAACGCGCGGACGCGAAAGGCGGTGCGGGTCGGCAGCGCCTCCTGCGCGCCCTCCCCTGCGCGGCGGGCGTCGATCAGACCGAGGTCGACAAAGCGTGTCAGCAGCCGGTCACGCGCCTTGCGGGCGGCCAGCGGACGTCGATCGGGGCGGCGGGCCTCCGGCGCCTGGGGCAGCGCCGCAAGCAGCGCCATTTCGGCGTCGGTCAGGTCGACTGGCTCGCGTCCGAAATAGGCGAGGCTGGCGGCGCGCACGCCTTCCAGGGACCCTCCATAGGGCGCGAGGGTGAGATAGATCTCGAGGATCTCGCGTTTCGACAGGCGCGTCTCGATCTGCAGCGCCCGCAGCATTTCCATGAGTTTGGAGGGGACGGTGCGCGGACGCGGCTCGAGCAGTCGTGCGACCTGCATGGTGATCGTTGAGCCGCCCGATTCGACGCGTCCGCTGCTCAGGAGACCGCCCACTGCGCGCAGCATGGCGGCCGGATCGACGCCCCAGTGGGACCAGAACCGTTTGTCTTCAACCACGACGATGCGCCGGACGAATTCCGGGTCAAGCGCATCGAGATCGGCGCGAAAGCGCCAGCGACCCTCGGAGGTTGCGATGGCGCGCAGCCATTGCCCATCCCTGTCGACGACAAGCGTGGCGAGCCGGTCGGCGCGATCGAGCGGCGGGGGAAGCGCCCGGTCAAGGACAATCACGCCAGCCAGGATCGCAAGGAGGCTGACGATGATGAGCCGCCCGCGCCGTCCGAGCCGTGCGCCGAGAAAGGTCCACAGCCGCTCTGCCGCGCCAGCCGCCGAGGCGGCGAGCGCCCCGGCCCGCGCAGCGACGGCGCTACGGCGCGCCGGCGTGGATCGTTCCTCAGCGAGCGGACGCAATCGCGACCACGCCGGGCGGCGACCGGCCCATGACGCCGGGTCGATACATGTCCTCGATCTGCGCCCCGGCATTGGCGAAGCGCCCTGGCGTGACGGCGCGCACCACATAGGCAAGCGTGAAGCCCCGCCCGTTGACGAGATCGAGCGCGGCTACAAAGCGATCGTCGCGCGCCTCGGCGATGTTGGGCCGCGTGATTTCACCGACAAACGCATAAGGGCCGCTGCGCCGCGTCTCGCCCCACTCATCCGCATACCCCATGCCGTCCTCGGGCCGCAGGATGGTTTCGATTTCGAAACCGGCCGGCAGCAGATCGACCAGCACGGCAGGATGCAGGCGGTTCTGTTCGGCGGCGCCGGACAGAACCACGATGAGCCGATCGCCCTGGCGCAGCGCGGCGAGGTTGGCCGCACCCCCTCCCATCGTGAGATAGGTCTTGGAGATCGCAAAGCCACGCTGCGCGCCAGGCGCCACGCCGGTTGGCGAGCCGGTGCGGGCCACGGTGCGCCAGATGGAATCCCGGCTGCGGTTCATGAACGCCGACCCGCGCTGCAGCTCTGCAGCGGTGAGCCGCCAGGCTGGCGCCGCGCCGTCTGCGACCTGTCCGTCGCGCGCGACCGCAAGCTTGCCGATCGTGGCCTGGACTGCGTTGAAGGCGAGCAGCATCTGGGCCTGTTCCTGAGTCTGGAAGTAGCGTGACTGCGGCGCAAACCGCTCCAGCTGAACGGCGGCGGCGCGCGCCTCCTCCGGCAGGCCGGCTTCGGTGGCCAGCGCCAGGACGGCCGCGGCGTCGCGGGTTGGCGTCTGGTAGTAGTCGCCGGTGTTTTCGTAGCCGATCGCCTCCAGCGCCGCCTTGAAGGCCGAGCGCGCCCGCGCGCGATCGCCCATGAATGCGAGGCCGGCGCCGACCTGGGCGCGCGCCAGCGGGCTTGGTTCAGCCTTGAGGCGGGCGTCGTGGAAGTAGCGCAGCTTGCCGATGTCCCCGCGTCCCTCGCGGGCCAGGAGATAGAGCGCATAGGCTGCCGCGCGCGAGCGCAGCAGGTCCTTGGTGTCGTTGTTCCAGGCGCTCTCATAGACGTCGGCGTCGTAGCCGGCGGACAGGTAGCGCTCCTGTTTGGCGATGGCGACCATGACGTCGAGCGCCTTCGCCACGGCTGCGTCCGGGACGGCGTAGCCGGCCTTTCTTGCGCGCAGGACGAAGTCGGTCACATAGGCGCCGAGCCAGGGCGAGGCGTTGCGATCGCCGACCCGCCACAGACCGAAGGCGCCGTCGGCGTCCTGCCGGTCGAGCAGCTGGTTGACCGCATCCTGGACCCGTCCGGCGAAGACCTTGGGGTCTTTGGCGCCGATCGCGTCCCTGAGCGTGTCGGCGTAGAGCAGCGGCAGCGCGACGGAGGCGACCTGTTCGGAACAGCCGTAGGGATAGGTCGACAGCGAGTCATAGAGCGGGCCCGGGTCAACCCCGCGCAGCGCTGAATAGGACACCGTCACCGACCCGGATCCAGGCAGGAAGCCGTTCAGCAGGCCTGCATCCGCGGTATAGGTCGCACCGGCTGGTTGCGCCGTCGTCTCCACCAGCGTGGTGGCGAGGGCGGCCGGGCGCGACTGGATGGGATAGGAGCGGGTGACGGAGAAGCCTCCCGGTCCCTGGACGGACAGCTTCACAGCGCCGACGCCGAGGCCGGTCGCCTGGATCGGAAACGACGCTGCGATCCGTTCGCCGCGCGCAAGCGTGAAGCGCTGCGCTGGCGCGGTGGCGCGCACGGGGCCCTCGCCGGTCACAGTGACGGTGAACGGGCCCGGTTCGGCCTCCACATTGTCGAGCGAGAGCGTCGCCACGGCCTGATCGCCGGGCGCGAGGAAACGCGACAGGGACAGTTCAGCCGGCGCGGGGTCGCGCATGGTGACGGCCTGGGCGGTCGAGCCCATGCCGGATGGCGAGAAGGCCACCGCCATGAGACGCAGTTCGCCATTGAAGTCCGTCGGCTCGAAGGTGATCACGCCGCGTCCGCCGCGCAACTCCACCACGCCGGAATAGAGCGCGACGGATTTGGTCGGAACGACAGTAAGGCCTTCCCCGCCAATGGAGTCGCCGCCCACCTTGGTGGGCGCGCCGAGATTGGGATCGAGCAGACGCCCGTAGTCATCGCGCAGCTGCACGCCGAGCGCACGACGCCCGAAATAGTGCTCCTTGGGATCGGGTGAGGCGAACTTGGTGAGTCTCAGAATGCCTTCATCGACCGCTGCGAGCGTCACGCGCACACGTTCGCCGGGGCCTGCGCCGGTGACGCGCACCGGGATGGAGACTGCCTGGCGCGGCCGGATGACCTTGGGCGTGTTTTCCAGCGCCACCGTCAGCGTCCTGTCGGACCGGTCGAGCGGAATGTAGACGGCGCCGATTGCGCGGCGCGGGATCGGCCGCTTGTCGGGCGTGCGCGGCGTGATGACGGTCACGAGGGCGTAGGCGCCGCCGCCCCAGGCGGAGTCTGTCGGGATGTCGACCGTGCCGCCTTTGGCGCCGATCTGAACGTTGCGAATGATGTGCACCTTGTCTGTCGCGATCGCGACCGTGGCTTCGCCCGGATAGGGCGCCCGGATGGCCAGGCGCGCCACCCCGCCGGGGCGCACCGGCTTGCCGGCGCCCATCAGGCTGACTTCAACAGCGTCGGGCGAGTCCGGCGCGGCGTCCGGGGCGGCCCAGCCGACGGAGAACCGATAGCTCGTCTGCGCGCGCCCGGCCGTGTCCTTGGCGATCAGGCGATAGCTGCCCCATTTCAGGCGGGTGCTGTAGGCTGCGACGCCGTTCGCGGCGACGTCGACGAGCTTACGGTCGCGCGGGATGTCGCGCCCGGTGCGCCGCCAGCGCCATTGACCGTCCTCCAGATACCAGTCGTAGCCGTAGTCCTCTTCCACCAGGGTGATTTCAACCCCGGGGGCCGCGATCCGGCGGCCATCCGCGCCCACTGCGGCGAGCTCGAACGCGGCCTCCTGGCCTTCCGGCGCCCGCCCGCCTGAGAACTTCGGCCGGACGCCGAGATAGATGTCCGCGCCGCGCACCGGCACCCGCACGCTTTCGCGCACCACGCGTCCGCCGGGCTCAGACACGCCGACGACGACATCGGCGCGCAGCGGGCGCGAGCTTTGCGGCGCATCGGAGAGGTTGAGCGCCATGGCGGCGCGCCCGGCGCCGTCGGTCATCCCGGGCTCCATGGCGATGATGCGCTCGCTGAAGTCTTCGTCCTCGCGGCCGAACACGAAGTCCTTCAGATCCGGAAACGGGGCCGGATCGAGTTTCAGACGGGCTTCGCCTTCCGTGGCGAGGCCTGCCCCGGGCGCTCCGTAGAGAAAGCGCGCACTGACGTCGACCGGGCGGACTTCGCCAAGGCGCATCGGCGCAGGCGCGACCTTGGCTTCGACCGCCAGACGCTGCGGCACGAAATCCTCGACGGAAAAGTCTGCGCCCCCGGAATCCCCGACGCCGTCGACCTCAACGCGCGCCCGCCAGACGCCGCGGGGGGCGGACCTTGGCACTGCAATGTCTTTCTGGACGACGCCATCCGGCGAATTTGCGAAGCGCACACGCATCGCTTCCGTGCCGTTGGGCCGCAGGACTACGATCGCGCCGGCGCGCTCGCGCACGGCGCGACCGGCCGGATCGCGCATCATGGCGGCGAAGCGCACGGTTTCACCCGGGCGGTAGATGCCGCGGTCCAGCCAGGCGTAGGTATCCACGAGGGGTCCGGGCAGGCGGCCATCGACGCCGCGGTCTGACAGGTCGATGCCGGGGCGGCGCAGATCCAGTGCGGCGAAGTCCCCGTTGCGGGCGTAGGCCATCACCATGCGCGGTTCGAGAGCGCCCTCGCCCTTGAGCATCGGCGCGGGAAAGCGTGCGCGTCCCTGCGCGTCTGTGCGGGCTCTTCCGAGTTCATCATTGTTGGCTGCGATCAGGGCGACCTCGACGCCGACAAGTGGTTTGGCGCTGCGCAGCGAGCGAACGATGGCGTCAAGCCCGTCCGAGCCCTGGAAGGTCGACAGCGCCAGATCCGTGTGGATGATCCAGCGGGTCGCCTGCGCGGCCTCATAGTCGTCCGATTTGCCTGACGACGCATCGCGCGCCGACACCACATAGGCGCCGGGCTTCAGCGTTTTGACCGCGGCGCCGAGCGGAAAGACCGTGACGACGCGGCGGTTGCGGTCCTTGTCCCCGGCGGCGACGTCAATCTTGCCCTCGAACACCTTTTCGCCGACGTCAGATCCGTCGTCGACATAGTAGTATTCGCCCTGCGAGCGGTTCATGCCCTCGATGATTTCGCGCTGCGACAGGATGCGGTCAGGCACCCTGCGCACCTCGACGAACAGCTTCGACACATTCACGGTTTCGATACCGAGACCGTCGGCCTCCTCGCGCGGCAGGATGACGCCGGCGCCGGCGAAGCCGACGAACGGCGGCTGTTCGCCGAAGGCGAGTTTGACGAACTGGTTCTCGGCAAGCTTGGCGCCCGACTTGGCTGGAAGTCCGGCGAGCAGGGTCAGATCGCGGTCCGGTTCAAAGCCGAGGCCGGTCAGGCAAAGCGCATTGCCGACCACCTCGACGGTGGGACGTGCGGCCGGCTCGATGCGCAGATAGTCGCCGTAGCGAACCTGGGCGGCCGGCGCCAGATCCTCGCTGAATTCGACGCAGGCCTTTGGCCCGTCGCCCGAAAAATCGAGCCGCAGGCGTTCAAAGGCGAAGCCCTCCGCCTTGAGCGGTTTGGCGCGCGGGGCCGTTTCGCTGCGCAGGCCGACGATGCGTTGCACGGGCCCGAGCTGGTCAGAGGCCACAGAGCCCACCGGCGCTGCGGTTCCACGTCCAAGCGCCACGCCAACGCCGAGTCCGACGAGCGCAGCTACGCTCGCGATCGCCAGAGCCACCCGATTCATGATTGAGTTCCCCGCAGCCTATGTTGCGTTGCGTGGCCATCTCACAGCATGGCGCAGGTTTGCGCCATCGACTTCAGTCACGAATTCGTAAGGAATGTAGCACTGCGGCGTTCCGCCGCAGCATCGCGACGGGGCAGACGCGCCCCGGGACCCATCCGTCTCCTGCCGGCCGTGGGCGGCGCGGAGCCACGCTGACTGTGATGGCTGCCTGTCGTGGATGGCTGCCTGTCGTGCCTTTCCGGCATGGCTGTCCGGCATGGCTGTCTGGCATGGCTGTCCGGTCCAGCCACCATTTCTGGCAGGCGCCAGTGACGGGCGCCAGTGACGGGCGCCAGTGACGGGCGCCAGTGACGGGTGGCTGGGGCCGCGGGGACGCATTGACCGGACCCAGGCGAAGCTGTCTGCGCGGCCGGCTGCAGGCAGGCCGGCGATCCCAGCCCCCTTCCCGACTGTCACCTCCTGCTGTGATCCCGTTCGGTCATCCCTTTTGGGCGACAGCGACCTTGCCCGACGGGGTCCTGCTCCTGACGATCTCCAGGGCGCGACGCAGCTGATAATCGCCCTTGCCGTCAAACTCGGCGGGCGGCTGTTCGGCCGGCGGGCGGGGGGGTGCTGCGACGGGCGTTTCTCCCTCGCCTTTCAGAGCGTGCGGCAGATTGCGCTCGGCGATCTGGGGACGCGCATCAGCGGCGCGCTTTGCATTCAGGATTTCAAAATCAGGCACGATGCCCTCGCCCTGGATGGAGCGTCCAGACGGCGTGTAGTACTTCGCGGTGGTCAGGCGCAGCGCCCCGTCGCGCCCGCCGTTGAGCGGAATGACCGTCTGCACACTGCCTTTTCCGAAGGACTGCGTGCCCACGAGCGATGCGCGCTGGCGATCCTGCAGGGCGCCTGCCACGATTTCGGAGGCGGAGGCGGAGCCGCCATTGATCAGCACCACGATCGGCAGACCGGCGATAGCATCGCCGCGCCGCGCGTTGTAGCGCTGGATGTCCAGGGGATCGCGGCCACGCGTGGAGACCACCTCGCCGCCGTCCAGGAACATGTCGGAGACGCCGATCGCCTGATCGAGGAGCCCGCCGGGATTGTTGCGCAGGTCAAGCACCAGCCCGGACAGCCTGCCGGAGCTCTCGCGACGCAGTTTGGCGAGGGCGTCTTCCAGACCTGGCAGGGTCTTTTCGTTGAATGTGGACAGACGCACATAGCCGACGTCGCCCTCCAGGCGGGAAGTGACGACCCGGGGGGTGATGGTCTCGCGCGTGAGTTTGACGTCGAAAGGCTCTTTGCCTTCGCGCACGATCGAAATGGTGATGGGCGTGTTGACCGGGCCCCGCATCTTGTCGACGGACTCATCCAGCGTCAGCCCGATGATGCTTTCGCCTTCGATCGCCACGATGAGGTCGCCCGACTGGATGCCGGCCCGGGAGGCGGGCGTTTCATCGATCGGGGCGATGACCTTGACGACGCCGTCTTCCGAGGTGACCTCAATGCCGAGGCCGCCATATTCGCCTTTGGTGTGGACCTGAAGATCATCGAACTGTTCAGCATTCGAATAGCTCGAATGGGGATCAAGGGAGGCGAGCATGCCGTTGATGGCCGCCTCCATCAGCTGTTTGTCATCCGTGGGGGCGACATAATCAGCCTGCACCTTGGCCAGGACGTCCGCGAACAGGTCAAGCTGACGATAGATCTCGGTCTGCTGGTCCGCGTTCTGGGCGCGCGCCTGCCAGGCGACGGCCGCCATGCCGAAGGCGGCCCCGATCACAGGTCCGATCAGCCATGTCGCGCGCATGCTCTCAACCCTTCCCATCCTGCGGCCCCCCCCTCCAGGAGGACCCCAGGCCTGTGACGCGGGGCGCCCGACGCGCCGTCGCGATCTTCCAGCGCTTCGCCTTAACGGCTCATTGCGCCGCCGTCTGCCCCCGCCCATCACCAGCCGCCGACCACGCCAGCCATGGACCGGGATCAATCGGCTCGCCCCTGCGCCTGAGCTCGACATAGAGTTCCGGCGTCGGGTCCCGCCGATCGGCCATCTCGCCCACCGGCTCCCCGGCCAGAACTTCCTGGCCGATGACGCCGTAGAGCGTTTCAAGCCCCGTCAGAACCAGAAGGTAGTCATCGCCGACGTCGAGAATCAAGACGCCGCCGTAGGTTCTGTAGGGCCCGGCGAACGTGATCGTGGCGTCGAACGGCGCCAGAACTTGGGCGCGTTTGCGGGTGGCGATGGTCAATCCGCGGGCGGGTTCAAGCGCGTCGGCGCGCGCGCCGAAGGCGCGCAGGACGCGGCCCGCCGCCGGCGGGGTGAGCAGGCCGCGGGCCTGTGCGAAACCGGGCGCATCATCGGACGGTCGCG
>JBEIHX010000044.1:0-24395 GCA_040381075.1 Hyphomonadaceae bacterium
ACCCGCAACTGGAACCCCATCGAGGCCGTAGCCTTGAACCCGGAACGCGATGTGATCGTCAAAATGTCAGCGCCGCAGGGCTCAGAGAATAAGGCTTCAGCCGCATGAGACAGGCGACAACTGCCTTGACGCGCACCGAAACCCAACCGGTTCGTGGGAGACGACGGCGCCGACCCTGAACAGCCGCCATATCTCGGATAAAGCGCTCCAGCCCAGGCACTGCTGAAATCCCGAACCTGGAGCCTCGGATCAAGTCCGACAGGGCGTTTGAGCGCGCGCATCCCATCAGCTCTTTGGCCCGCCTGCACCTGCTTATCCGGCCCTCGCAGGCACAAGCTGCGCGGTAAGCCAGCCACCCTAGCCTGGCTAATGTCAGTATCTGAACGTCGATTGACCGATGCCGGCCTGAACGCTGGCGGTGGTCGCGCCGTCACCGGGTGTGCCCGCGGACACGGGCGGCGTCGTCACCGAAGCCGGCTGTGACGCGCGTACAGTCTCACCCGCCGGCGCTGAGGCCCCGGCAGCTGGCTCCTGCGCCTTTGGTGCGGGAAGGGCTGCAGGCGCATCTGGCGGCGCAAGCGGCTCAGCGCTGAACCGCACCCGGCCGTCAAAGCGGGCGCCAGCCTCCACAGCCAGCTGGCTGTGGGTGATGTCGCCATCCACGATCGCCTTTGAGGCCAGGGAGACCTTGCGTCCGCGAATGGAGCCGTTGACCTTGCCGCGGACCTCAACATCCTCGGCGCAGACATTGCCGTAGACTTCGCCGGATTCGCCGATCGCGATCTTGGCCCCGCGCACGTCCCCCTCTATGCGACCATCGATCTGGACCTCGCCTTCCGACGTGACGGTTCCAACAATCTGCACATCCGAGGTGATGATCGAGGCGACCATTTTGCTCGGCATTTGCCTGCGGGGAGATTGCAGGCTTTGATCCGGAGTTATCGGCATGTCGACACCGTTGGGCCTACCCTTCATGAACATAGCGACCTGCCTTCAGGAAGTTGATGGGATCCCGCGACTGTCCCCGGAACCACACTTCATAGTGCAGGTGCGTGCCAGTGCTGCGCCCGGTTGAGCCCATCGCACCGACCTTGGTGCCGATGCCAACCCGATCACCGACACGCACGGAGATGGCCGAAAGGTGCGCGTAGCGGGTCTTGAAGCCATGGCCATGGTCGATTTCAACGACATAGCCATAGCCGGATCTCACGCCGGCAAAGGATACAGTGCCCGGCGCACCCGCGACGATGGGCGCACCGTGAGCTCCGGCAAAATCAAGCCCGGCATGGAATGCCGGTCTGCGATTGAAAGGATCAAACCGAAGCCCGTACCCGCTGGTTTGCCGGTAACCGCCCTGCACCGGCACGGCGAGTGGCGTTGCACGCGCCACGTTTTCAAAGGAGCGCATCTCCTGAAGACGCGCAGCGACCTGCGCTACCCGCTGCGAGAACGCCGGGTCTGTTTCCACCGCAAGGCGGGCTGTCAGTTCCGGGCTGAGTTCGACGAGCGGACCGCCGACGCCGTCCTCCTCTCCGACAGCGCGGGCGACGCCGACGCCCGTCATGCGCAGGACGCTCCGAAGCTTTTCGGTCCGCGCAACCGCCGCATCCTCGGCATCGTCCAGGAACTGGCTCTGTTCCGCGCGGAGCTGGTCCAACCGAACCGACCATTGGTTGCTCGCCATTGTGGCCTCGCCCAGCGCCAGCGATGCGCTGCTCGAGCGCCCCTCACGCGGGTCAGCCTCATCGATCGTCACGTTCGACAACATACGGGCGCCGTTCGATGACAGTGTCGCGCGCGCGCTCTCCGCCGGGTTCGCGGACATCCCGCCAGCGACACCCAAGAGAGCTTTCAGCGTCTCATGGCGGCTTTCGAATTCCATTGTCTTGCGCTCGAAGTCGGTGGTGCGCTTCTCGAGCAGCGTGCGTGCGAGGGATTCCTTCGCCTGGGCCTCTTTGATCCACCGTTCGTAGCGGTCCCGTTCCTTCTCGGCCTGAAGCTCCTCCGTCCAGGATTCATGGCCCTGCAGCACCACTTTCACCGTGGCGTAGATCGACCAGCCGACAATGGCCGCCGCCCCAGTCGCGATCAGCGCCTGCCGCCACGGACTGAGCGAGACGAACCGAACCGTCCCGCCGCTGCGATGGTAGATTTGACGCTCTGGAAACACACGCTCGAACACGTCTCGCGCGCGCACACGCCGCCGCTGCTCCATGCCCTGTCGCCCGCCTTAAAACGCCCTGACCGCCCACCGCCGCCTGAACGGATATTTCATCTTAAACGAGACGTAAATACAACACCTCGCCTCTGTCTCTCCGGTTCAAACTGCAGTCCACGGCCATAAACGTATGTCGATCTGTGGATCGGGAAGCCCGCCAGCGTGCAAAGTGCATGCCGGCAGGGTGCGAATCCCGATCCGGAGGTGGGACTTTTCCTCCATCCGCGCTGCGCCGCGACGATCCTTGCGCAGCCGAAACAATGCCGTCAGGCCCGCGAGGCAGGTCCTGCCGCTGGCGGCGGCCGGATCAGGCGCCCATCTTGCATGCCGCGGACCCCGTCGCCCGCGCCGAGGCGCTGCGCCCGGCAGGCGGCGATACGTTGGTGCATGTCGTGCAACGGGCGGTGCGCCAGAGCCGGCAGAGGGAGCGCGCCATGAAAACTGGCGGTTCATTTTCCAGGCTGCAGCGCCTGCGCGGCCTTCAGCACCGCAGCTGCATGTCCGGGCACTTTCACCTTGCGCCAGATCACGGCGATCTTACCCCGGGCGTCGATCAGGAAGGTCGCGCGCTCGATGCCCATGTAGGCGCGCCCATACATGCTTTTCTCGACCCATACGCCGTAATCCTCCAGCGTCTTGCCCGTTTCGTCACTGGCGAGGAGGATGGTCAGATCGTGCTTGCGGGCGAATTTTTCATGGCTCGCCACGCTGTCCTTCGAGACGCCGATCACCACGGCGCCGGCAGCTGCAAAATCCGCCGCGTGTGCAGTGAAATCGATTGCTTCCCGGGTGCACCCCGACGTGTCATCTTTCGGATAAAAATAGAGGATGATCGTGCGCCCTTTGAGTGCAGTCGACGCCACGGTTTCGCCGCCTGTCGCGGGCAAACGAAAAGCGGGCGCCGTGTCGCCTACGGTCAGTTCCTTCGCCATGCCGCCTGATGCTCCTGTTTCAGTCTGGTTCGCGCCGCCGGCGCACCCGCTCCAAAGTGGCGCGAAACCGGCGCGCGTAAAGCCCTTCACGCGCGCCGCCAGATGAGCCGCTTCGCCCGTCACTTGCGCCATGGGCGCCACACGGTGCTCGAACTGGCGGCGATCGTTTTCGCGGGCGTCGGCATCCTCGCCGGCGTACTGGCCTGGCGGCTGTCGCAAGGGCCGCTCGAAGTGGATTGGCTCAAGCCCTATGTCGAGCGCCAGATAGCCGCCGCCCAGGATGGCGACCGGATCGCGATCTCAGCGCTGACCCTCTCCTGGAACCCTGGCAGGCAGGCCCTGCGTCTCGATGCACGAGGCATTGAGACGCGCAATCCGGTCGATGGCGAGGTTGTTCGCGCCGAAGCCTTTTCGATCG
This sequence comes from Hyphomonadaceae bacterium, assembly GCA_040381075.1. GTDB lineage: Bacteria > Pseudomonadota > Alphaproteobacteria > Caulobacterales > Aquidulcibacteraceae > JBEIHX01. The sequence goes on from JBEIHX010000044.1 coordinate 3,569, forward strand.
ATCTTGCGCCCGATCGGTTTGCCACGGCGCGGCCATCGCTGGTTGCCGCCGAGGGCCGAGGCGGCCTTTTCTCAGTGGTGTTGCGCGCTGATGGGCGAATCGTCGCCGGCCTTGGCGCACCGGGCGCCGTGTCGAAACGTCCTCCGCCGGAGACACGCCGTCTGGAAGAGGTGCTGGAAGCGCTGCGCCAGGCCGCGGATGGCAAGGGACCGGCGGGCCAGCTCGCCGCCATGCATCTTGAGCATGCAACCGTCATCTTTTTCGACGAGCGCAGCCGACGCACCTGGTCAGCTTCCGATGTCAATCTGACGCTGGAACGGCGCGATGGCCGCCTGAACGCCCGCCTCGCGGGGCTGATCAATGCCGATGAAGGCAAGTCCTCCATCTCGCTGCTCGCGCAGATCGGAGCCGGTGAGCCAGGGCGCATCGCACTGTCGGCAGAGAATCTGTCGCCCTACGCCATCCTGCCGTCCGATATCTTCGGACCGATCGCCCTGGTTGACGCGCCCTTGTCCATCGATGCCGAGGCCAGCGCCGACGCCGCCGCGAAGCTGAACGCTGCGCGCGTCCGGATCACGGCCAGACCAGGATACATGCGCTTCGCCAATGGGGCGCGACCACTGCGGGCCCTCGACGTCGCAGCAGCTTATGATCAATCCACCAAGCAGACGCGGATCGAACAGATCCTGCTGGATATCGGAGCGGGCCAGGTGCGCGCGACGGGCGCTCTGACCGGCGTTGAGGCCCTGTGGAGCAAGGACGCAAACGCCGCCCTGGGGCTGGCGCTCACCGCTCCGGTCGTCGCGCTGGATTGGCCGGATGTGTTTGAGGGCGTCCCGCGGGTCGATGACGCAACACTGGTCGGACGATTTTACCCGCGCGCCGAGAGGCTTCAGATCGAGCGTTTCGACGGCCGTTCGCAACGCGCCCTGGTCCGCGCCCGCGGAGACGTCTACCGGGGCGACGCCGGCGGCGGCGCGAAAGGGCTGGGCGTCCGCCTCCAGGCCGAGGTCGAAGGACCGCTTGCCGCGCGCGGCGTTTTGCCATGGTGGCCAGTCACGCTCGCAGAAAGTGCGCGCAGCTGGCTCGACACCGCCGTGCTGGCTGGGTCGATTGATCGCGCCCGCGCCTCGCTCGACCTGACGCCCGCCGCCATCGCCCGCAAGGACATTCCGGATCCGGCCGTGTCGGTGGTGTTCGCCTATCGCGACGCCCGGGTAAAGGTTCTCAGTGAGATGGACCCGATCGAAGCGGGGCGCGGGCGTGCGGAACTGCGCGGCAACTCCTTCACGCTCTCCCTCGATGAGGGACGTCTCGGCGGATTGTCGCTCGCGAGCGGTAAGATTGACATTCCCCGCCTCAATCCGAAGGGGGCGCTCGCGCGCTTTGAGGTGACGGGCGCCGGCGAGGTCCCCGCCTTCGCCGCCACTGTCGCACAGGCGGTGTCCACGCCAGGAAACCGTGTCGCCCCGACAAACCAAACCCTGGGTGGGCGTGGGGTTGTGCGGCTGGTCATCACCCGTCCGCTGCTGAATGACACACCGTTCTCCAGCGTCGGCCTGTCCGGGGAGGGCGCCTTTTCCGACGTGCGGGCTATCAGAGGCTTCGCCGGCCTCGACCTGGAAAAGGGGAAGTTCGCCCTGTCGATTGACAATGACCGCGTTCTCGCCACCGGCGCCGGGATGATCGGCGGGGCGCCGTCCGATCTCGTTTGGCGAGAAGCCTATCGCGTGCTTGACGGGCCAACGACCCGCGTGACCGCCCGCATCCGAGGCGATGCCGGGCTCTTTGACCAACTTGGCGTTCCGGCCCGCGCCCTGGTCGCAGGCCCTGTGGACATTGCGTTTGAAGGAGCCGGTGAAGATGTGACGGTCGAGACCGGGACAATCACCGTTGACATGACGCGCGCTGCTCTCGGCCCCCTGGGGCCAACCTGGCGCAAGGCGGAGGGCCAACCGGCCAGTGCCCGCATGTCTTTCGCCATCCTGCCGTCGGGCGGATACCGCATCATGGATCTCGCCGCCGACGGGCCTGGGCTTTCGGTAGGGGGGGATCTGGAGTTCGCCCGCGATGGCCGGCTCGTGGCGGCCGATATCCGGCGCGCCCAAATCCGGGACTTTGTTGACGCCCGGCTGATCTTCGCCCGCAGCGGCGACACGCCGAGCCTGCGTATGGAAGGCGCCTATTACGATGCGCGCGGACTTCTGCGTGATCTGATGTCCGGATCCTCCAGCGCGCCCCCAGGGAACGCTGACCCTGGCGCGCTCCAGGACGAGCGCCTGCGGGTCGATGCGCGCCTGGACCGCGTGCGCGCGGCCGAAACGGTGGAGGTCGCTGGGCTCGATCTGTCAGCAGATATCGAGGACGGCGGCGTCATGCGGTTGTCTGCCGTTGGCAAGACCGCGCCCGATCGCACCATCCGATACGACGTCGCACCCACCGGCGTCGGCGGCGTGCGCAAGGTCGCCGTGCGCGCCGATGACGCCGGTGCGATCGCCGCACTGCACGGCCTCGAGGGACAGGTTTTCGGCGGAAAAGGCGAAATCGAAGGGTCAATCGCGCCGGTCAACGGCCGAGACGTGATCAAGGTGCGGGTGCGCCTGCGGGACTTCCGGGTTCGGCGCGCGCCGGTCCTCGCCCAGTTGCTGACTGTCGCCTCCCTGCGCGGGCTGTTCGACACCCTGAACGGCGAGGGGGTGGCGTTTTCCGGATTTGAAGCTCCTCTCGAGGTGCGTGACGGACGCACGATCATCGGCGAAGGCCGCGCCTGGGGACCCGCTCTCGGCCTGACGGTGAAGGGCGAGGTCGATGCGCGCAAGGAGCGCCTTGATCTGGATGGCGTCATTGTGCCGAGTTACGGCGTGAATTCCGTTCTCGGCGTCGTTCCGGTGGTCGGCGACCTCTTCGTCTCGCGACAGGGGGAGGGCGTCTTCGGACTGACATATTCCGCCAGCGGAAGCTTCACGCAAACCCGCGTGGTGGTCAATCCGCTCTCCGCCCTGGCCCCGGGTATCCTGCGCCGGATCTTTGAGCCATCCCCCCCGCCAGCCGCCGCTCCCGTTCCGGCCCCCGCGCCTGCCGTGGCTCCGGCGACCTCCGGGGCGCCCGCCGCCAGCCCAGCGGCGGCTCCGCGCTCCAGAAGCGTCCGTCCAGGACCGCCCCGAACTGGTCCGTCGAGGTCAACCCCCGCCGCCGCGCCGCCTCGCACCGGCGCACCGGGCTCAGGCCCAGCCGGTATCGGTCCTGCCGGCGTCGGTCCTGCCGGTTCGGGCCCCACCGGATCAGGGCCGGCGCGGCCGGGCCCGGTGGAGGACTAGCTGTCAGTTCGCACCAACTTGGCCTTGCAGAGATGGCCAGGTACCCAGCAATGGCGAGGCGCTCCCCGTATCCTTCCGCGCGGATGGGCATTTCAAGGGGCGCTCACCTGACGCCGTCAGATTGAGGCCGGCCCGGTTGAGCCTGGACCGGTTGAGCCTGGACCGGTTGAGGGTTTTGAAGCCGGGTCGTGTCGACGGGGCCCGACGAGTGCGCAGTCCGCCTGCACCCATCTCATCTGAGGACACGTGGGCGGGTGGGCCGGTCTGCAGCCAACTGTGGGGCCGCGCCGCCGCGCTCAGCCTCGCTGGCGCAGACAGGGCCTGCACATCCGCCTCCCGCCCCGAATGGCGCCGCCCGGCGTCAGGCGCCGGGCGGCAAAGCCTCAGGCGTTGAAGCGGAAATGCATCACATCGCCGTCCTGCACAATGTAGTCCTTTCCCTCCAGACGCATCCGCCCTGCCTCCTTGGCGCCTGACTCGCCATTGAAACGAACGTAATCGTCATAGGAAATCGTCTCGGCGCGGATGAAGCCCTTTTCGAAATCGCCGTGGATGACTCCCGCCGCCTGCGGCGCGGTTGCTCCCTTGGGAATGGTCCAGGCCCTGGCCTCTTTCGGGCCGGCGGTGAAATAGGTCTGCAGGCCAAGAAGATCATACCCGGCCCTGATCAGACGGTTGAGGCCGGGTTCGGAAAGTCCCGCGGCGGCCAGGTACTCACCCTGCTCGGCGTCGCTCAGGGCGGCGAGATCAGCCTCCATCTGGGCGCAGATGACAACCGCCTGCGCGCCTTCGGCGCCCGCGTGGGCTTCAACCGCGCGTGAGTGGTCGTTGCCCCCGCCTGCCGCAGCCTCATCCACGTTGCACACATAAAGCACCGGTTTGGTGGTCAGCAGCTGCAGCATGGCGAATGCCCTGCGTTCCTCCGGCGCGACCGGCGTCAGGCGCGCCGGCTTGCCGGCCTCAAGAAGGCTCTTTGAACGCAGCACCAGGTCAAGCGTCAGCTTCGCGTCCTTGTCGCCCCCCTTGGCGCGTTTTTCGAGGTTCACAACCCGCTTCTCCAGGCTCTCCAGATCGGCGAGCATCAGCTCGGTCTCGACCGTTTCAAGGTCTGCCAGCGGGTCTATCCGGCCCTCGACATGGGTGATGTCGTCATTCTCGAAACATCGAAGCACGTAGGCGACCGCGTCACACTCGCGGATATTGGCGAGAAACTGGTTGCCGAGCCCCTCACCCTTCGAGGCGCCGCGGACGAGGCCTGCGATGTCGACAAAATTCATCCGTGTTGGAATTGTCTCTTTCGAGCCGGCGATCCGGGCGAGGGCGGCCAGCCGCGGTTCCGGCATGGCGACGTCGCCAACATTCGGCTCGATCGTGCAAAACGGATAATTCGCGGCCTGCGCTGCAGCCGTCTTGGTCAGCGCGTTGAACAGGGTGGACTTGCCGACGTTCGGCAGTCCCACAATTCCGCATTTGAAACCCATGGCGAGGGCGGTCCTTTCGGTATTCAGATCGCCACCCGCACGCTCCAGCAGCGCTCGAGGAGAGCAGCTGCGAACCGAGGCGATCCGTGCGGCGCAGGTCATACACAAGCGCGCGTCGCCTGTCTGCCGGGGATTGCGGCGCCGTGCTGCAGACCCGGCGCGCGCGCGGGCGGAACGAAGCGGGCGCAGTGGTTTTTGCACCGTTGGGTTAGCCCCCGCCGGCTGCTACAGCGAACGTCCGACCCAGCGTCTGCGGTATCGCGCGACGCTTCGCCCGGCGTCAGGAGGTCGCTGGTTCGCCTGATCCCTCGCCGCGATAGAGCCCTGGATCCGGCGGCGGGGCGAGACGGGCGACCTTCGTCTGGAAGCGGTCATCAAATCCTTCCGCGGCCTGGTCGATCGAACCTGCGATGGCATCGCACAAGGTCGTCACCCAGGCCTCTTCCACCTTGAAAAAATCCGACAGCACCCAGCCGTGAACCTTGGTTTTGTCGCCTGGATGGCCGATCCCGATGCGCGCCCGTCGGAAATCCGGCCCGATCGCCGCGATCAGCGACCGCACGCCATTGTGGCCGGCAGCGCCGCCACCCGTCTTGACGCGGAACTTGCCTGGAGCAAGGTCAAGTTCGTCATAAATCGCCAGCACCTGGCTTGGGCGCAACTTGAAGAACTGAACCGCCTCGCCGACGGCGCGCCCGCTCTCGTTCATGAACGTGTCGGGTTTCATGAGCAGCGTCTTGACCGGTCCGCGCGCCGTCTCGATCACGCCCTCGCGAACGCCAGCCTGAAACCGCCTGCGCTCAGGACCGAATGCATGCGCGCCCGCAATGCGGTCCACAGCCATGAACCCGACATTGTGCCGGTTGCCAGCGTATTTTTGTCCTGGATTGCCAAGCCCGACGATGAGGAACACAGCGAGGGCCTCCCAAACCGCCCAGGCCGCCGGCAGGCTTACTTCTTCGCGGGGGCCGCCTTTGCAGGAGCCGCCGCCTTCGCCGGCGCCGCCTTTGCTGGCGCCGCCTTGGCGGCGGTCGCCGCAGCCGGAGCCGCTTCAGCCGCCGCGCCCGCATCCGCATCAGCCTTGCGCCCGGAGATTGACGCGATCGCCATGTCTTCTTCGCGCGACTTCACCTTGACGCCTTCTGGAAGGTTGAGCGCCGAAACGTGGATCACGTCACCAATGTCGAGACCCGTGAGGTCGACCGTCAGCTGCTCGGGAATCTTTGACGCAGGCGTGCGCAGGGTGATGCGGTAGTGCGCCACTGACAGAGCACCGCCCCGCTTCAGCCCGGGCGAGGCTTCCTGGTTAATGAACCGAACCGGCACATCGATCTCGATGACTGAATTTTCTTCGACGCGGTAAAGATCAAAGTGGATCGGCGCGTCGGAAACCGGGTCAAACTGCACGTCGCGCGGGATAACAGGCTGCTTTTCGCCCTTATACGACAGCTCAATCATATGGGCGAGAAACTTGCCAGAGCGGATCGCCTTGACCAGCTCCTTGGCCTCGACGCTGATCGGTACAGCGCCGCGCGGACCGCCATAGAGGATCCCTGGAACGGCTCCGGATCGACGCACGGCGCGGGCAGCCCCGGTTCCGGCGGCTTCGCGCACGTCAACGTTCAACACGATCCCGACCATGATGCTCAAGCCCCAAACTGATCGTATGGCGGGCGCGCTGAGTGGCGCATCCGACCACGGTATTCCCGGAAGCGCGCGGATGTAGCCCAAACGACCGCGCCCGGCAAGGCCGGTTTGGCGCCAGCGCAGCCCTGGAGGCCTGCGCCCCCTGCCATCCCCCTGTCCCTATTGTGTCGCCGCATTGCCTTGCCGCCGAAGGGCCTCATATCCCTGCGCAGGGCGAGCGGCCGCCGGACGCACAAAGTCCGTGACGCCCTCCGGCCCCTGAGGCGTGGTGCGCCGACCTGGGATCTGATGGCGGCGGCGCAGGCGTGGACTGAGGCTGTGGACGGCGCCGGCGGCCAGGCGCGCGGACCCGGCACGCGGGCCAAAGACGCAGGCCAAAGACGCAGGCCAAAGACGCAGGCCAGAAAGGCAGGCCAGAAAGGCAGGCCAGAAAGGCAGGCCAGAAAGGCAGGAGTGATGATGAACCATGATCTCGCCATCGCGCGCGCCGTCGCCTTGCGGCCCATACAGGATGTGGCGGCGTTGGCCGGTGCGCCTGCCGAGGCCCTGATCCCCTATGGCCGCCACATCGCAAAGCTCGATCCCGGGTTCCTGGCTGGGCTCGCCGGGAGGCCCGACGGACGGCTGATCCTCGTCACGGCGATCAACCCGACCGCAGCCGGGGAGGGCAAGACAACAACCACCATCGGTCTCGCGGACGCGCTCAGGCTGAGCGGACGGCGCGCAATGATCGCGTTGCGCGAACCATCGCTCGGCCCCGTCTTCGGAACAAAGGGCGGGGCGACTGGCGGGGGGCGGGCGCAGGTCGCGCCAATGGACGCGATCAACCTGCATTTTACCGGCGACTTCCACGCCATCACCGCGGCGCACAATCTTCTGGCCGCCGCCATCGACAATCACATTCACTGGGGCAATGCGCTCGATATCGATCCGCGCCGGATCACCTGGCGCCGGGTGATGGATATGAACGACCGTGCGCTGCGCCACACGGTCATTGGTCTGGGGGGGGCGTCCAACGGGTTCGTGCGCGAGGATGGCTTCGACATCACCGTGGCGTCGGAGGTCATGGCGTGCTTCTGTCTTGCGGACGATCTTGCCGATCTTCAGCATCGCCTGGCCCGCATTGTCATCGGTTATCGACGCGACCGGTCGCCCGTGGTCGCCGGTGACCTGAAGGTTACAGGGGCCATGGCCGCGCTGCTGAAGGACGCGCTGGCGCCGAACCTGGTGCAAACCCTGGAGGGGACGCCGGCCCTCGTTCACGGTGGGCCATTCGCCAATATCGCCCATGGCTGCAATTCCGTCATCGCCACGCGGGCCGCCCTGAAACTTGCTGACTACGTCGTTACGGAGGCTGGCTTTGGGGCAGACCTGGGGGCTGAGAAGTTTTTCAACATCAAGTGCCGCACCGCCGGACTGAGACCGGCGGCCGTCGTCGTGGTGGCATCGATCCGCGCCTTGAAGATGCAGGGCGGTGTCGACAAGAGCGCGCTTGCGGTGGCGAGCCCCCAAGCGGTGGAGGCCGGTTTCGCCAACCTTGCACGGCATGTTGAAAATGTGCGCGGGTTCGGGCCGCCGGTCCTCGTCGCGCTGAATCATTTCGCCGCCGACGCACCGGAAGAAATCGAACAACTCCGGTTGCTCTGCGCCCAAAGCCTGGGCGCGCCAGTCTTCGTCTGTCGCCACTGGGCCGAGGGCGGGCAGGGCGCGCGCGAGCTTGCCGATGCGGTCGCGTCGGCGGCCGACGGCAGCGCGCATCCCTTCGCGCCCCTGTATCCCGACGAAGCATCGTTGGCGGACAAGATCCGCACCGTCGCGCGGCGGATCTACCGCGCTGCAGACGTCGCCTTCGCCCCGCGGGCGGCGCACGACCTCGCCGTCTTCGAACGCGCCGGGCATGGGCGTCTGCCGGTATGCATGGCCAAAACCCAATACTCCTTCTCCGCCGATCCGGCCCTGCTCGGCGCTCCGGAGGGGCATGTGCTGCCGGTGCGTGACGTGCGCCTGGCGGCCGGGGCGGGGTTCGTTACGGCCATCTGCGGCGACCTGCTGACCATGCCTGGTCTGCCCCGCATCCCCGCCGCCGAGATGATCGCCGTCAACGCTTCGGGCGACATCGAAGGGCTGTTCTGATCGCCACAGCTGTGTCTTGTGCTGCGGGCTCGCCGCCCGCCTGCTCATTCTGCACCAGGCATCCGTCCCCCGTGACGGGCGGCCCATGACAGACGGCGGCCTGTCACTGCGCGCCAAACGCCGGACCTTGGTCGGCGCACCGGTACGCCCGGCCACCCATGCGCCTCGCCACATGCGCCCGGCTGCCTGACGGGGTAGGCCAGCTGGGCAGGCCAGCCCGGCTGGTCTGCGTGCGTTTGGCGTCAAACCGCCTCTTTCGCGGCCCGCGGGCTTCTGCTACCCCCTCGCAAAGGGAGTCGCAGGCAACCCCATGAATATCCGAGAATCGCTGACATTCGACGACGTGCTCCTGGAGCCCGGCGCATCCGAGGTGCTACCCGCCGAGGCAGACACAGCCACCCGGCTCACCCGCGAGATCAGTCTCAACATCCCCCTTGTTTCGTCCGCCATGGACACCGTGACGGAGGCGCGCCTGGCCATCGCGATGGCGCAGGCCGGCGGGCTCGGCGTGATCCACCGCAACCTGTCGGTGGAGCAGCAGGCCGAAGAGGTGCGCTCGGTCAAGCGCTTCGAGAGCGGCATGGTCATCAACCCCGTCACGATTGCGCCAACGGCGACGCTGCGCGATGTCCTGGCGATCAAGGACCGGTATCAGATCTCAGGGATCCCCGTGACCGAGGCGGGACGCAATGGCGAGCCCGGCCGCCTTGTCGGCATTGTGACCAACCGTGATGTTCGGTTTGCGGATAATCTCGATCAGCCCGTGGCGGACATCATGACAAAGGATGTGGTTACGGTGCGCGAGGGCGTCGCCCAGGAGGATGCGCGTCGGTTGCTGCACAAGCATCGCATCGAGCGCCTTGTCGTCATCGATGACAGGGGACGCTGTGTCGGGTTGATCACCGTGAAGGATATGGAAAAGGCGAAGAGTCATCCCTTCGCGTGCAAGGATGATCAGGGTCGCCTGCGCGTCGGCGCGGCGACCACCGTCGGCGACGCAGGCTTCGAACGGACACAGGCGCTTCTGGAGGCCGGCTGCGATGTGGTCGTCGTAGATACCGCCCACGGACACTCGAAGTCAGTTCTGGATGCAGTGTCCCGGATCAAGCGGCTGTCCAATCGCGCACAGGTAATAGCGGGCAATGTTGCTACTGCGGCAGGTGCGAGGGCGTTGGTGGATGCCGGAGCTGACGCGGTGAAGGTGGGCATCGGGCCTGGATCCATTTGCACGACGCGCATCGTGGCAGGCGTCGGCGTGCCACAGTTGACGGCCATTCTGGATGCGGTCGAGGCCTGCCGGCAGGACGGCGTGCCGGTGATCGCCGACGGCGGGATCAAGTTTTCCGGCGATCTCGCCAAGGCGATTGCAGCCGGCGCTGACACGGCGATGATAGGGTCTCTGCTGGCGGGAACCGAGGAAGCCCCTGGCGAAGTGTTCCTCTATCAGGGGCGCTCCTACAAGTCGTATCGTGGCATGGGATCGCTGGGGGCCATGGCGCGTGGCTCAGCCGATCGCTACTTCCAGAAGGAAGTGAGCGACCAGATGAAACTCGTTCCAGAAGGCATCGAAGGCCGGGTCGCCTACAAAGGCCCCGTCGGCCCAATCCTGCATCAGCTGGTTGGCGGTTTGCGCGCCGCCATGGGGTACACCGGGTCCAAATCGATCGCTGCGCTGCAGGCCAACGCCCGGTTCGTGAAGATCTCCTCCGCTGGCCTGCGCGAAAGCCATGTGCATGACGTGGCGATAACCCGGGAGGCGCCGAATTATCCGGTTGGCGGATGACGTCCTCACGTGATCTGGCGTCGGCGAGGCTTCCTGCATCCTGATGACCCTTGCCCCGGCAGTCCCAGCAGTCATCCGCGTGCACTCCTGCAGACGGCAGCTTCGGACATGTGTGCATTGGCGGATCCGCCCAGGTGCGGTTCGTTGTCTGGAGTTCGACGCCCCGTAGACGGCTGGCCCGGCGCCGTGGTTCAGGGGTACAGCTGGTTTGGCAAGTGTTTTGAGGGGTTTCTCCCATGCGGTCTGGGGCGCGTGCAGACGCGGCGATTGCAATTCTGGCCGACATCGAAGCGCGCAAGCGGCCGGCCGCGGATGCGATCAAGGATTGGGGCCTGTCCCACCGCTTCGCCGGCTCGAAAGACAGGGTTGCGATCTCCCAGCTGGTTTATGACGCGTTTCGGGTCCGTGCGAGCGCAAGCTTTGGGCTCGGCGTAGACGCGCCCCGCGCCTGGGTGCTCGGCGCGCTTCATCTTCTGCACGGCCTGTCCGCCGACGATCTCGAGGCGCTGTTCACCGGTGCTGACCACGCTCCCGCCCCGCTGAGCGACACGGAACAGGCGAAGCTGAAAGCGTGGTCGATTGCGGATGCGCCAGACTGGGTGCGCGGGGATTATCCCGAGTGGCTTGCCGACGAAATCGACGCAATATTTGGTCCCGATGCAGCAGACGAGGGCGCTGCCCTGGCTGCGCGCCCGCCATGCGACCTGCGGGTCAACGCGCTCAAATGCGATCGGGACGCCGCATTGAAACTCCTCGCGCCGCTCGGCGCCGGCTTCAGTCCCTACGCCCCATCCGGTCTGCGGATCCCTCCGCCGGGGCCCGGCATGCGGACCGTTCACCTGGAGAGCGAGCCAGCGTGGCTGAAAGGCCTCGTGGAGGTCCAGGACGAAGGGTCCCAGCTTGCAGCCGCCCTGGCCGGCGCGCGCGCCGGGATGCAGGTCGCAGATATCTGCGCCGGGGCCGGCGGCAAGACCCTGGCCCTTGCCGCAGATATGGAAAACCGGGGGCAAATCTTTGCCTATGACAGTGATGCGCGCAGGCTCGCGCCGCTGCGCGCGCGCCTGGAACGGGCGGGCGTGCGCAACGTGCAGGTCCGCCAGCCCCGGCCGGGCGCACTGGATGATCTTGCCGGCCGCATTGACCTGGTGGTCGCCGACGCGCCCTGCACCGGGGTCGGCGTCTGGCGGCGCCGGCCGGATGCAAAGTGGCGGTTGCGGCCGGGCGCGCTTGACATACGCCATCGTGAGCAGGCGGCCGTTCTCGATCTCGCCGCCAGGCTCGTCAAACCAGGCGGCCGGATCGTCTACATCACCTGTTCTTTCCTGCCCTCGGAGAACGATGCGCAGATCGCCGCGGCGCTCGTCCGCCACGGCCATCTGAGCCCGGCTGACGCGGCGAAGAACGCTGAGGCGGCATTGCCGCCGGGAACCGCCGCGCGACTGCTCAAGGCGGCGCGGGGCACGCGGTACGGCCTTCAGCTGTCCCCCCGCCGCACCGGCACGGACGGCTTTTATGTCGCCCGTCTTGACGCCCGGTCGTAAGGGCTGTCCAGGCGACGTCTGCCGCCGCTAGTGGGGCCGCCTTGTTTCGCCGCCGGAATCCCGCATAAAGCCGCAATGACCCAGGCCCACCATGACCGCGTTCTGATCGTCGACTTCGGCTCCCAGGTGACCCAGCTGATCGCCCGTCGGCTGCGCGAAAGCGGGGTCTATTGCGAAATCCACCCGTACAACCGAGCCGACGGCGCGTTCCTGGACCGGTTCCGGCCGAAGGCCGTGATCCTGTCCGGAGGGCCTGCAAGCGTGACAGCCCTGGCAAGCCCGCGTGCAGCGCCTGAGATCTTCTCAGCCGATGTCCCGGTGCTCGGGATCTGCTACGGAGAGCAAACCATGGCCGCTCAGCTCGGCGGCCTGGTGGAGGCCGGCCACCACCGCGAATTCGGCCGCGCCGACATCACTGTCGTTGCGCAAAGCCCGCTGCTCGCAGGCCTGGGCGAAATCGGCGACGAAGAACCCGTGTGGATGAGCCACGGCGACCGCGTCACGGCGCTGCCGCCGGGCTTCCATGCGATCGCCGTGTCTCAGAATGCGCCCTTCGCCGCTATCGCTGATGAGGCGCGCCGCTTCTACGGCGTCCAGTTCCATCCTGAAGTGGCCCATACGCCGCGCGGGGCCCTGATCCTGCACAACTTCACCCATCGCATCGCCGGATTGTCCGGGGACTGGACAATGGGCGCCTATCGCGCTGAAGCTGTTGGAAAAATCCGCGCTCAGGTTGGCACAGGGCGCGTGATCTGCGGATTATCCGGCGGGGTTGATTCCGCGGTGGCGGCCGTGCTGATCCACGAGGCGATTGGCGACCAGCTGACCTGCGTTCTTGTCGACCACGGCCTGATGCGCCAGAACGAAGCTGATGAGGTCGTCAACCTGTTTCGCGGCCATTACAACATTCCGCTGGTGCATGTAGATGCATCGGAGCGTTTCCTTGGCGCGCTTGCCGGGGTCAGCGACCCCGAAACAAAGCGCAAGACCATCGGCAAGCTCTTCATCGACGTCTTCGAAGCTGAGGCGAAGGCTCTTGGCGGGGCGGAGTTCCTGGCTCAAGGCACGCTCTATCCCGACGTCATCGAGAGCGTTTCATTTGATGGCGGACCATCTGTGACCATCAAGAGCCACCACAATGTTGGGGGGCTTCCCGAGCGCATGAACATGAAACTCGTCGAGCCTTTGCGCGAGCTCTTCAAGGACGAGGTGCGCGCTCTCGGCCGTGAACTGGGTCTTCCAGAGGCTTTTGTCGGCCGCCACCCGTTTCCAGGACCGGGTCTGGCAATACGCGTGCCGGGCGATATCACCCGCGAAAAGCTTGATATTCTGAGGAAGGCAGACGCAATTTACCTTGAGGAGATCCGCAAAGCCGGGCTTTACGATGTCATCTGGCAGGCTTTCGCAGTTCTTCTGCCGGTGCGCACTGTCGGCGTGATGGGAGATGAGAGGACATACGATCACGTGCTTGCCCTGCGGGCTGTTACGTCGGTGGACGGAATGACTGCAGATTTCTTTCCCTTTGACATGGCGTTTCTTGCCCGGACGGCTACCCGCATCATCAATGAGGTCAAGGGGGTCAATCGCGTCGTCTATGACGTGACCAGCAAACCCCCCGGAACAATTGAGTGGGAATGATTCAGGAGGGTTCGGCGCCATTCGCCGACATTCGCTGATCAGCTCATAAATCACATAAAATCAACAAAATAGCTCTCGGTGCCGACCGCCAAGGATCGGCTCCAAGCGGAAACACGTGACGGTGTTTTTGACGGTATCGCTTCGAGCGCGAACCCTGAGATTTGCCCATACCGTCAGGCGTCCAAACTCAAGCGCATCGCGCATATGTTGCCTAAACATAGGAAAGTACACGACAAAAAGCAAAACTTGACGGTGTTTTTGCTGACGGTAAAAATGGGCGGGAGAACTCGAAAATTGCGCCAGAAGGGGCCGCCCGTGCTGACCGACCTTGCACTCAAGAAGATGAAACCAAAGGAGAAAATCTATAAGGTCGGGGACCGTGACGGTATGTACGCGCTGGTGGCCACGTCGGGCCTTATCACGTTCCGGTACGACTACCGTTTCAACGGCCGGCGCGAGACGCTCACCATTGGCAAGTACGCGCCTGACGCTGGCGGTCTCTCGTTGTCGGAGGCGAGAACCAAGTGCGCGGAGGCGCGCCAGCTTCTGAGCGACGGCGAGTCGCCGGCCATCAAGAAGCAAAAGGAAAAGCGCAAACTCGTCGATGCCGACAGGTTCGGCGAGGTCGGGCTGCGCTACTTCAAGCAAGCACGCATGGCGGAGAGCACGCGTGCCATGCGCCGCGCGATCTATGACCGCGACATCCATCCCGAATGGAAGAACCGCCTCTTAGCGGAGATCGGCCCGGACGATCTTCGCGTGCTCTGCGCGCGCGTGAAGGATCGCGGCGCCCCGGCCACCGCCATTCATGTGCGCGACATCGTCAAGCAGATCTACGGCTTCGCCATTCTGCACGGCGAGAAGGTCGCCAATCCCGCCGATGAGGTGGGTCCGGCGTCGATCGCGCAGTTCGAGGTGCGCGACCGGGCGCTGTCGCCCGGCGAAATCCGGATCATGCTGGCCCTGCTTGAGCGGGTCGCGACGTTGCCGACGATCCGCCTAGGGCTGAAGCTGATCCTGCTCACCATGGTCCGTAAGAGCGAGCTGCAGGACGCCGTCTGGGCCGAGGTCGATTTCGAGAATGCGGTCTGGTCGATCAGCAAGCAGCGGATGAAGCGCAAGAAGCCGCACAATGTGTACCTGTCGCGCCAGTCGCTGGACATCATGGTCGCGCTCAAGACCTGCGCCGGCAATTCACGCTATCTCTTGCCTTCGCGCTACGAGGCCAATGAGCCGATGTCGCGGGCGACGTTCAATCGCGTCACCACGGCGATCGCCGAACTCGCAAAACAGGAAAATCTTCCGCTCGCGCCGTTCACGGTTCACGATCTGCGGCGGACCGGCTCAACACTTCTGAATGAGGCGGGCTTCAACAGCGACTGGATCGAGAAGTGCCTGGCGCACGAGGACAACCGCTCTTCGCGCGGCGTCTACAACAAGGCCGAATATGAGCCGCATCGCCGGCACATGTTGCAGGAGTGGGCGAATATGGTCGATGCCTGGACGCGGGGCGAGAAGTACACGCCAACTCTGACCCCGCCGACATCGACCCTCGCGATCCACGATCCTAACGTCTGACCGGCCTCGTGCGCCGTCGGCCGACATCCGGCGTGGGCGCGCGCTTCACGCGGCCTTCCTCGGCAGCGTGCATGCGCGCAGCCAGCCAGTCCTGCACCTCCTGAAAATCCCACGCGACGCAGCGCGACGTCAGGAAGAAGCGGCGCGGGAATTCGTTGCGTTGCTCCATTTCCCAAATCGTCGTGTCGCCCAGCGGCACGATCTTGCGCAATTGCGGGCGCGTGATCGCTTGCCGGAGCGGCGTGGGCGAAGTCGGCATCTGTCTGCGAGCTGGCGCGAATTCTTCAGCAGCGTCGGTCATGGTGTTCTCTCCATGGTTCGGCCCATATCGGCCATGAGCGTCATCCTTCGCTGAGCGATTCGCCCGGAGATGACGGGAAACATCGGGAAATGGTGGGAAACGATCCGGAAACGCCGGTCAGTGACGCGCGTGATCCCGCTGTTGTCGCCGGAGCCAGGCGTCGCGTCCGTGGGCATTCCATTCGAGCCAGGATGCAAGGCCGTTTCCGAGCTCAATCAAGACGGCGAACACGACCGCAATCATGGCTTGGCCCCACTCGCCGACGCACACGCGCGTCAGCGCGTAGAGGAGGAGGAGCGGCGCCCCCCAGCGGACCAGCACCCAAAGCGCAAAAATCGCTGCGGCCGCGACAACGAAGGGCTGCGGGATCGTTGGGAAGATCTGGAGCGAAGATAGGTCGAAAAGATTGAAGTGCATGGCGCCATTTCCTGAAGGGGAATGAGGCGCTGCTGTTCGACCGGGTTGGTTCCCGGATGCATTCTCTGGTCGTCCTGCTTGCGCGGACGCCGATCCTCGATGCGAACATGCGAACACAAGTGCGCCAAAGGCGCAAGCGCGATGTGCGACTTAGCGATCCAGTCCAGGCGGCAGCTTAAGCGCTTTCGACATTTGCCGCGCCGGGTCGGAAAGGCTGCGCGAGAGGTCCTGTGTGCGCGCGCGCACCAGACCCTTGCGGATATCGAGGTGGAGCTCCATCGCCTTGAGGCGACCCTGCCATTCCGGCTCGAACTGAAAGATGTTGCGACCAATTTCGGCGGCAAGGCCAAGGCGTTTGAGTTCCTGCGCCCGCGCTTTCAGCGCATCCGTCACTTCCGGCGACCGGTCCGGCGCCTGGAGGTGGGCGAGGCGAATCCGCCCTTGTGCATCAAGCTGGCCCTCGATCATGCGGTCGAGCCGGCTTGGACGATGCGCACGCGCTTCCCGCTCCAGCGCTAGACGGGCGTCGTCCCGGCCGCGTGGGCCAAGGCGTTCGGTGGCGATGTCCTGCGCCGCCGAGCGGAAGCCGTGGCTGACATATTCGCGCGGGATGACAAGATCGCGCCCATCCTCGTGCCGGCCGCGCAGAATGATGTGCGTGTGCGGGTTGTCCGTGTCCCAATGGTCGACCGCGATCCATGTCAGCCGCGTGCCGAGGGCGAACTCCGCTCGCCGCATCACTTCGCGGGTGTAGCTCTTGAGATCGCCAAGCCTGCCGCCGTTCTCGGCGGAAAGGATGATCCGGAAGTGACGCCGGTCCTCCCGAGCCCAGGTGGCCGCACGCGCGCCGCCGTCGACGCTATCGTCCAGCGCATCGTAGAAGACGGAGCGTTCGGCGCCGCGCTGGAGATAGCGTGCATGCGCGTTCGCCGGCGCTTCGACTTCTCGCTCGCCGTTCACAGGCGCCTCGTCGCCAGGCAGCGGCGGTGACGGCGTCTTGGCGGCGGCGTCGCGCGCCACATAGCGGGCGTGCGCGCCAAGCGCTGCACCGCCGCCTCCACCATGGCCGAAATAATGGACCTTCGCGATCGCGCGTTGGCGCGGGTCGAATTTGAACTTGCCGGTTCTGCCCAAACCCTTCGCGGCTTTGCGCGAGGAGCCGATGCGTTGCTGCAATTGAGACGACAGCGCGGGCGTTGCGCTGGCGCTGCTGCGGCCGCGTCCTTCGTGGCGGCCGGTGAGGCTCTCCGCATCAATTGGCCGCGCAATGCGCAGGCGCGAGCCGGGAGAGAAGGTCTCTCCGCGCATGGCGTCACGCAGCAGTTTACTGAATCGAAAGGCCGGTGCGGTGATCGTCGTGGAAGTCATCGGTGCGATGTTCGCCAGCACTGTGCGCGCACCGTGCGGCGCACTGTGCGATTGTGCTCCGCACGGTGCGTTTGCGCCATGGCATTCAACCACTTGGCGTAGAGAACGACTCTCCCTTTATCTAGCCTTCCACCGTGTTTTGTTTGTTTCCGCGTTGGTTGCTAGAAAACGGGACGCCAAACGCCTTCAATGTCATCGGCGGACACCGGCCCAAAATAGCGGCTGTCGAAACTGTCTGGCGTATCGCCCATCAAGAAAACTTCATCACTGGAAAGGGTACGACACCCGCTCCAATGCGGCAGTGCGCGACCTTGGCTGTCAATCGCCGCACGGTGCGCCACGGTGCGGTCATTGATGCGAATGGCGTCGCCCTCAACGCAGACGCTGTCGCCATCTATCGCGGCGATGCGTTTGATGAAGCGATCGCCCGCATCGGTGAAGTTGCGCGCCGCGGCGTAGCCCGGCGCCACGTCCTGCGCACGCACCGTGACAAGAGCGCCCCGCGCGATCTCATCAGCGCTGCGCACATACCACCCGGTCGGCACCGAGGGCGTCTGATTGTAGAGCAGCCAGTCGCGCGCATTCACGGAGGCGACAGCCAAGAGCGCAATCGCCGCCGCACCGATGCCAAGCCAGGTTCGCGTTCCTATCCGCACGTCTCCAAGCATGTGTCGGCCTCGGGCGCGCGCAAGCGGATGCGCCTTCGAGGCTCGCCCGCGAACCGGGGCGCCTGTTCTGAAAGGGGCGGGAGGGCGGGTCTTGCGATAGGGATCGCCGCCCAAAGGGACGAGACCCTAAGGGGCTCGGTTCACAAGAGCCCGGCCCAGCGGCGAAGCCGCCGGGATCGCCCAAACCGGAACGCTGCACCACAAGGAAAGAGCGTCGCTGCGCCAGCATCACGGCGTGGGGCAACGCGACTGCAAAGCGACGGCCACGGCACGTGCGCCAGGGTGGGCGGGTGGGATCATCTTCCTGCCGCGTCGCGCCAATGGCCTAGGCGGGAGAGGCGTATCTTGGCCCGTTCGCCTAACGCCTGGACCAACCCCCGTTAAACCTGGTGTGGCCGCCATCGGTCCTCGTAAGAACGAAAGCCGACGCAAGTGCGTGAAGTTCAGCCGCGCTCGAATTTGTCCAGAACGAGATAGAATAGTTGCCGTGCGCTATCATACGGCACGATGCCCACCTCGATGTCGTCGCGTCGCAGCCGCGACAGCATCACGCTGGTGGCGAACACCCAGAAATTCCCATTCTCGTCGGCTGTGGTGCCTTCGATAATTGCGAGGATCGCGCGCATGCGCTCCGTCCAAGCGGGGTGATCTTCTGTCGGCTCACGCAGACCGATCTCGGTGCTTTCGAGCATCAGGACGAGACCCAAGAACACGCCAATGGCGCGCTTGGCGCTCACCGACTCTGTCTGATCCGGCGTGTAGGCCTTGGATTTTGCATAGTCGCCCACGCGATCGAGAAGCAGATGCGCGGCGTAGCTGTCGCAGGCGAGTTCTTCTTCACGGCCGGCATAGTCGTGTCCGGCGATGCGCGCGAGCGCGTGCCAAGATTCATGAAGCATGACGAAGGACAGCGCGAAGCATGCGAGTTCGTAAGCGGCCTGGTCCTCCTCATCGAGCTCGGCGGGAGGAATTGGTGGTACTGGAACGTCGCTCGGCCAATCGCTCTCACGCTCGTCTTGTGCTTCGCGAAGAGTTCGCAGCGCAGCGCCGAGGCGAACGATACGACCGGCTGCCTCGGCGCCAGCGTCGCCAGCGTCAGGCGCTGCAAGATCGTAGGGCTGACCTTGAATGAGGAAACCGACGATGAAGCCAGATTGCTCGTGCATGCATTGCCAGGCCATGAACCCTATGAGCCAGATTTGCCGCATCGTGCGGGGCGTGAAAACGACGAGCCCGCGTCCCATGATGGCTGTTGCTTCAAGATGAAAAGCTGGCCGATCGGCGGCCAGCCGGAAATCGATATTCTCCAAGACGATCTCGAGTTCGGCGCTGCGTTCCGGCGCGGTGTCGAAAAGGAGATTGCGCGTTTCGATGTCCACCAGGGTTGGGTCAAAAGGAGCGTCCATGTGTGATGTCGCCTAAAGTATTTCGTCCTCGGGATCGCGCGGATCCAATTGATCCGTGGCATTCAGGAATTCCGTCGGCGGTATCCAAGGTGTCGCAACGCCATGCTTGTTCAAATACGTGAAGACGTCGTCTTTGAGTTGGAGCTTGCCTTCATAAAAGCTCATGCCCAGCGTTGCGACCACGACGGTGACTGCGGCGTCAAAACATTGGACGGCGTCTTCGGCAATTTTGTTGTGCCCCTCGGACCATAGATGGAGGTATTTGCGACGGCGCTGCCGAATGCCGTCGAACGCGGCTGCAGTGGCCGGCGTCACGAGCTTGAGGCTTTCAAGCACCGCCACGCGCCGTTCCTGGCCTAATTTTTCGAAAGCGCTGCCGAAGAGTTTGACTTGGCCTGTTCTGTCATAGCGCGGCGGGTCTTGCGCTTCGTTGTACATATCGAACGTGAGGATCGCGGCCATCTCGGAGACGAGGCCACACAGGGCGATTGCGCCCAGATAGTTGCCGACAACGTAGCTCCCTTTCGCATGACGGAGGGGCCAGATTAAGCGATCCAATATAGTCGGCTCGCTGGGCGCGGCCGGCAGCCGGTTCTTCTCGACACTTATCTCATTGTAGCGCGCAATCAGCGCCGGCACCTGCGAGTCCGTTCCCGGTGCGCAGATGAATCCCATCATGGAGGCATAGGACGCATCGCCTTCGGTCAGGCCTTCGGGACGAAACTCGCTGCCAAAGTAGATCAGCGGGTTTACGTATACTTGGACCGAGTGATCTCCCATGAGTGCGGCCTTTGTGATCCTGCTAGCGTTGGTCGCGGGCAAACCGCCGGGTGCGATTGGTGACGTTGAGTTCCGACATTGTGTAACCGCCGCCGTCGAGGAAACGTTCTGCGTCGATGATGCGCGCGGCCTCCAAATAGTTGAGAGCGCTGTTGAGGCGCCGCTTTGGCCAGTCCGGAAATTGCTTGGCCAGTTCTGAACTTGCGATCGATGTGCGGTTCTCGCTCAGCACTCTGTTCACGAGCGCTGCGCCGTCCTCGCGACTGTTGAAGTCTAAGAAGTGTCTGTCGAATTCCACAAACAAAGCTGCGAGCGGATAGAAGTCGTCCTCGCCCATAACTCGCGTTTCCTCGACCAAGCCCGCCTCGATCAAGTCGGGCGCGCCGAGTCTGATGTCCTCAATCGGAAGTCCGGTGGCGGTGGCGACTGTCTCGGGCGATACCTCCGGATCAAATTTGACGCCTTCATCGCTGTGCCTCACCAAATATTCGGCGACGGCGCAGGCGGATGGCGACCATCCAGAAAGCCCCGGCGGGACAGTTTTCACGTAGTGGGGCGCTGCACCCAGCGGCGGTTTCCGGCTGGCCCCCGGTGTTTGTCAACGAAGTTGTCCGGTGCAGTGCTTTTCAAGCTGCGTGTTCGGCCAGCCCGGCCATGGGGCCGCCGCCGCCTGCTTCCTTGTCGAGCGCGGCGGCGGCCCCATGGCCTTTGCGCTCCGTCTCGGGCCGCTCCGGGTTGAGCCAGACAGAGCCGACGGGGCTCCAATTGC
>JBEIHX010000045.1:0-23528 GCA_040381075.1 Hyphomonadaceae bacterium
CCCCCCTGGATCTGCCCCCCCTGGATCTGCCCCCCCTGGATCTGCCCCCCCTGGATCTGCCCCCCCTGGATCTGCCCCCCCTGGATCTGCCCCAATGGATCGCGGGTCGGTGGACCGCGGGCGCCCGGCGCCAGAGGCGCTGCTCACGGACCCTGCCTCCGCCGGTCCTGCCGTCCCTGATCCCGCCGTCGCCGATCCCGCCGTCCCCGATCCAGGCGGTATGAGGCCGGCTGTCACCAGGCCTGCCGCGCCCGTACTGGCGCAGCGGGAAGCGGGTGCGCTGACGCCGACCCCTCCAGGCGAGGAAGTCCCCGGTCCTCCTTCACCCGAACCCCCTGCGACCGAACCTTGTCGGCCCGGCGTTGACCTGACCTGGTCTGAGCCGCCGCTGCTTGAAGCCCCGGCGGAGAACGTCGGTGCGCCGGTCGGGGCGCCAATCCCGCCCGGCGTCCCCGTGCAGCACGCAACGTCTGGCGAGGCCTTGGCCAGCGCGGCCGTTGGGCCGGCGCGCCAGGGAATCCTCGGTCCGCTTGCCGTTACCGTCGCCGGCGTCTCGGCCCTGGCCTTCGGGCTGTACCGCCTCTCGGCCGATGACCGGCCTGCGGTGACGGCCGCACTTCGCGCCGACGTGCTGATCGCTGCGATCGGCTTCCTGGCGGCGCTGGTTGGGGCTGCGATCGCCGCTGAACGGCTCGCCAAGCGCTGAGCGGGGTTGCAAGCGCGCGCCGCGTCTGTAGCTTCACGATCATGCAGTCCAATCCAGCCATGCTCGATTTCGACCTCGGCGAGAGCGCTGATGCAATCCGCCAGACTGTCGCCCGCTTCGCCGCCGATCGGATCGCGCCGCGCGCGGCTGCGATCGACCGCGACGACGCGTTTCCGCTCGATCTGTGGCCTGAGCTTGGCGCGCTGGGCCTGCATGGCGTCACCGTCGAAGAGGAATGGGGCGGCGCCGGCCTTGGCTATCTCGAACACGTGGTGGCGATGGAGGAGGTGTCGCGCGCCTCGGCTTCCGTCGGGCTCAGCTATGGGGCGCATTCCAACCTGTGCGTCAACCAGATCCGCCGATGGGCCACGCCGGCGCAAAAGACGCGCTACCTGCCCAAGCTGATCTCCGGCGCGCATGTGGGTGCGCTGGCCATGAGTGAGGCCGGCGCCGGATCCGATGTTGTTTCCATGAGCTTGCGCGCCGAGCGCGCTGGCGACCGCTACGTTCTCAACGGCGCCAAGATGTGGATCACGAACGCCGCCTATGCCGACACGCTGGTGGTGTACGCGAAGACAGAGCCGGGGGGCGGACCCAGGGGTATCACGGCCTTCCTCGTGGAGAAGACCTTCAAGGGATTCCGCATCGGTCAGCGCCTGGACAAGCTCGGCATGCGCGGTTCGCCCACCGCCGAACTGGTCTTTGAGGATTGTGAGGTTCCCGAGGAAAACGTGCTCGGTCCTGTGGGCGGCGGCGTCGGCGTGCTGATGAGCGGTCTCGACTACGAGCGCGCGGTTCTCGCCGCAGGTCCGCTCGGCATCATGCAGGCCTGCATGGATGTCGTCATTCCCTACGTGAGAGACAGGAAGCAGTTCGGCCGCCCGATCGGCGATTTTCAGTTGATGCAGGGCAAACTCGCCGACATGTATGTCGCGCTCTCAACCGCGCGCGCCTACGTCTATGCCGTAGCCAAGGCCTGCGACGCCGGGCGCACCACGCGCAAGGACGCCGCTGGAGCCATTCTGTATGCTGCGGAAAAGGCGACCTGGATGGCGCTTGAGGCAATCCAGTGTCTTGGCGGGACAGGTTACATCACTGACACAGCCACGGGGCGCCTGTTGCGCGACGCGAAGCTCTACGAGATCGGCGCTGGAACCAGCGAAATCCGCCGCTGGTTGATCGGGCGCGAACTCATGGCTGAAGGCGCCTGACCGGGCGATCAGCCCGCGGGCGCATCCCTGCGGTGGGCGGCCCGCCGGACAGGCGCCCAGACAGGCGCCCAGACAGGCGCCCAGACAGGCGCCCGGTCAGCGCGTCGGCGAGAGCTCATGGCGTGACGGCAGAACCGGCGCTTCGCGCAGAAGCACGATCGCGATCCGCCGATTGCCCGGCGAATACGGGTCATCAAGGAACAACGGCTCGGAATCGGCTTTGCCGGACACCTGAAAGATCCGCTGCGGGGGGGTGCCGGAGTCCATGAGCACCCGACGCGCCGCATTTGCGCGATCGCTGGAAAGATCCCAGTTTGTGTACCCAGGCTGCGGGGGTTTGCCGCCGTCGGTATAGCCGGATATCGACAGGCGGTTGGGCAACGGCGCGATCGCCTTGGACACTGCGCGCAGCAGCACGCGCGCCCGGTCCAGCGGTTCATCCGCGCTCGGCGCAAACATGGAGCGCCCCTCCTGATCGATCAGCTGAATGCGCATGCCCTCGGGCGTCATGTCGATCAGGACGTGCTTGGAAAGTTCCGCGAGCTCGGGGATGTCCTGCATCGCCTGGCGCAGGCTCATCTCGGCGCGCTGGAATTCCGCCTCTTCGCGGATCGCACGCGCCTTATCGAGGGCCTGCTCGCTGACGTCCGTTTGGTCGCCCTCAGCCGTATCTTCCTGCGTCGCGCCCTGGCTTGAGGAATCAGGGTTCAGGCGCTCGATCACAGAGGTCGCCCCCGCCATCCGCGCACCGTTCTTCTCCATGGCCGTGCCGGCGAGAATGCCGCCTGACCCGGAGGTCGACTGTGAAACGCTCGCAGGGGCGAAATAGTCGGCGATCCCGCGCCTTTGCTCCGGGGAGGTGGTGTTGATCAGCCACATCAGCAGAAAGAACGCCATCATCGCCGTGACGAAGTCGGCATAGGCGACCTTCCAGGCCCCGCCATGATGGCCGTGACCCGCGCTTTTCTTGATCTTCTTGATGATGACAGGGGCTTTCGCCGCCATAGGTATCGCCCCTAGAAGCAGTCATCATCCTCGCCGATGGCGGTTAAGGGCGCGTTTCGGGTCGTCAAGCCCGCTCCAGGAACCGCGCCAGACAGTGGAGCAGACGTGTCCAGTCCAGAAAAACGAGCCTTGCGCCAGGCTTTCGGCCGTTTCGCGACCGGGGTGACTGTGGTCACCGCCCGCGTCGCGGGCGGCAAGACCTTCGGTCTGACGGTAAACTCCTTCACCTCGGTATCCCTGGATCCTCCGCTGATCCTGTGGTGTCTGGACAACCGGTCTGAGCGCTATGCGATTTTTGCAGGCGCCGACCACTTCGCGGTGAATGTCCTGGCGGCGTCTCAGCGCGATCTCGCCGAGCGGTTCGCCTTCGGAGATGACGCCCAGGCCTGCCAATGGGTCGATGCAGGCGCCGGCGCCGTCGCGCCGGTTCTGTCCGGCGCCGTCAGCTGGTTTGACTGCACGCCGTCCCAATTGGTCCAGGCGGGCGACCACCTGGTGATCATCGGCGCGGTCAATCGCTTCCATGCCGGGGAAGGCGATGGCCTTACCTACTACCGCGGGCAGTTCGGCGCCGCCCGCGCCCTGACAGCGGGGGAGGTCTAAGGCCATGGCGCGCTGCGCATTTCTCGGGCTTGGGGTGATGGGCGGGCCGATGGCCGGTCATCTGGCGCGGGCCGGACACGACGTGACTGTCTGGAACCGTACCTCCGCCAGGGCGCTCGCCTGGGTGGAGAGATATGGGGCGCAGTCTGCCGCAACCATCCAGGAAGCCGTCAGGCAGGCGGAATTCGTGTTCGCATGCGTCGGCAACGACAGTGATCTTGCATCGGTTGCAGATCCGGCGCTTGACGCCATGCCCAGCGACGCGGTGTTCGTCGACCACACCACGGCCTCGGCCGCGATCGCGCGCAGGCTTGCCCATGACGCCCAACGCCTCTCCAAGCATTTCATCGATGCGCCGGTTTCCGGCGGACAGGCAGGCGCGGAGAATGGGCGCCTGACCGTCATGGCGGGTGGGGCAGAGGCGGCCTTTGTGCGCGCCCAACCGGTGATGGGCGCCTTCGCGACCAACATTGTTCATGTCGGTCCGTCCGGTTCTGGACAATTGACCAAGATGGTCAACCAGATCTGCATCGCCGGCGTCGTGCAGGGTCTCTCAGAGGGGTTGCACTTTGCCCAACAGGCCGGTCTCGATGTGGAGACGGTCATCGCTGCGATCTCCAAGGGTGCGGCGCAATCCTGGCAGATGGACAATCGGTGGCGCACGATGCAGGAGTCGCGCTTCGACTTCGGCTTTGCCGTCGATTGGATGCGCAAGGACCTGGGGCTTGTGCTCGACGAAGCGCGCGCCAACGGCGCACGACTGCCGCTGGCCGCCCTCGTCGACCAGTTCTACGCCGAAGTGCAGGCGATGGGCGGCGGGCGTCATGACACGTCGAGCCTGATCGCGCGGTTGCGCCGCGCACCTTGATTCGGGCCGTGACCTGCGCCCTGATCCGGATCTCGATCTCTGAAGCGCCTGCAGCCTGCAGGCTGGCTTGAGGCTGTCCGCGCGACCTGCCGCTGCCGCCGGGTCCGCGCGGTCAGCGGCGCACGGAGAGGCTCACATAGCCATTGCGCGGCGCGCCAGGATCGACCCCGCCTCCGCCGCCCGGGCGAACGCGTCCGATATAGGTTCGGTCGAAGATATTGTTCACTCCGGCAGCGAGCGTGACCGAGGCGCTGAGGGGCCACTCAACTGTGGCGTCGGCCACCACATAAGGCGCAATCGCGAACTCCGGTCGACCATTGTCCGATCCGTTCTGTGCACTGACGGACGTGATGAAAACGGCGACCTTTCGTCCGGTTGCGTCACGGTAAGCGAGATTGGCGCGCATCAGCGCCTGCGGCGCGTATTGCGGGGTGAAGCCCCTCGCCGGTCCCTGCGTGAAGTGTGCATCGAGGAGTTGCAGGTTTGCGTTGACGGTCAGCGTTGCGCCGGATCTGCTGAAGGTTCTGCCCTCGGGTCTGATCAGATCAACGGCCAGCGCGAGATCAACGCCCCGGTTCTCCATGCCGCCGACATTCTGCCGGCGCGCCCCGCCTGGCCCGATTGCGCCAAAGCCGGCGCTCGCAGGCAGCGGCCCGGCGAGCATCCCCACCTGGTCCTCCAGGCCGGTGAAGAAAGCCGCCGTCTCAAAGCGCGCCCATGGCGCGGGCGCCCAGCGCAGACCCGCCTCGTAGGACTGCGCATAGCTGGACTGAAAGACGCCCGCCGCATCCACGCCGGACGCGAACGTCACGCCATCATTGAAAAGCTTGGGTTTGAAGCCGCGCGAGGCGTTGACCAGAAGCTGGACATTGTCGCCAAAGTCATAGGTCGCGCCAAGTCCCCACAGCCTGACATCCTGCGTCTGTGCACGCGCGCCGAGCGGGCCGTTCGGAGCGCCGGGCGGGCCGCCGACAAGCGAACCGACAGCAAGGTCGAGGCTTTCCTGCACGCTCTGGTCCAGCTGCTCAACCCGCAGTCCCGGTGAAATCCGCAGACGGCCAAAGTTCAGCAGCACTTCTGAAAAAATGGCGCGTGTCACGCCATGGCGCTGCGCGCGCGTCAGCGCGCCAGCCAGGCCCTCAACATCCTGTGGACCATTGCCCTTGTCGACCCTGACCGGAGCATCAGACCGATATGCAAGGGCGCCGACGGTCCACACATGAGCAAATCCGCCAACGGATACATCCCGACGGACGCGCACATCAACGCCATAGCCGTCAAATTCCTGGATTTGACGCAGTGCAACGTTCGCCGTGGGCGTTATCTGCCCGAAGGCGCCGCCTGCCTGGCGAAATGAGGCGCGCTCGTACAGGCTCGCGAACGACCTGGCCTCGATCACCCAGTCGCCAGAGGTGAGGTTCACCTCGGCGAACCCGGCCGTGCGGGAAATTTCCAGGCGGTCAAACGGGGTCGTGCTCGCCCGCCGGTCTGTTTCAAGCAGGGCGCGGGATAGGCCGCCCGGCTCGCCGTATCCCGCGTCGAACATGTCGAGACCCGCCTTGAAGGTCAGCGCACGCGATCCCTCCGTCGCCGGCGCGAATGTCACCCGCAGCGACGCCGAGTCCTGGCGATGGTCTGAATTCCTGCGCCGCGGACCGTCGCCTCTGGCCGCCCGGGCATGGCCCCAGGCTGTCCAGGCGCCGGCGCTCAGTCCAGCCTGGGCCAGCAGCGCGCGCTGGCCGTCGGCGCCCGCCGTAAGTTTCAGGCGCGTTGGGAATGGCTGCCCGCTGGACGGCGCCTGCGACACGTAGTTGATGACGCCGCCGGGCAGAGGTCCGTAGATCAGACCGGCGCCGCCGCGCAGAAACTCAACTCTGGCGATGGTGTCGAGTGGGGGCGCGTAATAGGCGGCCGGGTAGGAGTAAAGATCCGGGCTTACCGGCAAGCCATCCTGGAGGATCAGCGTGTTCCAGCTCTCGTGGGGCTCGCCAAGACCGCGAAAACTGATCGACTGCCAGGCCCCGTTTGACACCTCGCTGATCAGCAGTCCTGGCATCTCTGAGAAGGCCTGACGCGCGCCTGGCCCCTCGATGGCAGGCGTCTGGCTCAAATCCGTCACGCTGGCGCGCTTGCCGGCAAGGATGACGGCCCCATCCACCGCCGGCGGCTCCTCGGTTGGCGCAACGCCGACGACCAGGATCGCGCTGTCGTCTGCCGGTGCGGCGTCGGCCTCCGCCCCGCTTTCGTGGGCGCGCGCCGGCGCAATGACGAGCAGACAGGCGAACGCGCCCGCCGCACGCCAGAAGGACTGTACGCTCATCTTCGCCCCTGTCGGCCGCCCCGGGCGGCGCTGACGCCGTGTTCTGTGCAGTTGCGAGGCATTCGCAATTTTGCGGGAACAATATGCAAGTCACTCTCAATTGCAAGGGGCCAACGCTCGGTGCGCGGGTCCGGCGGCGATTCGCGCCTGACATGCGGACAGGGCCGCGCCAAGGCGCGCCCCCAGGGGCCTGTGAACCGGCTTAGGCAAACCCGTCGGGTGGCCGTCACGCCGTGCGGGAGGCAGTCAATGGCGAGGATCCGCCCTGCGCGGCCCGGTCCCTGCGCGCACCCAGGTGCGCTGGCGGCGCGGGCCTGCTAGAGGGCGGAAGGCCAAGCCAGGTCGGCTTGGCGCAGGTGCTCTCTCACGCAGTTGCTCTCTCTCGCAGTCAGGTCGAACCGCCGATGTCCGTCAAAGTCCGTTTCGCGCCCAGCCCAACCGGCCGGCTTCATGTCGGCAACATCCGCACCGCGCTGATGAACTGGCTGTTCGCCCGCGGGCAGGGCGGCAGCGTTGTTCTGCGAATCGATGACACGGATCTGGCGCGCTCGACCAAGGAGTTCGAGGCCCGGATCGAACAGGATCTCACCTGGCTTGGCCTGGCGTGGGATGAACGTTTCAACCAGTCGCACCGGTTCCCCGCCTATGAGACCGCGGCCGAGACCCTCAAGGCCAAGGGGCTCCTCTACCCATGCTTCGAAACCGAGGACGAACTCGACCGCCGCCGGCGCATTGCGCTGTCACGCGGCAAGCCGCCGATCTATGACCGCGCTGCTCTGAAACTGACCGCAGCCGAGCGCTCCAAGCTTGAAGCAGAGGGGCGGGCCCCGCATTGGCGCTTCAAACTCTCCGGGGGGCGGGTCGAGTGGTCTGACCTGGTGCGCGGTCCGGTGTCGATCGACACCGCCTCGCTGTCCGATCCGGTGCTGATCCGCGCCGACGGCGCGTTCCTGTACACCCTGCCGAGCGTGGCCGACGACGTTGACATGGCGATCACCCATATCATCCGAGGCGAAGATCACGTCACGAACACCGGCGTCCAGGTGGAGATCTTCCAGGCCCTTGGCGCGCAGGTTCCCGGTTTCGGACACTTCCCGCTTCTGGTGGGCGCGGATGGGGAAGCCCTGTCAAAGCGGATCGGCTCCCTCGCCGTGGGCGAACTTGCACAGGAGGGGATAGAGCCGATGGCGGTGCTCTCCCACCTCGCCAAGCTTGGAACCTCCGACCCCGTCGAGGCGCGGCTCAGCTTCGATCAGTTGGCTGCAGAGTTCGATTTTGCACGGATTGGACGTGCGCCGGCGCGCTTTGACCTTGAAGAACTGAAACGAGTCAACGCGCAACTGCTCCACATGACGCCGTACACGGCTGTGCAGGCCCGTCTGAGGGCCATCGATGCGGATCTCGGGGAGGCGTTCTGGAACGCCGTGCGCCCCAACATTGCGCGCCTTGATGACGCAAGGCTGTGGGCTGGCGTCGTCGAGGGGCCGATTGCGCCGGTTGTGCCGGACCCGGATTTTCTCGCCGCTGCGCGCGGCGTGCTGCCGCAAGGCCCATACGACGACGCGACCTGGAAAGGTTTCGTCGAAGCCGTGAAAGGAGCGACCGGCGCGAAGGGCAAGGCTTTGTTCCTGCCGCTTCGCCAGGCCCTGACCGGACAGGACCATGGCCCGGAAATGGGCCCGCTGTTCGCGCTGATTGGTCCGGAAAAGGCCGCAGCCCGCCTGGAAGGCCGCACCGCCTGAGGTGCGCCCGGCCGGGCCTGTCTTAAAGCGTGTCGATGCCCGCCAGGAGGCTTGCGATCAGCTCCCTCTCGGCCGTGGACAGCTCCGGGCGCCAGATGTTGAAGATCAGGACGACCCGCGTTTCGCGCCCGGTGTTGCGCGCTTCGTGAGTGATGGTGTCGTTGAACACCCAGGCTTCACCGCGTCGCCACGCCCGCCGCTCCGCGCCGACGCGCAGCCAGCATCCCTCGGGCGCAATCACCGGCAGGTGCACGACGAGGCGCGTGTTGAGAAAGCCCGTGTGCGGTTCGATCCATGCGCCCGGGGTCAGTTTCGAGAACAGGATAAACGGCGCGCGCCCCGTCACGCGCTCCAGGGGGGCCTGCGCCAGCGCCTGCAGCGTGACCGGGCACCGCGCGGCATTGGCGGCGATCGGCCCGCCCCGGTTCCACAGATAGCAGGCGGTCCATTCCGGGTTGTTGAGAAGCCTGCTGCGGCTGTCGTTCGGGCGGTTTTCCTCCGCTTCGACGTAGGGCGCAAAGGCCGCCGGGTCAGCAAGCAGCGCCTGGAGCTCACCCTCAATGGCGTCCGTCGCGGCCTCGATGCGGTCAAGCCATGGAAAATCGGCACGCGGATAAAACCCTATCGTCGGCAGCTGCGGATAGAAGAACTGGCGCGGCTCCTGTTCGAAGCGCGCCTTGCGACCGGACAGGATGTCGAGGGCCTCGCGGAAGCGTGGCGGCCCATCGCCCGCCTGATAACCCTCACGCTGCAGATGGGCTTCAAGGCGGGAAAAAATCTGCTGGTTGAGTTCGCCATGGGCGCGGTGCGCCCGGGCGATCTCCCGCGCCGCCTCGCTCGGCAGGCCCGCCACGTCCGGAACCAGAGCCAGGATGCGGGCGTAGTGGGCGACCGCGGCGCGCACATCCCCACGCTCGGCCAGGATGTCAGCCTTCATCAGGAGTGCGCGCACATTGTCTGGCTCGAACCGCAGCGCATCGTCCAGGGCCGCCAGAACCACTGCGTCCTCGCCCTGCATCCGCGCCGCCAGCGCGAGACCCAGATGGGCTGCGCCATCGGCTGCGTCAGCGTCAACAATCGCCTGGAAGGCCGCCCGCGCGCCTGGCGCGTCACCGCGCTGCAACGCTGCAAAGCCCCGCGCGCCCAATTCGTCCGCTGTCAGTCCCGCCATAGCCCATCCCGTCCTGCCGAAGGCCTTCGCACGCCGACGCCGGTCACGCCAAGGCGCGCCCTCATCGCCGCTTTCCCTCCCCAATCCAAGGATATTCAGCTTCCCTGGGCCATGACGTTATGTCATTCGGCCAAGGAAAGGCAGGTGCGCGTCTGGCCGGTCCGGCGGGAGCGCAGTGTCAGGAGGCGCTACATGGCGAAGCACAGCGCGGGGATCTTCGGGGCTGTTCTGGTCCTGGCCTTGTCCTGCGGCCCGGCGAGTGCGAACTCCAGCGGGGCGGGCGCGTCGGCGCCGTTGGTGTTTTCCGGGGTGTATACGGTCTCTGCAAAGGGGGTTGAGGCCGGCGAATTCGCCTTCACGGCCAGGTTCGCCGGCGCGCGCTATGAGGCAAGTGCGACCCGACGCGCCACCGGCCTCGTGCGCGCGCTGGTCGGCTCAAGCCAGGACTATGTCTACACCGCCCGTGGAACGATCACGCCGCGGGGGCTTGAACCGCTGTCCTACGAGCATTCCGGCGGAAAGCGCGGCCGGGTCGTACGGGTGCGGTTCGGCCCCGACGACGTCGTCACCACGTCCATTCCCGCCATGGGGATGGGCGATCCACCGGCCACGCGGCTGCAAAAGCTCGGGGCCATGGACCAGGTTTCAGCCCTGGCGGCGATGCTGCTGGACGCCGACACGCCCTGTCAGGGTGTGAAGCGCGTGTTCATGGATGGGCGCGCCCGCTTCGATTTCGTCATGCGCTCGGACGGCGAGGAGCGGGTGCGATTGCGCGCCTATCGTGGCCCGGCCCTGCGCTGCGCCGTGCGCTTCGTCCCGATCGCCGGGTTTCCTGATCCGCAGGAGCCAGCCGACATGCACTTCCTGTTCGCCCGGACGGACAAAGGGGTGCTCGCGCCGCTGCGCATCGAAATGCCGACCGACGACGCCGGCCTTGCCGTCCTGGAAGTCAAGAAGTTTTCCTTCGCCGGCTAGCGCGGCTTTGGCGTTTCTGGTCATGCTGCTCCGGCCAGCATGTGGAGACGGACATGGCCCAGGCCGATGGTCGCAAATCTATCTTCATCACCGGTGCGGCCTCTGGCATGGGGCGGGAAACCGCACTGCTGTTCGCCCGTGAGGGCTGGTTCGTCGGCGGCGTGGACGTCAATGAAGCTGGCCTTGCGCGCATCGCGGAGGACATCGGCCCGGCCAGTTTCTGGGGAGCCGCCCTCGATGTCGCCGATCGCCCGGCCTATGGCGCGGTTCTGAACCGCTTCGCCGCCGCCACCGCCGGACGGCTGGATCTCCTGTTCAATAATGCCGGCATCGGCAGGGGCGGACCGTTTGATCAGCAGCCATTCGAGGACGTGCTGGCGGTGATCCAGGTCAACCTGATCGGCGTCATGAACGGCATTCAGCTGGCCACACCGCTGCTGAAGGCGACGCCCAACTCCCTGTGCTTCACGACGTCCTCCTCCTCGGCCACCTATGGCATGCCCGGCATCGCGGTCTATTCCGCCACCAAGCATGCCGTGAAGGGGCTCACCGAGGCGCTGGCGGTCGAATACAGGGCCTTCGGCGTGCGGGTGGCCGACGTATTGCCCGGATTGATCGATACGCCCCTGTTGCCGCCGGGCGTGGCCGCCAGCGCTCCCCCAACGGGGATGTTTCGCGCGATAGCGCCAATCGAGGTCGCCAAGGTGGTCTGGCGGGCCTATCAGGAAGACAGGCTGCACTGGTATGTGCCCGAGGAACTGGCTGAACTCGACAGACAGGCCGCGTTCACTCCGGAAAAGGTCCGCGACCTGATGGCGGCAGGCAGCCTGTTCGGGCAGATCAATGAGCTCAGCGCCGACCGCACGACCCCGGCCGGCTGAGTAAGCGCGATGCGGCGCGCCGCCTCAGGCGGCGATCACGCGCTCAACCTCGGCCACGAGGTCGCGCAGGTGAAATGGCTTGGAGAGGACCCGCGCCTCCCGGGGCGCGGGTGAGCCCTGCCCGAGGGCCACGGCGGCGAAGCCCGTGATGAACACAATTTTCATGATCGGGTCGATTTCCGCAGCCCGGCGCGCAAGCTCGATTCCATCCATGCCCGGCATGACGATATCGGTGAGGAGCAGGTCATACGCCCGGCCTTCCAGCGCCTCAAGCGCTTCTTCACCATCGCCGAAGTCGTCGACGTCGTGGCCTGCGCGCTTCAGCGCGCCTGTCAGGAAGCCGCGCAGCGAGTCATCATCTTCCGCGAGCAGTATGCGCGCCATGGCCATTGACCCTTCATCCATCCCCAGATTGACCTGTAACACCGCTTTGGTAAAGGCGAGGTTGCGAGCGCACAGGGTCGATGGCGGGCGCGGCGTCGACCATGACACGCACCCGGTCTGTCGGATGCCCCTGATGATGGGCGGCATGTTTGGTGTCCGCCTCTTTCCGGACCGCTTGGTTGCGCCGCGGTTGCAGGCGGCGACGCCGCCGACTATGGTCGCCGCCTCGCCGCCCCAGTGGCGAAATCGGTAGACGCGGCAGACTCAAAATCTGTTGCCGGCGACGGCGTGCTGGTTCGAGTCCGGCCTGGGGCACCATCGGGTTCCTGTCCGTCTGTCCGCCGGGACCGGATCTATCCTGATCGTTCCCGGGCGGGGAACGACCCGACGTCCGGTCCATGAGAGGATCCGGGACACGCCAGGATCCGGGACATGCCAGGATCCGGGTCATGCCAGGATCCGGGCCATGCGAGAACAGGCGCGGATAGCACAGACGCCGGCGATGGTGTCTCGCCCCGGGAAGACTGCAGCCGCCGACACAACGACTCCACTCCGGGTCGCCGCCGTGGTGCGCAAGGAGGCCGTGGTGCGCACGGATGACTGCGTCAGGCCGAGCCAAGCCCCAGCGCACGCCCATGCGCACTCTTGACCGCCGGAGGCTCGAGCGTGCGGCGCTGCCGAGCGGTTCGCAGCCGTGGCGGCGCGCGGGTGGGGATGCTCAGCGGCTCCCGTGAGCGCCGGCGACCAGGCGTTGTTGTCTCGGCATCGGGGAGACTCGTTGAAAGACGACATAGCAGGGCTCATCCGGCGGGCCCTCGACCGAGAGGAGGAGAGCCTCCCGGGGTTTCAGGGGACGCCGAAATCGCAGGCCGCTCCCAATGTCATCCAGACTGACCGCGCCCAGAAACCTGTTCGTGTGCGTGCGGGCGACAAGCCGACCGGAGCGGCATGCCTGAACAGGTCCGGCGATGCGCAGCCCATGCGCGCGCACGCCCCGCTGCAGTCTCAACACAACCGCCCCTTCAGCAAGCTTCCCATGATCCAGCGTGCGTCCAAGGAAATTCCGCACGTCGCGCGGGACCCATCCCGACCCATCCGGCTCGAGCGGCAGGTCGACCCGTCCGCCCTGTCCCCGCAGGACTACTTTGCCCGGCCATTGGTCGAGATAGGCGAGAACGTCAGTGTGCGCGGCGGCCGCGATAATCGCCGACACCCCGCTGCTGTCCTGGCGCACCGTGAGTTCCCTGCGCAAGCCCCCCTCGGCCTCCGCAGCCGATGCGAGATCAAACATTGCATCCGGACTGCGCTGAAACCAGGTCCTCCAGGTCACATCGAGCATGCGCCAGGCGCCGCCGATCAGCACCTCGACGACAATATGGCTTTCATTCCCGACCGGCCCGGCCCGGTAATACTGGACACTGCGCGCCGTGAACCCAAGCGCACGCAACAGCCGCAATGCAGCCTCGACATGGTTGCCGCATATGCCGCGCCCTCGGCGATCGCCTCACCGGTGCTTGATGGCGGCCTGCCATCGATCTCTGCCAGCGCGCCAAAGCGCAACGGGCTCATCCTGGTGGACACATATCGGACGGCGAGCATGGCGAGCAGAGCGCGCTGTGCGTCCGGCGTCAGGTCCTCCGCGCCGCTGCGCCTCAGGCTCAACACCGCGTAGGCGTGCTGGCTGCGAACATAGCTCTCTGCGTCACTGTACCAGGCTGCGTCGACACTTCCCGCCAAGGTCGGTTCAGGCGCAGCCGCCGATGCTCCGAGCGTCAGGAGGAACAACAACGCCGCAAACGGCAGCCTTTTCAGGGTCATGTACGCTTCCATACGCAGACATTCGCAGTTGGAACGACATGGCAGGCACAATCCGTCGCCCGGTACCGGCGTCCGGTCCGAAACCAGTGGGCCTTGGGTAGGTAGGCATGGCGTCCAGATGAGGCCCGCAGGCGTGGAGGTGTTCCACCTGTCGGCGAAGCGCGCGCGTGTCCGCCAGGGCGCGACGCATGTCAGACAGCACACTGCGCGACACAGGGACACAGCAGCCCGCAGGGCGGGTCGACGCGTGCGCCCCACGATGCCGCGGCGGTCGCCCGGCGCCACATGTCGCCCGAAGCGCCCGCCCGGGTGACGCCGATCCCTGAAGCCTTTCGCGGTCTGGCGATGGGGCGCCATGTGGACGCGCTCGGGCGATCGTTTCGTGAAAGCGCCGGGCGCGAAATGCAGGCAAGTCATCATTGGCTGTACAGGAGGCGGAATTGGAGACTGCAACCAGACTGGCCTGGGGACTCTTGGCGCTCGTGCATCTGGGGCCGGCCGCGACGGCCTTCGTCCCGTCGCTGACGGAGCGGCTCTATGGGCTCAGCCCGCAGGGCGACCTCGCCATCCTGCTTGCCCATCGCGGGGTTCTCTTCTGTGCGGTGGTGGCTGCCTGCCTCTTCGCCATGTTCGATCAGCCTGCCCGGCGCGCGCTGAGCGTGGTGGTTGCGATCAGCGTGGTCGGTTTCCTGGTCCTCTATGTGCAGGCCGGCGCGCCGCCGGGCGCGTTGCGGACAATCGCTGTTGCCGACGCAGCCGCACTCCTGGCGCTCGCATTCGTGCTTTTCTCGGCGTGGCGCCCCGGCGGCGCGCACCCGTAAGCGACACGCGCCAGCGTGACGGCCCTGGCGCGAGGGCTGCGGTGTGATGGCTCTGGCGTCAAGGCCATTGGTGGAAAGGACCAATGTCTGGAAGAGCTGTCGCTGGGGCTCGGTCGACAGCGCACTGGCTCAGGCGGTCAGGGCCAGCAAGGCCGCCACCACGGCCTCGAGACACATATAGACGGCAGGCCAGCGGTCGATGCGGCGGTCGATCACCGTGGACAGCACCCGCCCTCCCGCCATGCCCGCGAGCGCCGCCGCCACGGTCAGGCACACGCCGACGCGTAGCTCTGGCCGCCAGAGAGCCGCCGCCAGCATGGCCGCCATCGCCAGGCCGAAGCCGCCGTAGACGGAGCGGACTTCATTGCGTCCCGCGACCGTCAGGTCGAAAATGCCGAATTGACGCGTGACCAGAACCGGCCGGGCGATTGCGCCAAGCCCCATCGTCAGAGCCAGCGCGAGCGCAAGAAGGAGCGGGGCGTCATGGAGTGTGAAGCTGATCATGCCAAGAGATTGGCAGTGCCGCCCGACGCAGGCTTTCAGCAATCGCCTGCCCGGATCTCGCTGAGCGGCGCGCGGGCCGCCTATGTCGGTCCGGGGCTCGATCTGGCGCCTCACCGCACTGCGGTGGCTGTCGTCGTGGTCTCCGGCGACGCCCCTTTCGAGCTTGCCTTTCCAGGCGCAGGCGCGGCGTCCGCGACATATGAAACCCGACATACGGCGCTGATCCCGCCGGGGCGTCTGCATCACCTGCGGGCGCGGGGACCCATGGCGTTCATCTACCTTGACGCACTCGGCGACGACCACGCGGGCGTGCGCCGGGCAGATCTCGATGCTGCCCGCACGGCTTTTGTCCGTGCGCCGATGGTGGAGTGGAGCCTCGGGTTCATGTGTGTGGCGCTGGGCCTGCCGCAGCGTCCGGCGCCGGATCCGCGCATCGCCGCAGTATTCCGTGCGCTCGATCACGGCCCCGACGCCTTCGCCCGCTTCGAGGACGTCGCCGCCTCGCTGGCGCTGTCCCCGTCCCGCTCGCGCGCCCTGATCCGGCGGGCCGCCGGCCTGCCGTTTCGCCGCTATCGGCTGTGGCGGCGTATGGCCTGTGCGGCGCGCAGCCTTTCTGAGGGACAAAACCTGACTGAAGCGGCGCACACGGCAGGTTTCGCGTCCTCTGCTCACTTCAGCGCCGCTTTCAAATCAATGTTCGGGCTGGCGCCGTCTAATCTTCTGAAAGCAGGCGTGACCTTTGATCTGGCGTGATCTGACCCACACGCCGGGGGTGAAGACTGCAGGCCTGACGCGCGCACGCGCTCGCCGGTGCGCCGCCTGGATGCAGGTGGTGGGCTGGCCAATCCGGCGATCGGCCCAACCTGCGCGCGCTGAGGCTGTGCCGCGTTGGGGTCACGCCAGCCGTCGGGCAGGGCAGGGAAGGGCGCCCCGGCAGACGGGCCAGGGCTGCTCAGCTGATGGATCCGCGCAGCCGCCTTGCGCAGGCAGGCAGACGCCGGCGTAGTGCACCACCGTCGGCGGGCTGGCATCGGTGAGCGCCCGAGTGGCGGGCGCGGCGATCCGGGCTGGATCAATACCGCAGCGTCAGTCTGCGAGCCGCACCCCTGCCGTAGCGTGGCGCCGCGCCCGGCGCGATTGGCGCCGTTGCGTCGGATGGCGCCCATGCTGCGGGTCCTTGCCGCCGGGTGCAGGCGCCGGGTGCAGGCGCCGGGACGCGGACCGGCGCGACGTCATACGGGCGGCGGGTGCGCAGATGTCAGATCCGCAAGGCGTCAGGATCCGGCCGCGATCCACAGCGGCGCCGGCCGGGCGGATCAAACGTCCGGCAGAGCGATCCGGTCCGGTGTCCCCACGAGCCGCTTGACGAGACCGAACGGGCCCGTGCACAGCCAAACGCCAGCGCGGAGCAGTCAGATCAGCGAAGCGCGCGGCCCAGCCCACACAGGTTCAGCGCGCATGACCGTGGAACGCATTGCCTTTGAGGTCGACGGCGACCGCCTCGTTGGAGATCTCTACTGGCCATCCGGCGCTGGTCCACACCCGGCCGTCATCGTCGCCGGCCCGATGACCAGCGTCAAAGAGCAGGTCACCGGAGTTTACGCCGCCGCCCTGACGCACCATGGCCTGGCGGCGCTCGCCATGGATCACCGCGGCTTCGGCGAAAGCGGCGGCGCGCCAAGGCAATATGAACACTGGCGGCGCAAGGTGGAGGATCTTCGCGCGGGGCTGGAGTATCTGGCGTCCCGACCGCGCATCAATCCCGATCGCCTCGGCGCAGCCGCAGTCTGCCTGGGGTGCGGATATGCAGCCGACGCAAGCCTCGCCAACCCACGCGTCAAGGCGCTTGGGCTCGTGGCGGGTTATTATCGCGATCCGACATCCATGCGACAGACGGATCCTGAGGGCTTCGACGCCAAGATCGCGCAAGGCGCCGCTGCGCGCCGCGCTTTCGAACAGACCGGAATTGCAGCGATGATCCCGGCCGCAGCCCTTGCGGGCGACGCAGCCATGCAAACCCCGGACACTGTTGATTATTACACCCGGCGGGCCGTACATCCGAACTATGTCAACGCATTCGCAGTGATGTCGCGCGAGCATTTTCTCGGATTCGATGTGCAGGCAGCCGCGCTGCAGTTGGAGCAGCCGGTCACCATGGTGCACTCTCGCGCCGCGCTGTCACCGGCCTGGGCGCAGGCGTTTTACGACAGGCTGCCAGGCAGGAAATCCCTCACATGGATAGAATCACGCGGGCAAACCGACATTTATGATGATGTGCAGATCGTCGCGCGCGCTGCGCAGATGGTCGCCTCTGGTCTGCTGGAAACCTTGGCTGCCTGAGCGCGCGCCACGGCCGGACCAGCCTTTCAGTTTCGCATCGCAAGCCCTGTGAGGCCAACCTTCTCGCCAGCCGACGTCATGCTGATCGCCTGGTGAACCCCCCCCGCCGCCGGCCGTGATCGCCCTTCAGCCGATTGGCATGCAGGCGCGGTCGGCCGATCCCTGTCGTGCGCGCCGGCGCCCACGCTCCGTCTGGATCCGTCCAGAAGCGGCCGCCTCACCTGCGCAGATCAAATCGGTCGTTGTTCATGACCTTCACCCAGGCGGCGACGAAGTCGTGGACGAACTTTTCCTGATTGTCGTCCTGCGCGTATACCTCAGCGTAGGCGCGCAGAATCGAATTCGAACCGAACACCAGATCAACGCGCGTGGCGGTCCAGCGCGCCGCACCGGTCTTGCGATCGCGTATCTCATAGCGGTTCCAGCCGATGGGCGCCCATACAAATCCCATGTCTGTAAGCGTAACGAAAAAATCCGTCGTCAACGCGCCAGGACGTTCCGTAAACACACCATGCTTTGAGCCATCGTAATTGGCGTCCAGCACGCGCAGGCCCCCCAACAGCACCGTCATTTCGGGACCTGTGAGCCCCATCAGCTGGGCCCGGTCGAGCAGAAGCTCCTCCGGGGCGACGCTCACACCGTCCATGATCCAATTGCGAAAGCCATCGTGGATCGGCTCGAGCACGCGGAAGGAGGCCGCATCTGTCTGCGCGGGAGATGCGTCGCCCCGGCCTGGCGCGAAAGGAACCTCGAGACTGAACCCTGCCGCTCTGATCGCCTGTTCCAAGCCGACATTGCCGGCGAGCACGATGACGTCGGCGACGCTTGCGCGGTGTGCACGGGCGATCTGTTCGAGCACCGCCAGCACACGCGCGAGGCGCGCCGGCTCATTGCCTAGCCATGTGTTTTGCGGAGCGAGCCTGATGCGCGCGCCATTGGCGCCGCCGCGCATATCCGAACAGCGATAGGTGCGCGCACTGTCCCAGGCGGTGGCGATGAGCTCGGCAGATGCAAGTCCGCTGGCCGCGATTGCGGATTTCACGCCGCCGACATCATAGTTTGTCGGACCTGCAGGGACCGGATCCTGCCAGATCAGATCCTCCTGCGGCGCGTCCGGGCCGATGTAGCGTACCTTAGGCCCCATATCCCGATGGGTGAGTTTGAACCAGGCGCGGGCGAAGGCGTCCCTGAAATACGCCGGGTCGGCCATAAACTTTTGGCAGATCACCCGATAGGCAGGGTCCATTTTCATGGCCATGTCTGCGTCGGTCATCATCGGTATGCGGCGGATCTCCGGATTCGTCGCATCACGCGTCATATGCTCGGGCGCCACATTGATCGGCCGCCACTGCTTGGCGCCTGCCGGGCTCGTTGTGAGCTCCCAGTCATAGCCGAACAGGAGCTCAAAATAGCCCATATCGAATACCGTCGGGTTCGTTGTCCAGGCGCCCTCGAGCCCCGATGTCACCGCTGCGCTCGCCGCGCCATGTTGGTTGGGATTGAGCCAGCCGAGCCCCTGTGCTTCGATCGACGCGCCCTCCGGTTCGGGGCCGAGCGCCTCGGCGCGGCCATTGCCATGCGCCTTGCCGACGGTGTGGCCGCCTGCTGTCAGCGCAGCCGTCTCCTCATCGTTCATCGCCATGCGCGCAAACGTCTCACGAACGTGGGCCGCTGTCCTGACAGGGTCCGGCTGACCGTTGACGCCCTGCGGATTAACGTAAATGAGGCCCATCTGCACCGCAGCCAACGGATTTTCCAACGTTTCCGGTTTCGCAACGTCGGCGTAGCGCGTGTCAGATGGCGGCGTCCACTGCTGCTCGCGGCCCCAGTACACGTCCTTTTTGGGCGCCCAGACATCCTCCCGGCCAAAGGCGAAGCCAAACGTCGTCAAGCCCATGTCTTCATAAGCAACGGTGCCAGCCAGAATAATCAGATCCGCCCAGGACAGCTTGTCGCCGTGCTTCTTCTTGATTGGCCAGAGCAGCCGCCGGGCCTTGTCCAGATTTGCGTTGTCCGGCCAGGAGTTGAGCGGCGCGAAGCGAATATCTCCTGCGCCGGCGCCGCCCCGACCGTCAGCAATGCGATAGGTGCCCGCCGAGTGCCACGCCAGCCGGATCATCAGTCCGCCATAGTGACCCCAGTCCGCCGGCCACCAGTCCTGGCTGTCATGCAGCAGCGCCTTGATGTCGGCTTTGAGGGCTGCGACATCCAAAGACCTGACCGCTGTGCGGTAGTCAAAGCGCTCCCCAAGAGGATTGGATGCTTTCTGGTGTTGATGGAGGATGTCAAGATCGAGGGCGTCAGGCCACCAGTCCCGGTTTGCTTGCGCTCCAGCGACAACTGCGCTTCGCGACACTGGGCACCCCGCCATCCTGCTCATTGCGTCCTGCTCCTCTGCGACCCCGTGCTTGACGCCAGCGGCATGAGGTTGCCCCGCCACAGGTGCAGGCTGGATGACAAATCGCAAATCAGACTGAATTCTCACGCGTCAAGCGTGCCGGGTCTGTTGGCGGCGTCATACTTCGAGACGGTGGAGTTGTGGAGCAGAAGCAGGGGACAGGCGCCGTATTCGGTCCAGTTTTGTGAGCCTGCGGTAGGGATGGTGCGCTCGCATCGCCGCGAGCACGCGTTCAATCGGGCCGCGGCAGGGTCAATCGCCGTCAGGTTCGGCAGCTCGGCGCAAGGCTGCAGAACGGGATCTCCAGGCCGGGGTGGATGCGGGCTCAAAGGCTGGCGGTCCGACCGGGGTGGCTGAACGATTGAAGCGCTTGAGAGGGCGAGCCGGCGGCTGCTCCAGGCCATCGGCAGCCTCAAACATGACAGCGGGGTCTTTGTCCATGTGGAGCTTGACCATCTGTGCGGCTGGTCAGGATCCCGCAGGTCTTCGACC
Organism: Hyphomonadaceae bacterium; assembly: GCA_040381075.1. Classification (GTDB taxonomy): domain Bacteria; phylum Pseudomonadota; class Alphaproteobacteria; order Caulobacterales; family Aquidulcibacteraceae; genus JBEIHX01. The sequence goes on from JBEIHX010000045.1 coordinate 20,240, forward strand.
GTGACTTCGGCGGCTTTGGCGTCCGCAAGCTCTGGCGCCAGGTGGGGCGGGAGGGTGAGGATGTGGCCCCCTGCGCCCTGGTGCGGCTGACGAAAATCATTGGCCTGAAGGGCCTCACTCGTGGCAGGCCCGTGAGAACAACCCCTCAGGCCAGGGGGCGCCCCTATCCCCTCGGCAACCTCAGTCACGTCCCCAGGGCAGGTCGGCCGAACACGCTGTGCGCGGTCCATTGGGATGTGAAGGCCAAGGGCCGCGCCATACGCTTCGATCAACAGCCCTCGATCAGAAGGCGGTCGAGCAGGCTAAGGAGCGCCTGGCTAAAAAAAACTGTGCAGGCACAGGCATCGGGTGTGCTTCGGCGATGGGTTTGCGCAGCCGGTCAGAGCCGTTCCGTTTCTGAAGAATGCAGGTGGCGGTCGGGTGATGGGTATTCTGACGATCGCCGACCAGGTCAGGCGAACTGACGTCAGGCACTAGCTTGAACAAAGACTTGATCAGCTGTTCCAGGTCATGTCCCAATTGCTTGCCCGAATTCGGGCGGCGCACGGTCTTTGCATCAGTGCTGTGGCCCGGGGGCCCAGGGGCGGATCCCTCGCCGACACCGCTGGCGCCGGTTTCAGCAGGGGCTTCGATCGACAGATTGCGATGTTGCAGCCGCCATCCGTCATTTCCTTTTATCGGGACGGCGCCGACCAGACGGATGAGTGAGCCCTCGTATGGGAGCACGGCCGCATGCCAGCGCGACGCGTCACGTCCTGCTTCGAACGCTCGCATCCGTTCGTCCCGCGAAGTTACGCCCACTCCATGGCCTGGGATCAATCCTGCTTATCAGGTCGATCCGGCCCGGCTGGAGACGGATCATGTCACGGAGCGTGGGGGCTCGTCCTGCGCAGATCTCTTCCGAGCGTTCGCCGCCAGACGGCTGCTCCGCCATCGCATGGCCGGCTGTTCAATGAATCGATAGGACAGATCACCCGCAAGATAGGATGCGAGCGTCACGCCGCAGGCGAACAGGAGCCACTTCACGCCGCTGCTGATCCCGCCATAGACCGCGCTTTGGACCACGGTGGGTCGCAGCACTTCAATGATGAGATAGTGCCATATGTAAATTCCAAAGGAAATTTTTGCCGTGTACAAAAAGAACGGATTGTCGAGCCAGCGCCCGACCCTTTGCGAAAGGGCGAGCCCGACCAGCGCGCTCATGCACAGCATGGAAACAAACGGAAACAGGAATGGCTGGTTGGTTTGATCCTGCAAGGCTTGCGCGGTGTCGCGCCACAGCACCATTACCAGGAGCATGGCGAACAGCGAAGCCGCGGCCACGATGTCGAATGCCAAGGCGTGCGTCAGGCGCGCGTGCAGGTCTGCGTTCCTGCGTATCATGGTCATCGCGCCGGCAGCGAGGATGCCGAAGATGAAATGGGCGAACATGCCGATGGGGTTGTATTGCGGCATCCACAGCGCCGCCCCCCCCGATCTGGCCGTATCGCCAGCCTCGCTCAGCCGTCTGCGGCTGCAGATAAACTTGATAGAAGTGGTGGATAACCAGCGTGACGGCGAGGCAGCCGAGCCAGAACATCATGGCGAGGCTGAGCGCACCTTTCGGCCTCGCGCGCATCATGGCGAACATGGCGAACATGCAGGCCGGCATCAACACATAGCACACGACCTCGAACGGTATCGACCAGAGCGGCCCGTTCAGCTCGGTCGGGAAAAGTGTGATGTGGGAAAAGCCTCCCAGAAAGGACGCTCCGCCCATCAGTCGTTCGAGCATATGGGGGGTCGTAACGCCCAGCGCCAAAGCAGCGATGGTCGAGGCGCCCAGGGCTGCATAATACCCCGGTATGATCCGGATCGCTCTGCGTGCTGCATATTCCCGCAAAGCCGGCATCGCTTCGCCTTCCGCAAATGCGCGCCAGAAGGGCATGGAGAGAAGCATGCCCGAGAGGGCGAAAAACAGGCTCACGCCGACCGACCCGTTCAGCACGGCGCCATGCAGGCCATGCACGAGCGGGCGCCCGACCTGTGGGGCGAGTTTCTCAGCCAGGTGATGCGCCAAGACGAGAAGACAGGCGATAGCCCGCAGGCCAGACGCCCCCACAATCATGTCGTCGTTTGCCCGCGCCGAGGTCATGGAGCGCGCAGCGGCCCCATGCGCCGCGCGCCGCGATCAGGCATGATTTTCCACAACAAGGCGCTCAAGACGCGCACGCTGGCGGTTGCAGCCCGGACAGGCCCCGCAGGCATAACCCCAGGAGGATGCGGTCTGCGATCATGCACATCACAGCTACCCGTAAGCTCCAGGCGCAAGTCACCCACGCTACCGCCTCCAGAGACTTGAGTCAGCCTGCAAGTGGCCGTTTTGTACAATTGAATCGGCGGGGTTTTGATGACACTGCATCACGCCATGCCAGGATTGAACGCCGCCTGCAGCGCCTTGATTGTCGTGTCGCAGCGATCAGGGCGGCTGGAGAGGTCGCTGGCCCCCCTGTGACTGGCCGCTTGATGGTGCGGCGACCGCCGTCTGCCTGAGCCTCACCCCCGTGCGCACAGCGATCCGTCCGTCGCACCGGGTCGGGGCCGGTGAAGCGGGCCGTGTTCGGCGCAAGCCGGCGCATCCGGGCGACGCCCCGCATCGTGGGCAAGGTAACGACCGGCGGATTGCGCTGTGGGGCCTCGCCCGCGCACGGCAAATCCGGCGCTGGTCTGTCCCATGGCGATCTCAATGGCGCGCCAGAAAATTCATAACCCAGGCAGACATGCCCATCCGCCGCTGACGGTTCAGGACGGGCGTCAGCGGCAACCCGCCCGGGACGCGCCACCGCGTCACCCGGATGGTGGGGGCGATGATCAGGCGCCGCGCCGCAGACATCACCGCTGTTGCTCTGTGCAATGCAAGTGAGGGAGGCGATGCGGTCGTGCTGCGCAGCATTGCCGGACCGTCTGGCGCCCGCCCGCCCGCGGCGCAGGCTGTCGCGAAGGGAGGCGTGCTGGAGCGCCACCCATTGCAGGCGCGGAAGGCGAAGGTTCATCCCGATCATGGCGCTGCCCCGTGGTGCGGTGCGACCGTGGCGCCGCGGCGCCGTTAAGCGGTGGTTGCGGTCCAGCGGATCGCCATGCGCCAAGGGCGTCTGAGGGCGCGACTTTGCGCACGGTGGTGCCTATTTGGCGCCTGGGCAAACCCGCAACGCGGCGAGGGCGGAAAGGGTGTGCTGCAAGTCTGTGATTTGTTTGGTGGGTGTACCAGGATTCGAACCTGGGACCCGCTGATTAAGAGTCAGCTGCTCTA
>JBEIHX010000046.1:0-22549 GCA_040381075.1 Hyphomonadaceae bacterium
GGCCCAATTAAACATCTTGCTCAAGGCGATGTAGGCTTGGCTTCTGACCGATCGGGTCTCGAAGGGAATTCTGTCAATGAGTTCGGTGAGGTCTGACCTTGTGATGGTGTTGATCAGCCTGTCCCCAAAGAAGGGGATGACGTGCTTCTTCAAGCAGGACCTTAGAGAATTGTATGACTTCGGTATTTCAATTCGAACTCTATTCTCAAGATAGTTTTCGCAATATTCATTGAACGCAAGTCTTTGTTTAATTCTTCTATGGGTTTCCGTGGCTTTCTTTGCGGCCAAATTTTCGGCTTTGGGATCGACCCCCTTATAGACAAGGGCCGCGTTTTCCTGGGCGATCTTGCGGGCCTGGTCTGGGGAGATCGCTCCACATCTTGCGATCGTCAGGCGTTGATCTGGAGTGCCGCGCCCTCCCATTCGATACCGATAGATGAACGACTTCGCCCCCTTGCTGGTAACGCGAACCCCGAAGTTCTTCAGGTCCCGATCCCAGACGTAGTACTCGGATCCTGTTCCCTGAAGTTCATCAACGACTTTCTTCGAGAGGCGTTCCCGGCGCGGTTGCGTGCGTTCGGATCGGTTCAAGCTGTGCTCCTTTGCCATCCTTTCGTGGAAGCACCATGGCAGCACCTTCTGGAAAAGTCAAGGAGTCTCAATCAAAGCGGCGATCTAGAAAAGATATAAAAAACATGTAATAAGCGGGCGTTTTGGAGTGGCTGGGAGTCGCGGGGTGGATAGTAGCATCTCGTTTACACCGAGAGGGTCGGCGGTTCGATCCCGTCACCGCCCACCACCCCTGTCAGGTCGTCGCTCGCGTTGCGGCGCCCTGCTTTGACTGCCCGCGGCCCTGCGACCCGGCCCGGCGGCGATGCCTCCCGGCGGCCGGCAGCGCGCTGGACCAGGCGGCTTGACGCGCGCCAAGGGACGCAAGGCCCTGCAGTCTGGACGGGCTGGCGGGGGGCGCCAGGAACGCCGGAGATCCCTGTGAGCTGCGGGAATGGCACAGATATTGCTGCAGTCGCCGCTGGTCCCGGCGCATCGCTGTGGACCAACGAATGGTCACAAACGGGTCACAAGGCGCTGCAGAATGCAGATGCGAGGACGGAGCGGGGACGATGGCGCGCAGACCTGTGAATTTGGATCCTGAAGACTTCTCCGAGCAGAAGTCGTGGATGGAGAATTTCATTGCGGCCCGCCGCAGTCTCGAGGCCGCAGTGGCCGAAAAGCGCCGGGCGATCGACGAGCTTGAGGCCGCTCATCTCGAGGCGCGCGCGCGGGCGGAGGGCGAACTCGCCGAGGTCAAACGCGCCGGCCAGGAGCAACTCTTCCGCTGGGCGCCGGTTCGCGCCGACGAAGTGTCGGACGTCCCAGTGCAGCGGGCGGCGTATTCTGATCGAATGTCGGCGCTGATGGCGAAGCTTGCACTTCTTGCCTACGTGCGGTTCGAGCAGTCCGATCTGGTTGAGGTCTTGCAGCGGGCGCTCACCGAGGGCGGCATGAAGCTGCGCGCCACCTATGCGCGGGAGGACACGGAGGCCTATCTCGTCGAGGCGGATGAATTTCTCGCGGTGGTGTTCCGCGGCACCAACTCAAGCGCCGATGCGCGCACCAATCTGTCGCTGCGCGCAGCGCCGGTGGTTTTACCTGACCATCCCAGGAAAGTCCGGGTGCATGGCGGGTTCTTCAAGGCTTTCCAGAGAGTGGATGGCGAGATCCGACGCGATCTGGAGACGCGTTTTCTGGACAAGCCAGTTTACCTGGCCGGGCATTCCCTTGGCGGCGCGCTCGCGCTGGTCGCATCGGCGGCCTACGGAGCGTCAGAAATCCTCGGTCCGCGGCTTGCGGCGGTTTACACTTTTGGCGCGCCGCGCGTCGGGGGCGCGGATTTCGACGAGATCGTCAAGGCGCCCCATTACCGGGTCGTTTCGGGCATAGACGTTGTGCCGTTCCTGCCGCCGACGGCGTTTTTTGGCTACCGCCATACGGGAACTGTCCGATATCTCTTTGGGCGTCGTGGCTCACCCATGCGCGCAACGCCGCCCGGGATTGCCGTCATTGTGCCCTTGTTGTCGATTGTTCTGTGGCCATTCGTCGGATCTGCGCTGGGCCTGAAGGACCATAGGATTGGGTCATACATCGCAAAACTGGATCTGATCGCGCGCAATCGCGGCCGCTGGCGCTAGCCTCAATCCGGTCCAGCGGCCAAAACGCTCAGATGATCTATCCGGATCCTGCGCCAGAACCTGCTGACTCGCTCCCGCTTTGGATGGAGTGGCCGGGTCAGGCGCCTGCCTGAATTGAGCGCCCGAGATGAGCGCCTGAGATCAGTTCGTGAGGCAGGCGGACGGGTGGCCCGCCAGTGAGGGCTGTTGATCCGGATCACGCCCGCCGCACAGCCGCAGGCGGGCGGATCCCCGCTGCCCGCGGCCGGTTCTTCAGCGGATCGCATCAGCGACCCTGATAGGCCTCGACGGCGAAAAAGCAGGGCTCGGATGAGCACTTGAACATCGTCACTTCGATGCGGACGGGTCCGCTGATCGAGGGGACCAGCTCGACGATCGGCGCATCGTCCTCAAGTTGATCCTGCGCCAGCACGCGTCCCTGGGCGTTCATCAAACGGATGTCGAGATCTGTGCAATCGGTGTCGCAGACGCCCACAATGTAGTATTTCTGTCCGCCCCTGACCTGAAGGGTATAGGTATCGGTTCCGTCCTCCTTCAGTGATCCGAAGAACGGGCCGGCTGCGACTTCAATACTCTTGTTCGCAAACAGCCCGCGCGCCGCCTCGAGCTGCCGGTCCAGCTGGGCCCGGTACTCTGCGTCCTGGGCGAAGGCCGGTATCGCTGCCGCCGCCGAAAGCATCAGGGCGGCTGTCAGAGAGGACAAAGTGCGAAGGTGCGAAGTCTGCATGGCCGGTCTCCCCGACTGGTAGTACGGCCGAACATACGCACGGCGACGCCTCTGTAGTCAGCTCGGTCGCCGTTCGGCAGCTGCGACCTCAGCTCCCGCAGGGTAATCATGCGGGAAATGCGCTCCGATTGCATGCGTTTTCTGTCGCTCCGATGGCGCCGGCTGCACCTGCGCGGCCAATCGGCCCGCGTCGTGTGGCGCCCGTGTCACGCGGGGCGCGCCGGCGGCGGCCATGCACAGGTCCCGCCGCATCCGCGGGACTGGCCTTCATGCAAGACCCGCGCGCGGGACCCGGGCGGACGTCAACCCCGGTTCGGACAGGTCCGCCCACCCGTCAGTCGACCCTCAGGAATGGGCCAGTTCCTCGCTGAGCGTCTCCGAACTCTGGTCGTCTGCATCGCGCATGGCTTCCTGCTCCTGCTGCAGGATGCGCAGGATGCGCGCGAGGTATTCCTGGGTCCAACGCCCTCGTGCTTCCGCCTCGGCTCTGTTCGGCGTGAAGCTGTCGATGTCGTTTGCTGTCACAACGCCCTTTGCGGCCAACAGTCGCTCGATGGTGTCCATGCGCTCCCGCATCACGGCGAGTTCCTGGGCGACCGCCATCACGATCGACAACACCTGTTCGGTTTGCCGGTCCTTCAGGAAGTAAGGCCGTTTGCCCTTTGATTTCGCGCCGGCGAGGTCGAGGGGATTGAGCGTTGTCATGTCAGGCCGCCTTGCGTGCGCCGAGGACGTGCCAGGCGGGTTTGCGGCCGTAATCTTCCACGTTGTCCTTGGCTGCGTCCGGAAAAATCGTAGTGTCCACCACAGCGCAGACGCCGCCATGGATCAGGGACTGGGCGCTGAACCCTGCCTTCTGCATGAACGTGTCGAGGTCGATCTCATGCATGCGCGTCCAGAACGGCTCGTTGTTGTAGAATGCGTCCCAGTCGCGCATGGCCTGCTCGAACAGCGCCATGTCGGGGGCGTATTGCGGCTGTTCAACGTGCAGCACGAAGCCGCCTGGCCGCAGGAGCCTGTGGGTCTCGCGGAAAATGGCCTGCAGCGCCTTGTAGGAGGTTTCATGCAGGAACATCGTTGACTGGATCCAGTCGAAGGATGCGTCGGGATAGGCCTTCAGGCTTTCGACATTGCCCTGCACGAAGCTGACATTGCCGACGCCGAGCGATTTGGCGCGCGCCAGCCCGTAGCGCAGCATCGGTGCGCCGATGTCGACGGCGATCACCTCGGCATCCGGAAAGGCCTGCGCGATGGGCAGGACGTTGTGACCGAGACCACAGCCAAGATCGAGGATACGCTTCGGCTCGAAGCCGGGGAGGTTGGCCCTGACCCAGGCGGCCACCGCAACGCCGCCGCCGTCAGAATAACGCCCCAGGCCGCCGCCGGTCGTGGCGAACAGGCCCGAATCGTAATTGGCCGCGCCGGTGACGTCGCCGGGCGCCAGCTCTGTGTAATAGCTGCCGGGCATGCAGTGATTGTCGACCGCGGCGATGTAGCGTGGCGGCTGCACGGCTGCATCCAGGCGCAGACGGGGGTCGTCCTGGGTCAGCGCCAGCGCTTTGGCGTTGAGTGCGTCGGCCTGACGGATGGTGAGCCAGCGTCCCGCCTGTTGGCGGGCCTCCATGGTGTTGCGCCGCAGGGCTGACCACATCTGGAAGTAGGGATCCTCCAGGAGGGCCTTGCGCACTTCGTTACGATGGCGCGGCGTGCGTTTATGCGCCCTTTGAAACGCCGGCTCGACGCGGACGTCATAGGCGAGCTTGACCCCTGGCATCACCCTGGCGGCCAGATGCCGGTTCATGTGGGCGAGGAAATTGTAGCGCGCCGCCTCATCGTGGGTCAGTTCGGGAAACACGCCGTGGCGGGCGACGGCGCGGTAGTCAGGCGGCCCGTCATAGGCGATGGGGGCTGAGGTCGCGGCCGCAACTGGCGCCGATGGCGCGTCGGCGGCTGGATGAGGGCCTGACTTCTCTGGATGTTTTGGCGCGCGGGTCTTGCGCTGGGGGCTCTTTGTCACGGCCCCTGCATGCGCCGCCGGCGCGCCGCTTCCGCCAGGGCCGGTTGGCGCTTCGGTGCGCGCGCGCTTCGTCTTGGCCGTTGGTGCGAGCGAGCCATCCATCTGCAACACCCTTTGCTTCACGAAATGTCCTTGCCACGAACCATGACAGGTAATGATATACCTTTTGTCGCCCGGCCGTCGACACGCGACGCCTGCGTCAGACGCAGATGGTCCCGTGCGGGCCGCCGGGGCTGGATCAGGGAGGCTTTATGGGCGCGAAGATTATCGCCCTGTTCAATTTGAAGCAGGGCGTTTCGGCGGCGGATTATGAGCACTGGGCCAAGACGGTCGACATTCCCACCGTGCGGAAGCTGAAGTCGATTGATGACTTCGACGTGTACCGCTCTGTCGGGTTGCTCGGGTCCGACGCCAGGCCGCCCTATCAGTACATCGAGGTGATCGATGTCGACGACATGGACCAGTTTGGCCAGGACGTCGCATCGGAGACGATGCAGAAGGTCGCCGGTCAGTTCCAGGCGATGGCGGACGTCGTGTTCATCCTGACGGAAAAGGTGAAGCCGGAAAAGCACTGAAGAGCGGGAAGGAGAGAGCGCCATGGAGCGTCTGGCTGGCAAAGTCGCTGTCATCACCGGGTCTGGGCGCAGGCATGGACTGGGCGAGGCCATTGCAAAACGGCTTGCCGCCGAAGGATGCCGCATCGTGTTGTCGGACATTGGCCGGCCGCGCGATCCGGCGACCGATGCCGCCCATATCGGCCAGACAGCCGAGGCTCTCGAGATCATGCGCGAGATCGAGGCGCTTGGGGCGCAGGCGACCTACCACGACTGCGATGTGCGCCAGCCCGCTGAGATTGAATCGCTTGCCGACCACGCGACGGCGCGCTTCGGCGGCATCGATATCTGGGTGAACAACGCAGGCATCGGCTACATCATGAAGCCGCTCCTTGAGGTCACGGAGGCCGATTGGGACGCGGTTCTGGACGTCAATCTCAAGGGGTGCTTCTTCGCCATCCAGACCGCGGCGCGGCGCATGATCGCGCAGGGCCGCGGCGGGCGGATCATCAACATAGCGAGCCAGGCGGCCAAGTCGGGTTTCCCGCACGCCCAGGCTTACACCGCTTCCAAGCACGGCTTGGTCGGCCTGGTGCGCTCAGCGGCGGTTGAGCTTGGGCCCCATGGCGTCACGGTGAACAATGTCTGCCCCAACCATGTGACCACCGGGCTTGGCGCATGGCAGAATGAGTATTTTTCCAAAGTCGTAGGCGCCGCCTCGGTGGAGGATTATCTGCGGGCCATGGCGGCGCGCATTCCGCTGGGGCGCCCGGGCCTGCCGGAAGACACCGCTGCTGCAGTTGCGTTTCTGTGCACGGATGATGCGCGCTACATCACAGCCGAGAGCATGAATGTGTCGGGCGGCGAGGAACCGCACTGATCGGCGCCGCGCGACCTTGACGGGGCCGCAATCCGGGAGCACGCGGGCCGCCATGGGCGAGGCGCAGCATCCAAACGGGCAGGATCCGGGCCGGCAGGTTGGCCAGGGCGATGGCGGCCAGCGCCGATCGCCGGCGTCGGCCCTGCTTGATTATGTGACCAACATGGACGCGCGCGCGGTGCGCGCTGTCGCCGTGACGCTGGCGCTGTTTGCTGTGGTGGCGCTCATGCTGCTCCTCGGGCGCACGGCGTTCGGCGATGATGTCCAGCGTTTCGTCCAGAACTGGCTTGGCGGGGCGGAGCGGGCGCATTGGGGGCTGCCCGCGGCGATCGCCGTCTTCACGCTCACGGCCTTTGTGGGCGCGCCGCAGTTCGTGCTGATCGCGGCATGCGTTGTGGCGTTTGGGCCCGAACGCGGCTTTTGGTACGCTTGGGCGGCGACAATCGTCTCGGGCGGCGTGACATTTTTCGCCGGACGGCTGGCCGGCGCGCAAACGCTCAAGCGCTACGGCGGGATGGCGGGGGATCGCTTTACCCGGTTCATGGGCAGGAACGCGTTTCTGGCGAGCGCGGTGATCCGGGTCGTGCCGTCCGCACCGTTCGTTGTCGTCAACATGGCGATGGGCGCCAGCCGGATGGGCTTCCTTCCCTATCTTGCCGGCCTTGCCGTTGGGGTGGCGCCGAAGACCGCAATTGTCGCCTTTGCCGGTGATGGTCTGATGGATGCGCTGGAAGGCAATCTGGGAGCCGCGGCTGTGATGGGCGCGCTGGCGATCGCCGCGTGGTTTGTGCTGGTGGTCGCAGTGCGCAAATTCGTGCGCAAGGACGGCCCCTGAGCCTCCGCACACCCGTCGCGGTTCCTGGTGGGTCTCTGCAATAATCTTGCGCCAGCAATTGTGATGCGATATCATTAGGCATGTTCATGCCTCCTGGCCCCTCGATTCACCTGTTTGGATTGCGTGGCGTGTTTGGATTGCGTGGCGTGTTTGGATTGCATCGCGTGTTTGGATTGCATCGCGTGTTTGGGTTGCGTGGTCTGGGTGAGCGGCCCGGGTCGGTTCTTACCGGCCCCGACGTCTGAGGGCCGCAGCGCGGCCCCGGCCGGCGGGGTAAGACAGGGCGCCAGTCCTGCGGGCGAACAAGCCAGGACGGGCGTCGCGGCGGGTGGTCGGTCGTCAAGGTCACCTTCCGCCGGTCCCGGTCGCGCGCAGGCGTCCTCAGGGGTCAGCCCCCAGAACAACCGCCAGAAAGGGCCCTCATCACGATTACCCTGCCGCCGGTCTGCACTCCTGCGGCGCCCCGCCTGAACGGGACCGCCCTGCGAGAGGATCGTTCGCAAACACCACTATCCCCCATCCCTGCGCCGGCGCCACTCTGGCGCGCACCCCTCTAACCGGATCCCGACCTGTCATGCCGAAACCCACGATCACGTCCGAGCCCGCCAGCACGCGGGTCATTATTTTCGACACCACCATGCGCGACGGCGAGCAAAGCCCTGGCGCCTCCATGAGCCTGGAAGAAAAGGTCGAGCTCGCCCTCCTGATGGATGACATGGGCGTCGACGTGATCGAGGCGGGCTTTCCGATCGCCAGCCAGGGCGATTTTGACGCCGTCCATGCGGTCGCCAGAGCGGTCAGGTCGAGCGTTGTGTGCGGGCTTGCCCGCGCTGGCGAGAAGGACATCGCGCGTGCGGGCGAGGCGGTGAAACCTGCCGCCCGCAAGCGCATCCACACCTTCATATCGACCTCGCCGATCCACATGAAACATAAGCTGCAGATGCAGCCCCATGACGTCCTGGAGGCGGTCGAGCGCTCGGTTCGGCTGGCGCGCAATTACACCGACGATGTGGAGTGGAGTGCGGAGGATGCGACGCGGACAGAGCATGATTTTCTGCGTCGCTGCGTCGAGGCTGCGATCCGCGCCGGCGCGACCACAATCAATGTTCCCGACACGGTCGGCTATTCCTTTCCTGAAGAATATGGCGCGCTTTTCAGAATGCTGATCGACACGGTGCCGGGTGCGGACGGCGTCGTCTTTTCGGCCCATTGCCACAATGATCTCGGGCTTGCGGTGGCGAATTCGCTCGCTGCCGTCCAGAATGGCGCGCGCCAGATTGAGTGTGCGATCAACGGACTTGGCGAGCGGGCCGGCAACGCCTCTCTGGAAGAGATCGTCATGGCGCTCAAAGTGCGCGCGGATGCCCTGTCATTCCGCACGGATGTCGACGCGACGCGACTGACCCGCGCGTCGCGCCTGGTGAGCCAGATCACGGGCTTCCCGGTTCAGTACAACAAGGCGATCGTTGGCAAGAACGCCTTCGCCCACGAGAGCGGCATCCACCAGGACGGGATGCTCAAACACGCCCAGACCTATGAAATCATGCGCCCGGAGGACGTCGGCCAGGGCGCGAGCGCGCTGGTCATGGGCAAGCATTCTGGACGTCACGCATTCCGCAAGAAGCTTGACGAACTCGGTTTTGAGATGAGCGACAATGCATTTCAGGATGCGTTCCAGCGCTTCAAGGATCTCGCTGACCGCAAGAAGCATGTCTACGATGAGGATATAGTGGCTCTGGTGGACGATCAGCTCGCCCATGCCGATGAAGCGATCAAGGTGCAGGGGCTGCGCATCGTCGCTGGGACCCAGGGGCCTCAGACAGCAGAGATCGACCTGTGTGTGGATGGGACGCCGGCCTGGACGACCGCGCGCGGCAACGGGCCGGTTGATGCCCTGTTCAACGCGATCCGCGCCCTGGTGCCCCACGAGGCCAAGCTTGAACTTTACCAGGTGCACGCCGTGACGGAGGGGACCGACGCCCAGGCGGAGGTCAGCGTGCGCTTGGTGGAGGACGGACGTATTGCGGTTGGTCGCGCTGCGGACGCTGACACCCTGGTGGCATCAGCCAAGGCTTACGTCAGCGCATTGAACCGGCTTGCCGCAAAGAAGGGGCGGGTGCGCGCCCAGGGCGCAGCCTGACGACATGAGCGCCTGCAGTCCGACGCCGCCCGTCTGCGGCGCCCGGAGCCTGGCGTGTTCCGGAATTGGGCGCAGGGCGGGGAGGGAGCCCGACACGGAGGCCGCACCGGGGTCCCACACCGGGGGGGCACACCGGGGGGGCACACCGGGGGCCACACCAGAGGTTCCCACACCGGGGGGCTCCACGGGGCGGCGCTCCATGGGGGCGCTCCAAGGGGGTCCTGCGGGGCTGGGCTGGGAAACGTTGCCCTGGACACGCGCTGCCAACTGACGGGTGGGTCGCAGAAACCGCAGCACAGGAGCACCCCGCCGCCGATCGGTTTCCCCCGCACGCGCGCGCCGGGCGTCGTCTCAGCTGGCGTCGAACTGCCGACCCGCCAGGCGCGCGTACAGACCGCCTTCCGCCATGAGCGCGTCATGGTCCCCGCGCTCGATGATGCGCCCTGCGTCGAGCACAAGGATGCAATCCGCCCGGCGCACCGTGGCGAGGCGATGGGCGATCACGATGGTGGTGCGGCCGGCCGCAAGGCGCTCCAGCGCCGTCTGCACGTTGGCTTCGCTTTGTGCGTCGAGAGCGCTGGTGGCCTCGTCCAGAAGCAGGATCGGTGCGTTCTTCAGAATGGCGCGGGCGAGCGCAATGCGCTGGCGCTCGCCGCCAGAGAGGGAGGCCCCGCCAGGACCGACGACCGTGTCGTAGCCATGGGCGAGGCCCTGAATAAAGGTATGGGCGTCGGCGGCGCGGGCTGCGGCGAGGATCTCGGCTTCATCCGCGTCGAGCCTGCCAAAGGCGATGTTGGCGCGCACCGTATCGTTGAACAAAGTGATGTCCTGGCTGACGATGGCGATGGCGTCGCGCAGGCTCGACAGCGTGACGTCGCGCACGTCCGCCCCGTCGATCGTCACCCGGCCGCTGCTGACGTCGTAGAGTCGCGGCGCCAGATTGAGGATGGTTGACTTGCCTGCCCCCGAGGGGCCTACCAGCGCGATGGTTTCCCCGCGCCTGGCTGTGAAGTCGATGTCGCTGACGGCGTCATCAGGCTTGCCCGCATAGGCAAAGCCGACGCGTTCGAAGCGCACCTCGCCGCGATCGACCTGCAGGGCGCGCGCGCCAGGGGCGTCGTGAATGCGCGCAGGCTCGTCAAGGATCGCGAACAGGCGCGCGCCCGCCGCGCTGGCCTCCTGGATCGGTCCGGTCAGGGTGCCGATGGCTCTGGCCGGCCCCGCCGCAGCGAGAAGGGCGGTGATGAAGCCCATGAAGTCGCCGATATCGATCGCGCCGGTTGCGATGCGATAGCCGCCGATGGCGATCACGGCCGCCACAGCAAAGCCGCCAATGAACTCCAGGATGGGATCGAGGCGGATGCGGCTTTGCGCCAGCTTCATTTGCAGGCGGAAGTTCTCGTCAAACGCCGTGCCGCCCCGTCCGCGCTCGTAGGCCTCCAGGCGGTAGGCGCGCACCATCCGCGCCGCGCCCAGGCTTTCGGCGAGCAACGCCGTCAGCGCGCCGATCTGTCCCTGCACCGCGGCGGCCTGCCGGCGCATGCGCAGGCCAATCGCACGGATCGGCAGGGCAATGAACGGATAGATGACGAGGATCGCAACGGCCAGAACCCAATCGAACCACACCATGGCGGCGACGTATCCCAGCACCATCAGGGAGTCGCGCATGAGGTTTGTTGCGGCGCGCACCACAGCGTCGCGGATCACGTTTACATCATTGGTCAACTTCGACAGGATCGCGCCCGGCGCCTCGGCCTGGACGCGCTCGAAATCCGCCGCCAGCAGATGGTTGAACGCCGCCTTCTGAAGGTCGGCCACCACGCTGAGGCCAAGCCGGCTTGCCGTTGCCCCCTGCAGGTAGGTGGCCATCGTCTTGATCCCGGTCGCCGCCAGCACCAGCAGCGGGGCGATCCAGACAACGCTGAGGTCCCGAGCCTCAAACCCCTTGAAAACCCATTGGATGACGAACGCGTAGCTTGCCCCCGCCATCGCTGCGACCAGCGAAAAGGCCCCCGCCAGAAGCAGGGCGCTGCGCCGCGGGGCGACCCAGTCGCGCCACAGCCGCCCGATTACCGCGCGCGAAAGCGGCGTCAGGGCGCCGCGGGAGGAGGCGGCCTCAGTCGTCGTGGTTCTCCTCGCTCGCGGGGTCGAGCAGGCGGTGCGCATGCAGGATGAAGTAGCGCATGTGCGCGTTGTCCACCGTGCGCTGCGCGGCGGCCTTCCAGGCGACATAGGCTTCGGCGTAGTTTGGAAAGGCCCCCACAAAGTCTATTTTCGTCAGATCCCGGAACTGTGAGCCGGTGACGGCCACGAGTTCGCCGCCAAACACAAGGTGCAGCAATTGCTGGTCGGGGTTTGTGTCGGTCGCACGCGTTCTGGCCATGGCGCTATTCCTGTCCGTTCAGCCGGATATGGCGCGTGCGCTCGATGATCAAGGGGTGAAGCGCAGGCCCGGCCGCCGCCAGACTGCGCAGGCGTGGTTGCGGATTGTTGAACGCAAAGCTTTCCCCGTGATGGTCGGTGAACAGGCCGCCGGCGCCAGCGACCAGGGCTGCGCCCGGGGCCATGTCCCATTCAGCCTTGGCGGAGAGCGCGAGCAGGCCGTCGAACAGGCCCGCCGCGACGAGCGCCGCCCGGTAGGAGATGGCGTTGCGCTGACTGGTGCGCATGGCCTCCGGCCAGGGGTCCGGCCAGGCCGGATGGCGATACATCTCACGCGCGCCCAGCATGTGGGCTGCAGCGACGTCCGTGACGCGGGAGGTTGTCACCGGCGCGCCGTTCAGCCGAACGCCAAGACAGGGGCCGCCTTCAAACATCTCATTCTCGCAGGGATTGAACACCACGCCCAGCACAGCTGCGCGGTCGAGCACCAGGGCGAGCGCCACGCAGTAGTCCGTCTGCCCTTTGATGAACGCAGCGGTTCCGTCGAGAGGGTCGACGACCCACACGGCGCGCGCGGCAAGGCGGGCATCGGTGTCGGCGCTTTCCTCCGACAGCCAGCCGTAGTCCGGCCGCGCCGCACGCAGGCGCTGCTCGAGGATGGCGTTGGCGGCCAGATCGGCTTCAGTGACCGGGCTGTCATCCGTCTTGGACCAGCGCCGTGCGCCGGCGCGCCCAAAACCAAGGATGGCCGCGCCTGCCTCCTCAGCAGCTGCAATCATCAAAGCGAGGTCGGCGGCGAGCGCCTCAGGTTCCAGCAATCGCAAGGTCCTCGACAAACAGACTCGGCGCGTTGACCGCCCCGCGAAACTCAAGATCGGCCGCCGGGCGCAGCCGCGCGAAGATATCGATCAGATTGCCAGCCACCGTGACCTCGGATACCGGATGTATGATCTCGCCGCCTTCCACCCACTGGCCGGCCACGCCGACCGAGTAGTCGCCGGTGTTGGGGTTGATCGATGGGGAGAAGGTTTCCTGCACGACCAGTGCGCACGGAACCGCTGCCAGCAGGGTTCGCGGACTCTCGGGGCCTGCAGCCAGATGCACATCAGACGCGGTGACGCCAGGCGGACCGCCCATGGCGCCTGCCGCGTGCCCGGTTGAGGCGAGCCCCAATTGCCGCGCGGCGGCGCTGTTGAGCAGCCAGGTCGTCAGGCGCCCGCCGTCGATGAGGGCGCGCGGGACGGCTGCGACGCCTTCCCCATCGAATGGTCTGGCCCCAAACCCGCCGCGGCGCAGCGGGTCATCGATCACGTGGACGTCTGGCGCAAACACCGGCGCTGCGAGCTTATCCTTCAGAAACGACACCCCGCGGGCGACCGCTGCGCCGGAGATTGCGCCCAGAAAGGCTGACAGCAGGCTGCCTGCGACGCGCCGGTCATACAGGACGGCCGCGCGCCGGCTGGCGATCTTGCGCGCGCCGAGCCGCGCAACGGTGCGTTCGCCGGCGATACGGCCGATCTCGCCCATGGCGGGCAGCAGGTCGATGCGTCGCGCGGCGCGGCCTTCGTAATCGCGCTCCATGGCGCCATCGCGCTCCGCCACGACCGACAGCCCGACCGAGACGCTGGACGCGCGATAGGCGCCGGCGAATCCATTGGTCGCGGCGTAGGCGTATCGGCTGGCCCCCCAGTCCGCCCCGGCCCCGTTGGAATTGGTCACCCCTGCAATGGCGCGGGCGGCGTCCTCAGCTTCCAGGCTGAGCTGTTCAAGCGCTGCGGCGTCCGGTTCGTGCGCATCGTACAGGCCCAGATCCGGCCAGTCGCGCGCCAGCAGGCCTGGATCGGGCAGGCCGCAATACGGATCCTCTGGCGCGGCCTTGGCCATCGCCACCACCCGTTCGGCCAGGGTGCGCAGCCCAGCGGGACTGACGTCCGAACTCGCTGCGCCCGCCTGGTGTTTGCCGACCAGAACGCGCAGACCAATGGCCGCGCTCTCCTGCCGCTCGACATGTTCAAGCGCGCCAAGCCGCACGGATACGGAAAGGCTTGCGCGCTCCGACACATGCGCATCGCCGGCTTCTGCGCCCAGGGCCCGCGCTGCGGCAAGGGCCGTCTGTGCGCGGTCAAGCAAATCAATCGTCTCAGCCATGGCGGCTATATGGCGCCCTTCGACGCCCAGCGGGAGGGGGCGGGGCGGCCTTTCTGACGGCGGGGCGCAGCGCACGGCGCGCGCTGCGCCCGACCCGCGCGCGGCCGGACCGTTCGGGGCCTCGCCAGATGGGGCGTTTGCGCCCGGTCCGCGACGCCTGGCCTTTGCCCTCTCCGGCGGAGCGGCGCGGGCGGGTCGGCTGGATGCGTCTGCGGCCGGTCTGCGCGCAGGCCCGGCGATTGCGCCGACATGCGCCCGGCGCCCGTTTTGCGTGCGCCCGGCGGCGCGGCGGCGCGGTCGGCTTGTAAGGGCGGGGCGCCGCAGCTACCGTCGGGCCAAGACCGTCGCGGGCTGGGCGAGTCTCGCGCCGGCCCGAGAGAACGGGGGGAGGACTTACATCATGGCCAAAGGGCGTCTCTTCGCCAAGAAGTCGATCGGTCAGATCCAGGCCGATATCGCCAAGGGCGAGCTCAAACGATCGCTTGGCGCGGTCAATCTCGTATCGCTCGGCGTTGGGGCGATCATCGGAGCTGGCATCTTTGTGATGACCGGCAATGCGGCGGCCAATTACGCCGGACCCGGCGTGATGTTTTCCTTTGTGCTCGCCGGTCTGGTGTGTGCGATCGCCGGCCTTTGCTACGCCGAACTCGCCTCCACGATGCCCGTCTCGGGATCGGCCTACACGTATTCCTATGCCTCGATGGGCGAGGTGTTCGCCTGGGCGATGGGGTGGCTGCTGCTCCTCGAGTACGGCATTGCGGCCTCCACGGTTGCGGCCGGCTGGACCGGATATGTGGTTGAGATCCTTAAGGACTTTGGTCTCGCCATTCCTGAATACCTCACGAGCGCAACGATTTCGGTCAACGAGATCCCAGTGGCCGACGGCTCCCAGGTGCGCCTGGAGGCGGCGTTCCTGCCCCAGTTAAACCTTGTGGGCGCGCTCGGCATTCTCGCCGTGACCGGTCTTCTCGTCGTCGGCGTGCACGAGACGGCGCGCTTCACCAATTTCGCGGTCATCCTGAAGGTCGCCGTGCTGCTGGTCTTCATCGGCGTCGGCATCGCCTACGTGCAGCCGGACAACTGGAGTCCGATGATCCCGCCGAACGAACCTGAGCGCGGCTGGAACCATTTCGGCGTCATGGGCGTGTTCTATGCAGCCACCATCATTTTCTTCGCCTATGTCGGCTTTGAAGCAGTGTCCACGGCCGCGGGCGAGGCGAAAAACCCGCAGCGCGATCTGCCGATCGGCATCCTGGGATCCCTGTTCATCTGCACGGTGATCTACATGCTGGTGGCGGCGGTGCTGACGGGCGTGGTGCCGTACCGCGAGCTCGGCGTCAGCGCGCCGATCGCAGTCGCGATCGACCGGATGAACCCCCAATGGGCGCAGATCGCCTGGCCCTTTGTCGAGAGCGGCCAACTCAATCTTCTGACCTTCATCATCAAGATCGGGGCCATCATGGGCCTTTCCTCGGTGATGCTGGCGCTGGTCTACGCCCAGACGCGGGTATTCTACCAGATGTCCAAGGATGGGCTCGTGCCCCAGGTGTTTGGCGCGGTGCATCCGACGTTCCGCACGCCGGCGTCAGGCACCACCCTGCTCGGGATCATCATCGCGCTGGCGGCTGCGACCATGCCGCTGGGTCTTCTTGGCCAGCTGGTGTCGCTTGGCACCGCTGCGGCGTTCGGAATCGTGTGCATCAGCGTGCTGTACCTGCGCACGACCGCACCTGACCTGCATCGTCCGTTCAAGGCGCCATTCTACCCGTTTACTCCCATTCTTGGGGTCATTCTCTGCGCCGGCATCATTGGCCTCATCTTTTATGAGAAGTGGACGAGCCTGGAGCGCGGCAATCCCGTGCCGATGATCATCCTGGTCAGCTATTTCGTCATCGGGATCCTGGTCTACTGGCTCTACGGGTATAAGCACTCCCGCATCAGTCATCCTGACGCGCAGGCCGCCGAATAGCCTCTGCGCTGCGCCGGTCGCGACCTGCCCTTGACCGCTCACGCGCAGGGGCAGGCGCGTGTCGGCGCAGCGGACCGCCGGGTTTGGCGTGTGGCGTGCGTGCGGTCCGCGCCCAGGCCTGCGTGTTGCGCGGGCCGGGCGCCAGCCAGGGCCGCAGGGCGCAGCTGCGCGTCACGTCCAGCGCCGCCCAGGCCCTGCAGTCCGGCGCGCCAGCACCGGTCATCAGGGTTCTGGCCCTCTCGGTCTCCTGGCCCCCCGGTCTGCTGGCCCCCCGGTCTGCTGGCCCCCCGGTCTGCTGGTCCCCCGGTCTGCTGGTCCCCCGGTCTGCTGGTCCCCTTTTTCTGGCGCGCCAGCCGCCAGGGTCCGTTTCCTGAGTACTGGTTGTCTCAAGTCGCAGACTGACCATTAAGCAGACTGCAACGCTGGGCCGATAGCGTGAAAGCCGTTCCACCCTCACTGGTGGTTCGAGGACCATCAAAATGTCCGTGCCTGCGGCGCCCGTGATCGTCTACGCCTATACGCGTATCCCCGCCCTGAGGGGGGTCCTGCGGCTTGCGATCAATGCGGACGCAGGCCAAGTGCAATTCCTGCGCGGCCCTGAGGCCTTTGTCGAGGAAGTGCTGCTGCTCAAGCCGTCCGCCGTCGTTCTGGAAATGAACGAGATCGGCTTCGACATCGTGCGGGTGCTGCGCGACCCGGCTCTGTCGCCAGCGCCGCGCGTTCCGATGGTGGGAGTGACGGGAGAGCCGACGCGCGCCACCGTCAACGCCGTCATCAATGCCGGCGTTAACGAACTGGTGACGCTGCCGCTCAGTTCACAGATTTTCAAGCGCCGGCTCCATGCGGCGATCCATCTGCAGCGCGACTTCATCGAAGTTCCAGAATACTTTGGTCCCTGCCGGCGACGCCGGGCCGATCCCGGACACAAGGGGCCCGAAAGGCGTGGTCAGGACCCAGAGCATCCGGCCTATGCGCCGCGGCTGCCGGCGGCGGGTCGCTGAGCACGGCGATCGCTTATTTCCAGATGGGTTTGCCATCACCGGGCAGGCCAAGACCGGCCCACTTCTCGGTCACCCGCTCAACGACCGCCGGGTCCATACGGATCTCTTCTCCCCACTCGCGGTGTGTCTCAGGGACCCATTTGTTGGTGGCGTCGAGGCCAACCTTTGATCCGAGACCGCTTTCTGGGCTTGCGAAGTCCAGATAGTCGATTGGGGTATTTTCAATCATGGTGATGTCGCGCGCCGGGTCCATGCGTGTCGAGATCGCCCACATCACATCCTTCCAGTCGCGCGCATTGATGTCATCGTCGATGACGATGATCCATTTTGTGTACATGAACTGGCGCAGGAAGCCCCACACGCCCATCATCACGCGCTTGGCGTGGCCTGGATAGGCCTTCTTGATGCTCACGACAGCGATGCGATAGCTGCACCCTTCCGGCGGCAGCCAGAAGTCGGTGATTTCAGGGTATTGCTGTCGCAGGAGGGGGATAAACACTTCGTTGAGCGCTTCGCCGAGGACGGATGGCTCGTCGGGCGGCCGGCCGGTGAATGTGGACAGGTAGATCGGGTCCTTGCGCATCGTGATGGCCGTCACGGTGAAGACGGGAAACCGCTCGACTGAATTATAGTAGCCGGTGTGGTCGCCATATGGCCCTTCGTCGCCATAGTCTTCCAGGCTGACGAGACCTTCGATGACAATCTCGGCATGGGCCGGCACTTCCAGCGGCACGGTGCGGCAGGGGGTGAGATCGAGCTTGCGACCGCGCATCAGGCCGGCGAACTGGTACTCCGACAGCGTATCGGGAACCGGCGTTACGGCGGCGAGGATCGTTCCTGGATCGGCGCCGATGACGGCCGCAGCTGGCAATGGTTCGCGGTTGGCCGACTTCCAGCGGCGGTGATGCTGCGCGCCGCCGCGGTGGGCGAGCCAACGCATCAGCGTGCGCTTCCTGTCCAGTTTCTGCATCCGGTAGATGCCCAGATTGTAATTGTCCTCGCGCCGGTCCGATGGGCCTTTGGTCACCACCAGCGGCCAGGTGATCAGCGGCGCCGGCTCCCCAGGCCAGCAGGTCTGGATGGGGAGGAGATCGAGATCAATGGCCTCACCCTCCAGGACAACCTCCTGGACTGGTGCGCGCGCCATCCGTCCCGGGCGCATGCTCATGACGGTTCTGGCCAGCGGCAGGAGGTCGAAGGCCTCCTTCAGGCCGCGCGGCGGATCGGGCTGGCGCAGGAAGGCGAGGAGTTCTCCGACTTCGCGCAGGTCATGCGCCGTGCGCCGGTCCTTGCCATCCATGGTCACGCCCATCGCGACCCGCTCCACCGTGCCGAACAGATTGGTGAGCACGGGCATGCGCGCCTGGCCGCCGCTTTCGGTTATGACGTTCTGGAACAGCGCAGCCGGTCCCTGCGTCGCCAGGAGACGGGTCTGGATTTCCGTCATTTCCAACACGCTGGATACGGGCGCGCCTACGCGCACCAGTTTCTGTTCGGCTTCGAGGCGCCCGAGGAAGTCACGCAAGGATTGGTAGGCCATGGCGCAGACTTAGACTGCGACAGCCCGCAGGGCGAGCCCTGCGAGATAGCCCTGCTGCGCTGCGGGCGGCTTGACCATGGGGCGCTGGCTGGCGTGAGTGGTCGCGCGAGGGAGGGGCGGCGGCCTTGGTTTCGCCTGCCTGGCGGCCTAGACGGTCGTTGGCGCGCGGTCCGGCGGGTCCGCATGGAACGAGGGGGAGCTGATGGACCGGACTTTGGGAACGATGGGCGGAGTTGTCGCGGCGCTGTTTCTGGCGGCCTGCACGGCGGCCCCCGCACCGGCCGGCGCCGGTCCCGGGAGCTCTGGATCCGGCGTTGGCGGCGCTGCCTCGCCCGCCCCGGCGTCCGGCCCGCCTGCGCCAGTCCGCGGCGTGACCTTCAGCGATGCTGCGGGTCCCGGTGCAACGGGGTCAGAGGTGTTGGACGGCGGCGTGCTGGTGACCGCGCCGCCGCCCCAGGCCTGCCCAAAGGACGCCTATGCCGGTCTCGTGGGTCAGACCGAGGCGCGCGCGCGCACTGCGCTGCAGGGGCTCGCGACGCCGGTGAGATTCGTCTGCTGGAACTGTCAGATCACCCAGGACTTCAGTGCGGCGCGTCTGAACGTGGTGCTTGATCGGGCTGGCCTGGTCGACAGTCTGTCCTGCGGCTGAGCGTCCGGCGTCGACGCCTGGACCTTGCTGCAACCGCCCCGCGACCCAGAACGCCCATCACGCCCATTACGCCCATCACGCCCAGCATGCCCAGGATGCCCAGCATGCCCAGCATGCCCAGGATGCCCAGCATGCCCGGCATCCCCCCCTGCGGCCGCGCAGGCTGGTGAAAGAAACCGCGGCGCCTGGCCTGGCGGATGCGCGCGTGGGGGCGGATTGGCGGCTCGGTTTGCCTGACGCCGCGCCCCTTACCCGGCCCTGGTGACGAACACGGAGCCTGCGGAATATCCCGCCCCAAAGCTGCAGATCAGACCGGTATCGCCTGGCGAGAGATCCTGCGAGTGTTTGTGAAAGGCGATGATGGAGCCGGCCGAGGACGTGTTGGCGTAGGTGTCGAGCACGGTGGGGCTCTCATCTTCGCTGGCCGGGTGGCCGAGCACGCGCTCGGCGATCAGACGGTTCATGTTCGCGTTGGCCTGATGCAGCCAAAGCCGGCGCAGGTCGCCGCGTGCGATTCCCAAGTCAGCCATGTGGGCGATGATCATGTCCGCCACCATCGGGACGACTTCCTTGAACACCTTGCGGCCTTCCTGGACGAACAGTTTGTCAGCTGCTCCCGCGCTCAGCGGCGCGGTGCGGTTCAGGAAGCCAAAATTGTTCCGGATGTTGTTGGAGAACCTGGTCTTCAGCCTGGCCCCGCGGATCCGCCAATGGCCGTTCGGGGCGCGATCGGCGCGCTCGATCAGGATGGCTGTCGCCACGTCGCCGAAAATGAAATGGCTGTCGCGGTCGCGCCAGTTCAGGTGCCCTGAGCAGATTTCGGGGTTCACCACCAGCACGCTGCGGGCGTTGCCGGAGCGGACGAAATCAGCCGCGGTCTGAATGGCGAAGGTGGCTGAGGAGCAGGCCACATTCATGTCGAAGCCGAAGCCTTCGATGCCCAGTGCATCCTGGACTTCGATCGCCATGGCGGGATAGGCGCGCTGCATGTTGGAGGCGGCGCATAACACCGCATCCACCTCCCTTGGCTCGCGTCCCGCGGCTGCGAGCGCGTCGCGCGCCGCCGCCACGCCGATCTCAGCGAGAATGGATATCTGCTCATTCGGTCGTTCGGGCAGGCGCGGGCACATCACCTCGGGGTCCAGGATGGAGTCTTTTTCCACCACAAAGCGCGCCTTTATTCCCGAGGCCTTCTCAATGAACTCCACCGAGGAGGGTTGCAGGGCGGTCATGCTTCCGGCGGCGATGGCCTCGGCGTGGTGTGCATTGTGGTTCGCGACGTAGGCGTTGAACGCCTCGACAAGCTCGGCGTTCGTGATTGCGTGCGGCGGGGTGTAAAGGCCAGTGGCGGTGATGACGGCTTCGGTCATGGCGTCTGGCTTCCTTAAACGAGACTCTCTCTTCAAGGTTCATACGCAAAACCCCGGCAAGCGTCGATGGGGCGCGGGTCCATCAGTCGCCGAGCGCGCGCACAGGTTCGTGACGCCAGCAGCCCTGCTCATGATCGTTCACCATGCCCACGGCCTGCATGAAGGCGTAGACGATGGTTGGCCCGCAAAACATGAACCCCCGTCGCTTGAGGTCCCTGGCGATGGCGGTGGACAGGTCGGTGCTGGTTGGCGCATCGCGGGAGTGACGCCATGTGTTCTGGATCGGACGCCCGTCGACGAAGTTCCACAGGTAGGCGCTGAAATCCTCCCCACGCTCGCGCATGGCCAAGAAGGTCCTTGCCCCGGCGACGGCCGCCGTGATCTTGGCGCGTGATCGGATGATCCTTGCATCGGCCAGAAGGCGGGCGATGTCTTCGTCCGCGTAGCGTGCGACCCTTTCGGGATCAAAGCCATCAAATGCCGCCCGCAACGCATCGCGCTTGCGCAGGACAGTGATCCACGCAAGGCCTGCCTGAAAGCCGTCCAGCATCAGCTTTTCGTAGAGCGCGCGCGAATCACGCTCGGGCACGCCCCATTCAAGGTCGTGATAGGCGTGATAAAGCGTGTCGCCTGCGCCCACCCAGCTGCAGGTCGGCTTGTCGAACGCCATCTAGTTGCGGTCCTGTGGCGCGGGGGTGGGAAACTCGTACAGCACGATCAGGTGGCCATCCCAATCCAGAAAGGCCTGTTCCACGCCAACGCCCTGGGTTTGCGACACCAGCGGATGGGACGGGATGACGGTCAGGCCCTCTGCGCTGACTGCAGCAATGATCTCGCCCAGCCGGCCGTTCGCGTTAATGACGGCCGCCGCGACGCGCGGAGACTGGTTGACGACGACGGGCTGGCCCTGGATCTGGGCCAGCGCAAGCGTGCGCTGCTGAAACGGGCCGGCGGACACCATCGCGTACTGGATGCTTGCGGCGCGGTCGATGTTGAAGACGGGATAGGAATAGCTGTCCGGACTGGAGGGCGGATTGACGCTCACCTCGAAGCCCATGATGTCGCGCCACAGGCGAACAGCCCTCGGCAGATCCGAGACCATGATGGTCATCCGTTTGAACGTGGGCCCCGCCCACGGACCCGCCTGCTCTGCGGCTGGGCCCGCGGGCGCAGGCGGGGTCGCTGCGGGGGTGTTTGACATGCAGCCGCCCGTGCATGCGGCGACTGCCAGGCACGCCAGTATCCGACGCATCGGCTCCTCCTGTCAGGGAGTTGCAGCGTAGACCGTTTCGCTGGCGTCCATCCAGGGGCATGGCGCCAGTTGGACCGGATGGCCCTGCGCGCTCAGCGGCCGGCTGCCGGCTGCTGCATCCGCCAATCGGTCCAGTCGAACGATGGCCGGCGCGAAGCCGTCCACCGGAACGCCCATGGCGGCGATTTCCTGATCGTCGGCAAGGACGGCGGCATGGGCGGACGCGCCCGTGGCCGCCACCATGGGCCGGCGCCGGACTCCGCCCTTGCGCTTCATTCGGCTGGCGACTTCCTGGCCAATGAAGCAGCCTTTGCGGTAGTCCACCCCGTTCAGCAGGTCGAACCCCACATCGGTCGGCCAGACGGTGTCGGGTTGGTAGTCGATCCCGATCTCAGCCACGCCGACCCGGGCCCGCCGCGCATGATAGGCCTGGAGCTCCAGAAGATCGTCCGCGGTGAGGGCGGCTGCGAGTTCAGCGCCGTCGCGCGCGAACATCCGCCGGCCCAGCAGCGGCGTGCGCGGGTCGTCGGCGAGATCATCGACGCCGGTCTGAGGCGCGTCGCCCTCCAGGATCTGGGCCACTGCAGCGCCCGGCTGCGGCGTTATCTCCACCTTCGCGCGCAGACGGTAGAGGCTGAGCCGGCGCATCAGCTCGTCAGCCAGTCCGCCCGCTACGTCTGCGTAAAGGGTGTCCGGCGTCGGGGCCCATAGGACAAAGTCTGCGAGCACTTTGCCCTGCGGGGACAGCAACGCGCAGAAGGCCGGCGCGCCCGGGCGCGCCGGAGTGGTGGTCTGGGTGACGATGGCGGTCAGCCACCCGGCGGTCTCGGCGCCGCGCCACCGGATCACGGCGCGGGCCGTCAACATCCCGGCGTGGCGCATTGCAGGTCTCCCCC
>JBEIHX010000047.1:0-22287 GCA_040381075.1 Hyphomonadaceae bacterium
GAAGTCGTTGCGCAGCTTCTCCACCTGCGGGAGCAACGTCTTCGGATCGCCCGTGTCGCCATCAAAGACCGATACCGAGACCGGACATCCGCGGGCGTCCGTCATGACGCCATAGTTGACCTGAAGCGTCCCGCGCCTTCCCTCGCGGCTTCAGCCAAGTTGTGCAAGGGGACAGGCGACGCCCTCAAACCAGCTCGATGTCAGATCGACGAGAACCAGGCCGCCGGATTGCAGATGGCGCCTGGCCAGACGCTTCTCGATCTTTCCCTGCCGCTGAACCAGCCAATCCATCGCCTCATAGAGTTCGTCTTCGTCGGCGTCGCTGACGCCAAGGTCTTCTGCACGCGTTCTATTTACCCAGCCACCTGCCATGGCGAGTTTGCTCGCTTCGGGCGCGATGATGCGCCCGGCGATTATGGCGGCCACGAGGTCGCGTTGGCGCTGCGCCTTGGGATCAACCAGCCTGTCGAACCCCAGCCTTTGCATGGCCGTGCGAACCGCCTGTACATGTCCGTGGGCGCGTGAGCGGATGCACGCGAACTGATCCTCAACGGGGCCCAGCTTTTCTCCCTTCAAGACCCTGCGGATCATCTCCACCTGGTCCATCGGCAGGGCTGACAGGTTGGCGATCGTCCGTTTCTTGACCTTCTTTCCCTCCCGATAGCTTTCCCGCAGAAGGACGGCCGGCGGCGATGTGCGATTGGGAACGATGTCAATGTGCATGGGCGAATGCTGCGCCATAAAGTTCGCCACTGCATGCATATTTATGTCGAATTACATGGGCGCACTTACAGCCCAAAAGTCATGACGCCGCGGAAATCGGGCGGCAAATCAACATGATGCCGCGCACAACCGGCTTACGTGCGGCGCAACGTCAGCCTAGTTGACGCTCCGCCCACGCCCTTCCCAGAAGGGCGCCCTGAGTTGCCGCTTCAGGATTTTTCCCGCCGCCGACAAGGGAAGCGGCTCCGTTCTGAAACTGATGCTGCGCGGACACTTGTATCCGGCGATTTTTGTCTTGCAGAACGCAATCAGCGCATCCGGCTCTTCGCAAGCCCCGGGCTTGAGCCTGACGATGGCGTGCACGCGCTCTCCCCATGTCTCGTCCGGCACGCCGATAACCGCGCATTCGGCGACATCGGGGTGCGTGCTCAGCGCGCTTTCCGTTTCGGCCGAGTACACATTTTCTCCGCCTGAGATGATCATGTCCTTGGTGCGATCGACGATGTAGAGATAGCCATCGGCGTCGAAATACCCAGCGTCGCCGCTCATGATCCAGCCGTTCTTCAGCGTCCTCTCGGTGTCGACAGGGCGGTTCCAGTACCCGAGCATCGCGCCGGTGCTGCGGATTGCGATTTCGCCGACGCCCCCCTGCGGCGCCTCATCGCCGGCCTCGTCAACGATCTTCAGCTCACTGAATGGAATCGGCTTGCCGGCGGAGCGCAGCCTGTGCGCGTTTGGTCCATCAGGGTCATGATCCTCGGGCCCCAGCAACGTGCATATCCCGGCGGTCTCCGTTTGCCCGTAACCCTGGCGAAACTCGGCCTGAGGCAGGCGACGCAGACACTGGCGCAAGATGCCCTCCGGCATAGGCGAGGCGCCATAAGCCGCGCGCTTCAGGCTCGACAGGTCGGCTGACGCCGCACCCGGATGCGACAACAGCATGCCCCACATGGAGGGCACCAGGCTCAGCGTGCTGACCCGGTCAGCCTCGACGCACCGCAGGATTGCTGCGATGTCGAAGCCTGGCTGCATGATCAAGGGAACGCCCGCGATCGCTGCGGCGATCACCAGCTGCGCTCCAGCGAGGTGAAACAGTGGAAGCACGCACAGGATCGGCGGTTCCCTTTCAGTCTGGTCACGCGACGCGCCCGCCGCGAGCAGGGTAGCGACCAGACTGGTGTGCGCGAGCATCACCCCCTTGGGATGGCCGGTCGTCCCCCCCGTGTAGAAGATTCCCGCCAACTCCTCACCGCCGCCGCCCAGGCCATCCACGGGGCTGGCGCAGCGTCGCAGGTCTTCATAGCGGATCGCGCCGTCCGGCGCAGTCCTGTCGCCGATGAACGCCAGACGCGTCCCGATCGCGTCAAAGTCAAGCGAGCCCAGCATCGGTGCAAACGCGTCATCGACGAAAATGACCTTGGGGGTGCTGTCCCTGAGCCCAAAACCCACTTCATCGGCCGACCAGCGGGTGTTGAGCGGGACGACGGCGGCTGACAGCCGCCAGCACGCAAACAGGACCTCGACGTAGCGGTCGCTGTTGAGCGCCAGGATCGCCACGCGATCGCCGGGGCCAACGCCCTGCGCGCGCAACCCTCCCGCCAATTCCTGGGTCGCCCGATTGAGGGAACGCCACGTCGACCGGCGCCCTTCAAACCTGATCGCCTCGTTGTCCGGCGTGTGGCGGGCCGCCCGTTCGATAAACTGTGTCAGATGGATCTTGCTCATGGGCCTCACCCAGCGCGTTGTGAACCTGCAGTGTCGCCATCACACGACGGCGGCGATCGCCTCGGCCAAAGGCCCCGGCATGGAAAGAAGGGGAGAATGGGAAGCCTCTGGCATCGCCACCTTGCCGCACGGCTGACGGGCGAGCATTTCATCCTGACATGCCATGGAGAGCGCCTTATCCTGTGTGCGTCGCACGCAGGATCGCGGCACTGACCCGAACCTTGCGGCGGTCAGACGCACCGTATCGGGCGAAGGCCGCAGCGGTTCCGCGCAGAGGCGCTCAAAGGCCAAGCGCGTCTGGTGTTCGCTGCGATCGCCAGACAGCACATCTGCGCCTCGACCGGGCAGGACCGTCACCCGCCTTTTCGGGAGCGAGACCTGTATGGTCCGTTTCAGGCTGGACGAGGCGTCCCTGCGATCCACTGCAGCCACGCTGTCACCATCGCCCGGAAGAAAAACCGCGAGAAACACCAGCCTGCCGAAGCGCCCAGGGCGAAGCTGTGCGGCTGCGCAGATCACCATCCCCCCCATCGGGCGGCCAACAGCGATCACCGCTGCCTGAACGCCTGACGTCGCTTCGACGACCGCTTCGGCGTGGTCATGCACCCTGTACGACCAGCCGGATCGCCGGATCGCTTCGCGACCGGGCAGGTCCACCGTGTGCGTAACAAACCCGCGCGCCTGCAGATGCGCCAGCAGATAAGACTGGCGCCAGCTCCCATGACTGGCGCCATGCACGAACAGGACATGCCGCGCGTGCCCGCTCATGGCGCGTCACTGAACATGCGCGCTGCGCAGGCGAACCAGAACCCGCTCCAGCCCTGCGCAACCGACGTCTGCGCGCCCGCAAGGGCCGCATCGGCTCCGCCGTTTACTGCGCGCTCGTCTTCCAATATGCTGGGCATGCCATAGGAGGCCCAGCCTGCGGAAGCGCGGCCGCTGGCGTCCGTGCTGACGGGGCGAGCCCACGCTCCCCAGCGCCGTCCCAAACGGTTGTGCGTCAGGCAAGGCGACCGGCTCTGGAGTCATGGCGGTGCAGGCGCTCGGCTCTTGACAGGACTGCGTCACGGCAATGTAACCTTTCGGCTGAACATTTGTCCAGTCTGATCGGGCGGGGCCTTGCGACCCTTCACCGAAGAAACGATCAAGACTGTCATCGGCGCCGAAGTCGCAGTGTCCGACCAGGTCACGATCATCCAGGACATGGTCGACCAACTCGCCAGACTCACAGGCGATCCAACTCACAGGCGATCCAACTCACAGGCGAACCATTTGAAATTCGCACCAACGAAGAACTCGCAACGCAAACGCCGTCCGGCGGAACAATCGCCCACGGCCTGTTGAGCCTCTCCATGCTCGGGGCGTCGCACCCGCCGCGCCCGTGCTCATGGAGGGCGTGACCATGGGGCTGAACTACGGGTTCAACAAAGTCCGGTTCGTGTCGCCGGTGAAGACCGGAAGCCGGCTGCGCGGCCGGTTTTTCCTGCGCGACATTCAGAACCAGGGCGGCGGGAAGTCGGTGTCTGCCATGGACTTGACCATTGACATCGAAGGTGAGGACAGGCCTGCCGTTGTCGGCGAGCGGCTTGCCGGTCAGTTCGTCCGCTCGCCGCGCATCGCCGCCGCAGACCCGACCCCGGCGGAGAAAGATCACGATCCGGTTCGACGACAGAGTGGTCATTGTGACCGGGGCCGGAGGCGGCCTCGGTCGTTCGCATGCGCTGCAGTTCGCCGAGCGCGGCGCCAGGGATGGAACGGGCGGCTCTTCGGAGCCAGCCGAAAGGGTGGCGGCCGAGATCAGGGCTGCCGGCGGTGATGCGATCGCCCATGGCGCCGACGTGACCGACGTCGCCCAGGTCCGGGACATGGTCGACAGGGCGATCGCCACATGGGGATGCATTGATGTGCGCGTGAGCAACGCCGGCATCCTGCAGGGCGCCAGCTTCGCCAGGACCATGCCGGACTCGTTCGGGCGCACACGCAGCGATGGCCGGACATCACCAACCGGCCTCATGGCCG
The DNA here is from genome assembly GCA_040381075.1 of Hyphomonadaceae bacterium. Lineage (GTDB taxonomy): Bacteria > Pseudomonadota > Alphaproteobacteria > Caulobacterales > Aquidulcibacteraceae > JBEIHX01. Next base: position 4,468 of record JBEIHX010000047.1, read on the forward strand.
CAAGGGCACGGTCGACGCCCCGAGGCTTCCCGACCGCCCCGTCGCGGATTGGGCCGCCACGGCGAGGAAGTTGCAGCAGTCACAAGGGGGTGCGCCCTCTGGGGCGATGCAATCAATCCTCCGGCATTCGGGTGGTGACAGTCAACAACACTTGCTCCACCGACTGCTCCCCCGACTGCTGCACCGGCCCGACCGCGCTCTTCCTCGCGGGCAGGTCATTGAGGTCGGCGGCGCCGGCTGCTTCTGGCCTTTGGCTTGGGGCAGATGACGCCGGGTGTGCGCGCACCCGTTTTCAAAGACCGCAAGCCGCCGGTGGAGAAGCACGCAGCGCTGATGCTGGCGGTTCAGAGGTATGACAGGGATGCGCCGCTGGCCGCCCGGAGGTTCAGCACCACGCGACTGCTTCGCGCCGAACGAACGTCTCACCTGCCCCCCCCTCCGCCTCAGCCCCCCCTCCGACTCTGCCCCGAAGGCGGCGAGAAAGCCTTGATGCGCGACGGGCAGAACACCTGCGCCGGCCGCGTCGTCACCAACCCATCCGGCGGCTTGCTGTCCAAGGGCCCCCGATCGGTGCCACCGGGCCAGCGCAGTGCTGCGCGCTGACCCAGCGCGTCCGCGGCGTGGCCGCCAGGCGGCAGGTCGACGGCGTCGGGCGCGCGCTGCAGCGCTCCCCCGGACCCGGCGGGGCGTGTGTCGTGACGATGTGTGGACGGGCTCAGGATCCTGCCTGGCCCGGATCACCCGTCGGAAGCGATGCCGCCGTGGCGACCTCAGGAGCGGGCAAAACCACGCCAATGAAAGCCCACCCCAATGAAAGCCCACCCCAATGAAAGTCCACGCCAAGGCGGGCCCAGGCCAAGGCAGGCCCGGATGCTGGCGAACTCCGGCCCAGCCTCCCTCGGGCGGCGGCGCATCCGCGGCTGCAGGCGACGGGTTTTGTGCAGTCGCCATTCTGGCGCGGCGCAGCAATCGGATATGATCATCGCATGGGAGATTCGCGTAATACGAGCCAGGCGCCCGCGTTGACGCCTGGATCAGGTGTGCAGGCGGCGCTCCCGTCCGCGGGACGGTCCGGACTCCTTGTGCGCGTTGCGCGTGACGCCATCGCCGCGTCCGTCTCGGACGCCGCCCTCAGGTCGTCCCCTCAGGCATTCGCCCCTGATCCTTCCGGCATCGCACCGGATCGCGCCATTGCGGCGGATGAAGACCCGAGGCCGGCGGCTGCGCGCGCCGCCGCCCTGGCCGGCCGGCCGGTCGAGGAGCGGATCTTTCCGTTGGAGCTGCCCCGGATACCTCAATGGCCCGCGGCCGAAATGCTGGCCATTCCGCCAGGCCGGTTTCTGATGGGGGCGGCGGACGACGAGGAGGGGGCGTGGAATGACGAGTTTCCGCGCCATGAGGTCCACATCGGGCACGTCGTCGCCCTCGGCCGGCGGCAGGTCACCTTCGCAGAGTGGCGCGCGGCGCTGCAGGCGGGGGCGAGGCTCCACGCGCCGGATGATCGCGGCTGGGGCGCTGGCGCCCGGCCGGTGATGCGCGTGAGCTGGGAGGACGCGAGGGCCTATTGCGATTGGCTCAACCGCGAACTCGATCTGGTCGGCAGACGTGACGCCTATCGTCTTCCGTCGGAAGCAGAATGGGAATACGCCTGCCGCGCCGGAGCGACAGGCCCGTTCCACTTCGGCGCGACCATTTCCACCGCCCAGGCGAACTATACCGGCGCTGCGACCTACGGCGCATGCCCCGCCGGCGAGCACCGGAAACACACGACGCCGGTCGGCAGCTTTCCGCCCAACGAATTCGGCCTCCATGACATGCATGGCAATGTCTGGGAGTGGTGCGAAGACCCCTGGCATGACGACTATGTCGGGGCGCCTGCAGACGGCTCCGTCTGGCGCACGGGCGGGGATGACTCGCTGCGGGTGCTGCGCGGCGGCTCCTGGGGCAATGGACCGCAATTCTTGCGCTGCGCCTACCGAAGCGCCAACCTTCCCACCGGGCGCAGCATCGGCATCGGCCTGCGTCTTGCCCGGACCCTGGTGCAGGACATGCGCTGAGCCGGTCGAGGCGCCTTGCGCGCGGCTGTTCGGCGCCGATCAGACCGCACCGGGGCCACGCCGGACCTGTCGGGGGCTAGTTTCCCCCGGGCCGCACGCCTGCCCGGCGCAGCAGGTCCGCAAGGCTGTCGGATCCGATCGAGCACCGCGCGATCACCCGGTCAAAGGACGTTACACGCCCGCTGCGGCCCTTTTGGGTGCGGCAGACCACGGTTTGGCCCCGTGTCACCTGAACCAGCGCCGCCCTGGCGGCTGGACCCGCCGGTTCCCGGAGTTCTGGAGCGTTGAAATCCGCCAGCCGGACCTCGATCCATTCGTTCGGATCTGTGCTGCGGCCGATGCACAGGCTGTCGCCGTCGCCCACGTGCCGGACTGTCCCCGAAAAAACGACCCCAGCCCGCTGGGGAAGAGGACCCTCGCAAGGGTCGGCGTGGGCTGGAGCGGCCAGACAGGCCAGCGCCCAAAGTGCCGACAGCGCAGTACGCCGGTGGTTCATGAAACGGCTCCTCACTGGAACATTCAATCCATGGCGCGCATCAGCGCGTCAACGGTCGACCGGCCCGCCTGTCCGCAAGGGCGCCGGGCTCATGGGGAACAGGCTGCAGGCGCCCTGCGTCATGCTGCCTCATGCTGTGTCATGCTGGCAGATGCTGGGCCACGCCGCGCCCCCCGGTCAGATCGCAGCCCCCGGGCGGCCGTCGTCGAAGCTGTGCTGCCCCCAGCGTCCGCCCAATGGCCTGCCCACCCGTCGCTACGATGGGCGGCGCGCACCGTCAGCCATGAGCCTTACGGTTTGTTCATACGCCAGGCGCAATCCCGAAGAGGTCGCGCCGCGCGACCGGGTGGTTAGTTGCGCGCCGCTCCTGCTGTTGGGGCGTCGCCCAGGCGGATTGGGGCCGCTGCAGGTCAGTGAAATGTCAATCTTCAGTTGCGAAATTCTCCCGCTGTGGCGACAGGCTTGGCGCCAAGGCGGTCCCGCACTCGGGAGTGTGACGTGGGCATGAACCGTTTCTCGATCATGGCCTGGCTGGTTACGGCATGCGCGCTGGCGGCGTTCGCGCCGGTGCAGGCCTCAGAGCCGGCGTCAGGGCAGCCGTCGCGCGCGACAGCAACGCCGCGGGAACCCTTTCTGGACGCACGCATCACCCCCGCCAGCGTGCGCGCGCCCGTCGTCAAAGCCCCTGAAAACCTCCCGGGGTTCGCCCTTTTTCGGGACTGCGAGGCCTGTCCTGAGATGGTTGTCTTGCCCGGCGGCGAATTTTCGTTGGGATCGCCCCCGGGCGAAATCGGGCGCGGCGCCGATGAGGACCAGATCCGGGTGGCGGCGCCAGCCTTCGCCATATCGCGCTTCCCGATCACCCGGGGCGAGTACGCCAGGTTCGTGGATGCATCCGGACGTTCCGCGGGCAATGGGTGCTGGACAGATCGCGAAACGCTCGGCGTCTGGGCGCTGGATAAGGCAAGCTCGTGGCGCGATCCGGGCTTTGCCCAGACCGACCGCCATCCGGCAGTCTGCGTCAACTGGACGGATGCGGCTTCGTTCGCCTGGTGGATGACCCAGCAGACAGGCCGGCCCTATCGTCTCGTCTCTGAAGCAGAGTACGAATACGCCAATCGTGGCGGGCGTACGACCCCCTATTTCTGGGGCAGCGATCCCAACACCGGATGCAGATACGCCAACGCCGCCGACGAGACGGTGAGGCGGGTGTTCCCCAACTGGTCCGCCATGACCTGCACCGATGGGTATGAGCGGACCTCGCCTGTGGGCGCCTACAGCTCCAACCCCTACGGCTTGTTCGACATGAGCGGCAATGTCTGGTCATGGACCGCCGATTGTTATGTCAACTCCTACGCGTCCAATCCCGCGAACGGCGCTGCGAACACGGCAGGCGACTGCCGCTCGCGCGCTCTGCGCGGCGGATCGTGGGACTCTTTCCCGCTTGGCCTGCGTTCGGCCCTGCGCGACTGGTACTCCCCCGTATCGCGCAGCGGACGCTTCGGGTTCCGGATCGCCCGAAGTCTTCCGCCACGCTGAACGAACCCGGCTTTCGGCGGCGGGCGCGAGCCGGCCCGCGCGACCTGCGCGTCGGCAAGCTCCCCGGCGTCACCGCATCCGCCGCCAGGCCCGTGTGCGCCGACCCTGTGGACCCGGGGAGGCAGGCTGCCGGCCAGTCAGTTGGCGGAAAATGCCTGATGCGCCGCGGCCAGCCACCAGCCCCCAGCCCCCAGCCCCCAGCCCGCAGCGACATGGGGGCGGCCGGGAGGTCACCGGCGCATCGCTGGTGATCCCGCAGGGTTCCTGCGCCTGCCGGCCGCAGGCGACGTGCGCCGTCGTCCCCCTGGCCTCGGCGGCTTTCTGCTGTACATAACCGCGCGGGCTGAAGGATCAGGTGACGCGACATGCACGAACACGCCCCGAACCAGGCGCAGGCGCCTGCCGGTGAACCGCCGGTGCACAGGCTCGTGCTGCGCCGCCCCGACGATTGGCACGTGCATCTGCGCGATGGCCCGATGCTCGCCGGAGTGGTCAATTTCACCGCCCGCCAATTCGCGCGGGCCATCGTCATGCCGAACCTGACGCCCCCGATCACCACCGTCGCCGCCGCCCAGGCCTACAGATCGCGCATCCTGGCCGCCCTGGCGCCGGGCGTCGACTTCACGCCCCTGATGACCTGTTACCTGACCGATGACATCGATCCGCTGGAGGTCGAGCAGGGCTTCGCCTGCGGCGCCTTTACCGCATGCAAGCTCTACCCCGCCCACGCCACGACGAACGCGAGTCATGGCGTGACGGACGTGCAGCGGATCTACCCTGTGCTCGAAGCCATGCAGCGCATCGGCATGCCGCTGCTGCTGCACGGCGAAGTCACCGACCGGCATGTCGACATCTTCGATCGTGAGGCCGTCTTTATCGACCGCATTCTGATAAAACTGGTGCGGGACTTTCCGGCGCTGAAGATTGTGTTCGAGCACATCACGACTGAAGAAGCCGCAAGCTTCGTCGCCCAGGGCCCTGACACGCTCGCGGCGACGATCACGCCGCATCACCTTGACTTCAACCGCAACGCGATGTTCGACGGCGGCCTGAGGCCTCACTTCTACTGCCTGCCGGTCGCCAAACGTGAGCACCACCGCCTCGCCCTGCGCCGCGCCGCCACGTCGGGATCACCCAAATTCTTTCTCGGCACCGATTCAGCGCCGCATGCCGTCGGCGACAAGGAATCGGCCTGCGGCTGCGCTGGCGTCTTCAATGCGCCGCACGCGCTGGAGAGCTACGCCAAGGTCTTTGAGGAGGAAGGCGCGCTCGATCGCCTGGAGGGCTTTGCATCTCTGAACGGCCCGCTCTTCTATGGCCTCGAACCCAACGCCGGGCGGATTGTTCTGGAGCGCAGGCAGCAATCCGTGCCGTCGCGCATCGACGCCGCAGCCGCCCAGATCGTTCCCTTCCATGCAGGCGCGGCCCTGGCGTGGCGCTTTGCAGGTCCGGCCGGGGCCTGAGCGGCCTGAGCGGCCTGCGCCGTCGCCGCCGCATGCAGGACCGGGCGTGTGTCGGGAGGGCTGCAGAGCGCTCGGCAGAGCGCTCGGCAGAACGCTCGATTGGCCGCGCTGAAGAGCCGCTTGCGAATTCCACGGTCTGGGGGACCGCCGGGGGCGCACCGGCCGCCGTCCTGCGGCGCCAGCCGCTCCCCCGCGCCCTGCTTCCAGGGCGCCAGCCGCTCCCGCGCCCCGCTCCCGGCGGGGCGGGCCTGAGACGCCCTCAGGGCGCGCCCGCCATCGCCAGCGCGATCAGAAGGCCAGCCTGCACGGCCAGATGAGGCTTCTCCGCGCGCCACCACTCGCTTGGGGCGTGCGCGTCGCCGCCGACGCCGCCGCGACTGATGGTGAGCGCCGGAACGCCCAGCGACAGGGGAATGTTGGCGTCGGTGGAGGACGCGCTGAACTGCGGCTCGACGCCCACCTTGCGAAACGCCGCCACGCTGATCCGGGCCAGGGGCGCATCCTCCGGCATCGCGCCTGCAGGACGCAGGCCCACCCGCTCCGGCCTGGCTTCCAGCGCCTCCCCGGACGATCGCCCGGCGTTCTCTTCGGCGACGCCCGCCTCCACGCTGGCCAGGAAAGCCGCATCCAGCGCCCGCAACCGGTCCGGGTCGGAAGATCGCATGTCAACCTCCGCCCACGCTTCTGACGGAATTGAGTTGATCGATGTGCCCCCGCCCGTCCTGCCCACATTATAGGTCGCTTTCGCACCAGGCGAGGCGGCGATCGCCCCTGCCGCGGCGTCGAACCTTGTGATCACCGCCGCCAGCGCGTGATGCGGGTTGGCCCGTCCGAACGCCGTGTAGGAATGCCCGCCGGGGCCGCTGATCGTCAGCCGGTACCGGATGGAGCCGACCGCCACGTTGACGAGACGGTCCTGCTCGGCGCTGTCCACCGCAAGCGCGATGTCGATCTTCGGCCCGCCCTCGCGGAACAGATGACGCACGCCGTGCAGGTCGCCCAGACCCTCCTCGGCGACGCTGCCCACAAACAGGATGTCGCCGCGCGTGCGCAGCCGGCCAGCGTCCAGGGCGCGCGCCAGTGCGAGGAGGTAGGCCAGTCCGCGGGCATTGTCGCCGACGCCAGGCGCCCGATAGGTGTCGCCCTCAACCCGCACCGTCACGTCGGTCCCGGCGGGAAACACCGTGTCGAGGTGGGCGATGAAGGCGACCGTTGGCCCGCCGCCGACGCCACGCCGGCGCGCGATCACATTGCCGACCTCATCCGTCGTGACATCCTGCAGACCGGCGTCGCGCAGCATCTGCGCAAAGCGCGCTGCGCGCGGTCCTTCGGCGAATGTCGGGGCGGGTATCTCGTTCAGCGCGATCATCGCCTGAATGTCGCGCGCCTCGCCTGCCTCAATGGCCCTGAAAGCGGCCTGAACCTTCGGATTGGCGGCGAGTTGTTCAATCCGGCTGGCCGGGTCGCGCCCAGCCTGCGCACGCGCGCCGGCGTGCGCGCACGCGCCGCTCCAGATGACGGCCACCGCGATCAACAGGCGCAGCATGCTTGAGACCTCCCGAACGTCCGCCGGACTGGCGTGCGCCCAGTGTGGCCGCTGCTGCGGCGTCTTTCCAGGCTTTCCGGCAAGGATCCTGTCGTGACGTCTTCGGAGCCGGGGCTCTGTGGCGGGACGTTCGGGGGCGCGGGCCATGCGCCCTGCCGCTCTCGCCGGCTGCAGGACCTCCTGCGCGGCGGCAGGCGCGCATCACCACCCCCTGCGCGACGGCAGGCGCGCATCACCACCCCCTGCGCGACGGCAGGCGCGCCCCGCCGGTGCGTCCGACGCCCTGTGCCTGGCGGCCGGCTCAGCCGGCCGCGATCGGCGGGGCGTCAACCGGGGCCGGCGCATCGCGGCGACGGCGGAACGGATAAGCGAGCTGTCCCAGAAATGTTTCCGGCGGCGGATCGTCCGGCGCTCCGAAACTCTGCGGGCGACGGCCTTCGGGCATGTGGTACGTCCCAAAGAGGATGTCGAAGATCGGAAAGGTCGGCGCGAAATTCTTGTCGCGCACGTCCAGATCGCTCGAATGGTGCCATCGGTGAAACACCGGGCTCGCCAGAACGGTCCTGAACGGGCCGAAGTCCCAGTCCACATTGGCGTGCACCATGGTAGCGTGCACCATGGTAGCGTGCACCATGGTGGCGTGAACCATGTGAAACGGCGCCAGGATCAAGATCACCAGCGGGTCAAATCCCAACAGCGTCACGAACGCCGCCACGGCTGTGGAGTGAACCACCGTGTTGACCGGGTGAAACCGCGCGCTGGAAAGCCAGTCCACGTGCTCAGGCCCATGGTGAATGGCGTGATAGCGCCACAGCCCTCCGGTGTGAAACAGCCGATGCGTCCAGTACTGAATGAAGTCTGAGATCACCAGGGCGAGGAGTGTCTGCAGCCACAGCGGCGCCTGGCGGACACCGAGCAGTCCCTGGTCCAGATAGCTCTCGAAGGCTGCTGCGTCGCGAAAGAGAAGCGCCGCCGCCAGGGACACCAACGCCGTGTGCAGCCAGGCGAACGCAAAGCCGCCCGCGAATCAGTAAATCACGTCGGCGCGCCACCCGGCGCGCCACAATGGCTGACCAGGCGTGCATGGACGCAGCTTGGCGAGGACCGACCAGACAACCCCAAGGAAGCCGAACCACGCGAGGCTGGTCAGGAAGGTTTGAAGCACCGCAGCGCCTTTCTGGCCCGCCAAAACTCCTCCATCCCGCACCACGGCTTAATGCTTCGTAGCCACGCGGCCAGCCAGCGCAGCCTGGCCCCAATGAGGCTGCGCACCCTGCTCCCAGGGGAGGTCGCGAGGCGCAACGGCGGCTGGCCATGGATGGCCCGCCGTGATCCGGCGGGCTCCGCACGCGCCGCGCCATAACGCCGCAGCGCCGGGCTGGACAGGTCGGGGAGTGAAACGCCGCCCCGCGCCTCATCCGGCGGGCAGCTTCACGACGGGGCGGGGAGGCGGGTGCGCGCGCGCGGCGTGTTGCGATGATCCGGCGCAGGCCGGTAAGGTCCTGCCGCGGAGGACCTCCATGATCAATCGACGCGCACTCCTGCTGTCTGGCGCAGCGCTCTGCCTGACTGGCGCATGCGCCAGCGCGCCCGCCGCCACCCAGCAGCGGTACTCCGCCGACGCATTCTTTCGCACGACCAGTTACGCCATGGCCGCGTCGGCCGGCTTCGGCTTCTCGCCGGACGGACGCACGATCCTGATCTCCGGCGACGCAAGCGGCGTTTTCAATGCCTACGCCCTGCCCGCCGCGGGCGGCGACGCGCAGGCGCTGACGACCTCAGGCGACAATGCAACCTTCGCCGTCTCGTACTTTCCCGGCGATGACCGCGTTCTGGTGCGCGCGGATCGGGGCGGCGACGAACTCGACCATGTCTTCGTGCGCGAACGCGACGGCGAGCTGCGCGACCTGACGCCGGGAGACACGCTCAAGGCCGACTTCCTGGGGTGGCGCAGGGATGGCGGCGCCTTCTGGCTTGTCACAAACGAGCGCGATCCGCAGCACTTCGACATCTACGAGTACGACGCAGCCAGCTACGCGCGCCGGCTCGTGTTTCAGAACAGCGGCTTTGATGTGATCGATATCTCCAGCAACGGTCGCTGGGCGGCGCTGGTGCGCAGCCGGACGAGCGCAGACAGCGACGTCTATCTCGCCGACCTGGCGGGCGGCGCTGAACCGCGCCTCGTGACGGCGCACCAGGGCAATGTCTCGCACAGCGTCTACACTTTCACGCCGGACAACAGCGCACTGATCTACGCCACCAATGAACATGGCGAGTTCAACGAGGCCTGGCGCCTCGATCTCGCCAGCGGCCGGAAGACGGCGCTGATCCAGGCGCAGTGGGACGTGATGTTCGTCGCCTATTCCCCGTCAGGGCGCTATCAGGTCTCCGCCATCAACGCCGACGCATCAACCGCGGTCACAATCCTCGATCAGCAGACAGCCCGCACTGTCCGGCTCACCGGGATTCCGCGCGGCGATCTTGCGGGAACGTGCTTCAGCCGCGACGAAAGCCAGATCGCTTTCATGGTCGCGTCCGACACTTCGCCAAATGATGTCTTCGTCGCCGACCTGGCGAGCGGCCAGGCGCGCCGCCTGACCCGCGCGCTCAATCCCGCAATCGACGAGAGCGCGCTGGTGGAGGCCACGCTGGTGCACTATCCCAGCTTCGACGGACTGCAGATCCCTGGCATTCTCTATCGCCCGCACACCGCCGATGCGCAAAACCCATGTCCCGCCCTCGTTCTGGTGCACGGCGGCCCCGGCGGACAGAGCCGGCGCGGTTACTCGGCCATGATCCAACATCTCGTGAATCACGGTTACGCCGTGTTTGCAGCAAACAATCGCGGTTCGTCCGGCTACGGCAAAACATTCTTTCACCTGGACGACCGTCGCCACGGCGAGGTCGACCTGGATGATATCGTCTACGCCCGCCGCTATCTTGAAACCCTCGATTGGGTGAGCGGGCGCATCGGCGTCATGGGCGGATCCTATGGCGGATACATGGTCGCCGCGGCGCTGGCCTTCCGGCCGGACGTATTCGATGTCGGCATCAACATTTTCGGCGTCACCAACTGGTCGCGCACGCTCACGTCGATACCGCCCTGGTGGGCAAGCTTTCGCGAAGCGCTCTATGACGAGATGGGCGACCCGGCGACCGACACCGAACGCCATCGGCGCATTTCGCCGCTGTTTCACGCACACACCATCCGTCGGCCCCTCCTGGTCGTTCAGGGCGCGAATGATCCGCGCGTGCTTCAGGCTGAAAGCGACGATCTGGTGGCTGCAGTGCGCGCCAATGGGGTTCCGGTTGACTACGTGCTGTTTCCGGATGAGGGTCATGGCTTCCTGCGCAAGGAAAACCGTATCGCCGCGCAGGAAGCCTATCTGCGCTTCGCCGACCGTTATCTGCGCACAGGGTAGGCAGGCCGGGACCATATCGCCGCCGTTGCGGTCGCGCCGCCGTTTCGGCTGCGTGAAATCCAGCGTGTTCTGCGCGCACCAGACCGACAAGGCCCGCGCACCGCCACAGTCAGGCAGTCGCCCCGCAGCGCAGACCTGAGGCTGCAGGGGCTGCGCCTGAGGCAGGCGGCCGGTCCGGCGCGCGCCCTGAGCTTTGCTCCCCGGAAACTCGCTCCCCGGGAACTTTGCCCGCCGGGAACTTTGCCCGCCGGGCAACTTTGCGCCCTCGGAACTTCGCGTGCCGGTCGTTCCGGCGCGCATGGCTGTGGTCCGATTGCAATGCCTGCGCTCGGCGCCGGGTGCGGCGCTTGGCGCCGGCGCCGGGGCTTTCACCCAACACCTGATTGCGGCATCATCGGTGCGAATGACGGAAAATGACCGGAGGCGGGATGGGCGAGGCGCCATGGTCAGATTGGGTCGGGCGCAGCGAAACCCGCCGTGACCGCATCACCGAAACGCCGGCGCGAGCGCTCGCGGCGACGCTGAACCGCGAGCAGGACATTCCCGTTCTGCCCGGCGCAGCGCTGCCGGCGGTCTGGATCTGGCTCTACTTTCTTCCACTCGCCCCCATGCGCGACGTGGGCGCCGACGGCCATCCCCGGCGTGGCGGCTTTCTGCCGCCGATTGTCCAGCCGCGGCGCATGTGGGCCGGCAGCCGCTGCGTGTTCCATGCGCCGCTGCGGGTCGGCGACGATGTTGAGCGAACGTCAACGATCCTGCGCATTACGGAGAAATCCGGCAAAGCGGGCGCGATGACCTTTGTCACCGTGCGCCACGCCGTCAGCGTCGCCGGACGTCTTATCCTGGAGGAAGAGCAGGATATCGTCTATGTCGAGATCCCGGCCCGCTACGAGCCGCCGGCGCCTGCGCCGCTGCCGGAATGTCAGTGGCGTGAGGCCGCCGCCTTCGACCCGGTGCTTCTGTTCCGCTACTCGGCGCTCACCTTCAACGGTCACAGAATTCACTACGACAAACCCTATGCGATCGATGTGGAGCGCTATCCAGGCCTTGTCGTGCATGGACCGCTGCAGGCGACGCTGCTGTTTGACGCCGCAACACGACGCGCCGACGGCCGCGAGCCCGCCGGTTTCGCCTTTCGCAGCGTGCGCCCGCTGTTCGCCGGCGAACCGGCCAGTCTGAATGGGCGGGCGGGCGACGACGGCGCCTGTGAGCTTTTCGCCGCGAATGGCGACGCAGCCATCACCATGCAGGCGAGCCTGACATGGCGCTGACTGCACGCGCCCCCGGCGACGGCGCAAGGACCCACGCCCAAGGCCTGACCCACCGCTGGGTCGGCGCAACGGCCCCGACAGGATGAGGAAGCGCCCATGGTCAAGATCCTTGAAGGCCTGCGGATCGTCGAGGGTTCCGCCTTTGTGGCGGCGCCGCTCGCCGGCATGACCCTCGCCCAGATGGGCGCGGATGTGATCCGCTTTGACCGGATCCGCGGCGGGCTTGACCATCAGCGCTGGCCCGTGACGGCGAGCGGTCGAAGCCTCTTCTGGGCAGGCCTCAACAAGGGCAAGCGCAGCATCGCCGTCGATATGGCGACGCCGCGTGGCCAGGAGATTGTCACCCGTCTCATCTGCGCCCCGGGAGAGCAGGCCGGGATCTATCTGACCAACCTGCGGGTCCGCGGTTGGATGGACTACGACGCGCTGAGGAAACACCGCTCGGATCTGATCATGATGTCCATCACCGGCGATCGGCGCGGCGGTCCGCAGGTGGACTACACTGTCAATCCCGCCGTCGGTTTCCCGATCGCGACCGGACCGGAGGGGTCGCGCGAGCCCGTTGGCCACGTGCTGCCCGCCTGGGACTGCATCACCGGCCAGCAGGCGGCGCTCGGCATTCTCGCCGCGGAGCGCCACCGCCGTCTCACCGGCGAAGGCCAGCTTGTCGAACTTGCGCTCAAGGACATGGCGCTTGCCATGCTGGGCAATCTTGGCGTCATCGGGGAAGTCACGATCAACGGCGTCGACCGACCGAAGATGGGAAACGCCCTGTACGGCGCTTATGCCCAGGACTTCCTGTGCAAATGCGGCGGGCGCGTGATCGTGGTGGCGCTCACCATCCGCCAGTGGGACAATCTCAAGGCGGCGACGCACACCCAGGAGGCGTTCGATGAGCTCTCCGCCAAACTCGGCGTCAAGCTCAGTCTTGAAGGTGAAAGGTTCAGACATCGAGGGGCGATCACCGACGTGCTGAAGCCGTTTTTCGAAGCGCGCCGCATTGAAGATTTCGCGCCGGGCTTCGACGAGCGCAGCGTCACATGGAGCCGCTATCGCAGCTTCAAACAGGCTGTGGATGAGGATCCCGACCTCTCGACCGACAACCCGATGTTCTCATTGCTCGATCATCCAGGAATCGGCGCCTACCTTACGCCTGGCAACCCCATCGCGTTTTCCGCAGTGGAGCGGATCGCTCCGACACGCGCGCCGGCTTTGGGCGAAAACACGGACGAAATCCTGGGGGAGATCGGCTACTCCGATGGCGAGATCGCCTCCCTGCACGACGCCATGATCGTCGCAGGGCCGCACTAGGCCCAGCGATATGCGCGGTTGCGCAAGCCAGTCCGCAAGCCAGTCCGCAAGCCAGTCCGCAAGCCAGTCCGCAAGCCAGTCCGCAAGACTGCGCGCAGGGTGATTGGGCCATCGTGCAAGGCTGCAGACGCCCTGCAGGACCGCCCGTCGATGCGGCGGAACGAAAGCCTGCCGAAACCTGGATCGGCGCCGGGCGGATGTCGCAGGATCTGCAGACAGCGCCCGCGCGTCAACCCAGCGTCCGTTCCGCCGCCAGGCGCCGGGCCTCAGCGGCCGATCCCCTGCAGGCGTGACTTCTCAAGCCGCATCAACCTGCGCATGTCCGATCGCATTTCAAGGATCAGCCAATCGACAAACGCGCCCACGATCGGGTTGGCGCGATCTTCCCGGCGGCACATCACGAAATAGGCGCCCGCTTCCTGCGGCGGCGTCCGGAAAGGCGCCACCAGCTGTCCCGCAGCCGGCGCATCCCAGATCAGCGGCAGAAGTCCAAGAATGACGCCGCGCCCCTGGACTGCGGCCTCGATCGCCTCCGGGATCGTATCCACTGTCAAAGTGCGCTTGGGCTTGAGGCCGGCGACGCCTGCACGCGCCAGCCAATCCGGCCAGCCCGCCCGGCCGATGCTCAGGCCGATCAGCGTGGTCCCTGTCAGATCCGCCGGATCTGAGATCTGCCGCGCGAGCGCGGGCGCGCACAACGGCGTGGCCCGCAGATCAAGCAGCTTGTGGGCGTACAGGCCCGGGCTCGGCGCCCCGACGTTTCGGATCGCAACGTCCGCCTCGCCCGCCGCCAGATCATACACCCGCGCATCCGTGTGGATCCCGAGCGAGAGCTCCGGGCGCCCAGCCTCGAAGCGGGCGAGGCGCGGCGCCAGCCACGCGCTCGCGAAGAGAGGCAGGGTGGCCACCTTGAGGGTGCTGACAAGGCTGGCGCGGCGCGCGCGGTGAATGGCGACATCGATCGTCTCGAAGGCCCTGTTGAGCGCATCGCTGAGGGCTGCACCCTGCGCAGTGAGCCGGACGTGTCGCACACCGCGCTCAAAGAGGGCGCCGCCGACCGAGGCTTCAAGATTTCGCACCTGGTGGCTGATCGCCGATGGCGTGACGCCGAGCTCCGCAGCGGCGTCACGCAGGCTCTGCAGCCGGCCGGCGACAGCAAAGGCGCGCAGGCTCGCGAGCGGCGGCGGTTTGGCGCGGGGGTTCATGGCTGAGTATTATTAATCTGTCATGGGCCAATCTCAAGCGTTCCTGGCGCCGCACGCCCGCTAGCTTCGCTGCAGGGTGGATTTGACGCAACAGGGAGGGGAGGATGCCGGAAGCCGCTGTGTCGGGGCCTGCTGCGGGAAAGGCGCCGGGGCGCACGATCGGAATCTGGATGGCCGCGCCCCTGGCCATCCTGCAGGCCGTCAATGCGGCTCGGGCGGCTCTCGATCCCGCTGGCTTTGCCGCATACATGGGCGCGCCTCTCGCCGCAGGCGGCGATTACTCCTGGGTCCTGATCTATGGGGTGCGTACCGCCTTCGTCGCGGTGCTGGTTGCGACGCTTCTGGTCAGACGCGACCTGAACGCCCTGAAGTGGACCGCGCTGGCCGCCCTGCCGATGCCGTTTGCGGACGCCTGGGTTGTGCATCAGGCAGGCGCTGAGATGGCCACCGTCCTCCGCCATCTCGCCATCGCAGCCTATCTTGCGCTGACCGCGATCGCGCTGTTCGCCGGCGCGCGGGCGCAGCGCCCATGAGCGGGCTCGTCTCACGGCTGGGCGTGCGCGTGGACACAATGGGGGCCCGGGCGCGCATGCGTCGCTTCAGGCAGGGCTGGCCAGCGTCCGCATCTCCCGGGGTCGCCTTCTACAACACGCCGCGGGTGCAGTTTCGCTACCGCGAAGCGGGGGAGGGCGAAACCATCGTGTTCACCGCAGACCCGCCGATGACGCTCGAAACCTATGACACGCTGATCACCCTGTTCAGCCGCCAGTTTCGCGTCATCGTCGTCGAGCTGCCGGCGATGGGATTTTCCGCTGTGTCGGAGGATTTCAGCTTCGGTTTTTCTGAAACAAACGAGGAGTTCGCCCTCTTCCTGCGGGCGGTCGCGGGCGAGAACGCAACATTCGCCTTTTCCTGCGTCGCGGGGCTCGCAGGCGTTGACATCGCTGTGCGCCATCCCGAACTGTGCGCACGCCTCGCACTGATCCAGGTCGGAGATGTCGAGGCCTTCCGTGTCTGGAAGGCAGGGCGCGATCCGAAACGCATTCTGGCCAGGCCGATCATTGGCCAGCTGATCATGAAGCGCCTCGCCCCCAAACGGATGCCGGACTGGTACGCGCTGTCCGTAGGCAGGCAGGACATGATCGCGCCGTTCTGTGCGTGTGCGGCGGAATCGTTTCGCCATGGCGCGCAGTGGTCGCTCGCGAGCGCCTATCAGTGCTACATGGACGACAGGGTGAGGCTGTCGCCGCCGCGCCAGCCGCTCCTGTCAATCTGGGGCGAGGCAGACCGAACCCACCCGGCGGGCAACCGCCATGCAATCGCGCGTCTCGCGCCCGGCGCCGTGTGCGTGTCCCTGCCTGGCCTTGGCCATACGCCGGAGCTGGAGGATCCGGCCCGTGTGCTGGAGGCTATCCAGACGTTCTGCGCCTCAACAGCGGGCTGACAGCCCACGCGCCAGTCCGCTGCCGGGCCACCTGATCCGGCCCCGCTCCTGTGGCCCCCCTGATCCGGGCCTGGCGTTTCGGGCCTGGCGATCCGGGCCTGGCGACAGGCCCGGTCACAGCCGCACGCGCCGCGTCACGCGCCCTTGGGGCGCTGAGCGCCTGCACGCCCGGCAACCGGACCGCGCGCATCCGCCTCTCCGTCGCCATCGCCGCCACAGCCCGCTTCAGCCCGACGCCAAGCCTCGCTAAGGTGTGCGCCAGGATCAGCTGTGATCCGCCAGACGAGGTGTCCCATGCGATTGTTTGACCTGCCGCGCCGCCGCTACACGCAGGGCGAAACACCGCTGCACCCTGCGCCCCGGCTCAGCGCCCATCTGGGCGGGCCCGACATCTGGTTCAAACGCGACGATCAGCTTGGCCTTGCGGGCGGCGGCAACAAGACCCGCAAACTCGAATTCCTGATCGCTGACGCCCTTGCGCAAGGCGCAGACACCGTCATCACCGTGGGCGCCGTGCAATCCAATCACTGCCGTCTGACCGCTGCAGCGGCGGCCGCCGAAGGTCTGAAGTGCCGGCTGGTGCTCGAAGAACGCGTGGAGAAATCCTACGATCCGCAGGCCGGCGGCAACAATCTCCTGTTTCATCTGCTTGGCGTCGAGACCATTGACGTCGCGCCGGGCGGGGCCGATCTCGCCGCCCTGATGCAACGCCATGCGCAGGACCTCGCCCGGGCGGGGCGCAAAGCCGTCATCCTGCCCGGCGGCGGGTCGAATGCGCTCGGCGCAGCCGGTTACGCCGCCTGCGCCTTCGAACTGGTCCACCAGGCGTTCGCGCAGAGCCTGGCGCCCGATGCAATCGTGACCGCAAGCGGCAGCGCCGGCACCCACGCAGGCCTGGTCGCCGGATTGCACGCCCTCGGCGCGCAGATCCCCATCCTCGGCGTCAGCGTGCGCCGTCCGCAGGCGGAGCAGGAAGCCAATGTGCTGACTCTCGCCGTGGAGACCGCCCGCCTGATCAGGGCGCGCAGCGAGCCGGCGCCGGCGGATGTGGATGTCGATGACCGCTTCGTGGGAGCCGGATATTCCCTTCCAACCCCGGAGATGATCGAAGCCGTGCGGCTGACGGCTGCGCTGGAGGGCGTGCTGCTCGATCCAGTCTACACCGGAAAGGCCATGGCGGGCCTCATCGGATCAATTCGCCAGGGCCGCTTCACCAAGGGACAGACGGTGGTGTTCCTCCACACCGGCGGGGCCCCGTCATTGTCCGCCTTCAAGGACGTCTTCCTCCCATGAAGACGCTTGGCGTCATCGGCGGGATGGGCCCTGCCGCCACGTTCGACTTCTGCGCCAGGCTGACCGCAGCCATGCCGGCTGCACGCGACCAGGACCACCCGCGCATCCTGGTGGATTGCGATCCGTCCATTCCTGACCGCAATGCCGCGATGCGGGGCGACGGTCTGTCGCCAGCGCCGCGGCTCGCCGCGATCGCCGCAGCGCTGACTGGTCAGGGCGCACAGGTTCTCGCCATGCCATGCAATACGGCCCATGCCTTTCGCGCAGCGGTGGATGACGCGGCCCCCGGCGCGCTGGTCTGCATGATCACCGCCACGACGCAGGAAACGGTGCAGACAGGCGCGACACGCATCGGCCTGCTGGCGGCGGACGGCTGCCTCGCCAGCGGTCTGTATCAGACCGCACTGACGCAGCACGCCCTCACGCCCGTGCTTCTCCCGCCGGACGACCAGCGCCGGTTCATGGACCTCATTTACCGCATCAAGTCCGGCGACACCGGTGAGGATGCGCGCACCGGCATGCGGGCCGCCGCGCAGCGTCTCGCCGAGGATGGCGCCGAGGCCGTGATCGCCGGATGCACAGAGGCGCCCCTGGTGCTGCGCCCGGGCGACGCGCCTGCGCCTGTCATCTCCTCCACAGACGCGCTGGTGCGCGCCACGATCCGGCGCCTGTACGACGCCGGCGCGACCTGACGACGCGTGCGTCGGCCTGTCGGGCGAGAGCGGCGCGGCGGGCATGCGCAGCCGCGGTCTGCATCGCGTCGCAGGGGCCGC
>JBEIHX010000048.1:0-19615 GCA_040381075.1 Hyphomonadaceae bacterium
GCGGCCCCTGCGACGCGATGCAGACCGCGGCTGCGCATGCCCGCCGCGCCGCTCTCGCCCGACAGGCCGACGCACGCGTCGTCAGGTCGCGCCGGCGTCGTACAGGCGCCGGATCGTGGCGCGCACCAGCGCGTCTGTGGAATCGCGCGGATCGGCGGACCCAAGTGGATATCTTTGGCCACGAACGCAGCGTTTTGGTTTTCGGCATTTTTGTTTATTGCGCGTGGGCCGTCGACCTATGTCGCGGGCGCAGACGGAAAAGGCTGATCCGTGGAAGGATTCTGCTTGAATATCGGCGAACGATAGACTAAGTTCCATGAACTAAGTCTATAGGATTGGTGAATAATGACCGTAATTGTGAATATTCACGAAGCCAAGACGCATCTGTCGCGGCTTGTCGACGCCGCCGCTAAAGGCGAAACTTTCATCATCGCCAAAGCAGGCAAGGCCCTGGTCAAGGTGGTTGCGCTCGATGCACCGCTTGGCGCAGACCGGAAGCGGCTTGGATTCCTGTCGGGCTCCATCAAGGTTCCTGACGATTTCGACGACATGGGCCGGGAAGAGATTGAAACCCTCTTCGGCGGCGCGAAATGAACCTGCTTGTCGACACCCATCTGCTTCTGTGGGCTGCGGGGGAGCCAGACCGGCTCTCTCCGGATGCGCGGCGCTATCTGGAAGACGAGAAAAACACCGTTTATTTCAGCGCTGCGAGCCTGTGGGAGATTACGATCAAGGGCTCTCTGGGGCGCGACGACTTCATCGTTGACCCGCGCTTGCTGCGCCGCGGGCTCCTCGACAATGATTGGCACGAACTCGTTATCACCAGCGACCATGCGATTGCTGTCGCGGCCTTGCCTGCGATCCACAAGGACCCCTTCGACCGCCTTCTTGTGGCGCAGGCGAACGAAGAAGGGCTATTGCTCCTGACATCGGACGATTTCGTCGCCTCCTATCCCGGATCGGTCCGGAAGGTCTAGAGTGCATCCCGGCGGGGCATATTTTTTCAGATCCAGACCGCGCGGATTTGCACGCCGTCCTTCATAGAAAATATCGATCGCGCCTCAAGAGGCGCGCCTTCGGGCTGGCCAGAACTCAACTCTCGGCCGGCGGAAAGGAAGGATTCGCCCCCTAAACAGCCGGTCAGGATCATTCCTTCGGCGGAAGCCTCGACCAATGATTTTGAATCGCTGAAGGTAGCCAGCTTCTCTGCAGGACCCCAACCGAACTGCCTCCGGGTTTGCCGGCGCTGTTCAGTTGAAAAATTTCAGGAGACCGCGATTGGGTCGATGCTTCGAATCCGGATTCACGCCAGGAAAAAAGAGACGAAAATCATCCTACGAAATTCCCTACAAATATCCCTACAAATCAAAAATTGCTTGCCTTTAAGGCCTTGTAAAATATAAGTTTTAAACGTTCGATGGAGCGCTGCGCCAGCTCCAAATAGGTCCGCGAGCTACGCCGCCACGGTTCCCAGCATCAGTCCGAGAAATCGGTTGTCATCTGCTGAGCCCGCAAGCTTCACCGCCACAAGTCCGCGTGACGGGATGATAAACATCTTCATGTTGCCGGCCCCATAGGCGATGAACATGTCGTTAGGAACATCTGGAGCGATCTTGCCGCCCGCCGCCCAGCGACCCGTGACCGCGCTTGGCCATGGCAGACTGTCCTGGTTCGCCTGATAGGTCGCGCCCACGGGTCGGTTCAGCCACCAGCCGAGCCCGTACCCGGCGAAGGCCGGCGTCTGATAACTGGAACACCGCTGGATGTTGGCCCGCGAAACGACTTGCTGGCCATTCCAGAGCCCGCCCTGCAGGATGAACTGGCCGTAGCGCGCCCAATTGCCCGCCGTCATCGATGCGCCGCCTGCGAAGTTAGGCTTGCCCTTGGCGTCGCGCTGCCAGTCGGCGGCCGTAACGCCGATGCGGTCGAACACCCGCGACTGCAGATAGGCAAGCGGATCGCGCCCCCCTGCGATATCGCCGTTTCCCTGCACGCTCGCCCCGGTCTTGAGTTCAAAATAGGCTGCGAAAGCTTGGAATGCGTTGGGGCCATAGATTGCGCCAATGTCCGGCGCGGACGTCGAGCGCGCGCCGATCGCTTGGGCATAGGTGTCGACCGCGTTGAGATTGGCGCCAGCGCTGCCGGAATTGGCGAGCCCTGAACTGAGCGCCAGAAGATCGCGCGCCCGGATCGCCTGTTTTGCGGTTGGATCGGGCGCTGCGCCGCCAGGCGCCCAGGCGCGGATGGCGGTCGAAGCGAATTCGTCGATGTCGATCAGTCCGTCATCCTGCGCCGCGCCCCAGAGGGCGCAGGTGAAACTCTTCGTGCCAGACGCCAGAAACTCCCCACGCGTCGCCGAGCCAGCCCCGCCATACCGCTCCAGCACGGTTTGGCCATTCTCGATCACCACCACCGCCCGCACGCCATTGGCGAAGGCGTAATCGGCCGCCGCCGAAAGATTGAGCCCGCTGGCGACCGGCGGCGGCGGGACGGAGGTGGGCGGACGCGCAAGCGCTATGAAGGCGGCCTGGCGCGACGAGGTCAGCGTCGTGGACCCGAAACCGATGGACGCCGCCGTCGTTGAACCGGGCGCGCCGAATGTCCCCACGCTGACGACCGCGCCAGACGCCAGGGTCGCGATCGCATAGGTGACATCCAGGCCCGGGCCGCCGGCCGCCAGCGCCCAGTCAAGCGTTCCGTCGCCGCGGAACGCCGCAAGCATAGGATCGCGCCCGCCGGCCGAGGCAAAGCCCGACCCCGACGCAAAGGTCGCAGCTCCTGAGAAGTCAGCCCCGATCAGGAGGTCGCCGTCAGCCGCGACCTCGATCTCAGCGCCCTCTTCCGCACCAGCTCCGCCAAACCTCTGCGCCCAGGATATCTGGCCGTTTTGATCGGCGCTGGCGACGAATACATCCCGATCGCCCGCTGACGTCAGCGTAGCCCCGCCAAGGCCGACCGCGTCAGAAAACCCGCCGGCGAACAGGACATTGCCGAAATCGTCTCCGCCGACCCCGCGGCAGGCCTCGGAGCCAGCGCCGCCGACGCGCTGCGCCCAGCGCAACGCGCCGGAACCTTCATAGGCGGCGAGGAAGCAGTCCGTCTGCGCCGACGCCGACGACAGGACGGAGCTTGCGTTCGGCGCGGCGAAACTGAGCGTGTCTGAAAACTCCCCGGCGACCAGCACGCGCCCCTGCCCGTCCACGCCGACGCCGCGGCCCGCTTCGGGTTGCGCAGCGCCGCTGGCCGGCGAACCCGGCCCGGCGATCGCGCGCGCCCAGCGCGGCGATCCGTCGCGGGCCAATTGCGCAACGAAAATGTCGTCCGTCCCGCTCGGCGGATTGGGGAGGCCTGCGCCCACGCCGAAGCTTGCAGCGCCCCCGTAGGCGCCGATGACGGCCGTCTCTCCGGCCGGGGTCGCGACCACCTCATTGGCGTAGCTCTGTCCGGCCCCGGCGAGGGGGGTTATCCATTGCACGCCGCCGTCGGGAGCGAATTTTGCAACGAAGGCGTCAGACCCCGTGGCGTTGACCGTCAGGTTGCCAAATGCGGCAGATCCGGTCACCTGGCCCGCCACATAGGCAGCGCCGGAAGCATCGCTCGCAACATCAAAGGCGAAGTCATCGCCAAGGCCGCCAAAGGCGCGCGCCCACAGCACGGTCCCACTTTCGCTGATGCGGGCGATGAACAGATCCGTGCGGGCGCCGGCGGGCGCCACGCTCGTCGAGCCGATTTGCAGCGCGGCCTCAGTACCGAAGCTCCCGACAACATAAAATGAACTCTGAGGGCCGGCGGCTACGCCGCGGGCAACCGGACTTGCGCCTGTCGCAGCAAGCGCAACGCTCCAGCCATAGCCGCCGGTCGGCGGAGCAATGAGCGCGGGCGGCGGGGGCGGCGGGCTTGGGCTGGGGCTGGGCGGCGGGCTCGTGGGCGCGCTCCCACCGGCCCCGCCGCCGCCGCCGCAACCGGCGATCAGAGCCAAAGCCACGGCGGCCGCGCAAAAGCAGGCGGTTCGGAGCATCATCGTCACCACGTCCAATAACAGACAATATTGTCGACTCTTCTTGATACTGTCGATTAATCTCGATCTTGGTGCAATGTCGTCGGCGCCAGCCGGGCGCTCGCAGACGCCGCCGCGTCCGGGCGTCAGGCTGGCCTGCTTGGCAAAGGACCGAGCAGGCAGACGCTGCTGGGAATATGGGTCTGATCGAGCGACGAGTCGGGGTCATGCAGCATCTCATGGTGCGGAAATGACGCCCGGTCGTGGATCGGCCCGCGTATCCCAGTCCCGCACTGCGCGAAGGCAGCGACGCGTTGGTCGCGCACGCCCAAACATCGCCAAACGCCTCGCCTCGTGCCTCAGCGCTGCCCAGGCTTGGCATCGGGCGCGCGAGCCCTCGCGCACTCGCGCGCAATGACTATGGCGGCTCAGGTCGGCGCGCGTAGCAGAGCCGCAGCGCCAAGAGCGGCCTTGTGATCGTCGGCGGGATCCGGTTGCAAAGAGCAATGGCGCCGATGCGCCGTCCTGCAGAGGCTGGGCCTTGCGTGCGGCATGCTGGGGCCCTGTCTTGAAGAGTGCGCCTTAAAGAACCTGTCTGGGAGAATTCGTCGACTGGGCGCCTGACGGTCCGTGGCTTGACCGAAGGTTTTTCCCCTTTGGCCGCTGACGCGCAGATTCTGGCCCATGGGCCTTGGCGCATCGCGCGCTCGTCGCAGATCTGCTCTGCATGCACGTTGTTGGTTGGGCGGGCCGACGCGCGGTTGGCGGTTGCGCTCGGGCGAGCCCTACCCCAGGGTCTGGATCGGGGGCGGCGCCCAGCGCCCACTGCGCATCGTAGCGCGCGGCAGATAAGCCCGAAACGCCAGCTGCATAGGCCCTTGCGGCGCAGGCAGCCAGTTGCCGCTTTCGGGAGGCCCTGGCTGGATGCGCACGCGGATCGAACCGTCGGGCTGGCGCTCGATGCCCGGCGATCTGTTCGAGATCGAATAGCGGTTGATCGGATTATCAACAAAGAAGAAGCGTCCGTCGCTCTCGGCGGCATACATTGTGAGCGACCAGAAGGCATCGACCGGAACGTCCGTAGGCAGGATGATCTCATGCGACTTGGCCGGGTCGAGCAGGCTGCCCGATGCGGTGTGACGCGTCTGAAAATACATCGCTTCCTCGCGCGGCAGCGCGGCGAGGCCGCCCAGGGCGACCGAGGCGCGCAGCGTGTCGCTGGCCCGCGCGCTTCCGATGTCGGGGTGGGATGCCCGCCACGCCCCGGCTGCGGGCATGCCATCGGAATAGATGGCGCTCAAGCGCGCCACGGCGCGCTGCGAGGCCTCACGCCAGGTCTGGCCAAGGGGCTCGGACAAGTCAGAGAACCGCGCAGCGCCGACGCCTGCGCCGCGATGTCTCGCTGCGCCCTGCATGCGTCTTGCGCCCCGGGACCGACGCAGCATTTCTGCGGCTGCGTCGAACACCATGTCGGCCGACATCGCGCCGGCCGTCGCCGTCTCCAAAGTGCGCGCCGCCGGCGCGGACAGAATTTCGATGCGCGACAGCCCATCATTGGCGGCGGCGAGATCCTCCGGCCCGCTGACCAGGATCCGCGCCAGCATCCACACGTCATTGGTCGGCGAGCGGATTATCTGAACGTCTCGGTCCGCGCGACCCCGCCAGAGCGGCCCTGTTATCAGAAACCGCCCGCCGAGACCGCGTGTCGCACGCGTGCCGATGATGGCGAAGTTGTCGGTGAACGCATCCATAAATGCGAGGGACCAATAGCGGTCCTTAAGATCGCCTGCCGACACCAGGACGGGACCGCTGGCAAGGTCGAGCATGGCCGAGGCGTACAGCGTGTCATTGTTGGGCGCTGTGACATTGCGATGGGAGGCTTGCGTGAGGGTGCGCCGGTACGACACCGTGTTGCGCGCCCGCGGCGCGCGCGCGATGGCGCGCGAGATTTCAAAGAGCGGGTAAAGATAATCGAAGGCGCGATCAATCTCGCTAACGGTCAAGGCGCGGCTCTCGCCAAGGGCGAGAAGGGCTGCGCCGCCTCCGGCGAGCACGGCGCGGCGCGTCATAGAAGCTTGCATTCACCTCTCCTGGCAAGGCGGCGCCGGTCTGATGCGCACAAGACCTCGCAATTTGCGCCTTCAGGGTCAAACTTGTTCTGGACAGCCCGGGAATAATTGTCAACAATCCGGTCGTCCATGGGCGCGCCGACGCGCTTATCGGGTCTGGCGGCGACGGGGAAATTCCGTATGTTTCGTCCTATATTCCGAATGTTTCGTCCTCTCGCCGCTGGGCTCGTGGGCGTGCTTGTCGTTGTCGGATGCGCGGCTGCAGCGCCAATCGAGCCAAAGACGACCATGACCCTCGCAACGCCGATCGAGCGCTTCGTCAATCTGCCGGGAGACGCCTTCCCGCGGCGCTTCGTTGATGTCGGCGAGGCCGGCGCGCCCTTGCGCATGGCCTATGTGGACGAAGGCCCGGCTTCGGGTCCGATCGTGGTGCTGGTTCACGGTCAGCCGACATGGTCCTACATGTGGCGTCATGTCATTGCGCCCCTGGCTGGGGCGGGTTACCGCGTCATCGTCCCTGATTTGATCGGCTATGGCATGTCCGACAAACCGGTCGACGCCGACGCTTATACCTACGCCTTGCAACAGGCGCGACTGTCGCGCTTCGTGACGGGGGTGGCGGGCGAGAAACCTGTGACGCTGGTCGTCCATGACTGGGGCGGCCTTCTGGGTCTGCCTTTGGCCGCAGGGGATCCCGACCGATATCAGCGCCTGGTGGTCCTGGACACGAGCCTCAATGACGGGACCGACGTCGAGAGCGCGATGTTCAAGGCGGGATTTGACCAATGGCTCGAGATCCTGCGCAGCGCGCCGAAAATCCCGTGGGGCGAGATCGTGCGCCGGCGGACGTCGCGCGCGATGATCGACGCGGAAGTCGCCGCTTATGACGCCCCATTTCCGGACCGTACCTTCGAAACCGGGCCGCGAACCATGAGCAGTCGGATCCCGCGCCGACCGGAAGACCTTGGCGCGGCGGAGAATGCGGTGGCGCGCCAGGCGTTCAGGACCTGGCCCAATCCCGTGATGATCGCCTTTTCCCAGGGCTCGAACGCGACGCATCCCGGCCAGCACGCGATGTTCTCCGCGCTCTTCCCGCCTGAACGCATCCATGCCGACCTGACGATTCCAGGCGCGCTGCACTTCCTGCCGGAAGACAAGCCCGCGGAGGTCGCGCAAGCCATTCTGGACTTCCTGCGCGCCACGGAGACCCAGCAATGATGACGCGCAGGTTGGCGCTCGGCGTGATTGGGGCGGCGGGCGCATCCGCTTCTGTATCGGCGGCAGGAAAGCAAAAAAGCGCTGGGCACTCAGATGGTTTCGATCCGCAGGGCGACGATCTGTGGGCAGATGTGAAAACCTATGCCGACATGGGCGATCACAGGACCGGCGCGCTCGCCGATCGCCAATGCGTCGCCTGGATGAGCGAGCACTTCTCGCGACTGGGATATCGGGTCGAGACGCCGTCCTTCGCTTATCAGCATGTCGAAACACGCGAGGCATTCCTGGAAGTCGGATCGCAGACGGCCAATCTCATGCCGCTCTGGCCTGCGCATTTCGCACCGGATGCGCTGAGCGCCCAAGTCGCCATCACGCCCTGGGACGCCCCAGGTGAGATCGAAGGCAGGATCGCGATCGCCCGGGCGCCCTTCATGCGCTCCGCATCCGTGTTCGACCCTGCTTTCGAGCGCCCGCTGCGTGCGCTCTTGGCGGGGCGTCCTGGCGTTCTGATCATCGCCACAGAGGGCCCGACGGGGGGATTGATCGCGCAGAACGTCTCGCCACGGACCGCGCCCTATCCCTGTCCGACCGCGCTCATCGCGCCCAGCGATCTGGATCGTCTGGCGCCGAGCGGCGTCGCGCGCGTGACGCTTCGGGGGACGACCGCGCCAGCCACGGCGCATAATGTAGTCGCCGTTCATGGACAAGGCCCGCGCCAGATCGTCATCTCAACCCCGATCTCGGGTTGGTTTCGCTGCGCGGCGGAACGCGGGCCGGGCATCGCCCTGCAGCGCGCCCTGGCCCGGGGCTGGATGGAATTGCCGGATCGTGTGCGCCAGGATGCGACGCTGCATCTTCTGGCGACGAGCGGCCACGAACTGGGCGGAATCGGCGCACATGCTCTGCTCAAAAGTCATGCGCCCAAACCGGAGGACACGTATTTCTGGCTCCATCTTGGCGCGGGGATCGCCGCCTATCCGTGGCGTCAGACGCCGACGGGCCTGCGGCGCATGCTCGGGGGTCCCGACGCGACGCGCCTTTTGATGGTGTCGGATCGGCGCGATCTTGCCGCAGCCAGCGCCGCATTCGCCGGCCAGCCAAGCTATGAGCAGCCGCGTCTGGTCGCGCCCGGAGAGGCGGTCGGCGAAACGGCGATCTGGATGCGCGCCGGCTACCGCCGCGTCGCCGGCTTCGCCGCCGCGCACAGTTTTCATCATGTGCCGGGGGATGGCCCGGAGACCACCGGTCCTGAACTGCTGGCCCCGGCGGCCAGCGCCTGCGCGGAGTTGATCATGTCAGTCCTCGTTTCGGCGTGAGCGCGCTGCGCTCAGCTTCGGCAGGACGTCTCTGATCGCCCGCCAATGCGCCATGGCCTCGTCGATGCGCGCACGCGTGACCATGACGCCGTAAAGTCCCGCTTCCCAGTCGACCCAGGCATAGGTCCCAAAGGCGCCAGCCGAACCGATCGCCACGCAGCGCCCCCGCGCATCCGCGCGCTCGCACCATGCGCCCGTCGCCGTCCCGGCGAATTGACGCGCTGAGCGGGGAAGGTCAACCTTGCTCGCTCCGCCGCTTGCGAGCCGGGAAAACTCAAGCACCGCCTCGCGCGACATCACCAGGCGACCCTGGAAACGGCCGCGCTGGGCGAGCATCTGGGTGAAGCGCTCCAGGTCCTGTGGCGTCGACCACATGCCCCCGCCGCTGACTGGCGGGCCTGCGCCTCCCGGTCCTAAGGCCTGGTAACGCGTCGCGCGCAGACCGAGCGGCTCTGCGATCCGTGTCTGGAATAGATCCGCCCAGGCCTGCCCGCTTGCCGCTTCAGCGCAGTGTGCGGCGACCTGCATGGCCGTCCCGGAATACCGGATCTCGCGGCCCGGCGGCCCCTTTAAGGGCAGCGCCAACACATGGCGGGCTGAGTCTTCCAGGTCTTTCCGCTCGGCCTCGGCGAACGGCGACAGCGCAGGCAGCCCGGAGGTGTGGGCGAGGGTCTGGCGCACCGTGATGGCGGCCTTGTCGGCTGGGACATCGGCGACGCATCGCCCGATCGGCGCGTCGAGATCGACGAGCCCCTCGTCATCCAGGATCTGCAGCAGCGCGCCGGTATGCCACTTCGCCGCCGAGGCGATCGGCGCCTCGCTGTCTGGCCGGTATCCGCCCGCGTAAACCCGCACCACATCTCCGCCAGCGACGCGCCTGACGATGACAGCGACGCCCGGCGCATTCAATCGGGCAGGCAAGTCGCGGACATAGGCTTCAACGTCCGCGCGCGTGGGCCGCCGGCCGCGCATGGGAATGGCGTCCAACGGAGGGCTTGCGCCAGCGTCCAGTCCAGCCGGCGTCCATGCAAAGCGGAAGCGTTCGCCTGCAGACGGACTTTCCGTGTCTGCAGCGTCCCGCAGAGCAAGAACAGATATGCGCCAGCCCAATGCGTCGTCCCCGGATCGGGCGGCGTCGTCGTTAAGCTGGCGCAGACCCGTCGAGCTGAGGCTCTGGGGCGTTTGCGCGGGGAGAGAGGGCGCAAACACCCCAAGTCCGGCCGCAGCGGCGATCGCCGCGGCCAGGTGGACCATTGGGTTCACGGACGCCCTGGTCCAGCTTCCGAGCCGAACGCATAGGCGAGGTTGAGACGCACCTCGCGCGGGTCGCTCCAGACGCTGCGCGTGGGATCGCGCAGGACTTCATAGCGCTCGTCGGTGAGATTGCGCGCTTCGAGCGTCATCCGCCACTGGCGGTTGGCGAAGCCGACGGATGCATTGAACAGGTCGAAGTCATCAAGCTCGATGAGATTGTTGATGCTTGTCGTGTTGGTGAACCCGCCGCGCTGGCCGCGATAGGAGCCGGAGACGAGCAGGCGCCACTGGGGCGAGATGGGACGCATCCAGTCTGCGGCGAGCGTCGCGGTCCACTCCGGCGATCCCTCGACCTTCCGCCCGCGGTAGGGGCCGCTGTCGATTTCTCCCGTCAGATAGTTCAAGGATGCATTCATCGTGAGGCGTCCCCAGCCTTGCGGCAGCGGCGCGCGCCCGAAGGCTTCGAGATCAACGCCCTGGGACTTGGCCTCCCCGGCGTTGAAACGATAGCCGCGGCTGACCAGGTCCGGCCCGATGCTCGAGACCGAGACCAGAAGGTCGTCGAAATTGTTCTGGAAGCCCGTGACGGTGAAATTCATCGCGCCGAGTTCGAATTTCGTGCCGATCTCGACGGCGACGTTGCGCTCTGGCGTGAAGGCCTCCGGGATGGCCGGGTCGAGAACTGTGGCGCTGTTGAAGCCGCCTGCGCGATAGCCGACCGCAGCCGACCCGAACACCCGCCAGTTCGGCGCAAGATCATAACGCACTGACACCGAGGGCGCCGTGTTCTTGAACGTTTCATCAAGTTGGGCGCGGGTGAGCGCACAGGCAGGGTTGATGTTGAAGACGTTGGTCGGGTCGACATAAGCCGCCACGCAGGACAGAGTCGAACTCGGCTGGCGACGCACCGCATAAGCGTCGGTCTTCTTATCGGATTTGTTGTAGCGCACGGCCCCGTCGATCGTGAGGGCGTCTGTGGCGGAAAAGGCCAGTGTCGCGAAGACGCCTGTCTGAAGCTCTTCCTCCTTGGCGACGCTCGCGCCGTTGACGGTCGGATTGGGCGCCAGATTTGTCGCTGAGATCGTCCGTCCGTCGGTTATTGTAGCGAAGTCTGACTGTTTCCCGGCATAGCTCGCGCCGGCCATCCAGGTGAAGCGATCGCCGGCTTGGCCGGAGACGCGAAACTCCTGGCTCGCGATATCCGTGACATCGGTGAAGGTGGTGGTGCATGCGCGCGAGCCGCATGTCGCCGCGGGAAACGGGCCGGAGGCGTAGCCGGGCGCGGAGCCGTCTTCGTCCTGGCGAAAGCGCGTATCGCGTTCGCGCACATGGCTGATCGAGGTCACGGTGAGGCCCGCCACATCCCAATTGACCTGGAGGTTCAAGTTGACGAGCCTGCGGTCGACCTCATTGCTGGAATTGTTCTGGAAGACGTAGGGACCGTCGATGTCGGCTGGCCCAACCTGTGTCGTGGCGATGCTGGGATCATTGCGCTGATTGGTGTTCTTGACCCGGTTTGAGGGCGAGACCTCGTCGGAGTAGTCGAACACGCCGAGAACTCCGAAAGTCGCGCTCGGATCCCAGGCGATCGTCGCCTTGTAGCCCTCATAATGCTCCACATCTCCGTGGGCGCGGGTGAACGCATTGAAGAAGTGACCATCCGAGCGGTGTGCGTTCTGAACGCCGAGGCGAACGCCAAGATTGAGGGCCTCCACAGGAATGTTGACGATCCCGTCGATCTGGTAGCGTTCAATATCTGGAGCGTAGGACAAGCGGGCGCGCGCGCCGAAGTCGTCGCGCGGACGCTGGCTGACAGCCTGCATCACGCCGCCCACCGCGTTGACGCCGTAGAGCGCGCCCTGCGGCCCGCGGGTCACTTCCACCCGGGCAAGGTCGAAAAGATCTGCGCGCGCATAAGTCCGCCCGCCGATCACCCCGCCGGTGAGCGAAGCGCCGTCGCGCAGCACGGCGATGGGACTGTCCACGCCCGCCGTACGCGCCGTGCCGGCGCCGGCGCCGCGGATATTGTTTTCCGAATTGATGTTGCCAGTGTCGACGAAGGACAGGCCGGGCAGGAGATACGAGAGGTCCCTCACGTCTTTGAGACCGCCCTGCAGTTCGATCATGTCCGCCGACAGCGCGCTCACTGCTGCGGGAACGTCCTGGATCGCTTCCTCGCGGCGCCGCGCGGTCACCACGATTTCATTCGCGCCAGCGTCGCGCGCGCCTGCGCGGTCCGGCTGGGGGGCGCTTTGGCCGGAGGCCTGCTCGGGGGCCTGCCCGGACACCCGCTCAGGAGCGCTCTCGGCGGGCTGTCCAGCAGCTTGCGCGATGACCGGCCCTGTCAACGCCGCGAACACGACCAATCCCTGCAACACTTTCGCCATAGCGCTTCCCCCTGATGCCGGCGGCTCGTTTCGATCGCCTTGGTGAATGCGACATCGTAATTACCATCTGGATTGTTGACAATATAGCCGACGAAGTTTCATCCTGGTGTGGCGTGCCAGCCACGCGATAGGCGCGCGGCGCTGCAATGGGGGCGGCGCTGCCGATCCTGCGGGAGCGAACAACCAGGCGGTCTTGCTGGCGCTTGCGAAAAACGCCAAGCTCTATCGCGCTGGCTTATTGGGGATGGTCTCTTATGCCGACAGATCCGCGCCCAACTCTGACCCGAGCCAAGGTCGCAAGTCAGTCGACTGCGCGCGCACCCGCAAAAACAAAAATGCGCGGAGAATCTGGATCCGGCGCACGTCGCGTCAGCGCTGAAACCGTGGCCGCAAACGTCATGCGACTGCTTGAGGAGCGGGTTTTCCTGCCGGGCGATCGTTTGATCGAGCAGGATCTCGCAGACCGTTTCGGCGTCAGCCGTGGTCCCGTGCGCGAGGCCTTGCGCATTCTTGAGGCCAAGTCCGTAGTGCGTATCGAGCCCATGCGGGGCGCGACCATCGCACGCCTGACCGACGAGGAAGCACGCGAATCCGTCGACGCGTCTGCCGTTCTCTTCGGACTGGCGGCGCGCCGCGCCGCGGCTCGGGCTGAGGCCAAGGGTCTGAAGGCCCTCAAGGAGCACGTCGCGCGATTGCGTGAGATGATCGGACTGGAGATCGAGCCAAAGGCGTTTTTCCGGCAGACCCTGCGATGCGGGCGCGTCGTGCTGGAAATGTCCGGCAGTCCTCGGATCGCCAAGCTTGTCGTCGATGTGCGCTTCGGCGCGCCTGACTATTACGGCCCGCTCGGCTTCACCACCTCTGACCTGCGCCGGCAAGCCTATGCCTCCTGGCGCGCCTTGGCGGCGGCGCTGGAAAGCCGCGATGGGGACCAGGCGGAACGACTGGGCCGCAAGGTGCATGACGACGCGATGGAAGCCGCGCTTAAGGTGGCGCCGTAACATCGCCGCCGCCTCGCGGGCCTCGCGCGCGAACGCGATCGACGTCCTCAGGATTGCGGGCAGAACATTGGGGAGCGAGTAACCATGAGACGGAGTATTTCCGGCGATGACTGCAACGCGAACGGCAGGATCAGCGCCGTGCAGTTCCGGCTGGCCTTCGATGCTTAGGGCCGTTGCTTTTGGCCTTGCGCTGCTGGCTGCGGCGTCCTGCGCGGCTGCGCAGGCGCCCTCGGGCGCCGCCGGGGCGTCGGCCACGGCGACTTTCGAGGCGCCGGGCGCGTATTCAGTGGAAACCATCCGCGGCGTATGGCGCGACGCAGCTCGCGATCGCGATGTGCCCTATCTCGTTCGCTACCCCGCGAATGCGCAAGGTCGCCGCGCGATCGTTCTGTTTTCCCACGGCCTCGGCGGCACGGAGAATGGGGCGGCCTACTTCGGCAAGCACCTCGCCAGCCACGGCTTCATTGTGGCGCACCTGCGCCATCAAGGGTCCGACGCCGCGATTTGGGGCGGCGAGCGGCCGAACCTGAGCGCGCTCGACCCGCAATCCCTGCGCCGCGTCGTCGCCGATCCGCGCGTGTCGATCGGGCGCTTCCGCGATATTCCCTTCGCGGTGACATCGCTCGCGGACCTCGATCGCGCGCCAGGCCCGCTTCAAGGGCGCCTTGCGCTGGATCGCATCGGCATGTCCGGACACTCTTTCGGCGCGGTGACCACGCAGGCAGCCGCAGGGCAGGCCTTTAATGGGCGCCCGTCCTTTCGCGCGGACGGCGTTCGCGCGTTCCTCGCCATGAGCCCTTCTGGCCCGCGCACCGGCGACGCCGCAACCGCGTTCAACGCGATCGACCGCCCGTTCATGTTCATGACCGGGACGCAGGATAGCTTTGGCGTGGGCCAGGGGGGTCCGGAAGCGGTTCTGGCCGGGCGTCGCGCGCCGTTCGACGCGATCAGGGGACCGCCGACCTATCTCATCACGCTGGAGGGGGCGGATCACTTCGTCTTCTCCGGGCGCGAAGAAACGGGCGCCCGCAGGCCTGGCGATGCGCGGGACCGGGCGATCATCGTCGCCGCTGCGACAGCCTTCTTTTCGGCGTATCTTCTCGATGACGCAAACGCCAGAGTCTGGCTCGACACTTATGGATTGACCGCTTACGCAGGCGCTGACGCCCGCATTGAGATGCGTGGAGCGCCGTAAGCCCATGCGACCCGTCGCGTCCCTCTCATGCGCCGTCCTGCTCTTGTTCGCACACCCCGCGCACGCCCAACCGGCCGAGCGGGGATTGGCCGCGCAGCTCAGCGAAATCACAGCCGATGCCGCGTACGACACGCTCTCGCCGGAGGTGCGGCGGCGCCTCGACGTAACCGTTGCAGACAATTTGGCCGTGCTCGCCAGCGCGACGCGCACGCACTGCGACGCGGCGTTCATCGCCCATCTTGCGGCGAAGGGCGGCGCGCGCGAGGCGTTGGTGCCTGGGTGCAATACTTGGCTGCCGGTGGAAGACGCAGCGGCTGCGATCTCTTATCTCATCCACGCCGAAGAAATCGACGACAGCGACTTTCGCGCAGAGCTGCGCGCTTCAGCGCCTGTATTCGCGGCCGCCTTTGCAACGGCGCAGGCTGAAAAGGCGGATGGCGCGCAGTTTTTGACCGCCCTTGCGGTTGGATATTCTGTCCAGGGGGCGCTGGCGAAGCCCTTTGGTCCCCTGCAGCCGCGCGCGATGACGTCTGGCGTCTGGGGGCCGATCGGCGCAGCGGCGGCGGCCTCCTCCATGCGCGGCCTCAGCGCTGAGCAAACCGGCGCGGCGCTCGCGTTGGCGGCGAGCGCGGCGGCAGGGCCATTCCAGTATTTCTACGATCAGACAGAAGAAAAGCGCGTCATCATTGCGCGGGCCGCGCGCGCAGGCGCTGAGGCGGCGGCCCTGGCGCGGCGGGGCGAGACGGCCGCGCCCCGCATTCTGGAAGGCAGAGCGGGCTTGTTTGCGTGCATCGACGCGACGCGCACCATCGATTCTGCAGCCGTCATTGCCGATGCCGCCCGGCTCGATGGTCCCTTGTATCTCTACCCGAAGTTCTTTGCCGCGTCGTCATCGATCATCCCTTTTCTCGAGGGCCTCGAGCCGCTGTGGCGGACGCGTCGTTTCAAACCGGAGGATGTTGAGCAGGTCGTGCTTCACGCCGAGCCGGCTTGGGGGAGCATCCTGTCTGAAAAGATAGAGACCTTCAAGGCGCCGACCACCAGCATCGGGGCGAAGATCAACTTCTCCTATGTGGTGGCGCTGTATATGGCGCGCGGTCAGGCGATGCCGGGAGACTATACGCCGACGGCTTTGCAGGATCCGGCGATCCTGACGCTTGCGCGGCGTATCCGGTTTGAAAGCCTCCCCGTTGGCGCTGGGAGCCATATGACGCTGCGCCTGCGCACCGGAGAGACGCTGCGCGTGGACCCGCAGCGCGTCAGCCCAACGGCGCCGGCGCCGGAGGCCTTTGCGCTGCGCCAGTCGAAGTTCGCCGCGTTGACATCGCGATTGCCTGCAGATGCCCGCGACGCTCTATGGCGGCTCGCCATGACGGCCCACGGGGAGGGGGACGCACGCCGCTGGGCAAGGCAGGTTGCGCGGGTCATGGCGCGATGATGCGGGCCGGGCTCCTGTGCGCTGTCGCAGCCGCCCTTTCAGGGCTTTGGTCTCCGGCCGCCGCGGCCTGTGGCTGGGTTTATCCGCGCGACCTCCCGCTTGTTGAAACCAACGTGCTGTACTGGCGATTGCCGCTTGCCGTGCCACCCGGGGGCGCGGTGGAGATCGCCGGCCGGTTTGCCTATGCCAGACAGATGAGCTTCAATATCCACAGCGGCGTGGATTCCCGATTGCTCGGCGGGCTCTCGGATGTCGAATTGACGCCCATCAAAGGACATTCAAACCCTTTTGTGGAAGGCGCGCGCCGTCGCGCAGGGGCGCGAACCTATCGCGTCGTCATTGCGGGCGAACGGTTGACGCGCGCCGATCAGGCTGGAAGCGCGCGCGCTGGCGACACCGGCGCCATGCCGCTGCGGATCCTCTACCGCATCTATCTTCCGGATCGAGACAAACCGGGCGGGGGCGTCGACCTGCCGACTGTCACGGTCCTCGACCGTGATGGGCGACGAACCGTCGTCGCCGGGCGCGGATGTCCGGACCCTGGCGGCGTCGACACAGCCCAGGCGCGCGGCCCGACGGCGATACCCCCTGGACCCAGTCGGCCCGCTATGCCCCTGGATTGGCGCAATGCCGTGGTGCGCGCCGACAGCGCGACTGGCGACGTTTTTGTCAACCGCGACAATTCCTATGCCTACGCGCTCACGGATATTCCTCCTGGCCAGGTTCTTGTTCTCTCCGGCCTGTCCCCGAGCTTCCCGCGCACACGCGACGGGGTGCGCCGTTTGGGCGGCGGGGATGTCCGGTATTGGTCGCTGTGCGCCTATCGCCACCCGTCCGACAGAAGCGCTTCATGCCTGGCGGACGAAGACATGGTGCGCAAGGATGACGCAACCTACGTCGTCGCCGTGGGCGCGCTGGCGGACCGGCCCGCCGACGCGGCGCATCGCTGCAGGGGGTCTTGGTTGGCCGCTCCAGGTCCTGGCGCAGGCGCCGTGTTTTTGCGTCATGTCGGCGCGCGCGCGGATTTTGCCTTCACGCCGCAAAAAGGCGAGGCTGATGCGCCGTCCGCGACTGTCATGGGCCCATATCTGCCGGCCAGCCAGCAGATGCCCGCCGTCGACTATGAGAAACAGTATTGTCGGGTCGAAAGGCCGGCAGACCTGCCGAGGCGCTAAGTCCTCCCTCTGGCGCGCCGCCGGCGCCCGCGCCCTGCTCACGACGCCAGGCCCGCCAGGCTCGACTGAAAGGATCGGAGAAAGC
Organism: Hyphomonadaceae bacterium; assembly: GCA_040381075.1. Taxonomy (GTDB): domain Bacteria; phylum Pseudomonadota; class Alphaproteobacteria; order Caulobacterales; family Aquidulcibacteraceae; genus JBEIHX01. The sequence goes on from JBEIHX010000048.1 coordinate 17,136, forward strand.
CATGCGCTGTGATCAGGATCTTGCCGGGCGATCCGGCGCTGGCATGTCCCGGCGGGCGTTTTTTGCGGGCAGCGGCGCGCTCATGACAATGGGATGCGTCACGATGCCTACCGACGGGCGCAGTGGCGCCTGGGCCAACTCCATCGGCGCCTTTGAACACGGCGACAGCGGGCGCAGTGGACTGTTCGATGGTTTCAATCCGTTCGCGTCTTCCAGCGCCTCGCAGGCGCGGGTTGAGAGGCTTGACGGCATGCCGGGCCTTTGGAACGTCGCGTTCACGCCGCGCAATCTGGGCTTCGCTCTGCATGGCGTCTTGGGCGTGGCGGACGGATCAAGCGGGCCGACCGTTAGCGTGATCGATGCGCTGACCATGCGTGAGCTTGGCCGCACCCCCCTGCCGATGCCGGACGGCGATCGAGGCTGGATCTATCCAGGCGGTGTCGCGGTTCATGCCAATGGCTTTGTCTACGCGGCCTACGCCACGCGCATCGCCAAGCTCGATCCCGTGTCGGGCGCGCTCCTGGCGGTGCGCGATCTGCCGCAACCGAATGGGCCTGACGGAACGGCCTACAACGGGTTTATCGCCCTTCCAGATGGCATGCTGCTCCTGAAGTCGCATCATCGCAAAATCGCCTGCCGGTCCCAGGGATACCGCGCCCTGGTGGAATGCGGCGTCGATGGCCTGCCGCCGTCCGCACTGGTGCTGCTCGATCCGTCCGATCTGCATGTCGTCTGGTCGGGCGTGGCGCCGGAGCTCATCGGGGGACGGGTGTCGAGCGTTCGGTTTGGCGGCATCGACTACGTCTACCTGGCCGGCGCACGCGATGTTCATCGGATGGTCTATCGGGATCGACGCCTGTTTGCGGACCCGCAGTGGGGTCCCGTGCCCTATCGAGGAACCGACGGGCAGCCGGGAACCGCGGTTGTGCCTCTCGGGGCGCATGTGGTCGTGTTGAACAACGCCTTGCCAAGCCGTTCGCCGTTGTCGCTGACCACCATTTCCCAACGCAACTCGCGTGAAACCTTCTCCGTCGCGCCGTTCGCGGATCAGGGCGGGGCGTTCTCCTTCATGCCGTCGAAACCCAGCGTGGACGCAGTCAATCGGCGCATTTATGTCGGCGACGCGCACGGCGGCCTTGCCGGCCTGAGTCTCGACGCAGATGGCAGGGTTCGTCGCGACTGGGTGCGGGCGTATCGCACCGGCTCGTTCATCTCAATTCTTGGGCCGTCTCAGAGGCGGGTTCTGGCCGTCAGCGATATCGGTGCGCCAACCTATGATGACCTCGGCGTTCCCACGCACGCCGCCGAAACCTGTCGTTGGATCGACGCGGGCTCGGGCGAGACTCTGGCGGATATCCCAAATCTGCCGCGCAATTTCGGCCTCACGCTGACGCCAGGCCCTGCGTCGGCGCTCTACTATGCGACGCGCGCGCAGGGCCTTTTCAAGCTGACGCCGAAAGCTGCCCTCAAGAGCGCGCGCCCCGGTCCGACGTGATCCCCCAAATCTCGCCATGGGTCGCGAGCCAGGGGCTGTCCACAAACGGTTCCGCGCTCCCGCCGCGCCGGGGATGCGTCCACGCACGATCGGACCGGACCTGCGATTTGCGAGCGTCCGTGTTCGGCGCACTGGCGCAGATCCAGCGCATCGCGGGATTGGACTAAACATCGGTTGGATCAGGCGGCCTGCGCCAGGGCCGTGAAACCAATCGCCGTCCCATGCTCGGCCGCGAAAGTCAGGATGCGCTCGTCGTAAGTCACGAGCGGGCAGCCCAGCTCGATCGCGGTGGCGATAAGCAGCCTGTCGGCCGGGTCGCGCTGCGGCAGGCCGGTCAGCGGATCAGCGCGCATCGCTGCAGAAACGCCAAGCCCGACCGCCTCGATGCCCGGTCGGCGCGTGAACCGCGCGAGCCACGCGTCGGGCGGCAGGTCAAGTTCGATCCGCCCGACATCGGCGAGAAGCCCAATCTCCCAGGCCGTGATCGCACTGACGCAAAGGGATTTTTGGGCCCGCCAATCCTCTTCAAGCATGACGCGCGTGGCCGGGCGCAGAGCTGGGTCGCCCGCATCAAGCCAGAGCACAATGTGGGTATCGAGGAGAAGGCGCCTGATCAATGTTCGAGTTCACGCCCGGATTGCGCCTCCGGCTCGACATCCAGGCTGAGCGCGGTCAGGTCCACGTCGGGTGTGACGCGCACCGATCGGGATGAGCGCCGAACAGCGCGCCAGCGCGCGCGTCTGCCTCCAAGAGCGCCCTCATGCCCAGCGCGACAGCCTCGGTCGTGTCGCCGCGCGCGGGCTTTAGGTCATCCCCTCATAAACGGCCAGCTGGGATTCCCTTCGGTAGCGAACGCTGATTCATTGGCGGAGAAGGAGATCGCCGATGCCGCCAGTTCGCCGATATGAGATGTCAGATTTCGAATGGTCGATCATTCAGCCGCTGCTGCCGAACAAGCCCCGCGGCGTGCCGCGTGCCGATGACC
>JBEIHX010000049.1:0-18512 GCA_040381075.1 Hyphomonadaceae bacterium
CAGCATGACGCGACAATCCTGCGCTCATTGCCAGGAGTGGGAAGGCCAATCTCCTGAACTCTGGCCTCGCCACGCTGCTCGCGGAGGCGCACCACGCCATCCAGTCGAGAGACTACCACGCCTTGAGAAATTTGTGCGGCGTGGCCCCTGTCACCAAGCGGAGCGGGAAAGCCTGCAGGGTCGAAATGCGCAAGGCATGCTCCAAACGCCTGCGCGACGCCGTCTATCACTGGGCGCGCGTCGCCACGCAGCATGACCCTCGCAGCTGCCAGCGTTACAAAACCGCCCGCGCCCGCGGTCACTCCCATGGGCGGGCGCTCCGGGGCGTCGCAGACAGGCTACTCGGCGTGGCGTGCGCCATGCTTGAAAACCGAACCACCTACGATCCAAGCAGACAGAGCGTGGCCCCGGCCACGCCAAAATCAGCTTGATAAATGGTGGGGAGTCCCCCCCTTGCGCCGCCCCTCCCGGCGCCGCCCCTCCCTGCACCGCCTCTCCCTGCGCCCCCGGTCGCCCGCTCCTGGTCGCCCGCTCCTGGTCGCGCGCCCCCGGATTGCACCCCGGTTCGCCTCTGTCGCCGCCCGGCCGTCCCGGTCCGCGCGCGCCTCAAGCCGGACATTGCGCACCACGATGACGCCCGGGTCGGTGCGCCGCTACTCGCGCAGGAACTCCGCCTCGATTCGCACCATCACGCCGTCGCCCACAAAGGCGGAAAATCGGTCGATGCCGAACTCGGAGCGATTGACCATGCCCACCGCAGAAAAACCAAGGGCTCGCCGGCGCTCGATCAGATTGAAGGTCGACCCGTTGAAAACGGCGTCCAGCGTCACCGGCCGTGTCACCCCATGCAGGGTCATGTCTCCTGTAATCGCGCCGGATGTCGGGCCAGTGCGGGTGATCGCGGTCGACCGAAAGGTGATCACCGGATAACGTGCCGCGTCAAACCACTCCGGCCCTGCGAGCGTCCGGTCAAAATCCGGAAGGCGGGTTGAAATGCTGCCTGGATCAATTGTGACGCTGAGGCTGGAAGCCTCGGGTGCTGCGCCGTTCCAGATCAGGCGTCCGTCTGCCCTGTCGAAGCGTCCAACGAAGTCAGAAAGCCCGAGATGGCGCACTGACCAGATGACGCTGACGTGCTTGGGGTCAAGGAGATATACGCCCGCAGGGGCGCTCTCCGGGTCGACGTCGACCGCGCGCGCCGGCCCCGCGAGCGGACCGGCGAGGCTTGCGAGAAGGCACAGGCGACAGAAAAATGCACGCATGAAGGTTTCTCCGCCGTGACTGGGGCCGACCCGGGCGCCATGCGCTTTCCGGTCCTGCATGATATGGGGAGTCCTCGCCGCGTGGGGAAGCGCCGCGCATGCCCGCCGGCGGCTGCGCCGCCTGCGATTGTGCTATCTGGGACCGCGCCCGGGCGAGTCGTGCGGGTGGGCGGCGCGGTCTGCTGCGGCGACCCGCCGCCGGCGTTTGGACGTGTGAGAAGAGGACGCAGACATGGCCTATACGGCGCCGGTGAAGGACATCCGCTTCGCCCTGGATGAGGTGGCGGGCGTGCTCGGACTTAAGGCGGACGGGCGTTTTCCAGACCTTTCCGACGATGTGTTGAGCGCCGTCCTTGAGCATGCCAGCGCCCTTGCCGGTGAAACGCTCGCTCCGTTGAACAAGATCGGCGACGAGGTAGGCTCGAAGCTTCAGAACGGCGTGGTGGTGACCCCGCCCGGGTTCAAGGAAGCCTACGCCGCTTTCGTCGAGGGCGGTTGGCAGGGGCTTGCAGCGCGCGTTGAAGACGGCGGGGCAGGCCTGCCCAACGCGATCCTGCTGGCCGTCATGGAGATGGTGCAGAGCGCCAACATGGCGTTCGGCCTCGCGCCCATGCTGACGGCGGGGGCGGTCGAGGCGCTGAGCCGCCACGGCAGTGCGGAACAAAAGCACGTCTATCTGCAAAGGCTCGTCACAGGCGCCTGGACCGGGACAATGAACCTCACGGAGCCGCAGGCTGGCTCGGACGTTGGCGCGCTGAAGACAAAGGCCGTTCCCGCCGGCGACGGCTCCTACCGGATAACAGGTCAGAAGATCTATATCACCTGGGGCGATCACGACATGGCCGAGAACATCGTCCATCTCGTGCTCGCGCGCTTGCCCGACGCACCGGAAGGGGCGAAGGGAGTGTCGCTCTTTATCGCACCCAAATTCATTCCGAATGCGGATGGAACCCCAGGCCGTCGCAACGATATCCGCATCATTGGCCTGGAATCAAAACTCGGCATCCATGCATCTCCGACCTGCGTCATCGCCTTCGGCGAAAACGAGGGAGCGACGGGGTGGCTGGTCGGCGAACCCCATCGCGGCATGAATGCGATGTTCGTTATGATGAATTCCGCGAGGCTCCACGTCGGCCTTCAGGGGGTCGCCATCGCGGAGCGGGCCTACCAGCGCGCGCTGGCCTATGCAAAACAGCGTCGCCAGGGTCGCGCGGAGGGCGTGAGCGAATACCCGGCGCGCATCGTCGACCATGCCGACGTCCGCCGCCACCTGCTCGCCATGAAGGCCTGGATCGAAGCAGGGCGGGGCATCTGTCTTATGGCCGGGGTGGCTGGCGATCGCGCCGGCGCGCTGGCTGAGCCGGAAGACCGCGCCGCCGCCCTGCGCCGCCTGGAGCTGTTGGTGCCGATCGCCAAGGCCTGGTGTACCGACCGCGGCGTGGATGCGGCGTCGTTGGGTCTGCAATTGCACGGCGGGATGGGCTTCATTGAGGAAGCCGGGGCCGCGCAACATTACCGCGACGCACGCATTGCGCCGATCTATGAGGGCGCCAACGCGATCCAGGCGATTGATCTGGTCGGCCGCAAGCTCATGCAGGATGACGGCCTGGCCCTGGATGAGCTGATGGCGGACATCCGCCAGACTGTGGGAGATTGTCAGGCCTCCTCCAATCCTGAACTGCATCGGCTTGGCCGGCGGCTCGCGACAGCCGGAGAAGCTCTCGAGGAAGCTGCCGACTACATGATCGAGACCATCGCCGCTGATCGCCGGCGCGCGCTTGCCGGCGCCACGCCATTCCTCAAACTGGCTGGCGACGTGGTCGGCGGCTGGGTGCTCGCCATCGGCGCCGTCGCAGCAGTACGGCGTCTGAAGGAAGGCGACAGAGATCAGGGCTATCTGCAGGCCAAGGTGTCCTTGGCCAGATTCTACGCAGAGACCGTGCTCGCCGTCGCGCCTGCCTTGCTTTCTGACATCCGCATCAGCGACGATCTGATCTTCGCTGCCTCGGAAGACGCGCTCCTGGGGGCGTAAGGGGGGAGTGCGGGAGTGGACTTCGACCCGCATCTGATCGTGATGCAACGCACCTTCGCGGCCGAGGTCGCGCCGGTGCGCGCCGCCACGCCGTCCGGGGCCGCCCCTTCCAGCCCCCCCGCGCCAGCTGGGTTGCGCGCCTCGCCCCAGTCGCCCCCGGTGGGGTATGTGGACTTCGATGGTCAAGCCGCGCGCCGCTTCGTCGCCTACGACGACCTCGCCCAGCGTCGCGCCTCGGCGCCGCCAAATCGGGCGTGGGTCGATGCGCGTCTGACCGCCGCGCTCGCCGCGCCGCCGGCCGGGCGGGCGCTTACCGGCGATGTCGACAGCCCGACGCTCTGGCCCAACAGTGCAATCGGCCGGCTCACCATCAGGTTCAGAACCGGCCTGCGAACCTGCACCGCATGGGTCGCTGCAGAGCGCGTCGTCATAACCGCAGCGCACTGCGTGTTCGACAAGACGCGCGAGGCCAGGACCGGTCAGGCGCGCGGCTATGCTGAAGCAATACGCTTCGAGCCGTCCGCGGGCGGATCGGTCGTCGTGCATTCAGCCTTCGTGCTGAAGGGATGGGTTGCTCCAGAGCGGCCCTCCGATGCGCCGTCGCGCTATGACTTCGCCGCTCTGGTCCTCGATCGCCCGGTCGCGGCGCGCACTGGCGTTCTTGGATTCTCAACCGCTCCGCAGGCGTCGCGCGGACCCTATGCCAGCTTTGGCTTTCCCCGTCTGCCGACGCGAGAGTTTCCCGGCTTCGACGGCGACACGCTGGTGCGCTCGGTGGGAATGCTCAAAACCGACTACAGCGGGCTTCGCGAAGCATGGAATGACATGACCGAGGGATCTTCGGGCGGTCCATGGATCGCCGCGGAGGATGGCGACCTTGTCGTCGTGGGCATCAATTCGGAAAAGCCCGTCCGCCGCGATGACACGACGTTCAGTCCTGCGCTCGGCCAGCCCTTTCTGATCCTGTTCGCAGCGGCGCTCGGCGCCGTAACCGGGGTCTGACGCCGGCGGTCACGATGACCGCCGGCGAACTCAGTCATCTGGTCCTGACGCCGCTGCGCCGGCCGGGGGTGCGAACACCCGCGAGATTGTGTCGCTGAGCGCGCGCAGGCGTCGCGCATGCTGCCGCGGCAGGCCGACTGCGAGCAGCCCGGCTCCGACAAGGCCGCGCGCCTTCGGATCGGGCGCCGCCCAGACAGCCTGCAGCACGGCCGCCTCAGGCAGCCGGCTCTCGGCGCGTCTGAGCAACACGCCTTCGCGCCCGTCCGCCATCACAGGATACCAGACAAGAATTGCGGCCCGCGGATCTGCGGCGCGTACCCGCTCGGCGAGGTCGACGACTGCAAGATAGTCGGACTTGAGTTCATAACTGGGGTCAATGAGCAGGGCCGTACGCGCCGCGGCCCCGGGGCGCAGCTTTGCGGCGAGCTCGAATCCGTTGGCCTTGGCGATGCGCACGCGCGGATCGTCCCCAAAGGTATCCTCAAGCGCTGCATGTTCCTGCGGATGCAGCTCAGCGAGGTCGATGCGGTCATGCGGCGCAAGCAGGCCGGCGGCGATCACCGGCGACCCCGGATACCATCGGGGGGCGCGGGTCGGGTTGAAGCGACGCACAAACGAAAGATAGGCGGCGAGATCGGGGCCAGCTCCCTTGGCGGCCAGGGCGACGGCGATGCCGGTCTCGTATTCGCGGTTTTTCTGCGCGGCCGCGCTGCGCAGGTCATAGAGGCCGCGCCCGGCATGGGTCTCCACGTAGCGGATTTCACCCTGGCCGCGCCGCATCAGGCGCAGCGTCAGATGCAGGCAGGCGTGCTTGAGCACGTCAGCGCGATTGCCGGCATGAAAGCTGTGCTGGTAACTCAACATGCGTGTCCCCGCTCTTGCCGGTGCTGGGTGATCGGTGCATTTATCGTGCGTCGGGCATGCCATTTCGACGCGCGGTCGGTTCCCTCCGAACCGCAGTCCGAAACTGGCGGTCCGGCGCAGGGCGGCGTGCGGCTGGGCGAGAGCCCTCCACAGTGCAGGAACCTGACCACAGGCCGTAACCTAAGTCGGCACAGACAAACACGGGATAGGGGAAGACACATGTTTCGCAAACTCGCAGGTGCGGCTCTGGCGCTCAGCGTCCTGGCGGCGCCGGCATTCGCCGACACGATGAAGAACGCGATCGGCAACACCGTGACGACCACCTCACCTGACGGGGCCACGGTGAAATGGTATTTTCAGGACGGCGGTCAGTTCGCCATGAAGACGCCCGATGGAAATCTCTTGTCTGGCACGTGGGAGCAGAAGGACGGCAAGATCTGCATCACACCGGCGGGCGGCGCAGCGCAGTGCGCCGACGCGGTCGAGGGCAAGAACGTGGGCGACAGCTGGACGACCACCAACAGCCAGGGCCAGACCATCACGGTTTCGCTGCTCGCCGGCAAGCAGTAGGCGAGGACGCCCAGTCTCTTTGCTGAGCGCCCCGGCCAAAAGCCGGGGCGCTTTGCGTTCTGGCCAGGGGCTGCTTTGCGTTCGCGCCTCTCGCGGCCGACGCGACCGCCGCCGCAGGCGACGGGCCCGCACGGCCTCCGCACCGAAGCCCAATGCGGCGCCCCCGCATGACCCTCGCGCTGATGCAGCCGCAGATTTGCGCGGAACGGCGCATCGCCTCAAGGACATTGCGCCCATACCTCCAGCTCGAAGCCGGGCTCGCCAGGGACGGTTCGCACTCCATCTGCCGCCACGACTGGCCGCCAGCCACTGGCCGCCAGCCACTGGTCGCCAGCCACTGGTCGCCAGCCACTGGTCGCCAGCCACTGGCCGCCAGCGACTGGGCGCAGGCCCTGCGTCGCACTGCAGTGCGCCACGATCGGATCGTCTCCCGCCGCGCAATGAGCGCCCCGGGGATCACTCCTCGTCGGAACGGATCAGCACGTAGGTTCCAGGCGCCTCTCCCAGGACGGGAAGTCCGCCGTCGCCCGGCTTGCGCGCTTTGACCAGCGGGCCAGAGCGCGCCGCCAGCCAGCCATCCCAGTCCGGCCACCAGGATCCTGGCTGCTCCGTCGCGCCGGCGAACCACTGGTCCAGCGTGTCCCCGAGCGTGTCGTTCGTCCAATGCTGATACTTGCGCGCCGCCGGTGCATTGATGACGCCGGCGATATGGCCTGACCCCGCCACCACGAGGCGCACAGGTCCTCCGAAGCGCTTTGCCGAGCGAAACACGCTCGCCGCCGGGGCGATGTGGTCGTCCCGGCTGGCCTGCATGTAGACCGGGATCTTCACCCTGGAGAGATCGAGCCGCACCCCGTTGACCTCCAGTTCGCCGAGCGACAGTGCATTATCGCGGTACATCCGCTTGAGGTAAAACAAGTGCAGCGCGCGCGGCATGCGCGTTTGGTCGGCGTTCCAAAAGAGAAGATCGAACGCCTTCGGCGTCTCGCCGAGCAGGTAGTTATTGACGATGTAGGACCAGTAGAGATCCGCCGAGCGCAGGCTGTTGAAGGTTTCCGCCATCACCTGCGCGTCAAGCAGCCCGCCGCCCTCATCGATCAGTTTTTCGATGTAGCGCAGCGATGCGTCGTCGGTGAAGACGAGGAGGTCGCCGGCAAGTTTGAAGTCCGTCTGCGCGGCGAAGAAGGTCGCCGATGCGATGCGTTCGTCGCCCCGCGCCGCCATGTATGCGAGCGTCGCGCCCAGCAGGGTGCCGCCGATGCAATACCCCACCGTATTGACCCGGCGTTCGCCCGTCGCCTTCGCGACCGCGTCGAGCGCAGCGAAGATGCCTTCCTCCATGTAGTCTTCAAACGTTTTTTCAGCCAGACGAGCATCCGGATTGACCCACGATACAACGAACACGGTGTTTCCCTGCGCCGTCAGCCATCGGATCATCGAGTTTTCCTCGCGCAGGTCGAGGATGTAATACTTGTTGATCCAGGGCGGGAAGATCAGCAGGGGCGTCTTGCGCACTTTGTCTGTGCTGGGTTCGAATTGCAGCAGTTCGATGATCTCGTTGCGGAATACCACCTTTCCTGGAGCCGTCGCGACGTTCACGCCGACCTTGAACTTGCTCATATCTGTCTGGCGCAGGGCCAGACGTCCCTTGCCGCGCTCAAGATCTTCCTTGAGGGCGTCCAGGCCCTTGACGAAGTTTTCCCCGCGCGATGTCAGCGCAGCCCGCATCACGGCTGGATTTGTGAGTGCGAAGTTCGAAGGCGAAAAGGCGTCGGCGGCCTGGCGCATGAAGAAGAGCGCTTTGCGGCGGGCGCCTTCGTCGGCATCCTTTGCGCTTGAGACGAGCGAGATGAGCCACTCGGTGTTGAACAGATACAGTCTGCGCAGCATGTCGTAGGCTGCGTTCTGCGACCACTCGGGATCGGCGAAACGGCGATCGCGCACGGGTTGGCTCTCGCCTGAGCCCCCGCCGCTGATAAACCGGCGCAGCGACTCATGCCAGATCGACGCATAACCGCGCCAAAGCTCGGTCTGCGCTTCCAGGAGTTTGCCGGGGTCTGCCGCGATATCGGCCCAGACCTCCGCGAGCGCCGGGCCGACCCCGAACGGATCGGGCGAGGTGTTGAGCGCTGCGTCTACAGGGGACTGCCGGGTGAACGTATCGGCCGCAATCTGCTGGGCGCGCAGCGAGGCTTCAAACATGTTGCGGCTCATCGCCTCGTAGTCGGCGAAAGTCCGGGTTTGCAGCAGCTCCATCAGCGAGGGGGCTGGCCCAGCTGGTTTTGCCTCAGGCCGGGCGCCGGGTTCCGGCGAGCGCTTCGGCCCCGGGCGTTCGGCGCCGGATTGACCGGACTTCGCCGTGGCGGCCTCGCGCGCCGCCGGGGAGCCCGCCGGCTTCGGCGCGGCGGCCTCCTTGCGCACGGCCTTGCCTGACGGCTTCTGGGCCGCCTTCCGGGCGCTCTTCGGGGGGGGCTTGTCCGTCTCGTTCGCCGCCAAGTCATTCTCCTCAATCTACCCTGGCTCAACCTGTTCTGGCTCAACCTGTCCTGGCTCAACCTGTCCTGGGTCTCAGTTTTCCCTGCCCCGCCTCGCTCCGCCTCACACCGTGCGGCGATGCCGGGCGAGGACCGCCCCTGCGGCTGCGCCTCGCCGGTCACGCTGCGCCCACGTCACGCTGCGCCTACCTCACGCTGCGCCCACGACTGCGCGCCGGCATGGAGCGGGCGCTTCACTGCCGGCGCTTGCGTTGCGGCAGGCGTCGCGCAGACTGTCGCTGGAAACGGCGCCCACTGTACCTTGGCGCAGGGCCGTCGTCAGCGCCCCGGACGGTGAACGCCCGCAGTCCTGAGCCTGCCGCCGCCACTTGGTCCGCGCCAAACCGCAGGCCTGCCGCCAACGCCCACCGCCAACGCCCACCGCCCATGCCTGCTGCGTCCTGACCGCGAGGCGCTACAAGGCCTTCGATGTCCCACATGCGCAGGCGCCAACACCCATAGCCGGAACGCGCAGCGCCATTGCCCGACGACCGCCAGCAGCGCACCGCCTAACATGCTCCACTGCGATTCGACACCCGCCCTGGTGGAGCCGCTGCACCTCCCGCTGGGCGCCCGACCGGGACGCGACCGCGCCAACCTTCTCATGCCAGGCTTGCATTGCGCCCGTTGCCTGCGGCCTCGTCCCTGCGCGCCTCGCCCTGATCTGTGTTTTCCAAAGGTGCTTTGGCCCGAGGCGCCTTGGGCTTGGGTGGCCCAGACGCCAAAGCCAGGAAGCCGGTCAGGATCCTTTGCAGCAAGGCCCCGAGCAGTGTCGCGCGCAGATCAAGCGCGCCTTGAGCAAAACCCCAAATGGTGACACACCGGGGCGGCGCGTATACGTCTGTGGTTAACGGTAGGTTTGGGACAGGTCATGACAGCCAAAGGGTCGCTTCGCCCAGTCGCCAGGGTCGGGTTCGTCGGATTGGCGCTTGCGGCCTCGGCCTGTGCAAGCGCACCGGCGGTCGGCGCAGTGGCTGAGGCCCCCCAATGGTTCAAGGACGCGACGGCCGAGGTGGCGGGTGAGGCTTACCCGAAGCTGTGCGATGTGCGCCGACCGGTGCGCTCCAAAAAGACGGCGGCTGAATGGGCGGCCATTCAGGCCGAGTTGAAGACGGCTGCTGCGGAAGTCGAGGCTGCGCAGGCCGATGGGGCCCGCGAAGACCCGCTCGCCTGGGCCGCGCGTGAGCGGAGCCTGGTCGAACCGCCGTCCGGCGCGCATTCCGCGCCGACATCACCGCCTGTTGATCGCTGAACCGATGTCCCAGGATTTCCACAAGATCCGGCGCCTGCCGCCCTACGTGTTCGAAGAGGTGAACAAACTGAAGGCGCGCCTGCGCGCCCGTGGGGTGGACATCATCGACTTCGGCATGGGCAATCCGGATCTGCCGGTGCCCAGGCACATCGTCGACAAACTCGTAGAAACCGCCCAGAAACCGCGCACCAATCGGTATTCGGCCTCGCGCGGCATCCCGGGCCTGCGCCGGGCGATGGCCGGCTATTACGAGCGGCGGTTCGGCGTGAGCCTGAACCCCGACACCGAAATCGTCGCCACGCTCGGTTCCAAAGAGGGCTTCGCCAACCTTGCGCAGGCGATCACTGCGCCTGGCGATGTCGTGATCGCGCCCAACCCCTCCTATCCGATCCATGCCTTTGGGTTCATCATGGCGGGCGGGGTGATCCGTCACATCGAGGCGCACAGCCCCGAGCAATACCTCTCCGGCATCAGTCGTGCGGTGCGCCATTCCGTGCCGCCGCCGATCGCCATGATCCTGTGCTATCCGGCCAATCCGACGGCCCAGGTGGTCGGACTCGATTTCTACAGGGACGCAGTGGCCCTGGCGCGCAAGCACGACATGTTCGTGCTGTCCGACATGGCCTATTCAGAGATTTACTTCGACGATAACAATCCCCCGCCGTCGGTGCTGCAGGCGCCGGGCGCCAAGGACGTTGCGATTGAGGTCAATACGCTGTCCAAAACCTATTCCATGGCCGGTTTCAGGGTTGGCTTCGCGTTGGGCAACGCCCGCCTGATCGCCGCCTTGGCGCGGGTGAAGTCCTATCTCGATTACGGCGCCTATACCCCGATACAGGTCGCCGCTGCGGCTGCGCTCAACGGGCCCCAGGACTGCGTCGCCGAGATGCGTCAGACTTACAGGTCGCGCCGTGACGTGCTTGTCGAAAGCTTCGCGAAAGCCGGCTGGGACGTGCCCAATCCATCCGCCTCAATGTTCGCCTGGGCTCCGATCCCCGAGGGTTTCCGTCATTTGGGATCGGTGGAGTTCGCCAAACGGCTCATGGAGGGCGCTGAGATCGCCGTCGCGCCGGGAGCCGGGTTTGGCGAATATGGCGACGGTTTCGTGCGTCTCGCCTTCGTTGAGAACGAGAACCGCATCCGTCAGGCGGCGCGCAATCTGAAGCGGTTCCTGCAGTCGAACGCCGCCCCTGCAGACGCCGCCCCAGCCGACCCCAGCCTTTCAGAGGGGGGCGATCAGGTCGGGGGGCTCGGTCGCCAGCCAGGCCGTGGGCAGGCGGCGGAGTGAGCGCCCGCGCCAAACCTCTGCGTCTGGGCGTCGCCGGGCTCGGCTGCGTCGGGGCCGAACTGGTGCGCATGGTGACTGCCGATCGCGCGAACGCTTTCGCTGGCAAGGCCCGTGTCGTCGCCGTCTCGGCGCGCAATCGCAAACGCAATCCCCCGCTCGATCTGTCCGGTTTCCTCTGGTTCGACGATCCCGTCGAGCTGGCCGCCAGCGATGACATCGATGTGCTCGTTGAGTTGATCGGCGGCGCCGATGGGCCGGCCAAACGCGCCGTTGAGGTGGCGATCGCAAACGGCAAGCCTGTTGTGACAGCGAACAAGGCGCTCCTAGCTGAGCACGGCGCGGCGCTCGCTGCGTTGGCCGAGCAGCGCGGCGTGCACATCGGATATGAGGCCGCTGTGGCTGGCGGCATTCCAATCATCAAGGCGCTGCGCGAAGGCATGCGCGGCGACGAAATCGAAAGCGTGCACGGCATCCTCAACGGCACATGCAACTATATCCTGACGGAAATGGAGCGCACGGGTCGCGGCTTCGCCGAGGTGCTCACAGACGCCCAGCGCCTCGGCTATGCTGAAGCCGATCCGACATTCGACGTCGGCGGCGTGGACGCTGGCCATAAGGTTGCGCTGCTCGCCGCCCTGGCGTTCCGGCTGGCGCCAGCTTTCGATGCGGTGTCGGTTGAAGGCATCGAACAGATAGAGCCTCTGGATATCCAGTACGCTGCTGAACTGGGCTATCGCATCAAGCTCGTTGGTTCGGCCCGACTTGAGAACGGTGTCCTCGACCAACGCGTCCGGCCTACCTTGTGCCCGCTCTCACACCCTCTTGCCGGCGTAGGCGGACCGATCAATGCCGTTGTTGTCGATGGACGCAATCGCGGACGACTGACATTCATCGGGGCTGGAGCGGGCGGTGCTGCGACTGCTGCATCGGTCGCCTCGGACATTCTTGATCTTGCAGCAGGCGGGCGACGGCATGTGTTTGCCGGCGATCTCGCTTGCGCTCAGGCGCCCGTCGGTCGGGTCGACCCGGTCGGCGCGTTCTACCTGCGGGTCCGCCTGAAAGACCGCACTGGCGCGATCGCAGCCCTCGCGGCCACCCTGGCGCGCCACGGCGTGTCGATCGACAGTCTCGTGCAGAAGCCTGTCTCCGATGCCTCCGGAGCGCCGGTGGTGCTGACGACCCACCCGGTTCCTGACAGCGTGGTGCGCGCCGCAGCCGCCGACCTGTCTGATAATGAAATGGTCGTCGACGGACCATGTGTCATGTGGATCGAAGACGATCCGGATTGATGTTACTGACAAGAGAGACTGCGATGATGACATTTGAGGGCCACAGCGACACCCTGTCCGCCGGCTTCACCTATGTAACTGAAATGGCCGCGATCGCAGCGTCAAAACTCGCCGGGCGCGGGGATGAAAAGGCCGCCGACCAGGTTGCTGTGGATGCGATGCGCACCGCGCTCAACAGTCTCGACATTGACGGCGAGATTGTCATCGGCGAGGGGGAGCGCGACGAGGCGCCGATGCTCTACATCGGAGAAAAGGTAGGTCGGGGCGGCGGACCGAAGGTGGCGATCGCACTCGATCCCCTCGAAGGCACGACACTCACCGCCAAGGCCATGGCCAATGCACTCGCCGTCGTCGCAGTGGCGCCAGCGGGCGGGCTATTGAACGCTCCCGACACCTACATGGACAAACTCGCGATCGGCCCCGGCTATGCTCCGGGACTGGTCGACATCGACGCCAAACCGTCGGCCAACGTGGCCGCTCTCGCCGCGGCGAAGGGGGTCGACGTCTCGCAGATCACGGCCTGCGTGCTCGATCGCCCGCGCCACAAGGAGATCATCGATGATCTGCGTCGGGTGGGCGCGCGGGTGCTGCTCATTTCTGATGGTGATGTAGCGGGCGTCATCAACACCGCCGATCCAACCACCGGGGTCGACATATATCTTGGCCGCGGAGGTGCGCCGGAAGGGGTGCTGGCGGCAGCAGCGCTCAAATGCGTGGGCGGACAGTTTCAGGGGCGTCTCGTCTTCGCCAGCGATGATGAGCGCGCGCGCGCGCGCCGCCTCGGGATCGCTGATCTGGACCGCCGGTATGAGCTTCAGGACCTCGTTCCCGAGCACGCCATTTTCGCAGCGACCGGGGTCACCAATGGCAGCCTGCTCTCGGGCGTGAAAGTCCAGGCGGGATATGTCACCACGGAAACTCTGGTGATGAACTCTGCTGACCGCACCGTGCGGCGGATCCAGACCCGCCGGCCCCTGGCGGGTTGATGAATGGGCGCGTCGACGCAGGTGCGCGGAGCGTTTCTCGGAATTGCGGAAAGCCTGACAGGCCGGCGATGGATTGAGCGCGACTTCGATGCGCGCCTTGCAGGCGCCCACGCGCGCTCTTTGGGGCTTCCCGATCTGGTGGCGCGCATGCTCGCACAGCGCGGGGTGCCGGTTGAGGAGGGCGCCCGGCACCTGAAGCCCCGCCTGAAGGATGCGCTGCCGGACCCCTTTGTGCTGCGTGACATGGAAAAAGCCGTCCAGGCCATCGCCGACGCCATCGATGCTGGCGACGGGGCGTGCGTGTTCGCTGACTATGACGTGGACGGCGCGACGGCGGCTGCGCAGCTCATCCGGTATTTCCGAGCCCTCGGGCGTACTTTGGATCTCTATGTCCCTGACCGGATGCGCGAGGGTTATGGACCAAGTCCCGAGGCGTTCCGCACCATTCATGGTCGCGGCGTCAAGGTCGTCATCACCGTTGACTGCGGCGCTACGGCGCGGGCCGCGCTTGAGGAAGCGAGCCGCATCGGCCTGTCGGTGGTGGTCATCGATCATCACCTGATGGGCGACGACACGCCGCCCGCGACCGCGCTTGTCAACCCGAACCGGCCCGACTGCAACTCCGGGCTTGGCTATCTCACTGGCGCCGGGGTCGCCTTCGTGCTGATGGTGGCGCTGAACCGCGAAGGACGCCAGCGTGGCTGGTTCGCCCAGCGGACTGAGCCGGATCTGATGTCCATGCTTGACCTCGCCGCGCTTGGCACCCTGTGCGATGTCGGTCCTTTGGTCGGCCTTAACAGGGCGATCGCCGCACAGGGGCTGCGCGTCCTCGCGCGCCTGGAGAAGCCAGGCCTCGCTGCGCTGGCGGCGTCGGCGCGGGCGCGGACGCCGAAGACAGTTTATGACGCCACCTTTGTTATCGGACCAAGGCTGAACGCCGGCGGACGGATCGGCGATTCGACACTGGCCACCCGTCTGCTGATCTGTGACGAACCAGCTCAGTGTGCAGATCTCGCCGCGGCTCTCGAAGCCCTGAATGCGGAACGGCGCGCCATCGAACAGGCGGCGGCTGACGAAGCGGAACGCCAGATCGAGGCCGGTCATGCTGGATCCCTTGACGATCCCGCGATCGTGGTTGCTGGCGATTGGGCGCCGGGCGTGGTTGGCATCGTGGCGGGTCGGCTCAAGGAACGCCGCCTCAAACCTGCGATCGTCATCGGCTGGGCCGGTGTCGAGGAGGGGTGGGCCAAGGGATCCGGGCGCTCGGTCGCGGGGGTGAATCTGGGCGCAGCGGTTGGACGTGCCGCCAGGGAGGGTCTGCTTGCGGCCGGCGGCGGCCATGCCATGGCCGCCGGCCTGACCATTGCGCGTGACCGCATCGACCGCTTCCGCGCATATCTCTGCCAGGCCATCGAAGCGGAAATGGCGCTGGCCCATGAGGCGCGGGAGCTGGCCGTCGACGGCGTCGTCGGTCTTGCGGGCGTGACGCCCGAGCTGGTCGAAGCAATCGAGCAGGCTGGTCCGTTCGGCCCCGGCGCCCCTGAGCCAGTCTTCGTCGCTCCTGATGTGCGCGTCGCCTTCGCCGCAAAAGCCGGCGAAGCCCATGTTCGCGTTCAGCTCGAGGATGTGGATGGCCGCCGGATCAAGGCTGTGGCGTTTCGCGCCGTCGGAACACCAATGGGCGACGCCCTGCTGCAGCGGTCCGGTCGTCGTTTCCATGTGGCCGGGCGTCTCAAGGTCGATGACTGGTCCGGCGGCAGGTCCGCGGAACTGCATGTCGTCGACGCCGCTTTCGCCGATGTCGCGCAGGTGTGACGCGACGGATCCAGACACGTGTAGAATACCGCGCATACCCCGGATCCGGGGCGCCTTAGAGCTCTGCATGCGCGCACTTGCGCCGGACTGTGAGCGTCGATATAGAGGCTGCCTTCACCGCCTGGGCCCTTCGTCTATCGGTTAGGACGTCAGATTTTCAATCTGAAAAGACGGGTTCGATTCCCGTAGGGCCTGCCACGGTGGCGAGAATGGCGGGGCGGGCGGTCTGGCGGCTGGTCGGCGTTTTGGAAGGTCCCGCCCCTTGTAAGCGTTCCCGGTGCTCCTGTATGCGTTTGTTTCGGGGGCCAAAGCCTCGGCGTCCAATTTCGTTCGCCGATGCGTGCAGTGGCGCCCCGCCAGGCATTTTTTGGCGCGGAGGGCCTGGCAGCCATCGGACCGCGGGCAATTTCCGTGGCGGGCCGGTGGGATGGTGTGCAGTGCTCCCGTCTCGGGGTTGACGTATGCCGTCGGATTGCGAATAAAACTTCAGGTTGAGTAAATTGTGTCGCGTTGAATGCTGATGCTTTCGTTAAGTAATATGTGTGGTGTTGCGTAAATTGCGTTGCGTTGGGTTGAGTAAAATCGCGTCGAGCGTGCTTCGGTGCGGCGGGCGGCTGACGGAACGTCCGGGATCGATGACAGCCTGGATCCCGAATGTTTCGTACGCGTTGATTTAGGTTTATATCGATTTACAACGTGTGCTGCTTCGAGAAATCAGGGAAGCGTGCGCGTCGGATGGTGGGAATGTCTGACTCGAGCGACGTTGCCGACGGCGGTGACATTGTGCGCATAGTTGGCCGCGTAAAGTGGTTCGACGGAACGCGCGGATTTGGATTCGTAGTGCCTGAGCATGTGCTTGCCGTCTCGCATGCGGGCGACGCGCCACCCCCCGACGCCGGACGCAACCCTGAGTCAAATTCAGGAGCCGAGTCCGGGCCCGATTCGGGGGCCATCTCCGCGCAGAGCACTGCGGCCAATGCTGCGCCTGGACCATCGCTGACTGCTCCAACAGATCCGGCGCCAGCCTCACCCGGGCGCTCCGAAGGTCGCGCCGGCGACAGCTGCGCACCGGACGCCCACGCCTCCAGTCCCCTGGGGCCCGCGCCGGGAGCGGCCGCGCCCACGGCGGGCGCCCCCGGCGACGTCATGCTGCATATATCGGTTCTGCGACGGTTCGGTCGGGAAACCGTGCAGGAGGGCGCCCGCATAGAATGCGACGCCAAACGCCGGGATCGCGGCCTGCAGGCCGTGTCGATCCTGGCCCTGGAGGAGGGCAAGCCACAGCCCCTTCCCGGCACGCCCTCGCGTCGCGCCCTGCCGCCGGAAACAGACGCTCACGTCGTCGCCGTGGTGAAGTGGTTCAATCGCGCCAAGGGATATGGGTTCGTCAACGAAACGGACGGTGGGGAGGATGTCTTCCTGCACATTGAAACCCTCCGCGCGGGAGGCGTTGTAGATGTCGCGCCCGGTGAGCGCCTTATGGTGCGGATCGCAAGCGGTCCTCGCGGACGGGTGGTCGTCGATGTGCTGGGGCCCGCGCAGGACTGAACGCCGGTGCGGTCCACTCCCAGCACAAAGCGATGATCAGTCCTTGTCCTGCGGCGTTGCGCCGCCCGCTTTGTCGCAGCGCGCGCCCGTCCCCGACCATGATCGGAGCCAACGTCTGACGGCCGCGCTTCGGTGAGTTCGGCCGCATCTCGACCAGGCGCCCGCCCGCCTGTTCGCCCGGAGCCAATGTCCATGACTGTGCAGTGTCCATGACTGTGCAGTGTCCATGACTGTGCAATGTCGACGACGGTGCAATGTCCATGACGGGCGCTGCTCCGTGGGAGCCGACCGGCTGCGACCCCACCCACAAGCATCAGTCTGGTCAATCTCGCGCGTGGACTCCTGCGCCGGATGCCCAACCCATAGCCCCACCCCATCGGCCTGGCCTCGACGGACGGCCCGGACGGACCGCAGCAGATCGCGGTCCTGGGGCTTCCTTGCAGGGTGCGGCCCTCATGCCGGCGCCTCCCTGCTGCGTTCAAGAGCCCGGCGTCACGGGATCGGAAATCCATGGCGACATGCATGGAAAGCAGCCGCAGGAAGCGGGGGGCAATCCAGATCTGTGTCCGCCCTCGGCCATCGCAATTCGAGGGGCCGTGACGCCTGTCGGGATGCGCACCCAGCTGGGCCTCCAGGCGCAACGCCACGGGGACAGACTGCGCCTCGCTCGACTTTGCCATGCCGCCGCCACAGGCGCCGGGGTCCAAGGCTGGCGGCCGACAGGTGCAAAATCCTATCGCCGCGCTGACAGCGCGTCGGCGCGACGCCGGACAGGGTCCAGTCTGGTCCGCGGCCAGCCGAACCCTTCAGGCCCGACGCCGCCATGCGCACCTGGCGCGCAACCCGTGTCCGGCCAGTCCGGGGCAGGCCGCAGGATCTGCGCGCGTCGGCTGACCTTTGGGCGTCGGTCGGCAGGCTGCCCGCCCGGGGGCGCCTACCTCGCGAACTCAAACTGCCCGGTTGCGCCGCCAGTAGAATAGTATCCCTGGATCGTGCGCCCGTTCGGGCTCACTGTTCCGCGGTAGGTGACGGAGTGCGTAACCCCGCCGGTTCCATCATACTGCTTGACGAATTCCACCTTCCGACCGCGCACCGTGCCGGAGATCGTGGAGGTCAGAAACAGGTTCATGTCCGCGTCACCAATGGTATTCACTTCGACCATGCCGCCCGACAGCTGCTGGCCAGTCTGCACCAGGTTCACAACAAGCGCGTTGGCGTCCTCCACCATGTCCTGACCGACATAACCGCCCTCCCAGCGGCCCGTCAGGCTGGCCGGCGCCTGGGCGACCGCCGGCTCAACAAGCGGCGACGCGGTGATGAACGTTCCGACCAAAGCGGCGGCGAATACCACATGACGCATCATCGCGTTCCTCCGACCAGATCAGACCCGACGGCGTCGGTCACTGCTTCACACTTGGCGACCTCGGTGAGCAAAATGCAGGGCGAAGGGCGTGTCAACGCCCGGCGGCAGGCGACTGGCCGCCGCCATGAGTGTCAGAGCGGCCGCCAATGGTCCCGATGGATCAGCCACCTGGCGCGGTCCTTGCTGCCGCAGTCCCGGGGCCGGGGCGCCCACCCGGAGAAGTCTGGAGCCATCGGCCGCAACGCAGCCGGCGCGATACGGGAAAAACGCGCTCCGCATCGTACAGGCGGTTCCCAACGGTCTGGACAGGCGCGCGCCGCCGCACCCGCCCTGCGTCAGAGCATCAGCATGCGACCATTGCATCCGCCGGTCCGGACATCGGGCCTCGTGCACAGACGACACAGCCTGCGCAGATCGCCTGGACACGGCTCGCCGCCGCACAGCGAAGCGGCAGGGCGCGGGCCCGGCCCTGCCTGATGCGCGGCGCGCCAGATCGGCGCGCGGCGTGTTCGACAGGAATTTTGCGCGCCAGGGCGTTCGGGAGGACGCCACGACCCACCGGCCTGGGCGGCCCCCGCCCTGGCGTCGCCCCGCAGGGCCCGGTGAGCGGCGCAGGCGCGAGGTGCCCATGTCACCCCGGCGCCGCCTGTCGCGCGGTGGATGCACGGCGCGGCGCCGGTCGCGCGCCGCCGCCGCCATCGCCAGAG
>JBEIHX010000050.1:0-17828 GCA_040381075.1 Hyphomonadaceae bacterium
CCATCACCCGTGGTCCGGAACGGATGTAGGCGTCGCGCCGCCTGCACTGGCCAGCGGGTGACGCGCGCCGCCACTGCCTCCCCCGGATGCCAAACGGATCCTGAGGCCCAGCGACCCTGAGGCCCAGCGACCCTGAGGCCAAGCGACCCTGAGGCCAAGCGCCGCGCGCGCATCCGCGCCATGGCCCGCCTGCGGCTGCGCCTGTAGGCAGGATCTCCAAACGACCGCACTGAGGAGGCGAGGTCCATGACCACGCCAGGGCGCGCCTTTGCAGCGCGCCACGAAACCAGTCTTTTCGTCATGCTCGCGTTCGCCCTCAGCTGGTGCGCGTTGACACCAGCATTGCTGGACGCCCTCGGCTGGATTCGCCTCGACGCCGACGCGGCGATTGCATCCCATCTTCTGGGCGCCCTGGGGCCGATCAGCGCGGCGATCATCGCCGTATCATGGGCCCGCGGGCGGCCTGGCCTGGTCAGCTGGGCGTTACGTTCTGATCCAGGCCGGGCTCCGCTCGGCTGGGCGCTCGCGGCAGTCGCCGCGCCATTGGCCTTTGCCGCGGTTGGCCTCGCCGTCGCCCTCTTCGCCGGTGTCACACAACCGGAAACCTGGCGCTTGATCGTCCTGAATGAGCCGTTCTGGAGGCTCAATCTGCTCCTCGCCCTGGCTTACGGCGTGCTGGAGGAGCCTGCCTGGCGCGGCTTCCTTCTGCAACGTCTGGCGCCCCGACATGGCGTCGCCAACGCCGCCATCATGACGACCGGAGGATGGCTGGTATGTCATGCGCCGGTGTTTCTCTACCGTCAGTCAGTCGCGGGGGCCTTTGATGCGCTCATGTACAGCGTCAGCCTCCTGGCGGGCGCCTGGATGCTTGCCTGGCTGTATGTGCGCTCCGGTGGAGCCGTGTGGGTGTGCATCATCTTTCATGTGGTGTTCGGTCTCAGCATCGTGGCGCTCATCGCTGTTTCGCCGGTCGCCGTTGGAGCGATGAACGCAGCACTGATCATCGTTGGCGCCCTGCTGGCGGCGCATGATTTCACCGCCCCTGCCGCGCCGCGCTTGACGCAGGTGCGAAAACCGGCTCAGTGACCCCCGCTTTTCCGGGCGGGCGTTGCGCAACGCACGCCCTTTTGCATGCTCGGGGGGTACACCCATGCGCGTATTCTATGACGCCGACGCTGATGTGAAGCTCATTCAGTCAAGGACAGTGGCAATTGTCGGCTACGGCTCCCAGGGACACGCCCACGCACTCAACCTGCGCGATTCCGGGGTGAAAAACGTCCTCGTCGCCTTGAAGCCCGGCAGCGCCACGGCCAAGAAGGTGGAGGCTGAAAAGCTGCCTGTCGTGACCGCGGCCGAGGCGGCCCAGAAAGCCGACGTGATCATGATCCTCGCGCCCGACGAGGCGCAGGCCGGGATCTACAACAGCGACATCGCGCCGCACATGAGGGCGGGCAAGACGCTCCTCTTCGGCCATGGCTTCAACGTGCATTTCAATCTGATCGAGGCGCCCAAGGATGTCGATGTCGCCATGGTCGCGCCGAAGGGGCCAGGCCATACGGTGCGTTCGGAGTACCAGAAGGGCGGCGGGGTCCCATGCCTGATCGCGGTGCACAGCAATGCGTCCGGCAAGGCCCATGACGTCGCCCTGTCCTATGCCAGCGCAATCGGCGGCGGGCGGGCCGGCGTCATCGAGACAACTTTCCGCGATGAATGCGAAACCGATCTGTTCGGAGAGCAGGCGGTCCTGTGCGGCGGCCTCGTGGAGTTGATCCGCGCCGGGTTTGAAACGCTGGTGGAGGCTGGCTACCCGCCGGAAATGGCGTATTTCGAGTGCCTGCACGAGGTGAAGCTTATTGTCGACCTCATTTACGAGGGCGGCATCGCCAACATGAACTACTCAATTTCAAATACAGCCGAATACGGCGAATACGTCACTGGTCCGCGCATCGTGACGGAGCAGACCAAGGCGGAGATGAAACGCGTGCTCGCCGACATCCAGTCAGGCAGGTTTGCGCGGGACTGGATGCTTGAAAACAGTGTCGGCCAGCCCTTTTTCAAGGCCACCCGACGCGCAGCGGGCGAGCATCCGATCGAAGAGGTCGGCGCGCGGCTGCGGGCGATGATGCCTTGGATCGGCAAGAACAAACTCGTGGACAGGTCACGCAACTGACGCGCGGGTGCGCAGCCATGGCCGCGCGCGGGCGCAGGGCAGGGTGGGGACCGCGCCTGCGCCGCCGGGTCTGCGGCCTCAGGCCGAGCGCCCGCGGTAAACGGCGTAGATGGCCCCACTCATGGCCATGTTCCAGCCGGCGTGCAGCACGATCGCTGGCCAGATATTCTCCGTCCACAGCGTAAGAAATCCGGCGACGACGCCAAACAGCACGGTGTACGCGAGGCCACGCGCGCCCTGGTACATATGGGCAAGTCCGAAGATGATGCTGGACGCCAGCAGCCCCGCCGCCGGGCCGAACGCCGCGCCGGCCAGCGCCAGCAGCACGAGGCGGTAGGCGATCTCTTCCGCGGTGGACGTGACCAGGGCCATTGCCCGAAACCAGGCGAGTTCGCGCGGCTGGCGCGGGGCGACGGCATGGCTTCCCCTGCGATACAGGGCGCGCAGGAACGCCCGCTTGGTGCGGCTGCCAGCCACATCGCGCGTCCACCAGGCGAGCGCTGCGACGATTCCCGCGGCCGCCGCAAGCCCGGCCCCGGCGGGCGGCGAGGTTGGCGCCGCAAGCCAGGCCAGGGGCAGGCCGGTCCCCGGATCCAGCGCCGCACCGAGGCACAGTCCCGCAATCACCGCCCAGGTGACTGCTGAGTCGAGATAAAGCCGGCCGCGCGGCGGAAGCGTCCCCCCAGCGCCGCCCGCCGCAATCATCCGCAGCATCGCGAAGCTTGAGAGCGGCAGGAGGACGCACAGGATCAGGCCGATCAGCCAGAGAAGGGCCTGTGATATCCACGACGCCTCCGACGCATCGGGCCCGCCGGCCGCGGCAGATGCGAGGGGCGCAGCCGCCGCCGCGCCGACGAACGCACCCGCCCGCAGGAGCAGGCGCCAGCGCCGGTCACCGGCCCTCGACACTGTCGCGGACCCAGCGATCCATCAGCCGCACCCCGAAACCGGCCGCCCCCTTTGGCGTCGTCGCGCTGGGTTTGTCCCTCCAGGCCATGCCGGCGATATCAAGGTGGGCCCAGCGGGTCTGCGGCCGTATCCAGCCCTCAATGAAGGCGGCGCCGATCGAGGCCCCCGGATTGCCGGAGCCTTCCAGGCTGTTGCGCACGTCGGCGACGTCGGCGCGCAGGTCCTCACGCACGCTTTGATGGATCGGCAGCCGCCACACGGGCTCGTTGGCCCCGACACCGGCTGCACTGATGGCCTGGGCGAGGGCGTCATTATTGGCGAACAGTCCGGCGTAGTCGTCGCCAAGCGCGGTGCGCACGGCGCCGGTCAGGGTTGCGATGGTCACCACGGTCGACGGCGCATCGCGGGTCTGGATCCACCAGACGGCGTCAGCCAGCACCAGACGGCCTTCGGCGTCGGTGTTGATCACTTCGACCGTCCTGCCGGACATCGAGGTCAGCACATCCCCCGGGCGGATGGCGCCGCCGTCCGGCATGTTCTCCGCCAGGGCCGCCACGGCGACGGCGTTGACCCGGGCGCTGCGCCCGGCCAGCGCCAGGACTGCGCCCACGCTGGCGGCTGCGCCGGCCATGTCGTAGCGCATCCGCCACATGCCGTCGCCCGGCTTGATCGAGATGCCGCCGGTGTCGAAGGTGATGCCCTTGCCGACGAAGGCGATGGGCGCCGCACCGCGCTCGCCCCCCTGGTAGCGCACCGCCAGGAGCCGGGGCGGGCGGGTGGAGCCCTGGCCCACGCCGAGGATGGCCCCCATGCCGAGACGCGCCATGTCCCTTTCGTCCAGCACCTCCACGCTGACATTGGCGACGCCGCGGAACGCCGCGCGCACCTGGTCAACAAAGAATTGCGGATCCTTCAGGTTTGAGGGCTCGGACACGAGATCGCGGGCGAGCGTCACGCCGGCCGCCACGCTGGCCCATTCGCGTGCAAAGACGCCGCCCTGGCGCCCCGCGTCTGCGCTCAGGATCGTCAGCGTGCGGGCAGGATCCGGTCGCGCCCGGGCGCCGACCCTGCCATAGGCGTAGGATCCGAGCGCGGCGCCGAAAGCTGTCACGGCCGCGTCGTCGGCGATCTCCGGCAGGTCCGGAGCGTAGGCCCTGAGCGCCGTCGGCGCGCCGGCGCGCAGCGCCTCGGCAAGCTGTCCGCCGAAGTCTTCCAGCCGCGTCTGCGGCGGACTTGCCGGGTCAAGACCGATCAGGACGACGCGTTCGAAAGGAGCGACGCCAAACAATGTCAGCGTCCTGCCGGGTTCGCCGGCAAACCGTGCGGCTGTCATAGCGCGCGCGATCGCGCCGCCGGCGGCCGCATCCGCCTGCGCCGCTGCGCCCTCGAGCGTTGCGCCCGTCAACGCGAAGGCGACCGCTCCCGAGACGGGAGGGGTTGGCTGCGAGAAGCTGATTGTCTCGGCTGCGCCCGCCCTTGCGGCCATGGCGAAGGCTGCAGCACACAACGCGATCCGCATCCACATGATGATATCTCCCCGCGCCAGAAATAGACTCTGTTCTTTGCATCTCGACCGCGGCTAAGAAAGCACCGCGAGAGGAATTCACGCAGATGTTCATTCGCTGGGCCGGCCGCGCGATACCGCGCATGGACGCAGACCTGCTGCGCCGCATCCTGCGCGAAGCCGACCTTCGCGTTTCGGTCAGCGGCGATGAGAGCCAATTCGAGGTCGCCGCGCCGGGCGGCGAGCCTGTCCTGGACGTCGACATTGCGCGGCCAAATCAGGATGGCCTCTTTGAGGACGATCAGGCCGAATTGCTGGAGCGCCTGCGCGAGGCGCAACCCGACGCCGGGGCCCGGCACGCGTCAGGCCTCGTCAAGCGCGCGCGCGCGATCGCCACGCTGACGCCCTATTGGGCTGAGGCCCCAGAGCACGCCGGTGAGGCGCTCGAGGCGGTGATGGGCTTCCTGGTCGAACAGAGCGACGGCGTCTCCTATCTTCTCGACCATGGCTTCTCGAACCGCCATGGCCATTTGATTGCGATTGAAGCGGACATGGACGCCGAAGGGGTGGGCTCGGCGGCGCTCGTCGACGGCGATCACTGGGCGACGTTCGCACTTGATCTCGCCGATCCCCAGGCGGTGGCGGCTTTCCGGGAGGGACGGCGTCCGCGCGATGCGGAGCCAGGACGGCGCGCCCCGCTGGAACCGTTGGACTGAGGCGTTCGCAGGGATGCCGGTGCGTGGGGCCAAAGATCAGACGCTGCTGATCAGACGCTGCTGATCAGACGCCGGCGATCAAAGGCCAGAGATCAAAAGGCCAGAGATCAAAAGGCCAGAGATCAAAAGGCCAGAGATCAAAGGCCGGTGATCAACAGGCCGGTGATCAACAGGCCGGTGATCAACAGGCCGGTGATTTGAACCCCGCCCCTCACGGACCCGCGCCATCGCGCGCCGGCGGGTCCGATGGGGGCCACGCTGCGGAGCGCACTGGTTTGCGCCCCCGCCGACTCGCCCGATACAGGACCTCATGATGACACGGGCCGCCCCCGCTGCGCCGGCCCCGGCGCGCAGGACCGCTGCGACGCACGAGAGCGCGCAGCACGACAGCGCGCCGCCGGATCCAGGGCGCATTCCTGGGACTGGCCTTGATTCGGGCCCGGACCTGACCCCGGCGCGGGCAGTTCTGGCGCGCGTCTTCGGCTTCCCGGATTTCCGCGCCGGGCAGTCGGAAATCGTGCAGAGCGTCCTCGCCGGTCGCGATGTGCTCGCGATCCTGCCGACGGGCGGCGGCAAATCGCTGTGCTTTCAGCTTCCCGCGCTGGTGCGGCCAGGGCTCACCCTGGTCGTCTCGCCCCTCATCGCGCTGATGCGCGATCAGGTCGCGGCGCTGGATCGGCTGGGCGTGGCGGCGGCTTCCCTGTCCTCGGCGAATACGCCGCAGGAGAATGCAGCGGCGTTCTCCGCAGCCCGCAGCGGCCGGCTCAAACTGCTCTATGCCGCGCCGGAACGTCTGCTTCTCGATGGTGTTCTGGAGCGCCTCGCAAACTGCGATGTGCGTCTTCTTGCGGTCGATGAAGCCCACTGCGTCAGTCAGTGGGGGCACGACTTCCGTCCGGAGTATCTGGAACTGCGCCGGTTGCGTGCGGCCCTGGGGGGGGTGCAGACGATCGCCCTGACCGCGACTGCCGATCCTGCAACGCGCACCGATATCATCGAGCGGTTGTTCGATTCGCCTCCGCAAACTTTCGTCTCAAGCTTCGACCGGTCAAACATCCGGATCGCGATGACGCTGAAGGCGACCACGCAACGCCAGATCGAGGCCTTTGTGGAGGATCGCAAAGGCCAGTCCGGCATCATCTACGCGGCCACGCGCAAACGCACCCAGGAGATCGCCGACGCCCTGGTGGCGCATGGTTTCGATGCGGTCGCCTACCACGCTGGCTTGCCGGCCGATGCGCGCAACGCCGCCCAGGACCGCTTTCAGACCGAGGACGGGGTTGTTGTGGTGGCGACCAACGCCTTCGGCATGGGCATCGACAAGCCGGATGTCCGGTTTGTTCTGCATGCCGATCTTCCAGGGTCGATTGAAGCCTGGTGGCAGGAAGTCGGACGTGCGGGTCGTGACGGGCTCCCGGCTGAAACGCTGACCCTTTACGGGTTGCAGGACATCGCCCGGCGCCGCCAATGGATTGCGGAGGGCGAGGCTTCCGACGCGCGCAAGCGCGTCGAGCACGCCCGGCTCGACGCCCTGCTGGCGCTGGCCTCCGCGCCTGTCTGCCGTCGCGTGACCCTGCTCTCCTATTTTGGGGAGGACACCAAGCCATGCGGGAATTGCGACCTGTGTGCAGGTGGTTTCGTATCGGTGGACGCCACCACGGACGCCCGCAAGGCGCTGTCGGCCGTGGCGCGCACCGGCCAGCGGTTCGGCGTTGGCTATCTGGTGGCGGTGCTGCGCGGCGAAACGACGGAAGCAGTGATCCGGCTTGGTCACGACCGGCTGCCCACATTCGCTGTCGGCGCCGGACAGAGTGCGACGTACTGGCGAGACCTGTACAGCCAGCTCTATGCGGCAGGCTTCGTCACGATGGACGTCACCGGCGGCGGGGGCCTGCAGATCACCGCCCAGGGCAAGGAACTGCTGTTCGGACGCGTCGCCTTCTCGCTGCGCCAGGGGACGCTGGAGCGCAAGGCGCGCGCGCGCAAGCCAGCGCACGCCGCCAGCATCGAGGATGTCGATCAGGATCTGCTGGGACGGCTCAAGGCGTTGCGGGCGGAACTCGCCAAGGCCGAGCGCGCGCCGGCCTATGTGGTGTTTTCTGACAAGAGCCTCGTCGACATGGCCCTGCTGCGGCCGCAGGACCTGGACGCCATGCGTCTGGTCCATGGGGTCGGCGATGCAAAACTCGCCCGATACGGCGCGCGGTTCCTGCAGGTGCTCCGCCGCGGGGCCGCCTGACGGTGTGGCGCGCTCGGCGCGCGCCCGGACAGCGGGCTGAACAGCCTGGCTGCACAGCCTGGCTGCACAGCCTGGCTGCACAGCTTGGCTGCACAGGGCAGATGAGACGCCCGCAGGCTCGCGCCAGTCACCGGCAAGGCGCTCATCGCTCAGAAGATCATGTACACGGCGTTGCGCAGGATCTGGAGGGCGAACAGAAGGATGAGCGGGCTCAGATCAATGCCGCCGATCGAGGGGATGACCCGCTGGATTGGACGCAACACCGGATCCACCACCGCAGCAGTGAACCCGCTGATCGTCTGCACGATCGGGTGGCCGCGGGGAACGATGTTGAACCCCACCAGCCACGACATCACGACACTCAGAAGCACCACGAAGACGTAGAGGTCAATCGCCGTCACCAATATGCCTGTGATCACGCAGCAAGCCTCACAAGAGCACCCCAGAGGGGCGGACGCTGTCTGCGATAAGCTGTGTCGCGCCATCCGGCAAGCGCGGCCGGCGCTGCACGCCGCGCGGTGGGCGGCTTGACTTGGAAGGCGCCCTCGGTAGTGTGCCGCTCCCGATCGGGGCCGTAGCTCAGCTGGGAGAGCGCTGCAATCGCACTGCAGAGGTCAGGGGTTCGACTCCCCTCGGCTCCACCATCCTTCACCGCGGTCACCAAACCCCGCCTCCGCAGCGTGCGGCAGACGTGTTGTCCGACATGGCTTCGGAACAGACCTTGACCCGCGCCGCGGCTGAATGAGCGAAAGATGGGGGTTTTGCCCCTGCTGCAGGCGCAGGCCGCCCGGCGCCCCAGCGGGCAGGCCGCCCTGGCAGAGCGTGCAGCGACTGGCGGATCGGCGCACACACGTGCGTGTTGTCTTCGCGGCCCGTCGCGCGTGCGATTGCATGGCGCACTCAGGGGCGACCGCACGCGCAGTGAGTCGCGGCTTGAGGCCCGCCATCACCCGTCCGGCGGCCTGACGCCTGCAGTGTCGCCGCGGCGGGCCGTCAGCGCCCGAGCCATGGCGGACCACCTGTGTGCTGGAGCGCGCCTGCAGGCCCTGTCACCCCGCTTTCTGGAAGACCTGCACTTTCGTCAGGAATGCTGCGCGCATGGGTCGGGCATGGAGCCCCTCCGCGGCGAACAGATCGCCGAAATCCTCGCTCAGATAGGATCGGTAATAGGGCTCGTGAAATCCCTCCGGAAAGTACTCCAGAAGACCATCAAGGCCTGGAGCGTCCCCGGTCTGCAGGCTGTCGGCGAACAGGAAGACGCCCCCGGGCTTCAGCACACGGGCGATTTCGCGCGCTGCGTCGCGCCGCACGCGCGGCGGCAGTTCATGAAACAGATAGATGGCGCTGACCGCGTCCTGACTCGCGTCGGCGAAGGCCATCGCCTCAACCGGCCCCTCCACGACCTCGACCTGACGCCAGGATGACAGGCGGCTGCGCGCCGCTGCGGCGTAGGCTGGAGACAGATCAAGGCCGCTCGCGCTCAGGCGTGGAAACGCGCTCAGGACCTGCTCCAGAAACCGTCCCGACCCGCAGGCGATGTCAAGGAACGAAAACCGCCTTTGGTCGCGCCCGGCCATCGCGCGCGCGAGCTCGGCGAGGACGTGGCGACGCATCGCGTCCGCTGCGCCGGTGAACAGGACTTCAACCTGCGTGTCGTAGAGGTCGGCGGACTCCTGCGTGAGCCAGCCGCCGGTCTGGTAATGGAAGTTCTGGCGGTAATACACGGGAAATCTATCCGCCCCCGGAACACTGCGCGCTTCCACGCCGGCGCGTTCCAGGCGCCGTCGGTCGACGGCCGGCAGATCTGCGAAGAAGCGGCGCGACTGGCGCAATGCTGCGCCCAGCCGGGTGACGTCCGCATCGCGGGGCGCGGGATAAAGACCCGCCTCGATGTTTGCGAGATCATCCCGGAAGAGTTTTACAAAGGCTTCCCGCACAGAACGCGCGTCAGGCGTGGCCTGGGGTCGGAACGCCGGCTCGCCGGGACGGTCGAAGGGACCTGATAGCCGGCGCGCGAGGGCATAGTGACCAGCGTACCAGGCGACCCGCAGGCCCTGACCCGCCGCATAGACCGCCCGCGTCATCACCCGGGACAGACCACTGTCATCACCGCGTCCATGTGGCCCTGAGGGTTCGCTCATCGATCGAACACTCCCACAATCTCCACGTGGGTCGACCAGCGGAACTGATCAACCGGGGTCACACAGTGCAGCCGATAGCCGCCGTCGATCAAGATGCGCGCGTCGCGCGCAAAAGTTCCCGCGTCGCAGCTCACCGCCACCACGCGCGGCGTCCGGCCGGCCGCCAGCATCTTTGCCTGTTCCCGCGCACCGGCGCGCGGCGGATCAAACACCACCAGATCAATGTCGGCGAGCGCCTTTCCGCCGATCGGGTTCACAAACAGGTCCCTGGGCTCGACCACGACTTTCTTCAGTCCAGGCGTCTGCTCGAACCCCTGGCGCAGCGCCGCAGCGGCGCTCGGCTCCTTTTCAACGGCGCGCACGTCCATGGTCTCGGCCAGCCTGAGCGCAAATGCGCCCAGGCCAGCGAACAGGTCATAGGCGCGCCGCGCCCCAGCGCCGGCTGCAACAACCAGGCGCGCCAGGGTGGTTTCTCCAAGCTTGGTCGCCTGCAGGAACGGACCAGGCGGCAGACGCACCTGAGCCCGCCCCATCGTGACGACCGGGGTGCGGCGCACCACCAGCGGCTCATGTCCCACCGACAGGCGCGCCAGATCCAATCGATCGGCCAGCACCGCCGCGCCAGCCTGCCGGTCAGCCGAAAACCGGAAGCCGCCGCGCTGAAAGCCCCGCACGGCGACATCAAGCCCGGTGTCGCTTGCCGTCACCCACAGGTCGACGGCGGGCTGGCCATGCAGGAAATACGCGGCGACCTCGCGCAGTCCGGGCAGCGCCACGCCCAGCGGCGCCGCAAGGACAGGGCAGCGGTCGACATCCACGATGTCGCGCGCGCCACGCTCAGCGAACCCAAGCACCAATTCACCCTTTCGGCGTCGCGCATGCAGAACCGCCCGTCGACGACCCTCGCCATGGGCGTCAATCGTGTCGCTGACTGCGGCTTCAACCCCGGCGCGGGCCAGCGCCTGCTCCACGCAGGCGCGCTTCCAGGCGAGCATCGGCCCAGGCGCCCAGTGCTGCAGGGCGCAGCCGCCGCAGGTTCCGAAATGGCGGCACGCCGGCGCGATCCGATCTGGACTCGACGTCATGATCTCGACGCCTGACGGGGTCATGCGAACGGTCTCTCCCGGCAGCGTGAAAGGCGCATGCACCAGGTCCGCACCGGTCCGCGCCACGCCGTTGCCGCCGGGTGCAATGGCCTCAATGGTCACATCCACAACTCGTCCTTCCCAACAGGGCTTCATGCGCCGTTCAGGCAGAGGGCGCGACGATCAGGCTCAACGCGGCGATCGACGCCCGTTTGGAGACGACCATGCGCACCTTGATCCTCTCGGCCGCCCTCTCGGCCATCGCCAGCCTCGCCGCCGCCACCGCCAGCGCACAGTCCTATCGCGACGACGGGGTTGCGCCCGCAGCATGGAGCTGGGGCGACGGACAATACTATTCAAGCTACCAGGACTGCGAGACGGCGCGCCGCAATAAGACAGTGGCGGGCGCTGTGATCGGCGGGGTTGTCGGCGGCGTGCTCGGCCGCTCAATCGCCGCCGATAACGCTCGAACTGAAGGCACGGCGCTGGGCGCAGCGGCTGGGGCCGTCGTCGGCGGTGCGATCGGGCGCAGCCAGGCCAAATGCGACAGCGTCGCGGGGTATTCAGACCGCCGGTCCGGCAGCACGCCGGTTTACCGCGACAGCGGCTATCAGGATGTCCACTACCGCTTTCCGGCCGGTGACGGGGACGATCGCTATGATCGCGGTTATGACCGTGATGCATACGGGCGCGATGCCTATGGCCGGGACGCATATGGACGCGACCGCTACGGGCGCGGTCGTGTCCAGCAGTGCGGCTGGGGCGAGGCGATCGTCACTGATCCCCACGGTCGGGTGATCCGCCGCGAACCGGTGGAGTTCTGCCGCAGGGGGGCGAGCGGGCGCTGGCGCCCGGTGCATTGAGACCTGCTCTGCTGACGCCCGGGCTGCTTTGAGCCCGGCGCCTTAACGGTCGGGCGCTGGAGCGCATCAGCCCCCGGAGCGGTCGCTCCGGGGGCTGATCATGTGGCCTTGAAGGCGGCGCCCCACTGAGCGTCAAGCGACCTGAGGGCCTGTGCAGTGTCGACCGCCGCCAGGCCGTGTGGCGTGGTGATCGACAGTCCGAACCGTTCGAGCTTCGCCAGAGCATCCGCGACGTCGAAGTTGACCTGCAGTCCGAAGCGCTCGGCGATGAATGTCTCGGCAGCTGCATCAAGGTCGGCCTTGGACATCGGCCCCCGCAGCCGCAACAGCGCATAGGCCAGGAGCGCCTCCTTGGCTTCCTGTTGCTCGGCCGCGTTAACAAGACCGTCGATGACCCCCTCATTGTTGGCGACAGTATGAAAATAAACCGTGTCGGACAGACGCTTCTGATACAGCAGCTTCTGACGGTCGAGCTTCAAACGCTGACGCATCACGTAGGCGCCGAGCGCGACAAAACCTGACAATGCGGCAAGCGCCTGTTTCAGGCGGCTCTCGTCAATTGCGCCTTGATAGCCGAAATAGGCGGCCAGCACGGCGAAGATCACGGTTGCGGCGTTGACGATCTGCGTCACCAGGGGAACGCCGGCCGCGATCGCCGGCACGCCGAGCATCAACTGATCCTGGCGGCGCATGGTCGGCTCGGCCCCGGGGTGCAGGGCCGGAAGCTCAGTATACGGGACGTCAGCAAAGTGCTTCAGCAGGACCGCCCCTGGGCGCACGCCGCGACGCGCCCGCGCGAGGTCCCTGGCTTCCTGCGGGTCAAGCGCCTCATGTGATTTCAGCATGACGACGACCACAACGTCGTCGATCACATCGGTTTCGACCGATCGCGGGACGAGGCCGAAGAAGCGCCTGCTCGTAAAGGTCTCGCGCCGCGCGCCGCGCAGGAAGAAGCGGATCATCCGCACGCCGGCTTCCCGGGTCCGCACGCGTACTTGCGCGAGCGTCTCGCGATCTGCCTCGGCAAAGAGCGCGCCTGAGGAGGCTTCCTGAAAGTCCGCTTGCGCCAGGATCGCCTCGATCTCGGTCACAAAGGCGCCTGGATCGCCGCCCTGCAGCGGTTTCGGTGCTGCCGGATCAAACGGTGCATAGAGATCCTTCAGGCGTTCCAGTTCGTCCAGGGTCTGGTAATGAATCAGGGCCGTCAGGCGGCGCGCCACCTCCAGAAAGCCCGCCCGCTCCGGATCGCTCCATGCCGGCTCTGCGGCTAGCGCCGCTGTGAGCGCACTCTTGCGCGCCGCAACATAAGCCCCGCGCTCGCCCCTGGTCACCTGGACTTCTCCTGCGTCTGCCGACGCCATCGCCGGGACCTTTGCCCAGCTTGGCCTGCCGCGCGCGAGGGTGCAACCAGCTCCTCGGCGGCTCTGCGCCAACTCACCGCCAACGCCTCAGCGTCACGAACCCGGCTGCGAAAGCCTTGCGTCGGCGGTGGGGGCGTGGCGAGATGATCACAGGAGGTCACCATGGATCGGTTGGGATCAATGGGCGCGCTGTGCGCTGTGTGGATGTTGCTGGCGCCCCTGGCCGGGGCGCAACAGGCGCAGCGCCCCACCGAGTGGCGCAATGCAGCCGCCGCAGCAGACGCACAGGCCGTGTCCGCCGCGCCGACCTCCGACGCACTCCCGCCGGGCATGGCGAGCTTTTCTCCGGCGCGCGCACCCGGCATGAGGCCGTTCGCCAGCGTTCAGATCGCCTGGACTCCCGCTGAGAGCCTGATCCAGCACCGGTTGCTGAACACCGCGCTGCAGGCCCTCGCGCCGCAGCGGCCGGGAAAGGTCGACGTCTATATCCTTGCGGTCGGAATGTGGGGCGACAACGTCTTCGAGAGCGAGGCGTCCGGCGCCGCCGAGGTGTTGTCACGCAGATACGCCGCCCAGGGGCGCACCCTGGTGCTGAGCAATGGCGGGGGAACCGTTGCAAACCGGTTCCCGGCTGCGACCCCCTCATTCTTCACGGCTGCGCTGGCGCGGATCGGTGAGGTGATGAACCCGGAGGAAGATCTGCTGATCCTGTTCCTGACCAGCCATGGCAATCCCAAGGACGGGGTCGGCTTTCAGGTGAAGGACCGGATGATGGCCAACATGATGCCTGAGCATCTGCGCGACGCGCTGCTGCTGTCCGGCGTCAAGAACCGGGTCGTGATCGTGTCGGCCTGCTTTTCCGGGGTCTTTATTGGCCCGCTGACGGATGATCGCACCATCGTGCTCACCGCCGCGATCTCCGATCGCACGTCCTTCGGCTGTCAGCCTGAACGGGACTGGACGTACTTCGGCGACGCGTTCATCAACCGGTCCCTGCGCTCCGGTCTCGGCCTGCTTTCAGCATTTGATCAGGCGCGCGAGACCATCGCCGCATGGGAAGCCCGCGACCGGCTGCCTGCATCTAATCCGCAGGTCTATGCGGGCGTTCGGGCAAAGGCCATGATCGAAGCGCTGGAGCGCTGAGCGGTCATCACCGGAACGCGTCTTTCAGTTCGGCGAGGCCAGCGCTGAAGATCTTGCTGCGCCCGCCAGCGTCGAGCCTTTCGGTCAACAGAATACGCGCCGCCTCCGTCGAAGCCTCTGCGGCAGCCGCCTTGATGTCGTTGACCGCCTGCGCCTCGGCTCGGGCAATGCGGTCCTGGGCCGCGCTGACGCGCCGGGCCACCTGCTCGGCAAGAGTCTGGCGGGCCTCGGCGGCGATGCGTTCGGCCTCGGTCCTTGCACGCTCGACAATGTCTTTCGCGTCGGACTCGGCCTGCGCCTGTTTGGCCGCGAAGGAGGCGAGCAGCGCCTCCGCTTCCGAGCGCAGGCGCCGGGCGTCATCCAGTTCACGCGCTATCTTGAGCGACTGCTCATCGAGCGCCTTCGTGATCATCCCCGGGACCTTCAGGTAGACGAGAAGGCCGACAAAGAGGGCGAGGGCGAGCTGGGCGATGAAGGTCGGATCGGAAAACATCACGCACGTCCCTTCAGGGCTTGCTCGACCGCTGCTGACGCCTGCGCGTCACTGACCGCCACGCCCCCGAACTTGGCGGCGATGTCGCCGGCGAGCCCTGCGGCGGCGACCCGGATGTCCTCAAGCGCGCCAGCCCGCATCATCGCAAGGCGCTCCTCGGCGGCCGCGATCTTGCGCGCAGCATCGGCATCCGCGGACGCCTGCGCCGCCGCGATGTCAGCCGCGATCCGCGCCCGCATGTCGTCGACCAGCCTGCGCGCTTCGGACCGGCTTTCGGCCTGGGCCTTGTCCAGTGCATGGCGCGCCGCCTCCGCCTTCGCCTGGGCGGCGGCGGCGGCGTCAAGGTCGGACCTGATCTTGGCGGCGCGCGCGTCCAGCACGTCCTTGACGCGCGGAAGAGCCACGCGTGACATCACCCAGTAGAGCGCGCCAAAGGCGATCGCCCACCAGATGATCTGGTGCGTGAACAGCGATGCGTCGAACGGGGGAAAGCCGCCGGAGGCTTTTTCAGCCCCATGCGCGCCCGCCGCCCCATAGGCTTCGGCGGCCATGACCAGCCTCCCTGGAGGACGATCAGACCACGAACAGCAGGAGGAGGGCGATCAGCAGCGAGAAGATGCCGAGCGCTTCGGTCACCGCGAACCCGAAGATCAGGTTGCCAAACTGGCCCTGGGCGGCAGACGGGTTGCGCATGGCGCCGGACAGGAAGCTGCCGAAAATGTTGCCCACGCCGACGGCTGCGCCGAGCATGCCGAGACAGGCAAGACCAGCGCCGATGTATTTGGCTGCTTCAGCGTCCATGGTGATCACTCCTTCAATGGTTCGGTTGGACGAAGGGACTGCAAGGGATAGTCGTGCGGTCCGCGGGTCAGTGGTGCCCCGCGTGAAGCGCATCGTTGAGATAGATGCAGGTCAGCATTGCAAACACATACGCCTGCAGGAAAGCGACCAGAAACTCGAGGGCGAAGAGGGCGACTGTCATGCCAAGCGGCAGGATGGATCCGAGCAACCCGATGCCCCCGGCCGCCGCCATCATCGGCACGAAGCCGGCGAAGACCTTCAAGAGAACGTGACCGGCGAAGATGTTCGCCCACAGGCGCACTGCATGGCTGAGCGGACGGGAAAAGAACGAGATGATCTCGATCGGGGTCACGATGATGTACAGCGGCGCCGGAACGCCTGCCGGTGCAAACAGCTTCAGAAAGTCGAGACCGTTTTTCA
This sequence comes from Hyphomonadaceae bacterium, assembly GCA_040381075.1. Taxonomy (GTDB): domain Bacteria; phylum Pseudomonadota; class Alphaproteobacteria; order Caulobacterales; family Aquidulcibacteraceae; genus JBEIHX01. The sequence continues at coordinate 15,846 of JBEIHX010000050.1, forward strand.
TGAAGCCGACAACGATCACGGTGCCGAAGACAAGCAGCGCCATCAGGGCTGTGACGACGATGTGGCTGGTCGGCGTGAAGGTGCCGGGCACCATCCCGATCATGTTCGCCATGAAAATGAAGATGAACAGCGAGAACACCAGCGGGAAGAACTTCTTGACGCCGTCCGGTCCGGTCGCGCTGTGCAGCATGTCGTGCACGAAGCTGTAGGCGCCCTCCACGACCAGCTGCAGGCGGTTGGGCACCAGAGCCCGGTGGCGTACGCCGTACAGCATCAGGGCTGCTGCAGCGCCCGCGGCGAGAACCATGAACAGGCTGGCGTTGGAGAACGACGCGTCAAGACCCGCCACGTCGAGCGGCACAATCCGGTCGATATGGAACTGGTGCATCGGGTCCTTGGCCACGACCTACTCCTCCTCGACCGGGTCCGGCGGAACATCCGCCCCCGACGTATGCCGCGCGCTATAGGCTTGCGCCGCGCGCACCAGATTCGTCACACCCGCCGCGAACCCGAAACCGAGCCCGATCATCAGACCCCAGGGAGAGGATCCCAGCAGATGATCGATCCCGTACCCAAGCAAAGCCCCGACCAGAATGGCCGAAGAAAACTCGCCCGCAAGCTTCAGGCCCTGCGACATGCCCTGTCCAGGACCGCCCGAAGCTGGACCGCCCGAAGCCGGACCGCCCCCTGCGGCTCCGCCAGCCGCATCGGCTGACTGCCTGCGCGCCGCAGCAATGCGCTGCTGCAGGTCGGCCAGACGCCTGTCATCAGCAGACCGATCGTCAGACGACCGGCCATCGGACGACCCGTCAGGGGACTTGGCGGTGGGATCGTCCATCAAACAGGGCCTCGCACGAGAGACCGTCTGGCGGCCGATGCGCGCAGAGAAGTGCTTAAAAGCAACAGGCCCCCAGAACCCCCCGAAAGCGCGCGGGCCGGAAACTAGGGCCCGACTCGCCGCAAGTCAAGCAAGCCCTTGTCAAGATTATGTCATGTTTTTCAGCCGATTAGGGCTGGGCGCTGCGTCGTGTGCTGCGCTGCACCAGATCACGGCGCGCCCCGCTCGCCACCCAATGGTCCTGCCGGGTCCTGCTGGCGTTCGCCTGATTTTGGCTGCCTCAGGCGCGTTGCGCGCCAGCCGCACGACTACTCGGCCGCCACGAGTGCGGACGCAGCGGACAGGTCGACGCTGACAAGCTGGCTGACGCCGGCTTCGGGCATGGTCACGCCGTACAGCCGGTCCATCCGGCTCATCGTCACCGGATTGTGGGTTATGACGATGAAGCGGGTGTCGGCGAGGCGGCGGATCTCGTCGAGCATCCGGCAGAAACGATCGACGTTTGAATCATCGAGTGGGGCGTCGACTTCGTCGAGCACACACAGCGGCGCCGGCGCAGTCAGAAACACGGCGAAGATCAATGCCGAGGCGGTCAGCGCCTGCTCGCCGCCCGACATCAGGCTCATCAATCCAAGCCGCTTGCCCGGAGGACACGCATAGATCTCCAGCCCGGCTTCGAGCGGGTCTTCCCCCTCGGTCAGGCGCAACTCGGCTGCGCCGCCCGCAAACAGGGTTTGAAACAGGCGCTGGAAGTGGCCATTCACCACCCCGAACGCGGCCAGGAGCCGCTCGCGTCCCTCCGCGTTGATGGACGAAATTGCGCTGCGCAGCTTGCTGATGGCGCCGGTGACGTCGCCGCGCTCTGTCTCGATGTCTGCGATCTGGCGGGCGACCTCCGTCGCCTCGTCGTCCGCCGCGAGATTGACTGCGCCAAGCCCGTCACGCTCGCGCCGCAGGCGCTCGAGGCGACGCTCAGCATCCTGCGTCGCAAGACCGTCCAGGGCTGCTCCAAAGTGCGCGCGGGCCCGTGCAATGAGCTCATCCGGCTCCCCGCCCAGGGCATCGAAGGCTGCCTTGGCGATTTCCGCGAGACGCTCGTGCGCCGCGGTGGCGCGCGCTTCGGCGCCGGCCCGCGCCTCGCGCGA
>JBEIHX010000051.1:0-17104 GCA_040381075.1 Hyphomonadaceae bacterium
AGGCGGCCGGCCTCATCGCGCGCGCGGTGGCGCACGCCGACAGGCGCCGGCGTGCGCTCAGTCTTACCGAGGCCGGGCGCGCCCGGGAGGCTGCGATCGCCGCGGGGGCGCGTGCGCGCCTCGCCGCCGCCTTTCGCGCCGCCGGCCCCCAGGCCGTCGCAGGCGCCCGCGATGTCTGGCTCGCCCTGCTCGCCGGTGCGCCGGAGACCGGGCCTTGACCGCCCCCGAACCGATGCACCTCCTGCTTGTTGATGATGACGACCGGATCCGGTCGCTCCTCAAGCGTTTCCTGACGCTGCGCGGCTTTCGCGTCACCGCTGCCCCCGACGCAGCCGCCGCGCGCCGGTATCTTCAGGGGCTCGAGTTCGATCTCCTGGTGCTTGATGTCATGATGCCGGGCGAAGATGGCTTTTCGCTCGCCCAATGGGTGCGCGCGCATGGCGACGCGCCGATCCTCCTGCTGACTGCGCGCGGCGAACCAGAGGACCGCATCCGCGGCCTCGCGCTTGGTGCGGACGACTATCTGGCCAAACCCTTCGAACCGGAGGAACTCGCGTTGCGGATCGCCGCGATCCTGCGGCGACGCCCACGCAGCAGCCGGCGCGCAGAGGTGTGCTTTGGCGCGTCCCGCTTCGACCCGGTCCGCGGCGAACTGCGTCGCGACGGGGCTCTCGTGCGTCTGACCGAGAGCGAGGTGCAGCTCCTGCGTCTGCTTGCCGCCCGTCCCGGCGAGGTGCTCGCGCGCGAAGAACTCGCCCACGCCTCCGGCGCCGCGCTCGAGCGGTCCATTGATGTCCAGATCACCCGCCTGCGCCGCAAGGTGGAGGATGACGCAAAAGCGCCGATCTACATCCAGACGGTTCGCGGCGTCGGTTACAAACTCATGCCGGACTGAGAATGAAACGGTTCAAGGACTATCTGCCCAAAGGACTTTATGCACGCACGCTTGCGAGCATCATCCTGCCGGTCGTTCTGCTGCAGATCCTGATCGCCGCCGTCTTCTTCGACGATCACTGGAAACTGATGAGCCGCCGGCTCGCTGACGCCGTCGCCGGAGACGTCGCCCTGACCGTCTGGCTGTTTGACAGGAACCCGACGCCGGAAGCCCTGGCGCCGATCGCGCGCGAGGTGTGGCGCACCACCCGGCTCAAGGTCACGCTCGAGCCACAGCTGCAGATCCCTGCCGAGCGGCCGCGCAATTTTTTCGGCGTGCTCGACCGGACGCTCGAAAACTCCCTGCGCGCGCAACTTGGCGCGCGCGCTTTCTGGTTTGATGCGGTGACGCAGGGCGATTACGTCGAGATCCGCGTGCCGACGCACAGCGGCGTGCTGCGCTTCCTCGCCTACCGAAAACGCGCCTACGCCACCAATGGCCATGTTTTCGTCATCTGGGTTGCGGGGCTCACGGCGCTCCTGACGACCGTCTCCATCCTCTTCATCCGCAATCAGGTGCGCCCGATCCGGCGTCTCGCCGAAGCCGCGCAGGCCTACGGCACCGGGCGCGAGGCGCCAGACTTCAAACCGTCAGGCGCGCGCGAGGTGCGCCAGGCTGCGGCCGCCGTGATGGAGATGCGCGACCGCATCCAGCGCCATGTTGAGCAGCGCACGGCGCTGCTGGCCAGCGTCAGCCACGACCTGCGCACTCCGTTGACGCGCCTGAAGCTGCAACTCGCCATGATGACCCCCTCGCCCGACCTTGACGCTGCGCGGGCGGATCTGTCGGATATGGAGCGGATGCTCGATGAATATCTCGAATTCGCCCGGGGTCAGATCGCGGAAGATCCCACACGCACCGACATCGGCGCCATCCTGCGCGAAGCCGCCACGGCCGCCGGTCGCGACGGCAAGGCGCTCGCCGTCGACATCGAACCCGACCTCATCGCCCCGGCGCGCGCCGGGGCTCTCAAACGCTGCTTCGCCAACCTGATTGAGAACGCGGCCAGCTTCGGCGAGGCGGTTCACGTCGCCGCGCGCCGGTCGGGCGATGCGGTGGAGATTTGCGTGGAGGACGACGGACCTGGCATTGCCCCGGAGCAGTATGAGGAGGCGTTCCGGCCGTTTACGCGCCTTGATCCGTCGCGAAACCAGAACCGCAAGGGCGTGGGCCTTGGCCTCGCCATCGCCCGTGATGTGGCGCGCGGTCTCGGCGGCGACGTGACCTTGAGCCCGTCGGCGCTCGGCGGTCTGAAAGCCCTGGTGCGCATTCCCGCCTGAGGATGTCTGCCGAGCGCGCTGCCTGGACCCCCGGCGGGCGGCCCGCCGGCACGCCTGCTCAGGCCTCCGGCGCACAGACGGCGTAGAGGCTGCGCGCCTCCGGCGCCGGCCCCCGCCGCGTGCCGAGCGCGACCACGCGAACCGCAAACACGCCGTGCGCCGTCGGCGCCACAACGACGTCGCCAACGGCGATCGCCGCTCCCGCCCGGTCGACCCGGCGCATGACGCCAGCCCGCGTCACCCGGATCAGGCCCTCGCTGGCGGCCTTCGCCGCGAGGCTTCTCGTCTTGAAAAAGCGCGCCCGCCACAGCCAGACGTCCAGTCGCGCCGTGTCGCGCCCGGGATCGGCTCCGCTCACGGCGCGGCTTTCCGCTGCCTGCGCCGACGCGAGACCGCGGGCGCAGGCGCAGGCGCAGGGCGCAGCTGCGACAGCGCGGCGAACGGAGAATCCTCGTGCAGGCCAATGGCAGGCGCGCCAGTGCGGCGCAGCGGCGCCGGGCGTGGCGCGCGCCACAGGGCGGGCGCCTCGGGCCCCGCCCTGCGCATCCTGTGATAGCCGAGCGCCTTGAGGATTGCGCCGAGTTCCCCGCCGGGCGCCCCGATCATCGCCGCCAGAGCCGGATCTTCCCGAACGCCTTGCCTGCCTGCGCCAAGGCTCCACAGGTGATCCGCGAACCGGTCGAGCACATCGAACCTGATGGCGCGCGGACCTGCCGGGTAATATCCCGCTACGGCGTAGATGCGGCCGGGCGCGGATGGATCGCGCGGGGTCGAGGCCGCCCCGGGCGGCGGCAGGAACAATGGGCCCTGACCGCCGGCGGCGGCATGGGCGAACAGCGCGAGGAGCCGCGCCGGGCGCGGCTTCAGCAGCGCCGGAAGAAACACCGCCTGACGCCCGAAGCGCACGCCAAGCGCGCGCAGCGCGCGCCGTTCGGCGGCTGACAGGGCGTCAATGTCAGCCTGCGCGCGGGCTCTCGGCAGCGCGCCCGCCGCCTCGGCGAGGCGGTCTGCGAGACCGCGGGCGAGCCCGCTGACCAGTCCCTGGCTCAGCGCGTCTTCGAGCGCCTTCAGAGCGCCGAGTTCGCGCGCGGCGAGCTGGGCGAGCCAGGCCGAAACCCGTTGCAGCGCGCGCGCGCGCGCCTGATCGGCGCCGAGCTCGCCGCCGATCAGGCGTGCGGCCGGCTTCAGCACAGATCCGTTGGCGGCGAGGGCGGCGACAATCTCTCCCTGGAAACGGATCTTGCCGTCGTCCTGCAGGGTGAAGGCGTCGTCATCGGCCTGCGCGACCGCAGCAAGGCGGCGGGTCACCTCCGGGCGCAGGGCCTGGACTGCGACGTTGCGAAGCGCCTTCTCCTCCAGCCCCACGGCCCGCGCATCAGCCTCGAACACCAGACCGACGAGGCGGCCCACATAGTGTCCCTCGACCGTCACCTCGCCCATGTGGTCCACGCCGGCGAGCAGGGCGTCTTCCCGTTTGAGCCCCTTCAGCAGGGCCGACGTGCGCCGATCGACGAAGCGCGCGGCGAGACCGGCGTGGAGGAGATCGGAGAGCTTGTCCTCGAGCAGGCGCGTGCGCTCGCGCCAATGCGCGGGATCGGCCAGCCAATCGGCCCTGTTCGCGGCGTAGGTCCAGGTGCGCACATGGGCGAGGCGGGCCTGCAGGGCGTCGAGATCTCCCTCTTCACGATCGAGTTTGGCCATCTCGCGCGCGATCATGTCCTCGGGCAGATGTCCGGCGCCCACCACGAGATGCTGCGCGAACGCCGCAGTGAGGCGCACATGCTCATCAACCGTCGACTTGCGGAAGTCCGGCAGCTGACACAGGCTCCACAGCCGGCGCAGCGCTGACGGGGACGCGGCCGCTGCAGCGATGGCGTCATCGTCAAGCAGGCGCTGGAACGTCTCCTCGTCCAGCGCGCGCTGGCAGCGGCGCAGCATCACGTCGGGCGGCGCGCCGGCAAGGCTCGCAAGGAGGGAGTCCGCGTTGTCAAAGCTGAGCCGGGAATTGCGCCACTCAATTGTCTCGACCGGATCAAAGCTGTGGTTTTCGATCGCCACGGCCAGCTCCGGACCCAGGGCGGGGCAGTCGGCGGTCTCGCCGAACCCCCCATCGCTTCGGAACCGGCCGGCCCGCCCGGCGATCTGGGCCAGCTCGTCGGCGCGCAGGCGTCGGTTGCGCCGCCCGTCGAACTTCGCCCGGCTGGCGAAGGCGACATGGTCCACATCCATGTTCAGGCCCATGCCAATGGCGTCCGTGGCCACCAGGAAGTCGACATCGCCGTTCTGATACATCGCAACCTGGGCGTTGCGGGTGCGCGGACTGAGGGCGCCCATCACCACCGCCGCGCCGCCCCGGTGGCGCCGGATGAGTTCGGCGATGGCGTAGACCTCCTGGGCCGAGAAGGCCACGATGGCGGTGCGCCGGGGCAGGCGCGTCAGCTTGCGGGGCCCTGCGTAAGACAGGGCCGAAAACCGCTCGCGCCGCTCAATCCGGGCCTCGGGAACCAGCGCGCGGACGATCAGGCGCATGGTGTCGGAGCCGAGCAGCATGGTCTCGGCGCCGCCGCGTGCGTGCAGCAGCCGGTCGGTGAACACATGTCCGCGTTCGGGATCCGTGCACAGCTGGATCTCGTCGACGGCAAGAAAATCAAACCTGCGGTCGGCCGGCATGGCTTCAACCGTGGCGATCACATAGCGGGCGTCCGCGGGACCCAGGCGTTCCTCGCCGGTCGCCAGCGCGACGGCGCGCGGGCCCTTGACGGCCGCGACCTTGTCGTAGACCTCGCGCGCCAGCAGACGCAACGGCAGGCCGATGATCCCTGAGGGATGCGCCATCAGGCGCTCGATCGCCAGAAAGGTCTTGCCGGTGTTGGTAGGTCCCAATACTGCGGTGATCGACCCGGACATTCCACGCGTTCCTGTCATTCGCCACCGCAGGCTGGCATGCGCCGCGGCCATAACCAAGCCGGTCCGGCGCCGAGAGGCCGCCGGCCTGCAGGGGCGCCCTCCCACGCGGCGCCCTGTTCTGCCCCGCGCGCCCGACGCCGGCGATCCGGACATCTGACGCCCAAACCCGCGGCCCAAACCCGCGGCCCCGCCCTGGGGCCGGGGGGCCCCATTGCCCGCCGCGGCCCGGATTGCATGGACGCCTGCGGCCCCGGCCGAGGCCCGATCCCGCCCGCCTGATCTCCCACGCCTGATCACCGGCGCCTGATCACCGGCGCCTGATACCGGCGCCGGATCAGCGCTGGCGCCTTGGCGGTTCGCCCCGGCTCGTGGTTGACTGCGGCCATGAGCATCGCCGCCGCCCGCGCCCTGTCGCCGGAAATCGCCGCCCGCGCACCGGAATTCGCCCGCCAGCGCCGTCTGCCTGAGGATTTGGCCCGCCGTATGGCGCGTGCGGGACTGTTTCGGATGGCGGTCCCCCGGGCGATCGGGGGGAGCGAGGCAAGCCCGCGTGAGATCGCCGAGACGATCGAGACAGTGGCGCAGGCAGACGCGTCCGCAGGCTGGTGCGTCATGATCGCGACCACGACTGCGCTCAATGCGGCCTATCTGCCGGAGGACATCGCCCGCGCCGTGTTTGCTGCGCCCGAAGCCATCACCGGCGGCGTGTTCGCACCGCTTGGCAGGGCGATCCCTGATGGCGACGACTATGTGGTCAGCGGGCGCTGGAAATGGGCCTCGGGCAGCCAGAATTGCGACTGGCTCGTCGGCGGCGCCATGATCCATGAGGACGGCGTGCTGCGCACCCTTCCCAACGGCCAGCCCGATCACCGGATGATGATCTTCCCCGCCGATGAGGTTGAGCTGATCGACACATGGCATGTCAGCGGCCTGGAGGGCACCGGCTCGCTCGACATGCAGGTCGCAGATGTCCGGGTGCCGCGTCAGCGCAGCGTGTCGCTGATCGCCGACAAACCCCGCCACGATGGTCCGCTTTACGCGTTTCCCGCCTTTGGTCTGCTCGCCGTCGGCGTTGCGGCGGTGGCGCTTGGAAACGCCCGCGCCGCCATCGAGGCCCTGATCGGGCTCGCCGGCGCCAAACGACCACAGGGCGCGCGCCGCACGCTGGCGGAACGCGGCTCAACGCAGGCCGAGGTGGCGCGGGCGGAAGCGCTGCTGCGCTCCGCCCGGGCGTTTCTGCATGAAGCGATCGACGCGGCATGGACGGCGGCCGGGCGCGCCGGCGCCCTCTCGGCGTCGGATCGCGCGCTGCTGCGTCTCGCCGCCACCCACGCGGCGCGCACCGGCGCCGAGGTCGCCCGCATGATGTATGATCTCGGCGGGGGATCGAGCGTGTTTCTGGATTGTCCATTGCAGAAACGCTTCCGCGACGCTCATGTGCCGACCCAGCACATCATGGTCGCTCCGCCCACTTTCGAACTGGCGGGCCGTACGCTGCTCGGTCTGATCAATGACGACCCGAGTTTCTGACGGGTGCGCCCGATGAAAGACGATGCGATGGGGAGAGGCCTGAATGGCGGCGCGGTTTGATCTGGTGGTGCGCGGCGGGGTCGTCGCAGACGGGGCAGGCGCGCCCCTGCGCCGCGCTGACGTCGCGGTCAGCGACGGATTGATCGCAGCGATCGGTCCGGGGCTGCCGGCGGGCCTGCACGAGATCGACGCGCGCGACCGTCTGGTCACGCCGGGTTTCGTGGACGTGCACACCCACTATGACGGCCAGGCGACCTGGGACGATCGGCTCGAGCCGTCCTCCCGCCACGGCGTGACCACAGCCGTCATGGGCAATTGCGGCGTTGGCTTTGCGCCTTGCCGCGCCGCCGACCGTGACGCCCTGGTGCGCCTGATGGAGGGGGTGGAGGACATCCCGGGCGCCGCGCTTCATGAAGGCCTGCCCTGGAACTGGGAAAGTTTTGCGGACTATCTCGATGTGATCGAGCGACGGCCGCGTGACATCGACCTTGGCGCCTATCTGCCGCACGGCGCTCTGCGCGTCTTCGTCATGGGCGATCGCGCGGTCCGCCGCGAGGCCGCCACCGGCGCGGATATCGCGGCGATGGCTGCGTTGACGCACGAGGCGATGCGCGCCGGCGCGCTCGGGTTTGCGACATCGCGCGCGCTCGTGCACAGGAGTTCGGACGGCGAACTCACGCCGATGTACCGCGCCGGGCGCGACGAGCTGCTGGCCATCGCCGGGGCCCTGGGGGGGCGCGGGGTGTTCCAGTCGGTGATGGATTTCCTGCCGTTCGAGGCGGAGTGGCGCCTGTTCCTCGAGGCCGAGCGCGCCGGCGCCGGCGGGGCGACCTTCTCGCTGACCCAGGTCGAGGCCGCGCCTGAGGGCTATCGCAAGCTGCTCGCCGCAACGACGGCCGCCAACCAGGCCGGCCACCGCGTGCGCGCGCAGATCCTGACCCGTCCGATTGGGGTTCTGATGGGGCTGGAGGCCACAATCCATCCCTTCGTGACCAGACCAGGCTACCAGGCGATCGCCGGGCGTCCGCTCGCCGATCGGGTCGCTGCGATGCGTGATCCGGCCCTCAAGGCGCGCATCCTGAGCGAGCCCGCCGGCGATTTCCATCCGATCCTCGCCCTGTTCAGCCATGCGCGGGAGAAACTGTTTCCGCTGATGGACAGCCCCGACTACGCGCCCGCCGCCGCCGACTCGGTGGCCGCACGGGCCGCCGCGGCGGGGCGCGATGCGGAGGAATGGCTCTATGACTGGCTCCTTGAGGACGACGGGCGCGCCCTCATTTACGCGCCGGTCTACAATTACGCGTCCGGCGATCTTGCCGCGGTCCACGAGATGATGCGCCACCCATACACCGTCTTCGGTCTGGCCGATGGCGGCGCCCATGTCGGGACGATTTCGGACGCGTCCGCAACCACGTTCACGCTGACCCATTGGGCGCGTGACACCGGCGCATTCGATATTCCCGCCGCGGTGCGCATCCTCACCCGGATCCCTGCCGAGACTGTCGGCCTGCTTGACCGGGGGCTCGTCGCGGTCGGCGCGAAAGCGGATCTCAATGTCATCGACCTCGACCGTCTGGCGATCCGGCGTCCGAAAATCGTCCATGACCTGCCGGCAGGTGGAAAACGGTTCCTGCAGGACGCGGAAGGCTATGACGCGACGATCGTCTCCGGTCGAATCATCAGCCGCATGGGCGAACCGCTGAGGGAGCTGCCAGGGCGGCTGGTGCGCGGGCGGCGCGCTGCTCCCGAGCTCCTTGCGGCGGAGTAATCAGCCGCCCTGCGCCGCTTTCAGTCGGGCGATCAAGGGTTCGATCAATGCTTCGTTCGCGGTCACGATGTCGCCGCCTGTCAGCGGGTCGCCTGCCCCGTCACAGGCCCGCACGACCGCGCCAGCCTCGCGCGCAATGACGATTCCAGCCGCCATGTCCCAGGGCGCAAGACCGCGCTCCCAGAAGCCGTCGAAGCGACCGGCCGCGACATAGGCAAGATCCAGCGACGCCGAGCCGAACCGGCGTATGCCGGCGGTGTTCTGCATCACCTGATGCAGCTCGGTGAGGAAGCGCGCATGTCCGGTTCTGCCATGGAAGGGCATCCCGGTCGCGATCACCGCTTCCCGCAGGTCGCGCCGCGCCGCGACCCGCAGCCGGAGGTCGTTCAGAAAGGCGCCCCGTCCCTTTTCCGCGTGGAACATCTCATCGCGCACCACATTGAAGACGAGGCCAGCGACGAGCTCGCCGTCACGCTCAAGGGCGATGGACACCGCAAAGTGCGGAATCGCGTGGAGAAAATTCGTCGTTCCGTCGAGAGGATCTATGATCCAGCGGTGGGTGCGGTCCGAGCCCTCCACAGCACCGCTTTCCTCCATCAGGAAACCGTAGCCGGGTCGGGCGCGCGACAGTTCCTCGAACAGGATCTTCTCCGCCCTCCGGTCTGCGGCGCTGACGAAATCGGCCGGGCCCTTGCGGGACACCTGCAGGTTCTCGACCTCGCCGAAATCGCGCGTGAGAGCCCTGCCGGCCTTGCGGGCTGCGGCGGTCATGACGGTCATCAGGGCGGACAGAACTGGCACGGCGGGCTCGACAGGATGAGAGGACAGGGCGGGACGGGAGGACAGGGACGGCAGAACAGGGACGGCAGAACAGGGACGGGAGAACAGGGACGGTGCGGCGCGAGGCCCTGGCAGGCGCCGGCCCGGCCATCATCAGCACCCGGCCTCACCCTCGCCCGCCATGGGAACCTCCCGGCGGAGACCCCTGCAGGGCGGACCGGCGACCGCCGCGCGGCGCGGGCGCCCGGGTGGTCTGCTGAGTGGTCTGCGATACGCCCTTTCACTGGTGCTTGGCGGGTCTGGAGGCCGCGGTGCTTAGCAACGCCATCGCCTGCCGGCAAGGAACCGCGGCTGCGGCCAGCGCGCGCAGCGGGTTTCCTTCCCCATCAAGGCGCGCTAGGATCACCGTCAAAGCGGCCTCGGTCGCTGGATCGCCCGGCCGGAAGGCCGGGCCTTTTTATTTCCGCTGCGCCGCTGCGGCCGGCGCGACTGGAGGATTGCAGCGATGTCGAAGATCCTGATGCCCAAGGCGACGGCTGTCTGGCTGATCGAAAACACCGCCCTCACGTTCGACCAGATCGCTGATTTCACGGGTCTGCATCATCTCGAGGTGAAGAGCCTTGCGCTCGAAGAGTCGCACAAGTCGATCCGCGGCGTCGATCCGATCGCCGGGGGCGAGCTGCTGCGCGAGGAGGTCGAAAAGGGCCAGGCTGACCCGAATTATCGCCTGAAGGCCCTTGAGGCCAAACGTGTCGAACTTCCCCCGGCCAAACGCAAGGGGCCGCGGTACACGCCCCTGTCGCGCCGCCAGGATCGGCCTGACGCGATTGCCTGGATCCTGCGCAACCATCCCGAGATGCCCGACGCCATGATCGTCAAGCTTCTGGGGACGACCAAGGCGACGATCGACAGCGTCCGCAGCCGGACCCATTGGAATTCGGCCAACATCAAGCCTGTCGACCCGGTCACGATCGGGCTCACCACGCAGACCGAACTGGATCAGTTCGTCGCCCGGGCCGGTGAGCTGAAGGCGCGTGAGGATCTCAGGAAGGCGCGTCTCGCCAGCGGACCCACCCTGAAGCCGGCTGCGGAGACGGGCAGGCCCGGCGGCGGCGATGACGTGTCCGCCGAGGATTGACGCCCCAAAGTTGACAGGGCGGCATTGACAGGGCGGGGATGAAGCGCCCGAGACGCGCCGCCAGCCCTGCTGGAAAGGATTGACCGCCCCCAGCGCAGCGCGCGGCCCTCTGGGCGCGCGTTCCCTGGGCCTTCCTGTCCTGGGCCTTCCTGTCCTGGGCCTGCTTCCCCTGGGCCTGCTTCCTCTGGGCCTGCGTGCCTTGGGCGTGTTTCCCTTGGGCGTGACTCATCGGGCGCGTTGCATCCCCGGTCATGCCGACATGGCCCGGACAGCCAGGTTCAAGCGCGTGAATGTGCGTTGACGCTCCGTTGGCGGAGCGATGCGCGCCTGGCCCGACCGCGTACGGATCGCGGGAGGGCATGCGGCTTGGCTGCGCCGTTAGGAGATCATCAACCATGATCGCGCCGGAACGCGCCCGCGCGTTCATGCGTGACTGCAGATACGCAGCTATCGGATGAATGTTCCGCACCGGCGCTTCCGGGCGGGAACGCACGCAGCACCGCAGGGCTGCAGTGATCTCCACCCGACGCACTCCGGCGGCGTCGAGCATGATCACGGGCGCCGCCGCGCCCAGCGCGCCCGCCACCGGCGCCTGAGACCTGAAAATCCACGACCCGAAGGGACCCGGGTCAGGAAAAGGCCTTAATCCCGAAACCGGACGATCCCGGGGGTCGCGCTGAGGCTTGCGGCGATCAGCCACACGCCGCACGGCACTGCACCCCCAGGTGCGGCGCCGCGCAGTGCTCAAGCGCCAGCGCCACGGCCCGGGCGATCCGGCACGGCCCGGTCGCCTGAGCGTAACGGGTAGCCCGCGCGTGACGGGTCGCCTGGAGGCGTGCAGTGCGGGTCTTCGGGATGAACGGGGCGGTTGGGGTCTTCAGCCCCCTGCGCCGGCGCCGAAATCAGTGTTGCGTCTTCTGGCGCAGCTGTTCGATTTCTTCTTTCAATCGGAGTTTCTGTCGCTTGAGCTTTTGAATTCTGAGGTCGTCGCTTGAGGGGCTCTGCAATTCCGTTGCAATGAGGTCATCCAGATCATGATGGCGAGCGGTAAGCTCGCGGATCCTGGCGTTGACAGCCATCGTTGCGCCTCCTTGGCTCAAGGCCTCATATTGGGGCGCCGATCAGCGCTTTTGTCGATCAAAAAAGCGGGCCGGCCGGAGAAAAATTACGTGACCGCTGCTGACGCCGGCGAACGCCGGGTGATTGTAGGGATATCGGGCGCCTCGGGCGTGATTTACGGCGTGCGCGCGTTGCAGGCGCTGCGCGAGGCTGGCGCGGAGACCCATCTCGTCCTGTCCCGTGCGGCGGAGCTCACGCTCTCGCTGGAGACGGACTGGACGCTGGCCGACGTTCTCGCGCTCGCCGACAGGCGCCACAAGATCAAGGACATCGCCGCGCCCATATCGTCGGGGTCCTTCAAGACCCGCGGAATGCTGATCGCGCCCTGTTCCGTCCGCACGATGAGCGAGATCGCCACGGGGGTCACCACAACGCTGCTCACGCGCGCCGCCGATGTCGTTTTGAAAGAGCGCCGCCGCCTGGTGCTGATGGTGCGCGAGACGCCGCTCCACCTTGGTCATCTTCGCACGATGGCCAGCCTCGCTGAAATGGGCGCTGTCATCGCGCCGCCGCTGCCGGCCTTCTATGCCCGGCCGCAGACGGTCGAGGACATCGTCGATCAGTCGGTCGGGCGCGCGCTCGATCACCTGGGCTTCGCCTGGTCGCGCACCCGGCGCTGGGGGGAAGATGTCGGAGCGCGCCTCCCGTCGGCGCGTGCGGACGGCGACGGATGACCGGACCCCACGGATGAGTGCGCCAGATCCGGATCTTTGGCTGTGGTCATGTGCGGTCTATGAGCGCGAGGGCGTCGCCGCCGCCGCGCTCGCGTTGCAGGATGACCATGGCGTCAATGTCAATGCAGCCCTCTGGGCCGTCTGGTGCGCCCTGCGTGGCGGCGCCATTGATCCAGACGTCGCAGCGCGCGCCGACGCCGCGCTGCGGGGATTCAACCCGACAGTGACGCGCATGATCCGGGCGGCCCGGCATGCGCTGCGGCGGCCGGTCGCCGACGCGCCGGAGGGCGCTGCGGCTGACCTGAAGGCCAAACTGCTCCTGGCAGAGCTCGACGCGGAACGTATCGAGCAAAGCCTCCTGCAGGTGGTCGCGCCGCGTCCGGATCCTTCGGCGAGCGCGGCGCAGAACCTTGAGCGCGTCGCCGCCGCGATGGCTGGCCCCGGCGATGCTGCGCGCGCCGAGGCGCTTGAGGCATTCTGCGCCGCCGTCCTGCGCGCGTCCGCGGCTTTACACGGCTGAGGGCGTGTGTCTTGAGTCGCGCGAGCGCCGGAAGGCCGGTCGCGGACGCCGCGGTCTGGCCCAGAGGCCCGGATCACGGGGTTCGCGCGGCGGGGCGTTGGGGCAGGGCGAATGATCCGTTTGGTGGAAGGCGGCGGCGAGAGCGGCACCGAGGAGGAAGCCCGCGGTCTCGTCATTACGCCAGAACAGGCCCATGTCCGAGCCAGGCTCGCTGAGCTGCGCGCGGAACACCGCGCCCTGGACGCCGCCGTCGAGGCGCTTGGCGAAGCCACCGCCAGCGACCAGATCCAGCTGATGCGCCTGAAAAAGCGCAAGCTCCAGCTGAAGGATCAGATCACCCACCTTGAAGATCAGCTGACGCCTGACATCATCGCCTGACGTCAGCGCCCGCACGCGCAGACAGGAATGCGCAGGCCCGGATGCGCAGACAACCGGGGGAAACCGGGTCGGGGCGTGGCGACAGCCGCGCGCTTGCCCATCCCGGGGGCGGACACAACCGCGTGAGGCGGGGTCGCGCGCCGCCCGGGCACGGCGCGCGGGACTTGCGAAGCGTCGCGGCGGGGGGCTATCCCCGCATCTGGCCGTCGGTGCGCCGCCCTTGCTGAGGATGACAGGTATGACACGCAAACTCGCTTTCGCCACGCTGGCCGCGGGCGTGGTGCTGGCCGCGCTCGGGGCCTGCACCCACGCCGCCGGGCCGGATGCAACGACCCGCCCGGGCGCCGCGCAGACGGCGGCGCCGGCGCAGGGCTCGCTCGCCTGGGCGATCGCCGGAGATTGGCGCGACGCCGAGGATCGCGCACGCGACGCGGCGCGTCATCCTGGCCAGACGATCGCCTTCTGGGGGCTGAAGCCGAACATGACCGTGGTCGAGATCGGCGCCGGCGGCGGGTATTGGACCGATATCCTGGCGCCGTATCTCAAGCATGGCGGCGGCAGGCTGATCGTAACCTTTGCGGATCCCGACGCCGCCACCGATGCGCAGAAGGCGGCGCGCGCGAACTTCCTGAAACGCTACGAGGCCGACCCGAACCTGTATGGCGTTATCGAGCCGGGCGTGTTCGGCCGCACCACCTCAAAGCCAATCGCATCGCCAGGCAGCGCAGATATGGTCATCTCATCGCGCAACATCCATGGCTGGCTGAGGTTCGACATGGCGGACAAGGCGGTCGCGGACATCTTCACGGTGCTTAAGCCGGGCGGGGTGGTCGTGGTCGAGCAGCACCGCGGCGATCCAGCCAGGCCGCAGGATCCGAAGGCCCTGTCCGGCTATGTGCGCCAGGACGTCGTGATCGAACTGTTCAGGAAGGGCGGTTTCGATCTGGTGCGTGAGTCCGAAATCAACGCCAACCCGAAGGACGGGCGCGATCATCCGTTCGGCGTGTGGACCCTTCCGCCCGTCCTGCGCACCGCCCCGGAAGGCCAGCCCGCCGATCCCGCATTTGACAACGCCCGTTTCAAGGCGATCGGCGAGAGCGATCGCATGGCGTTGGTCTTCCGCAAACCGCTCTGATCCGCCTGGCGCGCCATCCCGGCATGCCCGCCCGGGTCTCCTGCCGGACCTGGCTGTCGGCCCAGCTGTCGGCCGGAGTGTCGGGCCGGAGTGTCGGGCCGGACGGCTGGCCCGTATCCGGGCTGGTTTGACTGGGACCGGGTCAGGGGGGCCGGGTCAGGGGGACCGGGTCAGGGGGACCGGGTCAGGGGGGCCGGGTCAGGGGGGCCGGGTCAGGGGGGCCGGGTCAGAGGGGCCGGGTCAGAGGGGCCGGGTCAGAGGGGCCGGGTCAGAGGGGACTGGGGCAGGAGGCCGGTCCGGCGCGCCGTGAACTTCGGCGGCGCTGTGCGACGTACCTGGAAACCCGCAGATTTCCGCGGCGCACCCGACGCTGACCCATTAACGGCCCATTAACGGGCGCGGCGCTCGATGCTTAGGTCCGGAGAAACTCGCTTGGTCTGATTCGCTCCGTTCGCGACAGAGGGATGCACGTATGTCCTTGGCTTCGAGATTCGGTCCGCGCGGCAGCGCGCAGGACGACGAGGATGATGTGCGTCGGGAGGGCGTCAGTCTCGGTCAGTATATTGACCGGCTTTTGCGCGAAACACGCGAGCACCCAGGGCTTGCAGGCGCGTCCCAGCTTGGCCTCACCGCCGTCGGCGGCGGGACCGACTATGACGGCGCCGCCCAGGCGATGGACCGGCTGACGGCCCGCATCGAAGCCGCGGAACGGCGCTCCACGCTCGCAATCGCCGGGATCGACCAGTCTGTGCTCGGCATGGTCGCCCGCCTTGATGGCGCGGAGCGGGGTCAGCGGGCGGCCATCACCCGCATGGATCAGACGGTTGACGCGCTGCGCCAGACGCAGGAGGCGCTGGCCGAACGTCTGAAGCGGATGGAAGAACAGGACGCGCCTGAACGCACCATCACGGCGTTCAGGCAGCTGGAGTCTGCGCTCGAAAAACTTGCAGAGCATGTCAGCCGGCAGGAAATCGCGGCGAGCGACCGGATCCGCGGCGTCGAAGATCGCATGGGCGCCTTCACCGGTCGCCTGGACGCGACGCTGGCCGATTTCGCCACCCGGATGGACCATGCGGTGACCGTTGTGGACCGCCGCAGTCGCAACGATTTCCGCGACGTCACGGATCGTCTGCAGCGCATCGAGTCCGGCATGTCCGGCGCCGTTGACCAGATGGGCGATACGGTCAAGCGGATCGCCGATCGGCTGACCCGCGCCGAGCACGCCACGAATGATGCGATCCGCGCCCTCGAGCACTCCTTCGTCAATCTGGACGATCGTCTGAAGGCGATGGCCCCGAAGCCGGGGCAGCCGACCATTGATGATGTGCGCTCCGTCTTCGAACGCCGCATCGACACGCTGGCCGCAGATGTCGCACGCATGGTTGCCGACCAGCGCGCCGAACTCGCACGCGAGATTGAGAAGGCGCTGCGCGAAGGCGACGCCGGACGCGCGATCGCGGACATCCAGGCCCGCCTCGGCGCGACCGAACGCCGCCAGGCTGAAACCTTCGAGCGGGCCGGGGCGGAGATCGAGAAAATCGCCGTGGCGCTGGATGAGCGCGTGCGCGCCATGGAGGCGCGCAACGAAACCGGCGCAGTCTCGGCGATTGCAGAGATCGAACGAATCGCCCTGGCGCTGCAGCGGCGCATGGATGGGCTTGAAAGCCGCGACAGCGAGGCGGCCGTGCGGCTCGGCGAGGAGATGGCCCGCCTGGCGGAGCGTCTGGAAGCAAAGGTTGATCAGTCCGAAAAGCGCGCCGCCGACGCGATCAGCCAGATCGGCGATCAGGTGGTTCAGGCTGCTGAACGCCTGCAGCAGCGGCAGAATGAGGGCATTGCCGATCTCGCGACCCGCATCGACGAACTCGACCAGAAGACCCAGCGCACCCTCGATGACCGGATTGGCCAGATCCAGTCCCGCATGGACGCCGCCGAGGAGCGCGCCACCGCCGCGTCCGCCCTGTCGAAAAGGCGCTGGCGGACGTGCTCAACCGGCTTGGGTCGCTGGAAGATCTGGCCAAACCCTCTTTCGCGCCGCGTGTAATCCCGCCCGGGGGATCATCCTTCGGACCAACTGTGGCGGCTGCGACGCCCACCTACGCGCTTGGCCCCGTCACCCGCACTGTCACGCCTGAGCCGGTGGGCGAACCGGCGAAAGCTGCCCCACCGCCCCCGCAGCTTCCGCAGGACGAACCGCGCGCCGCCGAGGCCTTCGCGCCGCCGCCCGTGGTCAGTCCGGAGCCGGACAGCGATGCGAGGTTCGGGCCCGCGCCGATCGATCTTGATCCGCCAGGGCTTGATGCGCCTGATCCGGCGCCGATGCGGCCGACCCCGATCCCCATGCCGATGCCGTACGCCGCAGGCCCTGCGGTCGGGCCGGACTACCTGGCGATGGCGCGCAGGGCCGCCCGTCCGGCCGGCGTGGTGGAGGAGCCCAAGCCGGAGCGCAGGTCGCCAAAGGTCGGCCTGCTGTCCGCTGCATCCATTGCAGCCGCTGTCGCGGTGGTGGGGGCGGGCGGTTATCTGCTCCTGAAGGGTCGTCAGGCGCCGGAGGAGCCGCCGGTCCAGCCGCCGGCCGCCAGCACCGCAACGCCGCAGCCCGTGGCCCCTGGGGCGCCGAGTGAGGGACTTCCGGGCGCAGGACTTCCGGGCGAGGCAATCCCCGCAGAAGGACTGCCCGGCCAGGCGCCGCCGGACGATCTGGTGCTGGAAACCCAGCTCCCGCCGCTTGACCCGGGCGACGGCGCTGTGCCTGCGCCTCCCCCGCGGGCGCCCTTGCCGCGGGCCGTGGCGCCTGCAGCACGCCCCGCCGCCGCTCCGCCACAGGCCCCGGCCTCGCGGCCCACGGCGCCTGGTGCGCCTGCTGCTGCGGCGGCGTCAGGCAGTTCCTCACCGCCAGCGCCGCGCGCTGTGACGCCGGCGCGGCCGACCTCGCCGACGG
>JBEIHX010000052.1:0-16980 GCA_040381075.1 Hyphomonadaceae bacterium
GCCCGCCTCAATGCCCAAAGGCCGGCCCCGGCCTGAACGGCGCGGCTGCCAGAGCCGCTGACCAAACCCCTCGCGCAACCCAACCGGAGAGAGCCCCGCAATGCAGACCAAACCCACGCCGTCAGGGCGCAATGACGCGCGTCCCCACATCATCGGATAGGAACCGACCCACCAGCAGCCATCTGGCGTGGCGGTCATGAATGATCCGGGCTAGCGCGCAAGCTCGCGGACGTCATGCATCAGATGCTGAAGGGCGGCAAAGTCTTCTCCCTGAATGGCCTGCCGCAGGCGGCGGCCGCATAAGGACAAAACCTAAAGGAGAACAGGCAAAGCAAGGGCGTTTGAAGGGGCGACATCCTGCGTCTCTTCCAAGAGGGTCCCCCGCCGGGACGATGGAGCAATCAGGCCGCATTTCCGGGAGCAGCGCCGTAGCGACTGCGATTTACTAGATTGGCCGTCGATCCTCATCAGATCCCATCATGCAGCGGCCAGGCGCCGACTGCGGACAGAAGCAAGAACTCGGCGGGTCGGATCAGGGCGGAAGAAAACAAGGAATTGACAACCCAGTGCCCATTACAGAAACCCGCTTTTCTCACGGCGGTCGATTTTTATCCGGATTTCGCGTCTTGGTACACCTGCGATCCGGGTGGCTACACTGAGGCGCAGAGTTTTCCCAGGCTTTTGGGGGCCGGTTTGGCATTTTGAGGATTTTCTCAAAGGTGTGGATGGTTTGGCCGGGTCGGGGCTGGTCAGGCGGCGGTCAATCTTCGGTGCGCCAGGCCCCATTCATGTTTCCAGGGATACGCAGACGGCATCGCGACCCTGAAGCGCCTGACGGAAATGGACACGAGAGCGCCGACCTTCAGGAGTTTTTCGCGCAGCGTCGCGCAGGTCGCAACGGCAAACTGTGTTCCAGCAAGGGCGAGGCGGCGCAGTGCGCACATCCGCACATAAGCCATCGAGGCGAACCACAGGCGAAGCTGATTGGCCGCCATGGTCGATGAGGACGTACTGTCGGCAAACAGATCACCCTGACATTCCTTGATCTGGTTCTCCATGTCGCCGCGCGCGCAATAGACCCGCTCATAGAGTTCACGCGCTGCGCCGGCGTCCGGCTTCAGGGAGGTAACGATGAAGCGCGGGTTTGGTTCGTTACCGGTCCATTCCGCCTTGGCGATCACCCGGCGTTTGCAGGCCCAGGACTTGCGGGTGGTCCACGTGAAGTCCTTGAACCGGCGGGCCGGCTTGCCTGTGGTCTTTGCTTCCTGCTCAGCCTCTTTCAGCTCGGCCGCAACGTGTGCGACCAACCGGTCGTTGCCCGCGAGCCCGAAAAAGATGTCGACGAACAGCGACCCGATGGCTGACGCGTTGTAGGAAATCTTATGGTAACGGCTTGATTCAGATCTGGCCGTCTCCAACCGGTTGAGCGTGCTTTTGCCGGCCACCGGTGCGCAGTCCAAGCGACGCGCAGATAGCTTGCCTGCCAGAAGCGCCATCATGGGGTCGTGGCGCAGCTGGTCATGATCATTGAGGTCCTCATAGCCGAGCGCCAACCCGAAAATCCGCTGCCCCACCAGCGTGACCACGTCGTGTTCGATGAGGTCCTGCCGGCGTGCGTGACGCAAGCAACCCGCAAAGCGGCGCACCAGATTGATGTGCCGGTCCGTCGCCTGGAGCAACAGGGCTCCTGAGTGCGACGTGACCAAGCCACCATCAAATGCCGCCGTCACCGAGCGCTTTTCGAGGCTGGAAAAACCCATTGCACCTAGATTACACTCTGTCTGCACTGAGGACTCCGATCGCTCTGCGTTATTTCTTTGTTGTAGAACGAATTTCTCAGAGTTCGGGCCTCGATGCACCAATTGGTGTGAGAAATCCGGGCTAACGGCCTCGGTCTGCGGCGCTGAGACGAGCGTTGATTTTGCCGATTTCGCCGCCGACCGGGAGGCGCTGTTTCGGTCTTTCCTGAAGCTGGACAATGGCTTGCCAAGCCATGACACGTTCTCACGGCTGTTCCGCCTGCTTGATCCGGCTGCATTTTCGACAGCGTTTTCCGCGTTCCCTGATCGGCTTGGCGAGAAGGGCGAGGGCATGCTCGCCATTGACGCAAAGACCCTGCGACGCTCGTTTGACCGCGCGGCCAGCACATCCGCGTTGCATGTGGTGAGCGCCTTCGCCAGCGATCGCCGCCTTGTGCTGGGCCAGGCGGCGGTGGGCGAGAGCGGCAAGGAGATTACGGCCGCCCGCGACCTCCTGGCGCTCTTGGATCTCGATGGCCTTCTGGTGACCGGCGACGCGCTGCATCGCCAGACCGAGACTGCCCAGTTGATCGCAGGCAAGGGCGGAGACTGGCTGTTTGCCCTGAAGGCCAACCGTCCTGCTCTGCACGCCGCGGTCTCTGCGTTTTTCGCTGATCCTGAAAGCGATTTGAGCCCCACGCACACGACGACTGACGCCGACCATGGCCGCATCGAAGTGCGCCGCCATCGTGTCGCTCACGACGTCGACTGGCTGTTTTCGGACCGCCGTTTCAAGGATGAACCGCGCCTGCCGGGGCTGCAAACCATCGCCATGGTCGACGCTGAGATCGAGCGCGACGGCAAGAAAAAACCAGCCGGCGCCTTTACGTCTCTTCCGCCCGCCTCACCCCAGAAGCCTTCGCCAGCGCCGTGCGTGCCCACTGGTCGATCGAAAACAGCCTTCACTGGGTGCTGGACATGGCTTTTGACGAGGACCGCGCCCGAACCCGAAAAGACAATGGCCCCGAAAATCTCGCCATCCTGCGAAAACTCGCCCTGAATATTCTGCAATCCGCTCGAAAAGACCTTTCCATACGCCGCAAACGCAAGCGCGCCGGCTGGTCCGATGACTTCGCACGAACAATCCTCGGCCAAATGCGATAGCCGTGCATGCCCTGGCTGGCGTCAGAGCTGATAATAAACTAACAATCGATTTGGACCACTCGGTGGGGGCCGATCAGGCGATAGAGGCGCAACCGCCCCGGGAGCTGGCACGACTGCCATGTTTACGACATCTCTCGCGCCTAAGCGGAATTCTCTTGCGTCTGGCTGTGATTTGAGACCCTTCCAACAAGCCTTCGCCCAGTCGAGGCAACCCTGTGAGGCGATTGAACAATGATCGGCGTCTTTGGCAACCGCACAGTCGCGCTGTGCCTTGTGTCCTCAGTTCTTGCCTGTACGGCAATGGGCTGCTCATCACGGCCGGCGAGCTCTGGTCCGGCAAGCCCAAACTTGGCGCTTTCCATCCCCGACAGCACGTCTCTGGTGCGCAGCAACGACCTGCGCATCGCACCGCTGGATGTACTCGAAGTCCGCGTCTTTGGCGTTGAGCAGCTCAATGGAACCTATCAGGTTGATCCGGGCGGTGAGATCAAGCTGCCGCTCGTGGGCGTCGCGAAAGCGGAAGGCCTCACGATATTTGATCTGGCAGCCAGTCTGGAAACGCGTCTTGCGGCTTATGTCAGAGAACCTCAAGTCTCGATCCGGATCTCGGAGGTCTACGGCCAGGAGCTGACGGTTGAGGGCGCCGTTGGCAAGCCAGGCGTCTATCCCGTCCGCGGGTCCATGACCCTGCTGCAGGCGTTGGCGGTTTCCGGCGGGCCGACCGAGGTCGCGGACAAGAAGCGGGTTTTGGTGTTCCGGACCATCGAAGGCCAGAAGCGCGCCGCCGCATTTGATCTCGAATCGATCCGGAAGGGGCAGGCAAGCGATCCCCCCGTTTATGGCAACGACATCATCATTGTGGATGGTTCAGAAACAAAGGCGAGTTATCGGGAACTGCTTCGCGCCATCCCACTCATTGGCCTTTTCGTGATGTACTGACTCTTGGCGTATTTCCGCTCCCCAACCCGAGACCACCATGGCTGACATTGACGCCTTTCCTTCCGGCCGACGCGCTGCTCCTGACACGGGCGTTGTGCCCTTTCGGTCGCAGACGTCTGTCAGCACTGCGGTTTTGGAGCCAGAGCCTCAGGCCAGCGAGGACGCGCCAGAGATCAATATCCGACAGTTTCTGGCGACCCTGTTCCGCCGGGCCTGGCTCATCGTCGGGATTTTCATTGTCGGGATATCAGCTGCAACGGCCTACGTTCTTCTTGAGGAACCGGAGTACCGGGCAATCGCCTCCCTGGAGGTACAACGCCAGGAGAGCCAGATCATCAAAGAGGGCGAGGTGCAGCCGACGGTCGTCGCCGACGGTGAGCACATGGCGACCCAGGTCGCACTCCTCAAAAGCCGTGGGTTGGCCGAACGGGTCGCGGAGCTCCTGGATTTGGCGTCAGATGAGCGTTTCGCCAAACAGGACGCCCCACGTCAGGTTCGCCTCTCCCAGGCAACTGACCGCCTTGCGAAACGGGTGACGATCACTCCGGTCGCGCGATCACGAGTCATCGAGGTTCGCTTTGAAAGCACGGACCCCGCACTGGCGGCCCGTGTCGCCAATACGCTTGCGGATACGTTCATCCAGACGACGCTGGAGCGCAAGTACAACGCCACCGCCTATGCCCGCAACTTCCTCGAAGAGCGCCTCGCCGCAACCAAGACTTCGCTTGAGGAGGCGGAACGGAACCTTGTTGTTTACTCACGCGAGCAGCAGATCCTCGATCTCTCTGCAACGACCGCCCCCACCGGCTCCGGCGCCTCAAGTGGTATCTCGTCGCTCGACACCACCTCGCTGATCGCGCTCAATCAGGCGCTGTCGACGGCGCAGGCAGAGCGCATTGATGCCGAGCAGCGCTTCAACGAAGCGCGGGCAAGCGGGGCAGCGCGCGAATCTCTTACAAACATGGCCTTAAGCGGCATGCGCGAGGAACGGGCAAAACTCTTCTCAGAATTCCAGGAAAAGTCTTCCCGCTTCACGCCTGAATTCCCGGAGATGAAAGAACTCGCCGCTCGCATCGAGGCGCTCGACAAGGAAATCGCTGAAGAGCGGGCAGGCATTCTGTCGGTCCTCGAGGCCGAATACCGCGCCGCCCTCGGGCGCGAAGCGGCGCTCAAGGCGCGCGTTGAAGAACTCAAGACCCAAGTCCAGGATGTTCGCACCCGCAGCGTCGACTACACGATCCTGTCACGGGAGGTCGACACGCTGAGATCTCAATACGACGCGCTTCTGCAGCGATTCAAGGAAGTCTCGATCGCCAGCGGCATCGGCACAAGTCAGGTTTCGATTGTTGATCGCGCCGAACCGCCCCGCAAACCGTTTTCGCCCAATCTTCCGCGCACGTTGATGCTGGCGGCTATTCTGAGCCTGATGCTGGGGATCGGCCTGGCGCTCTTCCTCGAATACCTGGACGACACCATCAAGCATCCTGACGACATCAAGAACAAACTTGGACTGGCGCTGATCGGCGTCATTCCCAAGCTCAAAGGCAAGGACTCGGTTATCGACCAGCTCGGCGACACGCGCAGCCAGACCACGGAGGCCTTCGCCTCGGTGCGCACCGCCCTGCAGTTCGCAACAGACAGCGGCGCGCCGAAGGTCATTCACGTCACCGGCGTGCGCCCGTCTGAAGGAAAGACAAGCTGCGTCACGGGCCTGGCCATGTCCTTCGCTGGCGTCGGCAAGCGGGTTCTCATTATAGACGCCGACATGCGCCGGCCGTCATTTATGGCGGATCCCGGAGCGTCGGTCGGGGTGTCGGGCCTTCTGACAAGCGATGCCTCCCTTCGCGACCATGTCGTGCCAGGCTCGGTGGAGAATGTGTTTCTTCTGCCGGCGGGCGTGATCCCTCCCAACCCGGCCGAGTTGCTCGCCAGCCCCAGGTTGAGCAGGCTTTTGGAGGACGCGAGCCTGCTTTTTGACATCGTGATCGTCGACTCCCCGCCGGTGCTGGGCTTTGCGGACTCCCCGACGCTCTCCTCCGCCTGCGAGTGCACGGTGCTGGTTCTGCAGGCAGGCGGCGTGCGTCGGCCGACGGCGCTACGCACCCTCGATCGCCTCGAGGCCGCCCGCGGTCACATCGTGGGCGCCATCCTGACAAAATACGACCTGAAGAAAGCCGGCGACAACATCGCCTATGGCTATGGCTACGGCTATCGCTACTACTACGCCTACGGTCAGGAAGATCGCGGTCGCAGGCTCTCGGCCGAAGCACGCGCCCGCAAGAAAATCCGGCTGTTCGTCAGCAGCGATGATCCCGACGCATCGGGCGATCGCAGCGACACGTGATCCCCAGCGCCATGCGGATCCTCAGCGTTTTCATGGCGGTCGCAGCGCTTGCAGCCGGCATCGGGGCCGGCTTTGCAGGTTGGGCGCAGTGGCTTGAAAGGACGGATCTCGCACGACTTGAGACAGATTTTCCTTGGGTGGCTGCCAGCGATCGGGCCAGAGGCGATCGGCTTTGCATCGCGGCGCGCCCCTGCGATGCAGGCCCTCTCAAAGAGGTATCGTCAGATATCTGGCGCTCGGCGCCTGGGTCGTGGCGCCCGCTCCTCTACGGCGCCTACCGCGCTGCGCGCACAGACGACCGCGCCGCCGCCATCCGCCTGGCGCAGGCAGCTCTCGACACCGAAGGCCGCCTGCCCCTGGCCCATGCCATCCTCGCTGATGCCTATCTCCAGCAGGCCGACCACGCGAAAGCGCTGTTCCACCTGGAACGCCTCGTGGTACTCGGCGGTGGTGACATCGACGTCACGGGCGCTATCGCCTCGCTCGCGGCAAGCCCGCAGGGACTGACAGTGCTTGAGCGCCGCCTTGCCGAAGAGCCCGCCTGGGGCCCCGGCGTCATCGCGCGGCTCAATGAGTCCACTCTCGATCCGATGACGCTCCTGAGGCTCAACCGGGCGGCGCCGGATGCTCAGACAGGGTTCGTGCAGAAGATCCTCACCGAGCAGGGACCGCAGCAGGCGCTGTTGTCGTGGTTCAGCTTCTTGCCCCCCGAGCAGCTGTCGGGGTTTTCATGGCCCTTCGACCCCGAATTCAAAGCCATTCCTGCGCCCGGACCGTTCACCTGGAGTTACGACCGCGAGCGGGTGAACTTTGAAAAAGGCGGGGGGCTCTTTGCGCTTTATCTCGGGTCGGGTGCGGCCACCGTCGCCTCTCAGCTGATGGTGCTCGGGCCTGGCGCCTATCGCCTGGAGAGTACGCTCAGCGCTGAAGGAACCAGGGACGGCGGACGCTTTGCCTGGGTGCTCGCCTGCTACCCAAACGGCAAGGAAATCGCACGGCTTGATATCCGCGGCGAGATTGCGCCAGGCACGGTGCTCACTGCACCCTTTGCGACGCCCGCAGCCGAATGCCCCGCACAGACCCTGTCGCTGCGCACGGCGCCAGGAGACTTCCCAATCAAGATGCGCCTCACCGCAACCTCCGTGCGGATCAGAGCGCAGAGCGAACAGGCGGAGCGCTGATGCCGCGCAAACGCAAGGACAGTTGGGGCGAGTTTCGGCAAGGACTTGGCGTGAGCCTGGTCTTTGTCCTGCTGGCCCTGGCGCTCCTGATGGGCGGGTCCAGGCAGGGCGCAACCAATGGCGTCGTCGAAGCCTGCGCCGGTTTGCTGCTGGCGATCGGGTGTTTGGCCGGGCGCCTCGATCGGCTGTCTCGCCCGGGTGTCGCGGGGCTTGCCCTGCTTGGCGCCGCAGTCGTCGTTGGACTTCTCCAGATCATTCCCCTGCCTGCGGCGCTGTGGACGGCGCTGCCCGGGCGGGCTGAGCTTGCTGAAGCGATGACCCTGGCAGGGGTGACGCCGCCGGCTGCGCCAATTTCACTCTTTTCGGATGCGACGGCGTTTGCGCTCTTCGGGTTTCTGCCCGTCATCGCAGCCTTCACCCTGTCAGCCAGCACAAATCTGCGCGCCCACTTGCGGGTGCTGGCCTTCCTGGTGGCGGGGATTGCGGCAGCGAGCGTGTTTCTGGGCGTGGCGCAGGTAATCACCGGGGCGAACTCTGAGTTCTATCTGTACGAGGTCACCGGCCGTGGCGCGCCCGTTGGTCTTTTCGCCAACCAGAACCATCAGGCGACCTTCTGCCTGATGGCGCTCCCCCTTCTGGCGGCAAAGGCCGGCGATGTACGGGTCAATTGGGAGACTGGCGAACGCGATCACGGAAAGGTGCTGATCCTGGCGTCGGCCGCGATTGTGGCGACCCTCGGAGTGATCATTGCAGGCTCGGTTGCGGGCTACACGCTGCTTGGCCCTGTCATTGTTGCAAGCCTTCTCATTCTGCGCGGATCCCGCAAAGGCCAGGGCGGACTGGCCGCGCCTTTGGTTGCTGTCGTGGTCCTTGGAGTGCTGGGCTGGCTGGCGGCGAACAGCCCTGTCCTGACGGACCTCGGCATCACCTCGCTTGAAGGCGGCGCTGGCTCCCGGCCGGACATTTTCGCCCGCACAATCGAGGCGATCTGGACGTATTTTCCGTTCGGGTCGGGCGTTGGCTCCTTCCGCGAGGCCTACCCGCGGTTTGAGGATGTCGCTGCGGTCACGACGACCTTTATGAACAACGCCCATAATGACTACCTCGAAGTGGCGATGGAGATGGGCCTCGCCGGGATGGCCATCCTCGTCGGTGGCCTCGCGCTCTACGCGGTCATGTCATGGCGGGCCTGGACAAAGACCGGTTCGGAAGCCCGTCTGCAGAAGGCCGCAAGCATCGCGCTGGCGGTTCCGCTGCTGCACAGCCTCGTTGACTACCCCATGCGCGCGCCAGGACTTGGCGTGCTGGCGGCTGTCTGCGCGGGCGTACTGGTGGCAACGACGCACAAACCGAGCAAGGCGCGCGACGAGGCGGACGGACCCGCGCACAAGCAGCTGACGCTGTAAGGAGAACCCCGAGTTTTTGGGCCGATCTGAGGCGCGAATGCGCCTGAGTTGCTTCAGATCAAGAGTTTGCGCTAACCAAATTCAAGGATTCGCCGTGATAGCGTCCAAGTCAGCGGGTCTTCTTGACCCCTGCGACGCGGGGTGATCCGATGGCGACTTCCCTTGTACCATTCTGGTCTGGCTTCTCGGACGGCGCAGCGGATACTGCGTCTGTTCCGCCATTCAGACATGACAACGCCACCACCGAGACGGCTCCGCTCGGGGTGGCTCTGGCGGTGATCTTCGGATCGGCGGCAGCCTTTTGGATCGTCGTTTTCGCGATCCTCCAGGGTCTGTAACACCCACATCGTTCGCCTGGCGATCAGCGACATTGGGCGCGCTGCGGCGCGCTTTTTTTGCGGCCCGGAATACAATTTATAGTTGATTTTTAGTATTTTTAACCCGTCCAGATGGCACAAAGTGGGCTTGGCCGGCAGCGTGGCGCCCCATCGCCTGGGCGCGGCTTCGCGCCCTCAGATACGAGCCTGGAGAGGTTCAGCCGACCGGCTCCGACGCCGGGGGCGCTGTCATCCCCCACCGGCATCCCCCACCGGCATCCCCCACCGGCATCACCCACCGGCATCACCCACCGGCATCACCCACCGGCATCACCCACCGGCATCCTCCACCAGCATCCCCCACCGGCATACCCATCAGCGTCCCAGGGAGGCCCACGGATGATCGGCGCGAGGTCACGGGGCTGGACAAGGCCCCTCTCCCCAATCGAGACGCGCCGCTGCATTCCGTGAGGGTCAGGGCTCCCCGTGATCCTTGCGCCAGATCCCCGCTTGCCGAAGAGACTGCGCCATGACCGACGCCTTCTTCGCGCTTTCCAAACTGGCCTGGGTGGTGCTGGCGCCGTCCAATCGCCTGGTGGGGATGATCGCAGCCGGTCTGCTGCTGCAGGTGCGGATAGCGAGGCGCCCGGCGTGGCCCGCCCGCTGGGGCCGGCGCCTCGCCGTCACGGGCGCGGTTGGACTGATCGCGGCGACGGCGCTGCCGGTGGGGGATGTGGCGCTCGCCACGCTGGAGCGACGGTCTGCGCCACTGGAACCGTGCACGGCTGGCCTGGCGCCGCCCTACGCCGGCGTCATCGTTCTCGGCGGCGCGCTCTCCGCGATTGCAATCAATGACCACACGGTTGAGCGCATGGGCGAGGCCTCTGACCGACTGCGTCTTGCCGCCACAATCGCCCGCGCCCGCCCCGAACTCCCCATTCTCGCCTCCGGCGGCATGACCTTCGCAAGCCCCGGCGCACGCAATGAAGCGCCCATGATGCAGGCTCTCCTCAGCGAACTTGGGGTGGCGCCGGAGCGCATCATTATCGAACAGGCGTCGCGCACGACGGCCGAGAACGCACGCCTTGCAGCTGCGCTGTCCCCGGCGGGCGCCACAGCGCCCTGGATCCTCGTCACGTCCGCCTACCACATGCCGCGCGCTGTCGGCGCCTTCCAAAGCGCAGGCCTTGCGGTGGTCGCGGCGCCGACCGACTGGCAGGTGGATCCCCACGCCCCGTGGCAGACCTGGAACGCCGCAGATCGGTTGGACAGGCTCAACACCGCCGCCAAGGAATATCTGGGCCTCCTCGCATACCGTGTGTCGGGCCGCCTTTCGGCGAGCCCCCCGGGCCGCTCTGACAGTCAGTCGCCGACCGCCGCCGCGGCCCCCGCATGCTACTGAGGCGCAGCGCCGGGAAACAGTCCCCAGGCCCTCGCCGCCACCGGCCAGCGCCGCAGGCGCAAACCAGTTTGCGGCGCACGCACAGGCAGCATAGGGTCTTGACTGAACATGTGGGGGAACCATGCCTGGATATCACGCCAACAAGCGCATCCTCGTCACCGGCGGCGCGGGGTTTCTGGGGTCGCACCTGTGCGAACGGCTGCTGGAGCGCGGCGCGGAAGTTGTGTGCGCCGACAATTTCTTCACCGGCACGCGGCGCAACGTCGAACACCTGATCGGCCACAGGCGGTTCGAACTCGTCCGTCATGACGTGTGCTTCCCCCTCTATGTGGAAGTGGACGAGATTTACAATCTCGCCTGTCCCGCCTCGCCGATCCACTATCAGCACGATCCGGTCCAGACGACCAAAACGAGCGTGCACGGGGCGATCAACATGCTGGGCCTCGCCAAGCGCGTCAAAGCGAAGATCTTTCAGGCCTCGACCTCGGAGGTTTACGGAGATCCCTCGGTGCATCCGCAGACGGAGGACTACTGGGGCAACGTCAATCCGATCGGGCCACGCTCCTGTTATGATGAAGGCAAACGCTGCGCCGAGACCCTGTTCTTTGATTATCACCGCCAGCACCGCCTGGAGATCAAGGTCGCGCGGATCTTCAACACCTATGGCCCCCGCATGCACCCGAATGACGGGCGCGTGGTGTCCAACTTCATCGTGCAGGCCCTGCAGGGACAGGACATCACGATCTTCGGCGACGGCTCGCAGACGCGCGCCTTCTGTTATGTCGATGATCTCATCGAGGGGTTCCTGCGCCTGATGGACACCGATGCGTCCGTGACCGGGCCGATCAATCTCGGCAATCCGGGCGAGTTCACCATTCGCAGTCTGGCCGAGCAGGTCATCGCGATGACCGGATCCCGCTCGAAGCTGGTGTTTCGCCCCCTGCCGACAGATGACCCGAAGCAGCGCCAACCGGACATCGGGCGGGCGATGGCGGCGCTGAACTGGCGGCCAACGGTCATCTGGGCACGGGCCTGCAGAAGACGATCGCCTATTTCGACGACCTGCTGCGTCAGACGTAATCCGACGGGCGCCTGCTGGCGTCGCCAGCTGTCTGGCCCCGCGCCGCGTCCCGCTGCGACCGCTCTGCGCCCGCGCTCCCCGCACGCCCCCGTCGATACAGCCCACGGATCCTCAGGAGGCCCCCGGCGGGCAAGGCGGCCAGCCCCGCAGCGCACGCGCCGGGCGGGCGTGCCTCATGGCGCGTGCCGGGCGGATCGGGGCCGGTGAAGATGGGTCGCGCCATGCCGGGGCGCTTCGCCGCCCGACCACAGGCCGTGCGCCGTCGGCGCGGTTCGCAGCCCAACCCCGCGATGGGCGCAGAGCTGACTGTCCTGCGTCGCCAGCCCCGGGCGCATGGCCAACGCAGGGCATTGTCGGACGCCTGCGACGGGCGTGTCCCTGGAGATTGACTTTAGCGCCGGGCGCGCCATCCAGACCGCACGCAAGAGGAATGGTTCCGCCGATGAAAAGTCGCCGCCTGCATGTGTCTGTGGCCGTCCTCCTCGCCGGACTTGCGGCGGCCTGCTCCCATGCGACTGCGCCGCCCGACTGGCAGGCGATCGAGGTGCGCGCCACCGCAACGCCGCTCTATCCGGACAAGCCCGGCGAGCGGCGGATCGGCGATCTGACGTTTCGCGGCGGCCTCGTCCTGGAGTCTGGCGTCGCGCAGTTCGGCGGCTTCTCCGGCATCGCCGTCGACGCCCATGGTCAGCTGACAGCCGTCAGCGACCAGGCCAGCTGGCTCAGCGCCAGACTGACGCTTGACGCCAGGACCGGAGACCTGGTCGGCCTGACCCAGACCAGAATGGCCGCGCTGCGCAATGAGCGCGGCGAGCCGCTGACGACGACAGACCAAATGGACGCCGAAGAGCTGACGCGCCTGCCTGACGGCCGCTTCGCCGTCAGCTTCGAACAGGACCATCGCATCCTGATCTATGATCTGGCCGGCAAAGGTCCGAGCGCGCCAGCCCAACCCGGTCCGCCCGTCGTCCTGCCGGCCGGCGCCAAGGACAATGAAGGCCTGGAAGCGCTGACCGCGCTGCCCGATGGCCGCATGGTCGCCATGGAGGAATATCCGCCGAACGGCGCAGGCACGCCGTTCTGGATATTTCCGGCAGGCGCCAGGACCACCGTCGCCCCTGCCGGCCTCAGCGAGCGCCCCGCCGGCTTCGGCATGTCGGGCCTGACGCGCCTGCCCACCGGCGATCTCATCGGTCTGGAGCGGTCCTATCAGGCAAGCACCGGGGTGGTGCGCATCAATGTCCGCCTGATCCCGGCCGCAGGGCTGGATGCACGGCCGGCCCACCTGGATGGGCCCGTGATCGCAACCATCGAGCCCCCGGCGGTGGTGGACAATCTTGAGGCCGTGGCGGCGGTCCCCGGCGACCGGCCAGGCGTGGTCCGGCTCTACATCATGAGCGATGACAACTTCAGCGACACCCAGCGCACGCTGCTCCTGGCGTTTGACTGGACGGCGCCCGATCACGCGCGCCCGGCCGGGCCGCCGGCGCGATAAGCCGCGCGGTTTCAGCCTGCGCCGGTGAGCGCGCCCAGCCGCCCAGACCTGCGCGGGGACCACAGCCCCGCCCGGACAGTCTCCTGCGCCAAACGCCAGCGATCCGCCGCAGGGGGCCGGCGGCCAGGCCGCCGCCGCGCGCACATGGACACACCCGCAGGGGCCTGCTTGACTTGGCGCCACACGCGGCGCCGTCAGCGCCCCGCCGCAGGCACAGGGAGGCCGCCATTTTCACCCTCACCCGCCGCGCGCTCACCATGAGCGCGCTCGCCGCCGTGATCGCCGAAGCCGCCGCCGCTGCGCCGGCGGACGCCTTTGCGGACGCCGCCGCCAGCGACCCCGTCACGCTTGGCTGGATGCAGGGCAGCCCGCCCCCGCCCGACAGGCGGATCGCCTTTCACGACGGGTCCTTCTTCCGGTTTCCCCAGACCCGCTGGAGCTTCTCCAACTGGAGAGTCTTCCTGCCCACCGTCGCGGTCAGTCGCGGCCCGGGTCCGGCAAGCCCGCTGCCGAGGGCGCTGCGCGATGACCTCGATGCAGTGCGCCTGACGCCGATCGGGGCCGCGACGGACATCAGTTTCCGCCAATCGCTCGATGCAGCGTATACGGACGCGATTGTGGTGCTGCACCGCGGCCGCATCGTCTATGAGCGCTATTTCGGCGTCACCACGCCCGAGACGCAGCACATCCTGTTCTCGGTGACGAAATCCTTTGTGGGCCTGATCGCCGAGAGCCTCATCGCTGAGGGCCGGATCGACCCCGACCGCCCGGTCGCGGCCTACCTCCCCGAACTCGCCCAAAGCGGCTTTGGCGACGCTGCGGTGCGCCAGGTCATGGACATGACCACGGCCCTCGCCTTCGACGAAAACTACGTCTCGCCCCAGTCCGGCATCGCCGCCTACACCGCCGCCGGCCGCCTGGCGCCGCGTCCGGCGACCTACGGGGGACCGGAGGGTGTCTATGCCTTTGCAGCGACGGTCGCCAGGGACGGCGATCACGGCGCACGGTTCGTCTACCGCACGATCAACACGGAGGTCCTCGCGTGGATCGTCTCCAGGGTTGAGGGCAAAGGGTTCGATCGGGTTCTGGCGGATCGGGTGTGGTCGCGCCTCGGCATGGAGGGCGACGCGGCGATCACCGTCGACGGCGTCGGGACCCCGACGGCCGGCGGCGGTCTGCTCGCCCGCCTGCGCGATCTCGCCCGGTTCGGCGAGGCGATGCGCCTGGGCGGCGTGGCGGGAGGCCGCCGCGTGTTTCCGGCGCGCGCGATCAGCAACATCACCGCAGGCGGCGCACGCGACAGGTTTCCGGCTGCGGTCTACCCCACGCTTCCAGGCGCCAGCTATCGCGCCCAGTGGTGGATCACCCACAACATCAACGCGGCCTATATGGCGCGCGGCATCCACGGCCAGAACCTCTATATCGATCCGGCGGCCGGCATGGTGATCGCACGCGTCGCCTCGCACCCGATCGCCGGCAATGTCGCCAACGACCCGATCACGCTGCCAGCCTATCAGGCCATCGCGGACGCCCTCGTCGGCGCGCGCCGCTCTGGCTGACCTGCCTGGTCTGCGTGCTGGCCGATCTCCCTGCTGCCTGATGCCTCTCCTGCCGGACGCCTGCGCCCGGCCGGCGCGATCGCCCCGGCAAACACTCCAGGCGCCGCGCCAGCTGCGCGGCGTCAGGGCCGCACAGCGCCCAGGCAGCCCCAAGGGAGCGGCGAGGCGGCGCCCGGGCGGCATAGGATCGGGTAGCCGGCCACGCCAGAATCGCCGATCGTGCGAGACACGCGCCCCGTCACACAGGATTGCTCAGCCGATGGACGTCATCCCGCCGCCGCGCCATCTCACCCCGGGCCTGTGCAAGGCCGTTGAAGCGGAAATGATCGCCGCCTGCGCGCAGATCGCGCGCCGCCACGGCCTTGCTGCGGAAAGCCTCGGCGTCGACAGCGTCGATCTGCGCCTCGGCTTCGCCTTCGGGGTGCGTGTGTCGATCCCGCGGGCGGATGGCTCCGTCGTGGATCCCGACCGCATGATGTTCGAGGCCCTCGCGGACATGTTCGGGCTCGCCCCGGAGGACTACGGACGGGAGTTCACAACCGGACGGGAGCGCTTCCGTCTCGTGGGGCTCGATCCCAACCGCCCGAAATACCCGATTTCAGCGGCGCGCATTCCGGACGGACGGCGCTTCAAGTTTCCGGCCGAAAACGTCGCGCTGCTGCTCAAGGCCTCGCTCAAGGACGCAACGCCGTCCCGCTAAGCCAGAAGGCGGTGTCCGGGCCCCTCCTGGCAACTCCTTTCGGGCCCACGGGATCGCAGGGCCCTGTCCCTGGCGCACGGACGTCCGGCAGACCGCCCGGACACGCCGAAGCAGGCCGCTATGAGGTCAGGACGCGCATGCCCAGCCACCCCTCAGCCGTTCGGCTCCGCGTCGCCCTGCGCGGCGCAAGGCCCGCGATTTCCCGAACCCTCATCGCGCCGCTGACCATCCGGCTCGACCAGCTGCACCAGGTCCTTCAGGCGGCGTTCGGCTGGACGGACAGCCATCTCTACGAATTCCGCGCCGGCCGTTTCGCGTGGAGTATGCCCCAGGACACTTTCGGCGAGACCGGCAGCGATGTCCGACGAACATCGCTCAGGGACGCCCTGAAGCGCGCCGGGACCCGACCCCTGCACTATGTGTATGATTTTGGCGACTGCTGGACCCACGACCTCGGTGTCGAGGAGCGCATCGGCGCGCCCGCAGCGGATACGACGCTGCGCCTCGTTGCGGCGCGCGGGCGCTGCCCGCCGGAAGACATCGGCGGGACCCGCGCCTATGCGAGGCTCACCGCCGCCCTGAAGGATCCGGCCGACCCCGACCACGACCATGCCTGCGACATGCTGGGCGAAGAATATGACAGCACGCGCATCGACCAGGAAGCGCTGGCGGATCGGGTCGCGCGCCTTGCCGCCGTCTGGGGCATGGCGTCGGGCGCAACGCCCCCCTGAAGACAGTTCGCCCGGATCGATGACCTCGCTCAGCGCGTCCCGCCGCAGGCGGCAGGGGGCGCCCGGGCCGCAGACGCCTGCGCACGCCACGCACGGACCGCATGGACGGGACGGCTGCGCCGCCCGTGGCGCCCAAAAGGGTCCACAGCCGGTGCAGCAGTGCGTCGACGAAGGCGCACAGGTCCATGAGGCTGTCGCATGTCGGCCACGCCCCGATCCCCAGATCCAACAGGGCGTCGGGCGAGGACGCCGGCACCCGCGGCGGGGCGCTGCCCCGAGGATACAGGAGCCGCGCGAAAAAGCCGCGCGGACAGTCCTGGCGCGCGCCCGGGGTCGCGCCCGGCGTCGTGGATGCGGACTTCGGCGAACGCCGTGGCCTCGCCCGCTTCGCCCCGCACGCCAGGGCCGCCTGCCCACATGCGCGCCCTTCCTGCCCCGCACGCGGCCCCGGCCGCACCCGGCACGCGCGGACCACAGGAGCGCGCGATGGATCTGTGGACGCCCAACGCCGCGGCTGGACGCCGCTGCGCGGCCGTGCAAGGAGCCCACTCCGACCGGAAACAACGCTTGCTGCCGGGGGGAGGCATGGAGACAACCGACCTGCGCAGGCTTATGGCCACCATCCCGCAGCAGACCCTGCTGCGGGGTCGCGATTTGTTCCTGAGCGGCGCCGTCCTTGGGTGGCGGGTGTCGCCCGATGGAACCCGGATCGACGGCCGCGTCGCGGGCAGTGCTGCCCAGCCCTATGATCAGGCCATCCTGCTCAAGGCGCCCGCCCGCGGGACTGAGGCCACAGGCTTCTGCTCCTGCCCGGTCCAGAAGAACTGCAAGCACGTTGTCGCCGTGCTCCTGGCTGCGCGCGCCGGGCTCCCTGCCGGCGCTGGCGCTCCCGCGACGCAGCCGCCGCCCGCGCCGACCGGGA
>JBEIHX010000053.1:0-16007 GCA_040381075.1 Hyphomonadaceae bacterium
ACCCGCAACTGGAACCCCATCGAGGCCGTAGCCTTGAACCCGGAACGCGATGTGATCGTCAAAATGTCAGCGCCGCAGGGCTCAGAGAATAAGGCTTCAGCCGCATGAGACAGGCGACAACTGCCTTGACGCGCACCGAAAGCCTTGCGGCCGAGGCGCGATCAGGCGCGCCCGTAACTTTCCCGGAACAACACGTGTGACGCCATCTCGCGTGGCGCATCGGTTTGATTGACCAACTGGCTGCCGATCGCAGGCGAAAGCGGGGTTGCGTGCTTGAACTTGATCTGGTCCACCTGGCGCGCAATCTTGCCGTATCCAGCGCGATGGTCGCGCTGACCGTCGTCATCCACTTCCTTGGCCTTGCCGGACTGCTCGCGGCATTGCGCAATCAGCGCCATCGCATTGGTTTGCGCACCAGCTTTGTCAACCACGGGGCGTTCGTGGTCGCCATTGTGCTGGGCCTGTTCGCCGTTCATTCGCTGGAAATCTGGTGTTACGCTGTTCTGTATCGGGTCCTTGGGGCGCTGAGCGACTTCGAAACCGCCCTCTACTTCTCCACTGTCAGCTATGCCTCACTCGGCTATGGGGACATCCTGCTGCCGCGGGAATGGCGTCTGGTCGGGGCGATCGAGGGCGCCAACGGGATTATTCTGCTCGGCTGGTCCACGGCCTTCTTTGTTTCCGTCGTCGCACGCATCCGGGCGCTGGAACATGATTGGCTGGGTGGAGACGACTGACCCGTGCAGGATCCGCCCGCCTGGCGGGCCCTGCGCCCGTCTGCACCCGTCCGGCTAGCCGCCGCCCTGGTTGGCCCCATCGTCGGCAAATGTGAACTCGCCCTGACGAATTCGGCGCGGCAGGTCAGCAGCGAACTCTGCAACAGCCTCCTCTCCATGCATGTCCACCATGTCGGTAAACGCCGCGAACAACGCCGTAGAGGCGAGCATCTCGGGGCTTACCCCACGCGCCAGAGCCTCATCCCAGGCCGCCAGCAGGACTGCAAGCGCAACGGATTTCTCATCTTCGACAGTTTGCATGGCAGGTTGTTTCCGGCTGACATCAGCGCATCGCCTCAGCGGCGATCCGCGCTGAAGGACATACCACCCCCGCCCGCTGCGGCGAGCCTAGCGGCGCCACGCACCGGCAAGGGTGCGAGCGAGCGCTTCGCCCCGTTGACGCAGATCCGCCTCCTGCGCCCGGGCGGCCTCGCTACAGCCCGGAAAGCGCGCTTCATAGCTGCGGTATCCTTTGTTGAAGGCTGCGATAAGGTCCTCGCGCTTGGGATCGCCCGGCGGCCCTTCGCGATCCAGCAGCGAAACCATCAGGACGCGCCAGCGCTGATCGCTTCGGCCCTGACAGGTGACGCGCAAATAATGCGCCCCGCCGAGCACCTCGGCAAGACGGCTGAGATCGGCGCGCGCGCGCGGATCGGCGGTGGTCGGCGCTTGCGCCGCCGCCCGATCGCCTGCGCCCATCGCGGCGATTGCGATTCCCACAGACACCAGGATGCGCCAAGCCATGGCTGAACTCTACCCTGCCGGCGCGCCGGCGGCGAGACCGTCAGCGGTGCGGTGACGAACTCCGCGACCCTGACGGTCATCCATCGCAGCCCCGGGGCCTGCAGGGGGCGTACATGCATGGCTTCTCAGCGCGGCAAAGGCCGGGTAAGCCACACCGGATGCCGCTTCATGCCTTCCGCCCTGCGCCCTATCTGCCGAAACGCATCCACATCAGGCGTCGGTCAGACGGAGCCTGGCTCCTGCACAACGAGAACCCGCTGCGCGACGTGCAGCCGCACATGCTGGCGCCGCTCGCACATTGGGCTGGGCGTGATGCACGCCGGATCGCCCTGGCGGAACGCGCGGGACAGGACTGGCGCAGGCTGACCTATGGCGAGCTGTGGGCGCAGGTGCAGGCTGCAGGGGAAGGTCTGGCCGACCTGGGGTTGGGGCGCGGCGTCACGCTGATGATCCTGTCGCGCAATTCCATTGCGCACGCCGTCACCGCCTACGGCGCACTCGCCGCCGGCGCCGCGATCGCTCCGGTCACGCCCGCCTACAGCCTGATCGCGAAGGACTTTGACCGTTTGCGCGACGCCCACGACCTCGTCAGACCCGGCGCCTTCTTCGTCGAAGACGGGGTTCAGTTCCAAAGGGCGCTTGACGCCCTTGCGCCGGGCGCCCGGCCGGTGATCTATGCGCGAAACGCCCCGCATGGGGTCAACGCTGTCGGACTGGACGAGCTGCTCGCCCATCGGCCTGGCGCCCGTCTGGCGGCGCGCCTTGACGCAATCACAGCCGGCGACCATGCGAAATATCTGCTGACATCCGGCTCCACCGGGCGACCGAAGGCGGTGATATGCACCCATGGCGGGGTCGCCTCAAACGTGGCGATGATACGCTCGATCTACGATGAGGCGGCCGAGGAAGACCTCTACGCAGGACAGCAGGTCACTGTGAATTTCGCGCCATGGAGCCACTCGCTCGGCGCAAACGCCATCCTGCACAACTGGCTCAATCTCGGAGGCGCCCTCTACATTGACTGGGGCGCTCCTACGGCTGAGCGATTCGGCGAAACACTCCGCAATCTGCGCGAAATTTCTGCAACCTATTACTCAAGCGTTCCCGCCGCCTGGGGTCTGCTCGTCACGGAACTGGAGCGGGACCCGGCCCTGGCCGACGTATTCTTTCGCCGCCTGCGCATCATGGCCTATGGCGGCGCCGCCATGGGACAGGATATTGGCGATCGTATTCAGAAGGTCGCAGCACGCACGATCGGAGAAAGAATTACGTTTTATTCTGGATACGGCTCGACTGAAACCGGCCCTACTGCCTCAAACATCCACTGGATGAATGACCGGATGGGTCTTATCGGCATGCCCGTGCCAGGATGCGACATGAAGCTATCCCCCGTAGGGAACAAACTTGAATGCCGTGTTCGAGGCCCCAATGTTTCACCCGGCTATCTCAATGATCCGCAGCGCACGGCCGAATCCTTCGATGAGGAAGGCTATTACAGGCTTGGCGATGCGGTGAAGTTCATCGATCCAGAGGATCCGGCGGCTGGAATCGCCTTCGATGGCCGCCTGTCCGAAGAATTCAAGCTGGCGAGCGGCGCCTGGGTCGCCGCTGGGGCGGTGCGCCTGGGCGTGGTGGCGGCAGGGGATGGCTTGTTTGCGGATGCTGTTGTGTGCGGCATCAACGAGTCCTGCATCGGGGTTTTGCTGTTCCTCGACCTGCAGCGCGCGCGTCAGACTGCCGGGCAAGAGGACGGGCTTGGCGCACTCGCGCGTGACGCCAGGGTGCTGGCGGCGGCCGAGGCTGCAATCGCTCGGTACAATGAACAAAACACCAACGCAGCCGCCCGCATAGGCCGCGCACTTCTGCTGCCGGATTCGCCGAGCCTTGAGAGCGGCGAACTCACCGACAAGGGCTATCTTAACCAATCGCGCGCACGGGAATTGCGCGCTGACAGCGCAGTGCGCCTCTACGCCGAGCCGGTGGGGCAGGACATCATCATTACAGCCTGAAGGATCTCCAGCACTCCGGCGCAGGAAACCGCGCCGGGTCGCAGCGCCCCTCGCCTCACCGCCTCGACCTGAGGCGCTGCAGGCGCGCGCCCCCCACCCCCGGCGGGCGCACGGCGCGGCGGATCTGCTGGCGCCAATTGTGGCAGGTCATGCGACAGTGCGCGTGAAGCAAGCAGCGCAACCAAGAGCGACCACAGGCATGGAGACTGACGTCTGTGCAGCGCCGGGGCCGACCCGTCACGGCAGCAGCGGCGGCTTGATGCAGGATCTGGAGGGGTGCATCCCATTCGGGCGGGCCGCCCCTGCCGGCGTGCGTCAGGAGGGCGGGCGCAATCGATGCGCCATTGCCCGATTGATGGCGCGCAGCAGCAGCAGGAGGGCCACGACGCCAAGCGACCCGGCCGCAATGAACAACAGGGGCAGGCGCGGCCCCAGCCGGGGAGCAACCTGTGCGTCGCCAGCGTTCGGTGATGCGGCCAGCGCCAGCAGCGCAAGGGCGCCGACCACAGCCGTCATCAGCACCGCGGCCATCATTCCCCAGAAGGCCAGCCGACGTTTCCCGTGGGTCTGTGTCATGGTCGCGTCTGCCCTGCCGCCGGTTTGCCTGAGACTGGCGGCGCGGACGCGCCAGGCGCGACTGCGCCGCCCCTGGAATGGACGCAGAGCCGGTCGCCCGATTGGGAGTATCGGCAAATCCCGATCACGACCAGCGTGTTGGCGCCGTCTGCGCGCAGTTCCAGCGCGCGGTCCTCCCGTCGACCGTCCATGCATTGCTGGAGCCTGCTGGGCCAGACGATCGCAGGCTCTTGACCGATCTGAATTTCATAAGCTGCATAAGGATCAGACCGGCACAGCTCCCTGGGGCGGATATCCTGGTAGGCAGTCCGCGCGATGCTCACGGTCACTCCATCACTGAGCTCACAGCTGGCGAGCGTCAGTCGCAGGGACGCGTCCTGGCGGCGCACCAGCCCGGCGCGCGCCTCAACAACACCCGTTGCGTTTCGTGCAAGCGGCGCGCCTGGGAGAGCGCCTGCGCGCGCCTCGATGCGGATCTCCTCCACAGAGAAAAGCCGCGCCTGCGGCGCGCAAAACACCTTGAGGACGTCGGTTTGGACGTAGGCGGCGCCTTGCGGCGCGCCAGCCGGGCCGCCAGCATTCGCGCTGGCGGCAGCCAATCCGGCGCTGAGGGCCAAGGCTGCGGCTCGCATGCGCACTCTCCCACATCTTCCACCCTAGCAGGGTCCGCGCTAAGGCACGAGAGGCGTCGCGCCAACTGTCAGCCTGGCCGCATGCAGCGCGGCGGATCCGTTCTTTGCCTTGGCCAACGTCACACGATAGGGTTGTGCGGGTGAGCGAACGGCCCGTCCGCGAAACATCATGTAAGGGACCATCATGAGCGATGCGCCGCCGGTAATCCTTGACGCCTCTCCGGAAGGCGTGGGGATGCTGCTTCTGAACCGGCCGGAAAAGCACAATGCGTTCAACGCGCACGTTATTGAACGTCTGTCTGATGCCTTTGAGACCGTTAAGGCGGCGGAACACCTGCGGGTGCTTTTCATCCGCGGGGCAGGGCGCAGTTTCTCCGCCGGCGCCGATCTCGACTGGATGAAGTCTGCGGCGCAC
Source organism: Hyphomonadaceae bacterium (assembly GCA_040381075.1). Lineage (GTDB taxonomy): Bacteria > Pseudomonadota > Alphaproteobacteria > Caulobacterales > Aquidulcibacteraceae > JBEIHX01. The sequence continues at coordinate 5,153 of JBEIHX010000053.1, forward strand.
TACAGCCAGCGCGAGAATGAGGAAGATGCGCTCGCACTCGCGGAGATGCTGCGCAAGCTTTATGAACTCCCCTGCCTGACGGTTGCCCTGATCCAGGGCGCCGCCATGGGCGGGGGGGCCGGCCTCGCCGCCGCCTGCGATGTGGCGGCGGCGGTGCGCTCGTCAGTGTTCCGCTTCTCGGAAGTCCGGCTCGGCCTGACGCCAGCAACCATCTCGCCCTATGTGATTGAGAAGATTGGCCCCGGCTGGACGCGCGCCCTGTTCGCCACGGGCGAGGCGTTCGATGCGCACAAGGCCGAGCGCCTCGGCCTGGTCCATCACCTCGTCGATGATGAAGCTGGCCTTGACGCCATCGCCGAGCGGCTCACTGATCTCATCATGGAGACAGCCCCCGGCGCGGTCGCGAACGCCAAGGCCCTGGTGCGCGATCTGACCGGCGCGCCGATCGATCATGCCCTTGCGCGCGAAACCGCGCGGCGGATCGCGGCGCAGCGGGCCAGCGATGAGGGCCGAGAGGGGCTCGCCGCATATCTGGAGAAGCGTCGGCCCTCCTGGGCGTCGGACCGCTGAGGCCTGGGAGATCCCTCATGACGGGTGAAATCGAGGCCGCTGGCGGATTTGCAACCGCAGCGCTCGCAGCCGGCGCGATTGAGGGCGCGCAGCCCCAGTCAGGAGCAGACGCGCATACGGCGTGCGCCAATTGCGGAGAGGAACTGCGTGGCGCCTATTGCCATGCCTGCGGACAGTCCGCTCATGTCCACCGCTCACTCGGTCATGTCTTTGAAGAGTTTCTTCACGGCATCCTGCATTTCGACACCAAGGCCTGGCGCACCCTGCCGCAGCTGGTCATCCGCCCGGGAACACTGACGCGCGACTATGTGCATGGCAGGCGGGTGCGCCACCTGTCACCACTGGCGCTCTTCCTGTTTACGATTTTTCTGACGTTTTTCGTGTTCGCAGCGTTGGGCGGGGTCAACGAAGAACTCGCAAGGCGCCCGACCGTGGCCGAACTTCAGGAGGCGACCTTGCAGGCCCGCGCCAGCGTCGCAGAGGCGCAGGCTGCGCTCGACCTCGCACAGGCCGAGTTCGCCAAGGCGCCCCTGGGCGAGGCTCGGGTTGAAACCCAGGCCGACATTGAGCAGGCGCGCGCGGCACTGCAGGAGGAGCAGCAGGCGGCCGTGACTGCAGACACGCGACTTGCCGAGGCGCAAACGCGTCAGCGAAACCTTGAACTCGCCCGGGCGGATCTGGCAAAGCAGCGCTCGGCAGCCCAGGCCAGGGGCGACGCCGAGGCGGTCACGGCCGTCGATACGCTTCTTAAATCCGTCAACACCGCAGTGGAAACCGGAGCTGCCACTCCGCGCGTGGAAGTCACGACCGCGCCAGATGGTGAGGCGAGCATCAAGATCGACATGCAGACTGCAGACAAAGGCGGTCGGGAGACAATCTTTGAGACCATCAGGCGGGCGCACACGGAAGGCAAGCTGGAGATCCAGACCGGCAGCCCGTACCTGGACAAGAAGATCCTCGACAAGTTGGAAAACCCAGAACTCGCCTGGTACAAGATCCAGAACGCCGCCTACAAGTTCTCATTCCTCCTGGTTCCGCTGTCGCTGCCTTTCCTTGCGCTCCTGTTTCTCTTCAAACGTGGCGTAACCCTGTACGATCACTCGGTCTTTCTGCTGTATTCCCTCTCGTTCATGTCGTTTCTGCTTATCGTGATTGTCCTGATCGGCAGTCTCGCCCCGGAGCTTGACGCTCTGAATGGCGTCACATCGGCGATCGTCGGGTTGGCCCCGCCCCTCCACATGTTCTTTCAGCTGAAGGGGGCCTATCAACTTGGTTGGTTTTCGGCGGTCTGGCGCACTGTTGTGCTGCTGATCTTCTGTTTCATCGTGCTGGGCCTGTTCGGTGGGCTTATCCTGGTTCTGGGTCTTGCCGGATAGCCACGCGCGCGTGCGGTGCAGATGGACGATGCGGTGCGACACTCGCCTGGGCGGCCCAGCGTGGGTCTGCGGGGTCGATCAACGTCACGCCGTTCGGTCATACGCCCATGCGCCGGGGCGCGCAGGACCTCTAGAGGTTGAGCAGGTGCGGGTCTCCTCCCTGGGCCGCGATATTGATGGTGAGGGTCCGCTCCGTTGCAAAGCGCGCAAGATAGTTTGGCCCTCCCGCCTTCGGCCCCGTGCCGGAGAGGCCCTCGCCACCGAATGGCTGAACGCCGACAACCGCCCCGATCATCGATCGGTTCACGTAGACGTTTCCGGCAGGAACCGTGCGGCGCACCAGCTGCTGAAAACTCTCAAGGCGGGAGTGTACGCCGAGGGTCAGGCCATACCGCTTGCGCGCCAGTGCGGCGGCTGTCTGCGCCACCTTTTCCGGGTCATAGCGCACCACATGCAGGATGGGTCCGAAAACCTCACGCTCAAGCAGGTCTGCTGACGTGATCTCAACGATGGTCGGTGCAAAGTAGAGACCGCGCGCGGCAAGAGCCGGCAAGACCGGTGCGCGCGCAACGACCCGGCCGAGACCCGCCACGACCGACAGGTGGCGTTCGAGCGCAGCTCTCGCCTCTGGATCTATGATCGGCCCGACATCCGTGTCGAGGCGCGCCGGATCGCCGACCTTCAGCTCACTGACAGCCCCCGCGAGGGACTCAAGGATCGCATCTGCCGTGTCAAACGGAAGGAACAGCACGCGCAGCGCAGAACATCTCTGCCCTGCGGAAGAAAATGCTGAGCTGATGACGTCATCACAGACCTGCTCGCGCAGCGCAGTCGTATCCACGAACATGGCGTTCAGACCGCCGGTCTCGGCGATCAGGGGCGCAATCGGGCCGTCTTTCGCCGCGAGCGTGCGTGCAATGACGCGCGCCGTCTCGATTGAGCCAGTGAACGCGACGCCCGCAATGTCGGGATGGCGCACCAGGGCGGCGCCTGTTTCTCCATCGCCTGGCAGAAGATGAAGCACATCGCTCGGCAGGCCGGCGTCCTGAAACAGGCGCACGGCCTCGAACGCCGCCAGCGGCGTCTGCTCTGCCGGCTTGGCGAGCACCGTGTTGCCCGCCGCCAGCGCTGCAGCGACCTGCCCGGTGAAGATCGCCAGAGGAAAGTTCCATGGGCTGATGCACACGAAAACACCGCGCCCGGCGAACGCCAGCTGGTTGGTCTCGCCGGCAGGCCCGGGAAGCGTTACGGGTTCGGCGAACAGACGTTCGGCCTCCGCGGCATAGTAGCGACAGAAATCGACCGCTTCGCGAACTTCATCGACGCCATCCTGCAGCGTCTTGCCGGCTTCATACGCCATAAGCGCGATCAGCCGCGGCATGTCACGCTCCAACGCGTCGGCCATGGCGCGAAGGATGACTGCGCGCTGCGCGCCGCCTCGTGCGCACCAGAGAGGCTGCGCGGCGAGGGCTGTTTCTGCAGCAGCCTCAATGTCATGGGCTGAGGCTTGTGCAACCGAGCCGGACGTAAGCGCCGTATCGGCCGGACACTCCACGAGCTGGCCATCTTTGGTTCTTGCCCGCCCGTTGACGATCGGACCGCCGGCAATCGGGCGATACCCGTCGACGGCGGCCTGCAGTCCACGCGCCTGCCCGATTTCCGTCAGATCAATGCCTGCGGAATTGCGCCGGGACGGTGAGAACAGCAGACCAGGCGGGGCAATGCGCGGGTGTCGCAGAACCCCTGCCTCCAACGTCTCAAACGGGTCGCCCGCAACCGCTTCGACAGGATTGTCCGCATCCAGAAAGGCATGGACGAAACTGGTGTTGGCGCCGTTTTCCAGAAGGCGTCGGATGAGATATGGCAACAGTTCCTGATGCGCGCCGACAGGCGCGTATACGCGCACGAAGGCTGCGTCATCCAGTTGGGCGAGATAGAGCGCCTCGCCCATCCCATGCAGGCGCTGGAACTCGTAGGCAGGAGCCGCAGCCTGCGACGCCAGAGCGCGCACCGCAGCGACGGTCACCGCATTGTGCGTGGCGAACTGCGGATAGAACGCATCGGGCGCGCGCAACAGCGCGCGCGCGCAGACCAGATAGGACAGGTCGGTCGCCGCCTTGGTGGTGTAGACGGAATAGTCAGGCCGCCCCGCAACCTGCGCCCGCTTGATCTCGCTGTCCCAATAGGCGCCCTTGACCAGACGAACCTGCAGGCGCCGCCCGGTGCGCTGCGCTGTCTCACGCAGGCAATCGATGACGCCAGGCGCCCGCTTCTGGTAGGCTTGAACAGCGACGCCAAGGCCGTGCCAGCCCTGCAGTTCCGGCTCATCAGCAAGACGTTCCAGCAGTTTGAGCGACAGGATCAGATGGTCCGCTTCTTCGGCGTCCAGGCAAAAGCCGATGTCATAGCTGGCGGCCAGTCGAGCGAGCGCATAGAGACGCGGATAGAGTTCGTTCGTCACGCGGCTTTGTTTTCGCACATCGTAGCGCGGATGCAGGGCCGAGAGTTTCACCGACACGCCGGATCCGGCGACCGGGCCTTTACCGCGCGCCTCGGCGCCCACGCTGGCGATCGCCTGACGATAGGCTTCAAAATGGCGCTCCGCATCAGCAAGGGTGCGCGCGCCTTCCCCGAGCATGTCGAAAGAAAACACGTCAGCCACATGCGGCTTGGCGATCTGGCGGGCGCGCCGCAGCGCCTCCTCAATTGAGCCGCCGAGCACGAACTGCTCGCCCATCATACGCATGGCGGCCTTGATGGCGGCGCGCACCAGAGGCTCGCCGGCTTTCGCCGCGATCCTGCGAATGACGCCGGGCGCGTCCTGATGCACGTCAGGCGCCGGGTCCATCAGGCGGCCGGTGAGCATCAACCCCCAGGTCGATGCGTTCACCAGCAGCGAGTCGGATTTTCCAAAGTGCTCCGACCAGTTTCCCGCCAGCAGCTTCTCGGCGATCAATCTGTCAACTGTCTCTTCATCCGGCACCCGCAGCAGCGCTTCCGCAAGGCACATCAGCGCCAGGCCTTCCTGGTTCGCGAGGCCGAATTCCTCCAGGAAGCTTTCCATCACCCCTTTGCGACGGCGCAGCGCCCGGGCGCGGCGAACCACATCCTGGGCCTCCTGCGTCGCTCTGGCGCGCTCGTCCCGCGTCAGGGGCGGTTCATTGAGCAGTTCTTTGACGTGGGCGGCTTCGTCGGCATACTTGACCGCATCCAGCCTGTCCCAATCCACGCCCGCCGCATGCGCCGCCTCTAGCGCCACCATGACCTGCCCCCGAACAGACTCACCCCGGCAATTCTAGCACCACGGGCAGATTTCTCTATTTCGAAACAATTTTGTGCACATCCTTAGCCCCTCAGATCGAAACTACCGGTCGTGGACGGCGCGTCACGCAGCGCGTCGCCCTGGCGTATGGTGGAGGGTGTCATGGCCTATCGTCGTGTTGGCGCGGGGTATTCCGCGCGTCCGAAGTTGCGCTCCATCCTGCTGACGTCGGGCTTCCTGGCGCTGTTTGGCTATGGTTTTGTCGCCCTGCCGAGCGCCCATGGCGGCGCACCGCAGCAGGCTGAGGCTGTGACAGACGATTGGCTCGCTGACGCGCGTTAACCGGACGCCTCCCCCGCAGTCGCGGGTGTCTGCACGGGTGCGCCTGGCTTGGGACCACTGCGCCCACGCGCACCAACCACCCGTCGGCCGCAGCCCGTCTCCCATCTGCGCTCACATTCGGGAACCCCCAGAACGGTCCGGGCCGGCGCAGGCTTCGACCGGAGCGCTCAACGGCCCTGAATGCAGCCGAGGCCCGCGCTGTCAGCACGCCGTCTCCTGTGATCAGGGCGTCAACACAGCCAAGGCCGCGGCCAGCCTTGAGCACACGCGCGGCGAATGCGCGCCACTGACCCAGGCGCGCAGGGGCAAGAAAGTCGATCTGCACAGCACCCGTGAGGACGCCGCTGATGTCGCCCCGGGCGGCGACATGGGTGAGGCCCATGGCGTTATCAGTCAGCGCAGCGATCAGAGCGCCATGGACGAAACCGCAAGCGGTGCGGTGCTGCTCCCGCAGCCAAAGCGCAATGTCGATGGCGTCGTCCTGCGTGCGCCTCGACCAGACCGGCTCCCATGGATCGGTGAGCGGCGAGCAGCGAAAGTGCGGCTTGAAGCCTGGTTCGGGCTCCTGGGGGTGATTGCTCATGCATGCAATCCAGGCCTTGCCTGCACGAGGCACAAAGGCGCGGTGCGACGGCTGCCGGACCAACCATGACAGTGCGCGCACCCATGCGGCCGGCGCCTGCCTCCCCGGCCCTGCAAGTCGCCTCCCTCCGGAGGAGGGTTCAGCAGGGTCGGTGCGGCGAAGGTCGCTGCGGCGAAGACTGAGACTTCAACGCACTGCGGCATCGGTCCGAGCAGTAGATGACAGCGTCCCAGTCGCGCTCCCACTTCCTGCGCCAGACAAAGGGGCGACCGCACGCGGCGCAGTCCTTTGCAGGCAGTGCGGCCTTGTCTCGCCGCGGTCCGTTGGCGTTGCGCTTCATTGCACGGAACCAAACAGCGCGCGCGCGCGGCGCTGAAGGCCTGGGCGTATGCGCAAGAACACGGCGTATGCGCGCTCCAGCAGCGCAAGGATGGCCGGGTTGCGGGCCGCAAGCCCGAGAGGCCGCAGCACGGGGATCACCCGCCATAACGCTGCGAAGGCGGCCGCGCCCGAATACATGCGCCCGTCGCTGTCCCGGGCGTGGAAGCGGGCAAGCATCGCCACGGGCGACAAAGGACAGGCCGCAGGCTCCTCCACGACATTGATGAAGATAACCTGTCCGCCCGGCGCCAGGCGCCTCATCAGGGCGATTTCGCGCACACACAGCGGACAGGCCCCATCGTACCAAACTGTCAGAGGCGTCCGTGGGCCTGAGGACTCATTTTGCACTTTGGCCAGCATGGTCTTGAAGTAGGCTGGCGCAACGATCGCGCAAGCCCCTGAAAGCGCCTGTATACGCCAGGGGCTGGCAGGGCGGGGATGCACGTACCGGGACTGGCGGGACACGCCAGTCGCCTGAAGATTGAGGAAAGAGATGACACCGGACCTGCAGGAGAAATCCTTCGCCCCGCGCAAGGGCATGACCGATGTGGAGATCGCGGCGACCATCACCGAGATCCTGGCGCAGGCGACGCTCGAAGAGAAGGTGGCCATGATGTCCGGCCACGGCGTGTTTCGCCAATTCAAGGAAAGCGGAAACCGCTGGGGCGCCCATCCCTATAGGGCTGGGGGTGGATGCGAACGCCTGGGAGTTCCGGCGCTTTACTTCACGGATGGGCCGCGCGGCGTGGCGCGCGGCGACTCAACCTGTTTTCCAAGCCTGATGGCGCGCGGCGCGAGCTTTGACCCCGACCTTGAGCGGCGCGTCGGTGAAGCGATGGCGATCGAAGCGCGGGCGCAGGGGTGCAACCTGTCTGGAGCCGTCTGCGTCAACCTGCTGCGCCATCCAGCCTGGGGCCGCGCGCAGGAGACCTATGGCGAAGACACTTTCCATGTCGGCGTCATGGGCTCGGCGCTGGCGCAAGGCCTGCAGACCCACAATGTCGTCGCCACAGTAAAGCATTTCGCGCTCAACTCCATCGAGAACACACGTTTCAAGGTGAATGTTCTGTGTGACGACCGCACCATGCGGGAGGTCTATCTCCCGCATTTCAAGGCGATTCTTGACGCCGGATGCGCTAGCGTGATGAGCGCCTACAACAAGTGGAATGGCGAATACTGCGGGCAGAACCGTACCCTTCTGACCGACATCTTGCGCAACGAGTGGGGGTTTGACGGATTTGTGCACTCCGACTGGGTGCGCGGCGTATATCATCCCTATGGCGCCGCTGCAGGTCTGGATGTTGAAAATCCGGAACCGATCCATTTCGGCAGCAAGCTTGTCGAGGCCGTTCGCAGCGGAGCGATAGAGCCCGAAGTGGTCAACCGCGCCTGCCGACGGATCCTGACCACACTCTACCGTTTCGCAGCAGCGGAGGATCCGTTGCCACACTATGGAGCTGACCTTGTAGCGTGTCCGGCCCATACCTCTCTGGCGCGCGAGGCTGCCGAAAAATCGGCTGTCCTGCTGGAAAATGATGGTGTCTTGCCTTTCAAGGCCGCGTCGGTGAAGACACTGGCGGTTCTTGGGCGTCTTGCAGCAATTGAAAATACCGGGGATCATGGATCGAGCCGCGTTCGCCCGCCTTATGTGATTACGCCATTGCAGGGCCTCACGGAGTATCTGCGTGATGCACGCATCGTGACTGGCGATGAGAGCGACCTTGCAGGAGCCCAGGCAGCGGCGGCCGCAGGCGATGCTGTGGTTGTGATTGTCGGCACCACGCGGCGTGACGAGGGGGAATACATACCTGCTGATGTCAGTCTTGGCGCGGAGGAAGGCGGTTCCGGCCTGGCGATCGGCGGCGACCGCGACAGCCTTGATCTTGCGCCTGAGCAGATTGCGCTGATTGAGACGGCGGCGCGGAGCGGCAAGCCAATGGTGGTGGTGATCGTCAGCGGTTCCGCCATTATGACAGAAGTCTGGCGAGAGCAGGCGAATGCGATACTTCAGGTCTTCTACAACGGCATGGAGGGCGGTGCTGCACTGTCGCGGCTGTTGTTCGGCGATGTCTCGCCTGCGGGGCGTCTTCCCTTCAGTGTCGCGAGGGACGCACGCGACTACCCCCATTTCGACCGGACCGCGACAGAGATCACCTACGGACCTTATCACGGTTACACCCTGTTCGATCGCGCGGGTTCGGTTGCGCGATATCCGTTCGGTCATGGACTGTCATATGCGCGGTTCATTTATCGCGCATTGAAAGTGCGCCGCACGGCCGGCGCGATCGAGGCGACGGTGTCGATCCGCAACGACGGCAGCATCGCGGCTGACGAGGTGGCGCAACTTTATGTGAGCCCGCCGGGGCGGTCAGTGGAGCGCCCTGCGCGTCTGTTGAAAGGCTTTCAAAGATTGAGCCTCGCGCCTGGCGAAACAAAGACGATTCGCCTCCATGTCCCGCTTGACGGCTTGCGTTGGTGGAACCCGTCGTCGCGATCATGGGCGCTCGAGAGCGGCCGATATGTGATTCGGATCGGCGGCTCGAGCGCGCCCGACGCTCTGATCGCAGCAGAAATTTCACTCTGAGTCGGCGCAAGGAGCTCGCCATGATCGAAAGCACGCGCGACATTGTCACGGCGGATGGCGCCATGGCGACGTTCGTTGTCCATCCTGAGCGTGACGGACCGCATCCGCCGGTGATTTTCTTCATGGATGCGCCAGGAATTCGGGAGGAATTGCGCGACATGGCGCGGCGGCTTGCGAGCGCCGGGTATTACGTGATGCTGCCCAACCTTTATTATCGATCGGGTGAGATGGAGTTGCCCACAGCTCCCCTCGATCCTTCTTCGCCCCTGCGCCAGAAAGTCATGGCGCTTATGGCGTCGATCGATGTTCCCAAGGTGATGTTGGACCTGGATGGACTGATAGCAGAGATCGATGCCGACGCGCAGGCGCTGAATCGTCCAATCGGGGTCATCGGCTACTGCATGAGCGGGCGTTATGCCGTAAACGCAGCAGCCCGTTATCCTGACCGTGTTGCAGCCGCGGCGTCGATTTATGGCGTCATGCTGATGACGGAGTTTCCTGACAGCCCCCATCTCATGGCGCGCAAGGCGACTGCGGAACTCTACTTCGCCTGCGCTGAGCGCGACAGCTGGGCCCCTTTGGAGATGGTGTCATGCCTCAAGGACGATCTTGCTGCACATTCTGTTCACGCCGAGGTCGAGGTCTATCCGGGGGCCGAACATGGCTTCGCGTTTCCGCAGCGCGCCGTCTATTCGAAGAGCTCTGCAGAGCGACATTGGGAACGCCTCCATGCGTTGTTCCAACGGACGCTCCGGTGAGGGACGCCATTGTCACTGCAACCGACCAGGACCGCGCGAGCCACAGGAAGCAGAAGACGGGAAGCTGGAGACGGAGCGAAGGACACAGGGGGAATGTCGGCCAAACGAAAAAGCCCCGGCCGCAAGGCCGGGGCTTTAACTGGTTGCGGGAACAGGATTTGAACCTGTGACCTTCAGGTTATGAGCCTGACGAGCTACCGGGCTGCTCCATCCCGCGACACACCCTGACGACACAGGCGCATGCCTGGACGGCCGGAGTGTAGCAAGCGCGCGATAAGGGGCGCGCGACGTTAAGGAGGAAAGCTGACTGTTGCGTTGGGCAGACCCGGCAGCGACCTACTTTCCCGTGCCTTAGGACACAGTATCATCGGCCCAGGAGAACTTAACGACCGAGTTCGGAATGGGATCGGGTGGGGACTCTCCGGCATTGCCACCGGGTCGGCGCAACGCAAACGACAGCGAATTGATGATTGTCCGCGTCACGCATGGGCTGAACCATGCGGCTCTCCCACCAACGCAACAACAATGGCACACAACATATGTCCGCGCGTTCATCGCCGCGCATGAACATCGGCAATCAAGCCGATCGAGCGATTAGTACCGGTCAGCTCCACGCCTCGCGGCGCTTCTACATCCGGCCTATCAACGTCGTAGTCTACGACGGCTCTCAAGGAAGACCTCATCTTGACGAGGGTTTCACGCTTAGATGCTTTCAGCGTTTATCCCGTCCGCACTTCGCTACCCAGCTGCGCGCCTGGCGGCACGACTGGTCCACAAGAGGTGCGTCCATCCCGGTCCTCTCGTACTAGGGACAGATCGTCTCAAGTCTTCAACGCCCATGGTAGATAGGGACCAAACTGTCTCACGACGTTCTGAACCCAGCTCACGTACCACTTTAAATGGCGAACAGCCATACCCTTGGGACCTGCTCCAGCCCCAGGATGTGATGAGCCGACATCGAGGTGCCAAACACCGCCGTCGATATGGACTCTTGGGCGG
>JBEIHX010000054.1:0-14805 GCA_040381075.1 Hyphomonadaceae bacterium
AGAGTAATTGTCGCGCGCGACAATTACTCCAAAACCAGACGCATAGAAATTGTCGCTCCGCTCATGATAATTGTCGTTGTACAATCAAATTCATGGCCCCGACTAAGGATGCATTGAAGCGCGCTGAAGCCGCGATGGCTCGGCAGCGCCAAGCCCGCGTCGCCATTGCGGCGCGCTACGACCGCCGCATCGGCCGCATTGTCGTGACGCTGCAATCCGGCCTTGAGCTTGCCTTCCCGCCACGGTTGGCGGAGGGCCTGCATGGCGCCTGCGTTGATGCGTTGTCTTGCATTGAAATCACCCCCTCGGGGCTGGGTCTGCATTGGCCACAATTGGATGCGGTTTTGTTCGTACCTGGCTTGATCGAAGGTGTGTTCGGGTCGAAAGCCTGGATGGCGCGTGAGATGGGCGCCAAAGGCGGCCGAACGCGGTCTGAGGCAAAGGCGGAAGCCGCGCGCAAAAACGACAGAAGGGGCGGGCGGCCGCGCAAGACCGCGAGCGGATAGGTTGGCTTTCCGTGGCGCAAGCTAAGGCGTTGGCGTCTCAAGCCGCTTTGTCGGCGCCGGTTGGCCGGATTAACACCTCGGCGGCAATGCCCAAGTGTTCATGCAGCTTGCGGATCATCTCGATCGACAGCTTGCGTTTGCCGTTCAGCACTTCCGCGACGCGATTTCGCGCTCCGATGATCGGCTCAAGGTCTTTGCGCGTCAGCCCCTGCTGCTCCATTCGGAAGCGGATCGCTTCGATCGGGTCAGGGGGATCCATAGCGTGATGCTTCGCCTCGTAGGCGTCGATCAGGGTCGCCAATACATCCAGACGGTCGCCGTCCTGCGTACCAACCTTTGCGCCCCAAAGACGGGCCACTTCCGCCATCGCTGCGGCGTGATCCGCCTCGGTTCGGATCGGCTTCAGATCATCCGCCATGTTCAACCTCCGTCACGTCGATCTTGTCGTAGTCCTTGTGCGTGCCAATCCATTTGATCCACACGACGCCTCGCTCGAAATCCACCGCCACGACGAGCCGATAGTCATTGCCCTTGATGTTGAAAACGATCCGCTCGGCGTTAACGATGCTTGCGGTGGCGTAAAGCTGCTTCACGTCTGCGCTGCTCGCCCAATTGGCTTTGCTGACTTCACTGAACCAGGCGTCCAGCGCAGCCTTCACTGCCGGCTGATCTTTGCGGCCGGCCAGCGTCTCAACGAAGTCGCGCAAGGTGCGCCGGGCGATCACGCGCATACGATCATCTACCACGGTCCCATATTGGGATCAAGCGCTACCGATCCATGCCCACCGCGCGCGCCACTTGCGCAATGCCGTCCTTCATCCCGGCCATCACCTTCTGACCAGCAGCGACATCGAGCCCGGCAGGCTTCGGCGCAAGCGTCACGCGGTCGTGGCGCTCAAGCGCCAGGTGCTTGCCGCTTGGCAGATCAACCTCGCCGCGCACGCTCCAGCGCTGCATCTTAGAGCTTAAGGTCCGATGGCGTTTGCCGGCTTCAGTGCTGAGCGCCTGCGCCGCGCGGTCGAATGCGGCGCTCGCCTTATCCGTTTCCTGTCGTTTCCCAGCGTTGCGTGGCGTTTCCCCGGATCGCCCACGATCGCCGTCCATCGCTTTCGCCGGTCCCTTATCGCCGCACGCCTTTGCGAACCGGCTGCGGCGGATGTCGGCGTGCAGGTCAAGGGCGCGCAGGCGGTCTTGCCAATCCGGCGCGAACGCAAAGACGCCTCGCTTGACCTCTTGCGCCAGACCCAAACGCGACAGTTCGACCACGCGGGCCTTCAGCGAGGCGGCAAACCCTGGATCCGCCATGCCCTTCCCAAGCTCGGCCATCCGCACCCTGCCGGCAGGGTCCAGCTTTTCAGTGATAAACTTGTCGAACCGCGTCAGGCGGGGCGCGCGCACCTCGCGCTCTTGCACGCGGCGTTCGTCATCGGGCGTGCGTGGCCCAAGGCGTTCGCTCGCCACATCGCGCGCGAACTCCCGGAACCGATGCTTGATGACATTGTCCGGCAGGCTTAAGCGCAAGCCGGCGCCGTCGCAGCCGCGCAGATCTCGGTTTGTGTCCGGATGTTCTGTGTCTCAGTGGTTGACCGTCATCCATTGAAATGGTCGGCCCAGTTCGGCTTCTGCCCGTGCTATCGCTTCGCGCGTGTATCCGGTGAGATCGGCCAATGCCTGTCCATTTTCGGGGGACAGAATGATCCGGAAGTGGCGACCATCGTCCTGGCCCCATTGCTCCAGGCGTTCGCGGCCGTCCACGCCGGTGTGACTCGCGTCGAATAAGCCCTGCCGGCCATCGCGACTGAGATAGTCCGTGTGAGGCTACACTTCGTCATCCAACTGCGGGCTTTTTCGTTCGACATAGGCGCCATGCGCGCCCAATGTGGCCGCGCCGCCGCCGGAATTGTTGTAGTAGTGCCCCTTGACGCTCGCGCGCTGACGCGGATCGTTGGCATGGGTTGCCGGTACCTGTCTCGGTACGCGCGCGCCCTTCACGCCACCACCCGGCTTGCTCTTCATGCGCGCATCCAATCGCGCGCCGATGCGCGGCGGCTTGCCCGACTTGCCTCCGCGCAATTGTACAGAAATGAACTCTTCGTCTTCGCCTTCGCCGTTCCGCAAATTGCGATTGAAACTTCGCGCCGTCATGGCCGAAACTCCCAGTAAACCTCACGGTGCGGCGCGCACCTCATCGCCACTGTGGACATCGTAGGCCTACCTCGCGCAAACGCCATGGCGCACAAGGACAAAACGAACGGCGCACCTCGGGTTATCTTGGCAATGCAGCGCATCGCCGGTCACCAGAAGGCCATCGAGATCCAAGAGCGCCAGGAGGTCGCGGGCGGCCGTAATCTGATTGCCGCTCTCGCCCACCGCCGCCTGGTCCAGCACAAGGCGGCGATCGCTGGCGAAGGCGCTCACCACATGCAACGGGGATGTACTGGCCGCGCGGTCAAACGAGCGTCGCAGGGTCTTTCCGTCAATGGCGAGCCCGCCCTCGCCCTTCTCGCCAAGCCGATCAAGGAACGCGGAAAACGCTGTCGAAAATGCAGCCGGATCAAGCATGCGGAACAGCCGTGAGAACGTGTCATGGCTTGGCAACCCATTGTCCAGCTTCAGGAAAGACCGAAACAGCGCCTCCCGGTCGGCGGCGAAATCGGCAAAATCAACGCACGTCTCAGCGCCGCAGACCGAGGCCGTTAGCGCCATCGTCAGCACCTCAAGAAAGTCATGTCGCGTCGCATTGCCGGTCCGCGGATCAGGCACATCCGCAAAACATGCCGCCATCCAGGTCATCAACGCCTCCAGGAAAGAGCCGTCGACCTAAAGGTTCCCGTTCGCCCCAAAGCGCTACTTCATTTTCTCAAATGCGATTGCCCTGCTTGCGGGGGGCGCGGCGGTGTCTGCGGGCCCTTCAGGAATCCAGCGTTTCCTCCTGCCGTGGAGATTGGGCGGACGTCCCAATCTCAGTAAGACGCGAGTACCGAGGTGACCCGAATCCAAGCCACGCGACTGCGCTTTGCAGATTGAAGGCCGTCCATTTTGCGCCCAAGCGCTGCGATGTTGAGGCCTGCGAGATTCGCTCCATTTGCTGAGAGCAGTGACGCTGCGCAAACCTCGGCGGAGCTGTTCGGTTGCCATGGTGCGGATGCGATATTCAACCCGAGGTCGCCGCTGCGGTCGGTGGTCGCCGCGGGATCGGATGACAGATCCAGGTCAGTATACGGAATGACGCGTCTGCGCAGGGCGTCGGCCCGACCGGACGGCGATCCTCGTGGCGAGCCAGGCCTGCACACGGCTCACGGGGACAGGGGGCGCGGACAGCTGCGTCGGCTTCACACGCCTTGCCTCGGCCCGACTGTGGTTCGGGCGCGTCGTCACCACGACCTATGTGTCTTCGCCTGCGTCCCGGCCAGACCGACTGCGACCATCGCCCCGGGCCTGGTTGGACTTGAGCGCGATCCTCGCCCTGTCGTCGACCGGCGCAATACCCAGCGATCGGTCAAACACCTTTCGTCCGTCGGTCGTCACCTTGCAGCGGCGCTTGCTGCGGCCAGCCGTTTCGCACCCCTCCCCGGCCTGCTCCCAGGTCACCAGATGCCGTTGTTCCAGGCGGTCCAGTGTCCCGTAGCCCGCGGTCACGCTGATCAGTTGGGCGCAGCAGGCAAGCGCCTCGCGGGCGATCGATGGGCCATCGAGACCCGCCTCGCCGCTCTTGAGCAGCACTGCCACGACATACATCTCTGGCAGGCTGAGGGGTTGAATGACCACGTTCGGTGTCCTCCCGCTGCGCAGGCAGGGCCCGCCAGATCATTCCTGGCGCGCACCCGGTGGGGCGCCGGGTCAGGCGCCGTGTCGCTCCAGGTCCCTACAGGAGGCCCGGTCCTGTCGCCACCCCCCTGAATGATGCAGCAGGCGATCCCGGAACCGGATCGAGCCGACCATGGCTGATCACGACAGGGGCCGATCACGACAGGGGCCGATCACGACAGGGGCCGGGCGCGTCCCCGCTGCACGCCGCCATGCCGCGGTTCGCGCGCCACGCCTCGGACACATTGCAGGTCAGCCGTGAGCGACCGATTGAGGCGCGCACATAGGTGTGCGTCCGCCGGATTCGTCTCAACCGCCGCCCGTTCGGTGACCGTTCTGAAATGCTTCTGCGCTACTAATGACAAGGATTGGTTGGAGAGGCTGACCATGAGTCCAATTGCGCGCTGCCGCGCTGGGGCAACATCAGTCGAGTATGCCGTCATCGCCTCCTTGGTCGTGGCGACGCTGACGGCTGCGACCGGCAACGTCGGTCAGAGCATATCTGTCGCCTTCGACAGTCTTGCCGAGGCCGTAAATGGGCCGGCCGACACGCCAGGTCGCGGGCAGACGGATGACCAGCCCCCACCGCCGAAGGACAGCCCGCCTGGCGGCAAGGTGAAGCCGTCGCCCGGCTCGCCCCCAAAAGGCGGATGACGCACAGCCAGCCTTGGCTGCGCACGCTTGCCGTCGCCATGGCGGCTGGCTTTGTGACGCTGCTGGTTGGCCCCCAGAGGCTCGACAACGCCTTTGCTGATGTCCTGCTCGCCCAGCAAAAGCACTCCGCCGCGGGGCCTGTTCTCCTCGTCGAGATCATGCCCTCAGACATCGCGCGGGCGCAGGAGACCTCCGCAGAACGGGCCGAGATCGCCAGGGCCCTCTCCTATGCTGCAGAGGGCGGGGCGCGACGCGTCTATCTCGACGTCATCTTCACCACCACGCTCAGGCCGGCCGATGACGCCGCGCTTTCAGCTGCAATGGCTGCGCTTGGTCGCGACCGTCTGGCCGTCGGCAGCGTGGATGACGCGCCGTTGGCTGATCCTTTCATGCAGATTGCACGCACCGTGGACGCCGGTTTTCTGCCGGATCCGGACGGCTGGTTCCGGCGTGTCCGGGTCGTTGACAGGATGCGAAATCCCGTCGATTGGCTCGCGACAGGGGCTTTCGCCGCAGGCAGCCAGCCGATCGATCTGCGCCTCGACCCCGCAACAATCAGCTCTATCACGCTCGGCGAAGTTTTGGCGGGCCCCAGACCGGTGAACCTCTTCCGGGACCGGCTGGTTGTGATCGCCTATAACCGTGTGGTCGACAGGTCTGCACCGAGCGTCGCCGGCCACGGTGAGTTGGGCCGTGGGCGAGTCATCGCCCTGGCGACACAGTCCACCCTCCAGGGCTATCCGCAGCACTCGCGTACAGGCTCGGTGCTCGCCGCCCTCTTCTGCACTCTCGCCCTCGCCATGGGGACCGTGGTCGGCAAGCTCTTTACAACTGCTCGGCGCACATTCGTCGCCCTGACGGTGACGACCGCAGCCATCGCTTTGGGATCGACATTCGTCCTGCAGAATTTCGGCGTCCGGCTGCAGCCGATGACGACAGCGGCGATGCTTACGGCCGGGTTCATGGCGTCCACCTTTGTCCGGCTTCGGATGTTTGAACTGATTTCCGCATTCCTGAAGGGCGATGTAAGCCCCGAGGAGGCCTGGGCATGGCGAAGTCAGGCAGATCGTCCAATTCCTGTGGTTCTGTTCGGCGCGCGCGGGACTGTAAAGCGGGCCAACCCGAAGGCGAGCACGCTGACCGGCGCCCGGCAATGGGTGGGGGCTGCGGATTTCAGCTCCGCGTGCCTGCCGAGCCTGCGTGACCGCAGCACGCTGATCCACGCGGGCGGCGTCAAGGGCGGGCGCGCTTGGCGCGTCGAGTGGCTGCATGAATCGATCAATCTCGCCGCGTTCCACCCGGCGAGCGACGATCAACGAACTCTGGCGGATCTGGAGCGCCGCCTTGAGACGGATGCACTCACCGGCGCCCTCAACCGCATCGGATTTGAACAGCGCCTGGAGCAGCTGGCGGGTTCAATCGACTTTACCATATTCTACCTGGATCTGAACGGCTTTAAGGCCGTCAACGACACGCTCGGCCACGCAGCCGGAGACGAGCTGCTGCGGTCGGTCGCGAAACGCTTCGGTGGCGTGATACGGGCCGGTGACCGG
This sequence comes from Hyphomonadaceae bacterium, assembly GCA_040381075.1. Classification (GTDB taxonomy): domain Bacteria; phylum Pseudomonadota; class Alphaproteobacteria; order Caulobacterales; family Aquidulcibacteraceae; genus JBEIHX01. The sequence goes on from JBEIHX010000054.1 coordinate 6,521, forward strand.
CTGGCGCGTCTGGGGGGCGACGAGTTCGCGGTCATCGTCGCCAAGCGCCTTTCCGGCGCATCCTGTGAGCGGCTCCTGCGCGACCTGCAGGAGGCGCTGGCGCCCCCGATCGAATTCGGCGGACAGTCTGCCAAGGTTGGTGTGGCCGTCGGCTATGCGTCGCCTGAGGAGACGTCAGAGCGATGGCAGGATGTCGTCGCACGGGCGGACGCGGCGATGTACGCGAACAAGTCGCGCGCCAAGAAGTCTGCTGCAGCCTGAGAGCCCTGTGAGTGGAAGAGCCGCACGCGTCACCAGGCAGGCGCCTCCCAGTCGTACGAACAGCTGGCGTTGCTGGTCATCCTGGCGCCCAGACCCTGGGGGTCAGCGCGCCAGGGACGACCCCGGGCGCGCCGGTGGTGTCGCCCGGAACGGGGGCGCCCAACCGACTGGCGGGCGGATGTCTCAATCAGCGCCTCTTGAGACATCCGCCCCCCGTCGGCGTGACGCGCCGGTACTGGGGCGATTGGGCGAGCCTGCCGGTGGCGCATCGGCTATATGTGCCGGAGGTCTGAGCTGCAGATGCGCAGGCTCGTGCGAGAGCTGTCCCTCCCTGGCGACGCCGTTCTTCAAAGACAACCGCCATTCGCCGGACCAGATCGGGGGCGCGCCGACTGCACTGCCGACCGCCGATATCAGACCTGAGGGGGGTGGAGGCAGGCGAGAAATCCTGAACCTGCAAACCCAGGCCTTTCTCTCAGATGCTGCCCCCAGCGAGACGCGGGACGCGAGTCCTGGCGCCGCATCGACACGGACGCCGACCGGGGGCGCCCTTCCCGGACATCCGCGGCCCGCAGCCGGTCAACCAGAAGCGCGCCGCACACGGTCGGCGGACAATCTTCGGCAACATCTTGGATGAGGCGATGCGGGGGTCCCTTTTGGACGCCGATCACCCCGTCAAGGGGGTCCTTGTTGCACGCCGATCCACACACACGACCCGGGAAGGACCAACATCACCTGAACGGCGTGAGGAAAACTCTGGTTTCTCAGAGCTCGGCGAGCACCTCCTCAATCTGCCCGAGGCGTTCCTTGCCGAAGAACATTTCCTCGCCGATGAAGAAGGTCGGAATGCCGAAGGCGCCGCGCGCGACAGCCCGTTCGGCGTTGTCGATCAGGGCCTGCTTGATCGCCGGGTCCTGGGTCCGTGCGGAGAGGGCGTCGGCGTCGAAGCCGGCAGCGGTCAGGATGGCCGCGACCGCTGCAGGGTCGGCGACATCCAGCTCCTCTTCCCAGATCGCAGGCATCAGCGCCTCGATGAACCGGATCTGGTCATCGCCGTCCAGGCACGCCAGCATCCGCAGCAGGTTCATGGAGTTGAACGGGAAGCCGGGATTCATCCTGAAGCGGTGGAGCCCATGTTTTGCAATGAAGCGCTGCATTTCCAGCAGCGCGTATTCATTCTTGCCCTTCACGCCGGCATCCCGGACGAAGGGCGGCGCATTTCCCGTCAGCCTGTGCATGCCGCCGAGAAACACCGGTGTGATGCTGATCCGCGCGCCCTGGCGCGCGGCGATCTCGCGAAGCGGCCGCCATGCAAGATAGGCGTTGGGGCTTACGAAATCGAAGATCAGTTCAAGGATCTTGGTCATGCTTGCTCTCCTGTCTGCATGCGTCCGCCAGCGATCATCGACAGGCGGCGGCCAGGTCCGCGCCCGACAGCAGGGACCGAAATAAGGCTACTTCAGGTCGGGGCCGCCAGCGTGGTTCCACCAGGCGAGGTCCGAATGGGCGCGCAGGTCCAGCTCGAACGTCCAGGCTGAGCGGTGCTGGTGCGCCAGATGGAAATAGGTGTTGGCCGCCTCACTGGGCAGGATGAGGCCGTCGTGCTCCATGCCCCTGGTCTCGCGCAGCGCCTGGAAGCGCTCGGGACCGAGAAGTTTGCCAAGCGTGTCCGGCGCGTCGACAGCGCCGTCGACAATGATGTGGGCCACGTGGACGCCCTTGCTGGCGTATTGGGCATTGAGCGACTGGCACAGCATGCGTCGCCCGCCGATGGCCGCGGCATGCGCATGCTGGCCTGCATTGCCGCGCATCGCTGCAGTGGCCGATGTGACGAGGATGACGCCCTTCCCGCGCTCCTCCATGTAGGGGATCAGCACCCGCGCCAGACGGAACAGGCCCAGGGTGGCCAGGCGCCAGCACATTTCGAAGGCCTTCAGTGAGGTGCCCGCCAGGCCTCGATCACCGATTTGAGCGCCGAGGTTGAACACCGCGACTGCAATCGGGCCGACCTGGGCTTCGATGTCGCTCACCAGTTGCTCGATGCTGCCTTCTTCGGCCGCGTTGATCATGTAGCCGTTGGCCGAGCCGCCCTCGGCCTCGATCTCCGACACCAACCTGTCCAGGCCAGCCCTGTCACTGCGGCGGGCGAGACAGGCGTGATAGCCGTCGCGGGCAAAGCGTTTGCCCACGTTGCCGCCGATCCCTGCGCCAGCGCCCAGAACAAGGCAGACGGGCTTGGTCATGATCCTGTCCCTCCTTTGCACGGCGCAAGCCGCCGGGAGCGTCATGTTGAACGGATCAATCCGCGATGCAAACATCTTCCTGTCCATCGCGTGTGATCGCTCCAGGGCCCGGAACACAGCGCTTGTCGGGTTCTGGCGCAGGGGCTCCCAGGCCATGTCACGGGCGAAGCCGCCCGCGGCCATGCGGATCCGCCGCAGCAACTTCCATGGGCCGCTGGCGGCGTCCGGCCGGCGCGTGATCGCCGCCGCAGGCTCCACGCTCCTGCGTTCAGCCGGCAGGAGGAGCCGGATACGATACTCCCGCAAAGGCCCGTTGCGGTCGGCATGGCCTATGACGCGCGCCAAACCCTCACCCCACGCCAGACATCGCGCATCACTTGCACCGGTTGAACGGTCCATCGAACGCTGCGCCGGTGATCCAGGCGCCCGCGCAGCAATCAAGGCGCCCGGCCGGATCTCCCTCGCATGCAGCCGTCTCACCCGGTTTCTGACCCAGAAAGACTGGGGTCCCGGGGAAGATCGATTATTGTCAATCAGGCTGATCCCAGGTCATGAACAAGGCGACAGAGACGAAGGTGTTGACCCCGCACGTCCCTTTGGCGCTCGCGGACAAGATTGAAGCGATGGCCTCGCGGCTCGAACGCTCGCGCGGCCGGGTGATGAAACAGGCGCTCGCCGCCTCGGTCGATCAGGAGGAGGAGCGTCACAGGATGACGCTCGAAACCCTTGAGGATGTCGATGTCGGCAGGGTGATCGACCATCAGGCAATCACGGCATGGGCGGACAGCCTTGGCGCGGATGGGCCACTGCCGCCGCCGGTCAAACGAAAATACGGTGGACCAGCAAGGCGTCATCCAGTCTCGTGCGCCTGTTCGAGCATTTGAGCCCGGTCGCCCCCGAGGCGGCGGCGCGCCCTTGACGGAAGACCCCGCGCAGGGTGTGGTCGCAGCCTGCAGGAGGATGATCGACATGTTTTCACACGTGATGCTCGGAACCAACGACCTCGACCGGGCCCGGACGTTCTATGATGCGGTGCTCGGCGCGATCGGCGTCGGACCGGCCGTGCTGGACGGCCACCGAATCTTTTACTTTGCGCCAGGCGGCGTTTTTTCCGTCTCCAAACCGATCAATGGCGAGCCGGCGACGCCGGCCAACGGCGGCACGATCGGGTTTGCCGTCGAGTCGCCGGACCAGGCTGACGCCTGGCATGCTGCGGGGCTCGCCCACGGCGGGACTGCCTGTGAAGATCCGCCAGGCGTGCGCGCGGGCGCCGCCGGCAAGCTCTACCTTGCCTATCTGCGCGACCCAGACGGCAACAAGATCTGCGCCCTGAAGCGCATGTAAGGTCTCATGGGGACCCGCGCGGAGCGCCGATCCGGCGCTGCGCACACCGCCATCGTCGGGGACCGTTGAGGCAGCGCCCGTCCTGCACCACCCGTCCTGCACGACCCGTCCTGCACGACCCGGATCGGCCGGCTGATGCGCGCCCAGTCCGCCGCCGCCTTGTATGTCCGCCGGCTCCGCGCCGATCAGGCGTGATTGCAGGTTGGCAGGCGGCGGTCATGCGCGGGTGTGACCCTGGGGATGGCGTCAGCCGCCACGCCGGGCCTGTGCGGCGACGAAATCAGGGACCGGTCGCATGGACGCGGGACGGAGCATTTTCTTCTGACTGAGGGCAGCGAACCAATGTCGGGGCCGCCCCGACCGCCGACGACACGGCGGGCGGCGCATGCGCGCCCTGGCCTCCGCCGCGCGGCCCCAAACCCATCCCGCTGGATGGCGTAAAACCCCGCGCGTGCAGGTCCTGGGCCGCTGCGGCAGGACTCCGGCCGTGTGTCCGGGCGCCATGTCCACGCGCCATGGCGCCAGCGGCGATCCCTGGCGAAGAAGCCTTTGAAACGACCATCAACGGGGCTACATGGACATATCCGGCGTGCGCGCACCGGGCCAGGCGCCTCGCGTGGATCCGGGACGCCCACCGCGAACTGTCTGCGTCGGATGCTGGCGTCGGATGCTGGCGTCCTGGGCGACCTCGCCGCCGGCGCTGTCGCTGAGGCCAGCCTCCCTTAGCCCGCCTGCAGGGAAAGGCCCGCGCTCATGCTGAACCCGCTCATCTGGACCGCCGCGCTGTTTGTCTACGGACTTTTCCTGGTCTGGCATGAAAACTGGCGCGGAAAGCTCTCTCCCGCCGAGGTGGACCGCCTGATGCACACCATCATGTCGCAGCGCACGATCGGCAAGGACGGCAACGATCCTGAGATCCTGCGGGCGTTTCTCGAGACTGATGACGGACGGGAATTCTTCATGCTCAACGTCATTCGCCTCTCGCAGGGCGATGTGGCCGATCCGCAAACGGGTGAGCTGCGTCCGGCGCGCAAGGTGATGGAACGCTACACGAAGTCGTTCCTGCCGGCGGTCTTCGCGCGCGGAGGCTATCCAGCCATAGGCGCGCGCCGCGTGGGCGGCTATTTCGACGCCTGGGGCGTCGAGGCCGATCCGGGCTGGACGATGATGGGCTACATGCGGTACCGCAGCCGCAGGGACCTGGCCCGGCTCGTGACGCTTCCAGGCTTCGCCGACGCACACGACTTCAAGCACGCAGCCATGCCCCAGACATTCAATTTCCCAACGCAGCCCATCATGCGCTCACTCATGGGGCCTCGGGTTTGGGTCGGCCTGTCGATCGCGCTTGTCGCAGCGCTCGTCCAGATCGCGCTTCTTGTCTCCACACCCGTTTGAGGCACGCCGCCCGGGACACCCGCACTGCAGATCCTCCGCACGCCAGACGAGCGGTTCCATAGCCTTCCGGATTCCCCGTTCGCGCCGAACTACGTCACCGTGCGCGATGATCTTCTTCTGCGCGCGGATCAGCTTGGCCGTCTGCGGCCCATGCCAATCCAGGAAACGCACGATCAGCGCCCGCTCGTCGTGCGGCGGCTAGACGGACGGCAGCTGTTTGAATGAGTCCCAGTGCAGCCGGTGTCGATCAGGACCGATTCCGCGTGAGTAGGTGTCGACCTCACGCATATAGGCCGCAGTCCGAAACAGGTAGGCGTAGAACCTTGCGTCGATCTCTGGAAACGGACGCGCGACGACATAGGCTGGGCTGACGACCCCGTCCACCGGCGCGATGCCAACCGCGCCTTGCCACATGCGCACCATGTTGTCGGCGATGTCGCCGCGCGCTGCGCGCTGGTATTGGGCGCGATCGCCAATTTTCTGCTTACGTCCGCCGTCCTGGAAACTGCGGACCCGGACGCCACTTCGAAGTGACACACCGAGAACCGGCAGGTCAGGAAAGCCCGTCTCCCGTCGTGGTCCGAACAGGCGACCATTGCAGCGCACGTCCCAATGCGCGGGGATCGAGCCGAGCCATGGCAGTCCGCTGAGTTTCATCTCTGCATAGGCGCGGAGACTGTCGATCATTTGGACGCCGCGATGAACTCAGCCATCAGTCCAGCCGTCTCGCGCTCGAGCGCGGGAATGTCGGCCGGACTCTCGTCGAGCGTGCGCATCGGCTGCGGTTTGTAGAAGCAGCGCGTGAAGCTGACTTCGTATCCAATCGTGGTTTTGGCCTCATCGACCCAGGCGTCAGGCGCGTGTGGCGTCACCTCGCGACGGATGAAACCCTCAATCCCGCCCGGTTCGTTCAGCGGCGAGGTTTCCGCGTCGCGAGGCTCCGTATCGGCTGGTATTCGACGACGCACGGCTTTGCCTCGATCTCAAGCGGAAGGAGCCCGCGGAACGGATCGGCATTGACCTTGCCGGCCTTGTGGATGCGCCGAATGACGGGCGCGACATCCTCGGCGATCCGCCGTTCGTCCTTGAGGGCCTTGACCTCTTTCGGTGTGTCGGCGCGGAGCGGCTCGATCCCTCGGGCAAGCAGAGGTCGCTCGACGGTGATCTTCGCATATCCGAACTCCGCATTATCGAATATGCGCGACTGCTCCGTCTCTTCGCAGGCGATGAAGGTTTGCAGGATGCGATCGATATCCTCGTCACCGAGTTCGCAATTCTTCTGGCCGGGGTTCTTGCGGAGCGGGTTGAACCAGGCAGTTGCGTCGATCAGCTGCACTTTGCCTTTGCGGTGCGCCGCCTTGCGATTGGTCAGCACCCACACATAGGTCGCGATGCCGGTGTTGTAGAAAATCTTGAGCGGCAGGGCGACGATCGCCTCGAGCCAATCGTTCTCGATGATCCGGCGCTGGATGTTGTTCTCGCCGCCGCCAGCGTCGCCGGTGAACAGCGACGAGCCGTTGTGGACCGTGGCGATGCGGCCGCCGAGCTTCGTATTGTTCTTCATCTTCGACAGCATGTTCGCCATGAAGAGCATCTGGCCGTCGCTTGAGCGTGTGACAAGATTGTACTCGGTGTCGCCGGCGTGAGTGATGACGAAGCGCGGATCGCGGATCTCCGACTTGCCGCCGTTGCGCTCCGGATCGGGCTTCAAGTTTTTGCCGTAAGGCGGGTTCGACAGCATGAAGTCGAGCTCGCGCGAGGGAAAAGCGTCGTTCGCCAGTGTCGACCATTCGGGCCCGCCGATCATGTTGTCGGCTTCTTTGCCTTCGCCCTTGGGTAGAAGATCAGCTTTGCAGATCGCGTATGTCTCTGGGTTGATCTCCTGCCCATAGAGGTGCGTCGAAACGTCCTTGCCGCGCGTCGCGGCAAGCTCCTTGAGCGTCTCTTCCGCGACCGTCAGCATGGCGCCCCTGCCGCATGCGCTGTCATACAGGAGGTTCGCGCCAGACCCGATGTCATCCGCGACGGGAAGGAAGATCAGCTTCGCCATCAGCTTCACGGCGTCACGCGGCGTCCAGTGCTCACCGGCTTCCTCGTTGTTCGCTTCGTTGAAGCGGCGCACGAGCTCCTCGACCACAGGTCTCATTGCGTGATTGTCGAGGCCGGGCTGACGGATTGAACCGTCGCCGTTCTTGACGGGCAGGGGAGACAGATTGATCGACTGATCGAGGAGCTTCCCGATCAGCGTGCCGAGCACGTCCGCGCGACTGAGCTTCGCGATCTCATTGCGAAACCCGAAGTTCTCGAGGATCTCCTGAATGTTAGGCGAAAACCCGTCGAGGCGGGCTTCGAAGTCGGCTTTCAGTTGTTGCTGCTGCGTGCGATTGCGCAGGTCGCGAAGGGTGAATTTCGACGTGTTGTAGAACGCCTGGCCAGCCGCTTGCCGCAGCGCTGCGTCCTGATTGGTGACGCCGGCTTTATCGAGGCTCTCCTTCATTTGGACGACCGCGGCCTTCGTCGGCTCCAGCACAGCGTCCAGACGACGCAGAACCGTCATCGGCAGGATAACATCCCGGTATTCGCCTCGGACGAAGAGGTCGCGAAGGACGTCGTCGGAGATGCCTTAGATGAAGTTGGTGATCCAGGTCAGGTCCAACGCTTCCCCCGTCAGCCGTCAGCGTCCAAATGATCTGTACGCCAATCCCAGCGCATCGCGGATGCCGAAAATGTCGACCTGCGATCAAGTCGCGGGTCTGGTCAGTCGGGCATCTCATCGCCCGGCAATGGCGGCCGATCCGGAACACGCGCGAGCACAGCCGCCGCGACCGCCGGATCGGCACGGCTTATCCTTTGGCGTACGTGCCTAAGCGCCTTCAGCTCTCCGATGCGCTCGGCGATGAGGGTCGTGTCCCCGGACGTGGTGTAGGATCTGGGGATAAATCGCCCTGAGGGGCGGTCATCGAGAATCGCCGGAAGGTCGGGTCGTTCACACCAACGACTTGTCCCGAGGACTCACCGATGACCGACGACACGATGGCGCTC
>JBEIHX010000055.1:0-11640 GCA_040381075.1 Hyphomonadaceae bacterium
CGTGTCGCCGATGCCGCCGTCAGGATTTCGCCGTGGCGTTCCGCGCCACGCCGCACCAGGCCCAGCGCGATGTGTGCGCCGACGCCGACGCCAAAGCCACTCGACGTCACGCGGCCGACCTGAACGCCTGCTTCATCGACCAGCGGCGCGCCTTCAGGAATGCCGGCAGTCTCGCTGCGCAGGCCAACCAGTCGCCAGCGGTCAGGCGAGGCAAGCGCCGGCCGGGATGCCCCAGCCGATCCTGCATGGACACCCTTCCTGACCCATCGCTGGAGTCCGAGGTCGGCCGCAGTCGTTCTGCCGTCGATCTCCGCGCCGACAGCGACATGCCCCTTTTCGATGCGGAGCCATTCGAACGCCTCGAGGCCGTAAGGCGCGCCTCCGGCCTCGTGAACCGCAGCCAGAAGGGCGCGCCAGAAGCTCGAGGCCGTCGCGGGCGGCGCGTAGATTTCGTAGGCATGCTCGCCGCTGTAGGAGATCCGGGCTACCCGCATCGACTGATGCACGGCGATGTCCTGAGGGCCAAGTTCAGCCAGATGCGGCAACGCCTTCATGACAACGCTGCGGGAGCCTGGGCCCGCCACCACGAACGCCGCCCAGGCTTCGGTTAAGTCGTGCAGGACGACCCTGTGCTCTGGCGCGACAAACTCCCGGAACAGTTCGAGTCGCTGGAGGACTGCAGCACTTCGAGCCGTCGAGGCCGTGACGAAGTATCGCTCTTCAGCGACCCGCCAGATCGTCCCGTCGTCGAAAACACACCCGTCATCATTCAGCATGACAGCGTATCGCGCCTTGCCGACCTTGAGGCTCCTTACGCCGGTTGCATAGATCAGATCGAGAAACGCGGCGGCGTCGGGACCGGCGATTTCGAACTTTCCCAGCGTCGAGGCGTCCGTGAGCCCGACGCAATCACGAACCGCCTTCGCTTCCCGCATCGCGGCTTGCGCAAGTGTCTCGCCGCGCGCCGGGAAATAGCGGGGACGCAACCAGAGGCCGCTTGTCTGAAAGACGGCACCAGCCCCGGCGAGGTCCGCAAACACGGGTGAGCGGCGCACCGGCTCGAGATGCGCGCCGGTATGGCCATGTGCAAGCGCTGCGATGGTGACGGGTGTATAGGGTGGTCGATAGGTTGTAAGTCCAACCAGGTCGGGCGACTGCTGGCGGTGTTCGGCCATCGCATGCAGGCCAATGAGATTGCTTGTCTTGCCCTGATCAGTGCCCATGCCAAGCGTGGTGTAGCGCTTGAGGTGCTCGACAGACTGATAGCCCTCCTGATGCGCAATCGCGATATCGGCGAGCGTGACGTCATTCTGGAAGTCGATAAAGGCCGTCTTGCTGCGCCTGTCTGCGTGGAGCGGGGGCATCGCATGGGCGCCCGCTGCCTCGGACGCGTGCTCGAACGGCGGCGCCGGATCAGGCGGCGCCTTGCGACCACACGAAGCAGCTGCCGCCCCGCCGGCGCGCCAACCCTCTCGCCAGCAATCCTGCGGCGTGACCGCTCCATTGCACGCACCGGCTGGTGCAAGATTTCCCGCCGCTCCGTCAGGCAGGAAAACACCCCGCGCCGCATCGAATGCCTGCCGCCCGCGCGCCTGGGCATGCAGATGGAGCGTCGGCGTCCAGCCGCCAGCGCACAGCAAGGCGTCGCAGGCGAGGACGCTGGGCGTCGCATCGCTCGAGAACCGGATACTCTCGATGGCCCTGCCGCCCCTGGCGTCGAGAAGGCGTATGCCTGAACGCAGATCAACGGCATGCGCGGCCCACTGGCGCGTCGCCGCTCCGATGTCTGCAGATGGCCGCTGATCGAGAACCGCCGCGATCCGAATCCCCGCCTCCAGCAGCGCCCGCACGGCCTGGTAGTCATGGTCGTGGTTCGCGACGAAGACCACGTTCTGACCGACCGCGACGCCAAAGCGCCGCGCATAGACAGCTCCTGCGTGCGCAAGCATCACACCCGGCCGATCATTGTTGTCGAACACGAGCGGGCGCTCGATGGCGCCCGCGGCCAGCACGACATGCCGGGCGCGCACCTTCCAGAGTCTTTGCGAAATCGCGCCGCCCGGCTTCTGCCCGGGTTCAGCCAGACGCTGGACCAGGCCGACAAGCCCGTGATCATAGACGCCAAAGGCAGTCGTTCTCACGAGGACCCTGACACCGAGCTCCCGGAGCCGGCCCAGTTCTCCTTCAGCGAACGCGGCGGCTGAAACGTCTCCGACGCGCGTGGCCGCGCCCAGCATCGCTCCGCCCGCAACACTGTCCTGCTCGACAGCCAGAACACGCAGGCCCGCCTCGGCAGCGGCGCGGGCGGCCGCCAGTCCTGCAACACCAAGTCCGATGACCAGCATGTCGGCATGAGCGAAGCGCTCACCATAGGCGTCCGGGTCAGGCGCCTGAGGCGGATCGCCCAGACCCGCGAGGGCGCGGATCACCTTCTCATAGACTGGCCAGGCCGAGAGCGGCGTCTTGAATGTCTTGTAGTAGAAACCCGCTGGCAGCAGAGGGGCCGCCCTGTCCAGCACGCTGAGAACATCGGATTCCAGACTCGGCCAGCGGTTCTGGCTTCGCCCGACCAGACCGTCATAGAGCATCACCTGCGTTGCTCTGGAATTGGGCTCGAAACGACCACCTTCGCCGACACCATAGAGCGCATTCGGCTCTTCAGGTCCTGCGCTCAGGACACCACGCGGGCGATGTCGCTTGAAGCTGCGTCCGGACAGCATAGTGCCAGAGGCGAGAAGAGCTGATGCGAGCGTATCTCCCGCAAAGCCGCTGAAGCTCCGGCCGTCGACGGTGAACGCAAGCGGCCGGGATCTGTCGACGACACCGCCAGCTGCGAGGCGTGAGCCGCTCATGCCGTGTCTCGCGGGCAGGGGCGGACCTCGAGGATTTCGTGCGTCAGCGTGTGCCGGCGCAGAACCATCAGCGCCCTGCAGCCACGGCTATGCTGCCAGATCTCTTCCGAAGGACCGACGGGGTTTGTGCGCGTGTGCAACACAGCGGCGTCAATATGGGCATGCGAGGCTTCAAGCGCGCGCAGGAAGCTGAACTCGATGTCGGGGCGGGGTCCGCAGTGCGTGCAGGTGATGATCAGCATGAGTCAGTGCAGGTGAGGTGTCGGCCCGGAGCCGGCTTCATTGATTGTCGCTCCGCGTTCAAACCGGTCGAGCGTGAAAGGTGCGTTGAGAGGGTGAGGCGCGCCTGTCGCCATCGTGTGGGCAAACGTGAAACCCGAAGCGGGTGTCGCCTTGAAACCTCCATAGCACCAGCCGCCATTCAGGAAGAGGCCCTCGACGGGGGTCAGTCCGATGATCGGCGCTCCATCCATGGTCATGTCGACTGCGCCTGCCCAGGCCCTCTGCATGCGCAGGCGCGCAAGCGCCGGGACCATCGCGATGGCCTGGCCGGCAACCTGTTCAATACGCGACAAGGCCCCGCGCTGGGAGTAACTCGGATAGAAGTCGATGTCGCCGCCAAGGACGATTTCCCCCTTGTCGGTCTGGCTGAGATAGCAATGCACGGCGCCTGACAGCAGCACTGTATTGAGCATCGGCTTGACCGGCTCACTGACGAAAGCCTGCAGGAGGTGGGTCTCGATGGGCAGTCGCAGTCCAGCCATCGCCATGACCTCACAGGTACGACCTGCCACTGCAACGCCGACGCGGCCTGCGCCGATTGCGCCCCGGGTCGTCCGGACACCCAGGATCCGGCCATCTGCAATATCGAACCCTGTCACGGCACAGTTCTCGATGACATCGACACCAAGCGCACTCGCGGCGCGCGCATAGCCCCATGCCACTGCGTCGTGCCGGGCCGTCCCCGCACGCCTCTGCAGAAGTCCGCCGTGAACGGGGAAGCGGGCCGAGGTGGAGCAATCGAGGATGGGCGCAAGACGCTTCACCGAGCCCGTGTCGAGCAGGTCTGCATCGATGCCGCGCAGCCGCATCGCATCACCCCGCTCGGCGAGGGCGTTCATGTCCGCATCGGAATGCGCGAGGAAGACCACGCCGCGCTGGGAGAACATCACGTTGAAGTTCAGCTCGCGGGTCAGGGACTCCCACAGCTTCAGCGAGTGCTCGTAGAAGCGCTGGTTGGCCTCGAGCTTGTAGTTCGATCGCACGATGGTGGTGTTGCGGCCGGTATTGCCGCCACCGATCCAGCCCTTCTCCAGAACGGCGACCGATCTCGCAGCATGATCACGCGCAAGATGATAGGCTGTCGCCAGCCCGTGACCGCCTCCGCCCACAACCACGAAGTCATAGGAAGGCTTCGGTATCGCCGCCTGCCAGGCGCGCTGCCAGCCAGCGTGCCCGCCGGCTGCTTCGCGAGCCAGCCTGCCGAATGAATACCCACGGGGGCGCTGGCGATGCATGAAAAAACATAATCATAATTTGTTTTTATTGCACAAGCCGTTTTTCTCGTATCCATTGCGCCTGCGGCGGTGCCGGGGAGTTCAGGGAAAGTGGCGCAGTTCTTTCGAAGGCGCGCAGCGCTCACCTTCTATGTGCTGGCGGTCCTCATCGCTTGCGGCGTCATGGTCAACGGCGTCGTCGTGATGTCGACCGACGCAGATGCCGCCAGCGCTTTCGCGTTTCTGGCAGGCGATATCGCCAATGCTGGCGGATACGTCTCCATCCCGTGGATTGCGCGCTTTGCTGTCGCTGAGCCCAGCCTTTTCGGCGTATTCGTGTTCGCAGCTGCGCCCACCCTTGCCGCAGTCATCGTCGCCGCATTGAGCGGACGTCTGGCGCGACTGGCGGCCATGCTGCGCCCATGGACTGATGTCAGCTGGCGGAGGGGGGCAGGCGTCTACGCAACCATCCTGATTGTCTACCTCGCCGGCGCCGGCCTCTTTGCGTGGATCGCGTGGATCGAAGGCGGTGACGCGGCGCTTGGCCAGGCGTTTGCCGGGCTTGGTGCATTCGCCCTCGGCATCGGCGGCCTCGGACTCCTCTTCGGCCTGTTTCTGGATGAAGGCGGCACGCTCGAGGAACTTGGCTGGCGGGGATTTCTGCAGGACATTCTGAGCGAGAAGTATGCGCCACTCGCAACGGCCCTGATAGTCGGCTTGCTGTGGTGGGCCTGGCATCTGCCGCGTGAAGTCCTGACATTCCTGTCGGGCGCGCCAGTGGAGGAGGTGCTATGGGGGCAGTTCGTGTTCCTGCTGCTGTGTGTCGCCCTGAGCATCGTCATCGCTGCGGCGTGGAACAGCGTTGGTGGTAGTGTCTGGGTGGGTATTCTGATCCATGGCGGGACCAATGTCTGGAGCAAGGGCTTCGGAGACGGCGCCTATGTGGTTTTTGGCGGCTGGATGGAAAGCGTTCATCCCATGCTCCGGACGTTCGACCTGCGAACAACGATCGTGATCATACTCGCCGCACTTCTGCTTGCGCTGATGGGGCCCCGGCTCGGTCGAAAGCGCGAGACGCTGGCATGAGCCGCTGGTCGTCCCGCCTCCTGCAGCGCGCGGCCTTCTCGGTCGTCGTCCTGCTTGCGGTGACAGCGATCACATTTGCGATCCTGACGCTCTCGACCAACGATCCCGCGCGCCTGCTTGCCGGGCCCCAGGCGACTGAAGCTGCGGTCGAGCGGCTGCGCATCCAGCTGGGCCTCGATCAACCCTTCTGGGCGCAGTACGGCGCCTATCTCGGACGCGTGATCCGCGGCGATTTTGGCGTTTCCGTCCAGACGGGTTTGCCGGTGCTCGAGGAGATCGCCCTGCGGGCTCCCGCAACGCTCGAGCTCATGGCCACAGCCCTTCTTGTCTCGGCACTGGTTGGGATCCCGCTTGGCGTCTGGGCCGCGCGACGGCGCGGCGAGTGGCCGGACCATGTCGTACGCGGCCTTTCGGTTGCGAGTATTTCAATGCCCGGCTTCTGGCTGGGCATGCTGCTTGTGCTGCTGTTCTACCGCGAACTTGGCTGGCTGCCCGCAAACGGGCGTTTCAGCGGCGTCGAGCCGGGCCCTACGGGCTTCCTCCTGCTGGACACGGTGCTTGCAGGCGATGGCGCAGGCTTCATGGATGCACTGGCGCACCTCGCTCTGCCCGTGATGGCGCTCGCCCTCGCAGACATCGGTGCGCTTGCCCGCCTTGTCCGCGCGCAGACACTCAATGTTCTCAGCACCGATTACATGCGGATGGCGCGCGCCAGCGGCCTCAGCGAAGGCGAGGCGGTGCGTGAACACGCCATGCGCAACGTCCTCACACCCATGGTCCCGATATTCGCGCTGTCGATTGCCCAGATGCTTTATGGGTCGGTCGTGATCGAGACCACCTTTGGCTGGCCCGGCGTCGGCGCATACGTGGTCCAGGCGATCTTCGCACTCGACTTCCCGGTCATTCTCGGCTTCGCGCTGATCGCATCGATCGCCTACGTGATCTGCAACCTCGCAGCGGACCTCCTGCAGGCGGCTCTCGATCCGCGCATTCAGGATGCTGTCTGATGCGCCCGCCGCCGATCATCATGCAGGTTGGCGGAGGCATTGTGGCCGTGCTCGCGCTCGTTGCGCTGCTCGCGCCCTGGATTGCGCCCTATCCGCCCGAGGCGGTCAATGCGGGCATGGCGTTCGCGCCGCCTTCGGCCGAGCACTGGGCCGGCGCCGATGGGCTCGGACGTGATATCCTCTCACGCATAATCCACGGCGCACGTCCGTCCTTGCTGGCCGCCCTCGGCATTGTCGCGATCGGTCTCGGCGGCGGAGCGATTCTCGGTTCGCTCGCGGCCCTGACAGGCGGGCTGTTCGAACAGGTCATCATGCGACTTTCGGAGATCGCGATGGCCTTGCCAGGTCTGGTGATTGCGCTTGCTCTGACAGCGGCGCTTGGCCCATCGCTTGTGAACCTGACCCTGGCGCTCGGCGCGCTCAGCATTCCGTTCTATGTGCGGATCGTGCGCGGCGAAACCCTGACCCTTCGCGAGCGCGGTTTCGTGAAGGCCGCGCGCGCAATGGGCGCCGGCCCGATCTGGATCGCGTTCCGGCACATCGCCCCCAACCTCGCGCCAGTGCTTGCGGTCTATGCGACCATGGGGCTGTCCGGCGCCGTGCTGGCAGCGAGCGCGCTGAGCTTCGTCGGACTTGGAGCGCAGCCGCCGATGGCGGAATGGGGCGCCCTGATCTTCGATGGCAGCCAGGTCCTCCTCAGTGAGTGGTGGGTTGCGGTCTTTCCCGGCCTCGCCGTTGCGGTGGCCGCACTGGGCTTCAATCTTCTCGGCGATGGATTGCGCGACTGGCTCGATCCGCGGAGCGGGTCATGAGCACGCCGCTTGTCGATGTCGAAGGGCTTTGCGTCGAGTTTCGCAGCAGCCGCGGGTGGATGCGCGCAGTCGATGGGGTCAGCTTCCAGATCGGAGCAGGAGAGATCCTGGGCTGTGTCGGCGAGAGCGGGTCAGGGAAGAGCGCCACGGCGTCCGCATTGCTCGGACTCCTCCCCCGGCGCGTCGGACGCATCCCCTCCGGTGCAATCCGGTTCGGGGACCGCGATCTGACCCAGCTCGACGAGACAGGCTGGCTCGGTCTGCGCGGCAGGGAGATCGCACTCGTGCCGCAGGACCCGATGTCAGCACTCAACCCCACGATGCGGATCGCCCGTCACCTGCGTCTGGCGCAGCGTGGCGTGGATCGACGCGAAGCATCAGCGCGTGCGGCGCAGTCGCTCGCACGCATGGGGTTTGACGATCCGGATGCCGCCTTGCGCGCCTACCCGTTTCAGCTCTCGGGCGGCCAGCGACAGCGCGTGCTCCTGGCGATGGCCCTGCTGGCGCATCCGAAACTCCTCATTGCCGATGAACCCACCACGGCGCTCGATGTCACGGTGCAGGCGGAAATCCTCAGGCTGATCGAGACCGCGGCGCACGAAGATGGGATGAGCGTCCTCTTCATTACCCACAATCTTGGCGTCGCGTGGCGTATCTGCGACCGCATCATGGTGATGCGCGCGGGCCAGATTGTTGAGGCAGGGTCGGCGCACCAGGTGCTGAGTGCGCCCCGGGCCGACTATACCCGCGCCCTCATTGCCTCGGTTCCCGGCGCCGTGCCGCCACGGACACGTCTCGTCGCCCAGGGTGGCGCATGACGTCGACAGCTCTCCTGCTGGAAGGCATCAGTCTCACCTATCGCGGGCGGAGCGCGCCGGCCCTCTCGAACGTAT
Source organism: Hyphomonadaceae bacterium (assembly GCA_040381075.1). Classification (GTDB taxonomy): domain Bacteria; phylum Pseudomonadota; class Alphaproteobacteria; order Caulobacterales; family Aquidulcibacteraceae; genus JBEIHX01. The sequence continues at coordinate 8,147 of JBEIHX010000055.1, forward strand.
CCGTCAGTCTCGAGGCTGGCGGCAGCGTCGGTGTGGTCGGCGAATCGGGTTCCGGCAAGAGCAGCCTTGCAGCTGTCGCCATCGGCTTTGAGGCGCCCCAGGCAGGTGCTGTCAGTCTGTACGGAGAGCCTCTCGCATCACGCCTCGGTCGTCGCACCATTGCTCAGCGCCGCGCCATCCAGATCGTCTTCCAGGATCCGAATTCGTCCCTCGACCCGACCTGGCCGGTCTGGCGCACAGTAACGGAAGGCGTCGCACTGCAACAGCGAACAGGCGATGCGCAACTGAGGGAGCAGGCAGAGCTGCTCCTCGCCGAGGTTGCGCTGCCTCCGGATCTGCTGGACCGCAGACCTCATGAGCTGTCGGGTGGTCAGAGGCAGCGCGTGGCAATTGCGCGTGCGCTGGCGGTTGATCCCAAAGTGCTGCTTCTGGATGAACCGACCTCGGCGCTCGATGTCTCCGTGCAGGCTCAGGTCCTCGACCTGCTGCTTGATGTTCAGGAGCGGCGTGGGCTGTCGATGCTGCTCATCAGCCATGATCTCGATGTTGTCCGGCATCTCTGCACGCGGATCTACGTCATGCGCGCGGGTCATGTCGTCGAATCCGGTCCGGCAGAGGAAATCTTCGCTGCTCCGCGCCAGGCCTACACGCAGGCCCTGATCGCGGCAGCGCCCCGGATTGGAGCGGGATGATGAGCGATCGTGCAAGCCGCGCGCTTGACTTCGTCCTGGAGGACATATCGCCCGACGGTCCGGGGGCGGCCATTGCCATCGTGCAGGGCGAGACGGTGCTTGCCGAAAGGACGCGCGGCCTTGTCCATCCGGCGCGCGGCGCACGTTGGACACGCGACACCAGGGCACGCATCGCTTCCCTCTCGAAACCAATGGCTGCCCAGGTCATTCTCGCCCTGGTCGGGGAGGGCGCGCTGGATCTCGAGGCGCGCGCGGGAGACTATCTGGCATGGCTGTCAGCGCCGCAGGCCGACGTCACGCTCCGGCAGATGCTGAACATGCGCTCCGGCCTGCTGGAAGAGTTTCCCCTGGTCCTTCTCGCCGCCGGCGGGGCGGAGAACCACCACTCCCTCGACCAGAGGCTCGCCCTGATTGCCACGCAGACCAGGCTCAATTTTCGCCCCGGTGAGCGCACGCTCTACGCCAACACCGGCTACACGCTGCTGCAGTGTATCGCCGAGGCCGTCTCAGGGCTCTCCTATGGGGCGCTCCTCGACAGATTCGTCACCGCGCCCGCCGGCATGAGCGACACCACCTTCATGGCGACCGATGCCTGGGCGTCAGGAGAGCTCGGCATCGGCCATTCGCGGCGCGAGGACAGGCTCCAGCCGTTCGACTATTTTGCCGAGGCGACCGCCGCCAGTGGTGTCGTTTCGACGCTGAGCGATCTCCTGAAATGGCATGCCAGCCTCAGGCGCGACAGGAGATGGGCCGATATGGCCGCGCCAGCTGCTGACCAGGCAGGTCGGGGCCTGACATACGGTCTTGGCGTCGAACGCAAGCGTTTGTCCGGTCATGCCACGCTTGGACATTCGGGCGGCCTGCGCGGCTGGGCCAGCGACTACGTCTCCCTGCCGGCCTTCGATGCGGCCGCGATCGTGCTGGCGAATCGCAACGACCTCAACTGGTATGAGCGCGTCCGCGAAGCGTTGTGCCTGACCTTCGATCTCGCCCCGGATCCGGCGGCGACGCCTCGGCTTGTCGCTTCTGAGCGACCGGCGCCGCTCTGGCGCGCCAGCTACGTCGATCTCGAGGAAGGTCATGTCATATCGCTGTCGGGCAGCGATGCCGAGCTCGATTACGAAGGTCGGCGCCTGCCGCGCGATGTTGATGGCGCATTCAGGCGCTCGCTTGGCGTCGAGCCGATCAGCTTCGAGCCGGGACCGATCGCGGGCGCTGCGCCCATCCACATCAAGGTGACCGAGGGTGGTCGCGTTGCTTCCTACAGCCTCGCCGATCCGACGCTGGCTGACGCTTCGGCCGTAACCGGCGTCTATGCCACGTCCTGCCTGCCAGGCCGGATCGCCATCGCAGAGATCGAAGGCGCCGTGCGGGTCCTGGTTGGACCAGACTGGCCGCAGGAAGAGCCGCTGATGTTGAGGCCCCTGAGCCAGCGCATCTGGCGCGCCTACAGCGCCGACGGCGAGCGCCCGCTTGACCTCCACCTGTTCTGGCCGGACCTCGAGCGGCATCCGGAAATCCTTCACGTCACGATGACGCGCCTTCTGCGCTATCCCTATCTTCGTGTCGGGGCGGCCGGCGACGCGACGGCCCTGTTCCGCTGGACGAGCGTCAGAAAAAGGAGAAGCGCATGAGCCGGACATTCCTCTGCATCGGGCTTGCCGCACTGGCCGCTCTGGGCGCCTGCCAGCCCCGCATCGAGCGCGGTGATCCAGCCGCAGAGGTCATCATTGCCATCTCCGCCGATCCCGTATCCCTCGACCCGGCCAATAACTCGAGCTCCTTCGATGGCGCGATTCTGGACATGGTCTATCAGCAGCTCACGGCGGTCGATCGCGATTCCGCCAGTGGCCAGATCGTCGGAGAGCTTGCCGAGAGCTGGAGCTTCAGCCCTGACGGGCTGACACTCACCTTTGTCCTGCGCGACGGTCCCAGATTTGAAGACGGCTCGCCTGTAACTGCAGAGGCCGTCAAATACACGTTCGATCGCATCCGCGCAGTCGGGCGCGCCGCGGACCAGACCCTGTACTGGCTCAAGGGTGTCGAGGCCGTGGATACCCGCACTGTCAGGCTCGACCTCACACAACCGTTTCCGGCAGCGCCGATCTTCCTCGCCTTGCCCTCCTTCTCAATCGTCAATCCGGGGCTGGTCCAGGCCAATGCTGGCCAGGACAACGCCCTGGCCTGGCTTGGCGCCAATACGGCAGGTTCAGGCCCCTACAAGCTGGGTGCATGGAGGCGAGGGCAGGCGCTCGTCCTCGAGCGAAACACGAACTCCAGTGTTGCGCCCCGTCAGTTCGTGCGTGTGGAGTTCTCGGTCATTCCAAACGACAGTACGCGGCGCCTCAAGCTGGAGCGCGGCGACGTCGATTATGTCGGCGGCCTCGGGGCCACTTCGGCGCAGCACTACGCCGCGATCGAGAACGTCAGCGTCGCGCGCGCAGAGTTCACCATGGACATGCGCTTCCTGACCATGAACACACAGAGGCCTGCGCTTGCCGACAAGCGTGTCCGGCAGGCGATCGCACTGGCGATCGACTATGAGGCGCTGCAGAAGGATGTGCTCGCAGGGCAGGTCGGCCTGATCTCCGGCTATCTCCCCTCGAGCGTTCCTGGCGCGCTGACAGACCTTCCGCCGCCACGGCGCAATCTCGAAGCCGCCAGACGCCTGCTTGCGGAAGCGGGTCATGATCCGGCGACAGAACTTCAGATGATGGTCACCGCCTATGGACCTGTATCGGAGTTCATTCAGTCGCAGCTGCGTGAGGCCGGACTCAACGTGACCCTGCAGCGCCTTGCGCC
>JBEIHX010000056.1:0-8905 GCA_040381075.1 Hyphomonadaceae bacterium
CAGGTGGCCGCAAACGCCTCAAGACCGGTGCGCCGCAGGAGGAAGGGCAGGATCAACCACATGGTGACGCAGACGAAAGAGCGCGCCGCCGCGCGCTCCTCTGCAGCGGAAATCGGCTCCACGTCCGTCCGCACGAGGCTGGCGCACAACGCCTCGCGTTCCGCCGCTGGGATCGGGAGTTGCATGTTCACCACGGCCGCGACGAAGTCACAAATGGTGCGACTATGGGCAAAGCCGCCCTGAATCTGGCCGTGCCCGGCGCTTGCGCTCCAGGCGCTCTGGGGCGCGGCGACAAGCGCCGAAACCGACAGGCCGGAGATCAGAACCTGCCGGCGCGGTATCACAGCCTGGATCATTTTCGGTGCTCCTGAAGGACACAAAACCATAGCATTTCCACCGCGCGCACGCACCTGAAATCGACCCGAAAAACCGCACGCAACCACCGGAAAACAAACATAAAAAATAGAAATTTCAGCGGCGCCGGAGCGCGCTTCTTTTGAGGCCAGATCCCAGGGTCATGGACCGGCCTGATGACCCTGCTTCCGCAGGCGTCAGCGCCCTTTGGCAGACCAAACTGTGGTGTGGTCCTGCCTGCATCCGGTCGGACGTCACCCTTCGGAGCGCGACGCGTCGCAGGGCCCCGCACCGTCCCTGCCGACGGGGCGCGCCCCCCAGCGCGTCAACCCTGAGCCCCGTCACCGCGCTGCTGTCACCAGCAGCGGATGCGGCCCGCCGCGCTTCATTGCTCCGCCCATCAGGCGAAGACGCACCTGGTCGATCAGGCGCCCGCCCGGATCCAGCCGGCGCTGTACGCCCATCCAATGCGCCGTCGTCGGGACCGCCACCCTCAAGGTCCTCGTCCCGCGGCATCTCCGCCGCGTCCATGATCTCTGGCGCATCCCGGATCGCCTGATCAAACCGCGTGCGGGCGCACCGTCCGTCCACGGTCAGCGTCACAGACACCAGCAGCGTCGACCACGACGCGACCATGCCCTGGTCAACTTCACCCATCAGGCGCAGCAGGGCGCCGCGGGTCACAAGCCGGCGCACGCGCTCCAGGACCGCGTTGGGCGACTGCCCGACCGCCCCGGCCAGAGCCTGCGCCGGCGCGCCCGGATCGCGGTGCTGGGCCAGCAGCAGTCACGCATCAATCCGGTCCAACGCCAGGCCCGCGGGCGCCGTGAGGCGCGCTGCGCCCGCGCGACCTCGGCCGCTGCGCGCGCAGGGGCCGCCATCGTCCGCCGCACCAGCCGCATCAGCGCCGTTCGCCCTGCCGGAAGCGCTGTCGCCATGACTGTTGACATGCCACTGAGTGACCAACTGGCGCTGCGCCCTGCGGTCGGGCGGCGATAACCGCGCCCGGAACAGCGCGTTTCGTATCGCCATCCGACGCGGGATACCGCCGGTTCTGCGCTTCGCTCGCGGCCGGGAGACGCGCAGGCGACAGGCTTGCGATGCTGGCTGTTGCCCGGCGCCCCGCATCATCCCAGGCTGGCCACCTTGCGGGGCATGGCGGTCGACGGTCAGGCCGCGCAGGGGCAACGCCGGCTGATGCTGAAGCCCCCGGTCGAATGGTGCGGTCAGCATGCGGTGAATGGCCGCCAGCGTGATCGCGAAATCTTTTCGTCACGGCCACTTGCTCGTGGCCGCGTTGTAATTGTAGCTTACGCGACCGCTGGCGGATTTGATTTTGGTCCGCCGGGTCGAGCTGTTTCACAGCAGATTGAAATCCCTGTACTGCGTTGCTTCCTCTCTGTTTTCTGTCTGTATTGCGTTCTTCCCGAAATACGCCCGAGGCGGCCGGCCTGCAACACAGACCGGGCGTGCCTCCTGTTACCTTCATGAACTGGAGCCCTTCCATGCGTGCTGTTGGAGTCATTTCGCTTTCCGCGACGCTGTTCCTTGCCAGCGCCTGCGCAACACCCCCCGATCGCGTTTCCGCGTCCTATGTGTCCCCGCTGCAATATCAGTCCTACAGCTGTGAGCAGATCACCATTGAACTTCAGCGGATTGGCGCACGGGTCGCTGAAGTGACCGGCCAACAGCAGCGCGCCGCCACCAATGATCAGATCGCCATGGGAGTAGGGCTGGTCCTGTTCTGGCCGGCGCTGTTCTTTCTTGCGTCGGACAACAACAAGAAAGAGGAGCTTTCCCGCCTCAAGGGTGAATACGATGCCTTGCAGCAGACCGGCACAATGAAGAACTGCTTCAAGCAGGCGCCGACGTCCTAGCCGCGCCGTAACACGGGTGCGACGCTGGCAGGAGTGGCGGCGCACCCGAGGCGACCCCTGCCGACACTGCTCCTGAGGACACGCGGGCAATCGTGCGTTCGCGGCTGCAGGGCTGTTTCATCGGCAGACCGGATTATCTGCACGGCGGCAGTTGCGCCGCAAATGCCCTTCAGGAGATCTACCCCCAATGCGCCTGGCTCATTGTGTTCACGGTGTTTGCGCGATTGTGCTGTTGCTGCTGGCGCCGAACGCCCCTGCCACAGCGCAGGCGCAAGGCCCCCAACCGGCTGACGCACATCACGCCCAGCCGGCTCATGAACCGGCCGGGGCCGGTCCCGTGGCCCCGGCGCCAGGCGCCGCTGCGCCAGGGGTCACTGCGCCAGGGGTCACTGCGCCACCGGCCGCGCCTGCGCTGGAGCCGGTGACGCCCGAGACAGGGGCGCTGTCGTCTGACCTCCCCGGCGAAGCACCGCCCACCGCTGCTGAGGCCGTTGATGGCGTTCAGTCCGACGGGGCATCGGCCGCCAGCGATGCGTCCGTGGCGCCGGCGCGTCTCGTGTTTTTCAGGCCGAGCGGATTTTCCGGGGCGATCTACACCTACCACGTGGTTCAGGTGGGAGAAGACGGCGCGTCGACGCCGGACACACCGCGCATCGGCAGCCTGCCGAATGGCGGGTACTTTCAGGTCGAGATGAAGCCCGGTCAGTACTACTTCAACATCCGCGGCCCGATGGCGGCCAACCTCGCGAAGGATCGCCTTCAGGTCGAGGCGCCGCCCGGCGCAACGATCTACATCGAGCAGATCATTCGCGTGGGACTGATAACGGGCGGCTTTCAGCTCATTCGTGCGACCGAGGCGGACTTCAGGCGCAGGCGCCTGACAGAGTGGAAGCCGGGAGCCGAATAGAGCCAGCCTTTGCGCCGGCGGCGGCGCGACGCAGAGTAGCGGCTCTTCCACCGCATGCGTTGCGCGCCCGTCACCCCTGCCTGCCGTTCCCGGCACGCTGACCAGCCACGAACGCGGAGTCAATCCAAGGTTTCGACTTGCCGAAGCGCTCCCTAAAACCGCCAGGCTCTTGTCGACTGTTTTGCGATCAATTCCAAAAAGCCGCGCCGCCGCTCGGCGGTTGCCGCCCTCGATCACCACGGAACGGCGAACGGATTCGTAAACGTCCATGTCCTTCATCCCGGCGCCGCCTCCCGTGACCGGCAGGACAGCGACCATAGATGTGGCCGGTTTTTTGACCGCCATGCACCGTTAACACACGGCGCCCCTGCGGCCCATTATTGGGGCGCCGCGTACAGAAGCTGTCGGAATACGCAGTCGCGGGCAGCGCGAAAACGGCAGCTCACACCAACATGACAAAGCCGCGCAAAAGGGGTCCCTATTGCATGCCGATCGGGGGTCCCTTATGGGCGCCGATTGACACTTCGGCTCCTCTGGAACCGCAAGAAACCCGAACAGGCACGATAAGAGTGCTGAGCGGTTCGGGCCGGTCGTAAAGGAGGCAATTCAACAACCCTGCGGCAGCGCGAACTGCTCTGTCCGACCACCAGGCTTTCCTGGAAAATCCGTTGTAAGTTGTGCAATGAAGCCGGGCATGAGAACTGCAAGGTTGCCGCAGCTCCCCTCGCTCCTGACACGGCCTTCATACAGGGTCGCGTCGAGTTTTTGATCCGCCGTCAGCGAGTAGATCTTGACGTTCACGAAGCGCGCGAACTCCCGGGTGGTGCGGGTGACTGGGACGTATCCAGTGACGCCATAGGTTGGCGTGTTCGTCGTCGTAGCATTGACTGTGGTTGTGTTGCCAAAGGAATTGATGGTGCCCGTTGTCGTTGATCCAGAAGAACCAGTCACCCCGAACTGCGGCACTACACTGGTTCTTGCCACCATCTGACCGTCGTCAATGCCATAGTCCAGAAACGCGACATACTTCGTGTCCGTGTCCAAAGGCCCCACAACATAACCGTGCCTGCGAAGGGCCTGCGTGAACTGTTCTGCGTATGCTTGGAATTCCAGGCCCTCAATCTCCCGGCGCAGCGCAAGCACACTTATCTTGCCCGCTGGCGCGACGTCAGGAAGCGCGTGAAACACTGTCAAACGGGAAGATACAGGTGTGACAGGTGTCGCGCAGCCCAACAGAGCCAAACTCGAAGCGATGGCGGAAATGATTACCCTGACCATATGCAGCCCCCATTCACCGGGGCAAAGGCTCTCGAGCCACGACTTGGAATTCAACCTTTCATCACAGCCACACGGAAAAACACGCAAAAATTTTAAGATGGTATCGGTGCGCCTGCTATATGGAGCGCATCGGCTGGCCATTTGCGCTGGCGCGTGACGATGCAAACAAACGCATCAACCTCGAAAGTATCGGCGGTCTGACGCTCCAGCGCCTCCCGCCAGCGGCGCCCATCGTGTGGCATGTGGTGCAGCGTTTGATTATCTCCGTGCGCCGGACCGACTGGCGGCGCGTGGTGCGGGCGAGGCGGGGCGGTCGCCTGCAAGCAGCCCCCTCAACTCGGCGCGGATGTCAGCCATGCCAATCCCTTTGTCGAACTTGGCTCGATGAGGGTTCCAAGCTTTTGACGTCTTCTTCAGCTGCGCAAGAGTCATCTTGCCGAGCGCGAGGTCAATGAACGTCCCGTGGGATGTGGCGGACAGTCTACAGGCCGCATCGAGAGGCATCGAGGTCAGCAGTGGGTCGATCGCGATCGCAAGCATCTTCTTCTGAACCGCTTCAACCTGGGACGACTTCAGAGACGCGCTCTCGCGCGCTGCGACGAGAAACCTGGCAAGATCAATGCTCATCCCGCGACCTCCTCGGTAGTCCGCATTACATACTGGGCGACTTCACTGATTCGTGCTGCGCCAGTCTCGCCATACATCTTGACGAATGTGCGTGGCGTCCAGTCACCCTGGGCGAAGCCGATCGGGGCAAGTTTCGGAAAGGTGATCAAGTCTTCGAAGTCCGAGGCGCCGACGCTCGATTTGGTTTTGCTGATCGAGCGGACGTGGGTCCGGTCAATGAAGGCCTCGATATGCCTCTGCCAGTTGGCCCTCGGATCCATCAAGGTCCACAGCCAGCGGGCCTTGTGTTGGACGCCCAGCGCGGTCAGTTCCTGTTCGTAGAGGTCGAGTCCCCAGGTCCCAAAAGCATCTGAATTGCTCGGAACCAGAATGAAGTCGGCCTGCTTGGACGCACTGTCAGAAAGCAGGCTGCGTCCTGGCGGGGTATCTATGAGCACATATTCAAACCTGGCTTTCAGCGCGTTGATGATGCGCTGGAAGCGATCGCGGACCGCCCTCTTGGGGTTCGGTAGAAGAACACGGCCGTCCCGGATCTTGTCCTCGACGCGCCAAAGCTCCGGCGAACACGGCAGAAGAGCCAGCGGGACGCCGGGCTTGTTCGTCAAATGGCTGACCTGCCCGATTGTGATCTTGGAAACGTCGATGGTCCGGCCGGTCAGTTGGCGGCCTATGAGCAGTCGAGCGATCGACATGCCTTCCAGGTCGCGGGTCCGCGGTCCCAAAAGTGCTGTCGTGGCGCTGGCCTGTGGATCAAGGTCAACGACGCACACCGACTTACCCTCGTCGGCCGTGATCGCATGCGCCAGCGACACAACGAGTGTGGTCTTGCCAACACCGCCTTTTCGGTTCGCTACGGTTATTGCACGACCCATGTCACGCCTCCATCAGCCGGCGGATATCGGCCTCGGAGTCCTGCATCTGATTGCTGATGAACTCGTCCACACGCGCTGGATCGATATCGTCAACTCGCGCCTGTAGGTGAACTTCGAACGAATCTTGATCGTTGGGATGGACAAAGGTAATGAGACCAACGCCATGCCGCGCACACTCGGCCTTGAGGTCGGATAGGCTGATTTCAGGAGCGAGGGGGCCAACAGGCGCGTAGACTAAGAGGTAAGCGCTGTGCACATATCGCTTGTGGGCAAGGGCTTCATGGACGGCTGTGATTGATCCGCTTCCAGCCTTCTTCAGCTCATAGCCTGTCAGCTCGATCCGGCGCAGGTTTGTATAGCGATAGCGCCGGACCGACGCGACTGTGATGTCCGGCTTGGTCCACCGACCCGTCGCCGCACCTCCTCGGCTTGTGTCTCCGACAACAAAGGTTGGATGGCCCCCAGCCTTCAGACTGTAAGTCGGTGCATGAACATTCTGGATCCAGCCCAATGCGGGACGCATCAGCGCAGCCTCCGGTATTGAGGTCGGGTCCTGGTCGTGCCCGGGTGGCGGTGGCGGAGGCGCCGGCGGTAGCGGTGGGGTAGCACCCGCGGCAGCGCCCCGGATGGTCAGGCGGGTCTCGTTCTGCCCCTCGCACTCCCTTATCAGCATCGCTTGGACCAGTTCAGAAATCGCAGACATCAAATCCGACTGCTGAACGGCGTACCCAACCTTTTGGTTCAGCTTCACCCAGGCAACGGCAAAACCAGCGCTTCCACCTGGTTCGGCCCTGAGCACTGCCAGTAGATCGTCTTTAAGCATGGTGACCCCAAGGGTTGTAAGGAAAGGGGACTTTTCGAACAGCGTCAACTCGCGCGATTGCGGGGATGAGTGCCAGCCGGGCGCCGGGAGGCATCGCCGAAGCGCCAGGATGCGCCGCATCGGTGCGACTGGTTTGCTGCACGACCTCGTCGTTGCCATATTGCTGGGCCGGTCGAAGGCCGCACCCGCGGGTTGTGTAACGGAAGGCGAAATCTGCCGGTCTGGTACAGCTTGCCCCGCGTGGCTCCCGCCTCGCGGAGGAGGGCTGCGAACCGGGGGGAACGCCGTTTCATAATTGGATGTATTGGGATTTTGCGGGTGGGTGGGCCGCTGTGTCGACTGGTGCGGGCCTGCGAGCGCTTCGATGTTTCAACGCCGTGGCAGAGCCTGATCGGGCGAAAGAGCTGCCGGTCAGAGCCCCTCCGGCCCCTCCAAGCCCAGTCCCCCTCACCGCGCCGCCGCGATCAGCAGGGGATGCGGCCCGCCACGCTTGATCGCTCCGCCCATCAGGCGAAGACGCACCTGGTCGATCAGGCGCCCGCCCGGATCCAGCTGGCGCTGCACGCCCATCCAATGCGCCGCCGTCGGGACCGCAACCCTCAGCACAAGGTCCTCGTCCCCCGGCATCTCCGTCGCGTCCATGATCTCCGGCGCATCCCGGATCGCCTGATCAATCAGCGCCCGCGACCGTCGGCCCGCCGGCGTCAGGGTCACGAACACCAGGAACGTCGGCCACGCCGCAAACATCCCCTCGTCAATCTCGCCCACCCGACGCAGCAACGCCCCGCTGCGCACAAGCCGGCGCAGGCGCTCCAGGACCGCATTGGGCGACAGCCCGGATGCTGCAGACAGGGTGCGCGCCGGCGCGCTTGCATCATCGTACTGGGCGAGCAGTAAGCACGCATCAATCCGGTCCAGGGCGAGGCCCGCGGGCGCCGTCAGCCGCATCTCGCCCGGACGGCCCCCGCCCCTGCGCGCGCGGGCGTCGCCATCGCAACCCGCACCGTGGGGATCAGAGCCGTTTGCGCCAGAACCGGTCCCAAGGGCGAAGCCCGCCAGGACTGCGCCTGGTCCGCCTGGGCTGACATGGCCCACACCGTCCGTACCGTCGGTCATATGGACGCCACCCCCGGTCGATTCACGCGATGAGTCTCGTCTGCGTCAGACTGCAACTGCAAGTTCGGCGCCGGGTTTGACCGCTGCGCAGGATGGTCCGCCCTGGTCCGGCGCAAGAATGCCCCGACGAGCCCCCTGCAGTCCTGCGGGCGGTGACTGTCCGAAAGCCTGCGCCGTCCCCTGAACGCTTTCACGCTCCAGGGCTGATCCGGCTGTGCCTGGGGTCTGTCCGGCGTCGCAGGCCCCCCGCTCTCTGGTGCGCGTCCTCGCACGCGGGCGGTCGCGCGCAAGGGGCAAGCCTGCCGGGCGGCCATGCCGCCCCCTTGCGCGCGCCCTCACACCCGCATGCGGCCTGCGTCCCATCGCGGGAGGCCCCGCGCCGCTCGCCGGAGCATCCCGGCCAAAGGTTTCATCCCCATGCTGCGCTTCATCCTCCAGGGCCGCATCGGCCGCATCGACCAGGTCAAGTCCGCCCCCGCCATCCTGCGCCTCTCCATCGCCGCAGACCGCCGCGTCGACGGCCGGCCGGACGATCCCCTCAGCGCCTGGACCAAAACCGAATGGCTCTCCGTCGTCTGCTTCGACGAGACCCTCAGCCGGGCGATCCGCGCCGAGATCGAGGTCGGGGCCAGCGTCACCCTCGACGGCCGCATCGAACCGCGCCGCCGCCAGGTCGGCGACACCGCCGTCACCGGCCACAGCTTCATCCTCACCGCCTTCCAGAGGCTCGCACGGCCCATCCCGGCAGCCGCCGTGTCCGGGGCCCACGCACCCGCCGCCTCCGCCTGACGCCATCCCTGCCGGGCCCGGCAGGGCCCGGCATCGGTCAGCGCCCCTGGCTTTCTGGTTTGCCCTTCTCCGGGAGTTTCACCATGAACCCTCCGTCCCCCGCATCCGCCGAACGCGCCGGCATCTACGCCCGCATCACCGCCGACATCCTCGCCGCCATCGAGACCGCCAACCAGTCCGGCCAGACCCTCGTCTGGCGCATGCCCTGGCATCACGACGGCGCCGCCATCCACCGCCCCGTCAACGCCCTGACCTCCAGGCC
>JBEIHX010000057.1:0-8645 GCA_040381075.1 Hyphomonadaceae bacterium
GGACGCTCTCGTCACAGTGTTTCGCGAAATCTGCGCGATCCCAATCGCGGAACCCGACGGCTTGAACTTTAATACTGACGCCATAAACACCTCCCCGCTGCGGCCGGCGACAGACTATTCAGGCGTTGCACTTCGGTTTGACGCAATGCTCGGGCGGGCCCGCCTTCGCATGCAAGTGGATGTCGGATTTGGCGACGCGGTCACACCGGGACCGATAGATGTGAAATTCCCGACGATCCTGCAAATGCCTGCGCCAAACCTACGCGCCTATCCACCTGAAACCGTTATCGCCGAAAAACTAGAAGCCATGGTTTCCCTTGGGGTGGCCACGACGCGCATCAAAGACTTCTTCGACGTCTGGGCGATCTCTCAGTCCTTTGATTTCGACGGCCGGATGCTGATCTCTGCGCTGAAGGCAACGTTCAGTCGGCGAGGTACGATCATTCCTGCTTCAGAACCCGTTGCGCTCTCTAACCTATTCGCTGGCGACGCAGACAAACAGCGCCTTTGGGCCGCCTTCGCCAGGGACCGAATTGACGCGACCGCTGCGCCCAAGGATTTGACCGGCCTCATCACAGAGATCAGGACATTCACAGCGCCGCTCCTTGCTGCGATCGCCAACGACGGACCGCTGTCGCGTTGGGATTGTCGCGCTGGCAGATGGTTGTGAAATGGTAAAAAGCTATCGGGCAGTGAGCCGCGCACCTCCAGCAGATTCCCATATCATCTTGTCAATGGCGCCCGAAGATCCGGCCACGTGTCGTTCGAAAAGTGTACCAGGTAGCGTTCGCCCAAGACGCGGCCCGCTCGCCCCTTTTGTCGCTCGTTCTCCGTGAGGCCGAAAACATTCGTGAAGATCGACCCCAATGCCCTGCTCACCCCACAAGACACCGCCCGCCGACATGTTGGGCGTTTCCACCTCGACCCTCGCCCGCTGTCGCCACGAAGGCGGCGAACCGTGGCTCGTGCGCTTGAGCCGCTAAACGGTGAAGTACCGGTACGCCGACATCGCGGCGTTCATCGAGGCTCGGCTTCATGCCTGAGCAGCGGTTGCAGTGGTGCCGTCTCAATGCATCACTGCAATCACTTATCTCATTCTTTATCGAGCTGCGGGGTCCGTCATGGCTACAAGCCTTCATGTGCGCAATCTCGACGAGGAATTGGTTGCCCGGCTATAACGGCGGGCCCAGCGCCATGGCCGATCCGCCGAGGCCGAGCATCGCGAAATCCTCCGCGAAGCCTTAAGCGTGGAGCCCGAGGCCTCACTTGAAGAGCTTGCGGCGCAACTGCGCAAGTTGACGGCAGAGCGTAAACAGACCCCGTCAGAAGTACTTCTGTACGCCAAAGGGCGTGAAACTGTGCCGCCCGTCGGAAACAGTGCTCGATCTTCTCGACCAATTGCCGCCTGACCCGCTCTACAAAGAGGATGGAACGCTGGTGATCGACGCGGCGGGCAAGCGCGTTGGATGATCCCAATCTGCGATTGAGATGTCGTGAGTCAGGTGCTGTTTGAAGGCTTCGTACTGCGTCATCAGTTCGGTGGCGCCAGCCTGATCTTCCTCAAGCGATCTAAAGAGGATGTCTTTGATCAGCGCTGCTTTGCCCGCCATGCGCGCAGCCAAGTCTCGCGATGACGTGATGGTCTGCGGGCTCTGCGCAATGAATTCGCGCAACAAGTTTTCGAGGTCGGCGAACTTCTCAGGCTTTGCGACAAGGCCGGCGCCAAACTCCGCAATCCGAACTTCATGCTTCAATTCGCCGTCGCGATACCAAATCCAGTGGTGGCAATTGGTGTAGATGAGGTTTTGAAGCCCCTCGACATAACGCTTCTTCTGCTCCGCGTTTGCGTCTTTCATGACCTTGAGGTCAATGCCGAGGTCCTTTGCCTCGCAGTGACCGACAACGATGCTGTCACGGCTGAAATAGAAGTCCGGCGCACCGACCGCGACGCGCTTCGGCTCGTTGAGTGAAGTGACCTGAGCGTCTACGGAGTCAAAAAGCGCTTTCAGCGCAGGCCGGTATGAATGCTCGGTGGCGGCGCCGGTCTTGTAAGTTGCGGTCACAGCTTTGAAAAATGTCTCGATCGGACTCATTGGCCCCTCCCAAGCCATATCGTTCGTTCTCTTGCTTGCGGATTGCAATGCCCTGTTCGACGGTGCGCCCTGTGGGGGCCTCGTGCACAGCAGGCCGAATGGCTCCGGCCATCCACATGATGTAGCTCAGACTGACGTCCATGCTGGCAAACTGCCACGAGTCGCAGTTGCGTTTAAGGCGATGTTAGTTGCGCTTGTAGCGATAATAGGCTAGCAAGTCGTTAGTGATTTGTTAACCAATCGCTGAAGGGACCTACGCCATGTCTGCCGTCGCGCGCCTGAAGGATGCCGATCGCGCCGCCCCGTTCACGATCGAGCCGCAAGCGTTCGACCATGACCGGATCGCGGCCTTCTCGCACTTCATGGAAGCCCTTGAACTCGGCCTCCCGGCCGCAAAAAAGCGGAAGAAGGGCTGCCTGTTGGTCGGGCCAAACGAGGAGCAAATCCCGATTCCGCCGGCGATGTTCGAAGTGTTAAGGGCAACCGCCGACATCCTGGCAAGCGGGGGCAGTGTCCGCATTGTGCCCTTACATCAGGAGCTGACCACCCAAGAGGCGGCGGACATGCTGAACATGTCCCGGCAGTATCTGGTCCGGCTCCTTGAGGCTGGTGAGCTGGCGTTCAAGAAGACTGGCACGCATCGCCGCATCCGCATGGACGATCTACTCGCCTACAAACACAAGCGTGATGCCCATCGCCGGCGCGGTTTGCGAGATCTGACCAGAATTGGCGAAGAGGCGGACGGCCCCGACGAGTTTCCGAAAGGCGGCGAGGAGTAATGGACTGGCCGTCGTTTCGGGCTGTACTCGACGCAAATGTGCTTTATCCCGCCCTCTTGCGGGACGTTCTACTGCGAGCCGCTGATAAGGGCATCTGCCAGCCATTTTGGTCTGGAGAGATATTGGACGAACTCACCAGGGCTTTGCAGCGACATGCCGGTTTGACGGTTGCGAAGACGGCGCGGTTGCGCCGCCACATCGAGACTGAGTTCCCGGAAGCGATGACAGACGGGTATCAACACTTATCGGAAGCAATGCCGAACCAGGCAAAGGACCGCCACGTTGCAGCGGTCGGCGTGTTTGTCGGGGCCCAAGTCATCGTCACTAACAATGTGAAACATTTCAAGGGGCTTCGTGGCGGGCTTGAGCCTCAGACGGCCGACCAGTTCCTGTGCCATCTCCATGACCTTGCACCGTCCCTCTTCCATGAGATTATCAGCGAGATTGCGGCTGACTATGAGACGCCGCCCCAGACGCCGCAGGCGCTTATAGACCGATTGAGCAAGACGGTCCCAAAGTTCGCAAAAGCGATGGCCAAAGGGTGAGTGTCGACCACCCGCCAATTGGGGCACAGACCCCCAAATTCCCGCATCTGCCGGCATCCGCCAGCATGGGCAGCCGCCCCGATGTGTGCCCCAATTCCACCCCAAAACGCAAAAAGCTCCGGCCGGCGCTTCCGCGACCATCCGCAACCCTTTGAGTTGCTTAGCTTTTTTGGAGCGGGCGAGGCGATTCGAACGCCCGACCCTCACCTTGGCAAGGTGATGCTCTACCCCTGAGCTACGCCCGCATCCTGGGTCACGGACCGTTTCCAGCCCGCGTAAGGTCGACGCTTATGTACGATCCCATCGGCGAAGGCAAGACGAAGTCGCTTGCTTGTTGAGAGCGCCTGACGTTGTCCGGTGCATGTAGCACTCGAAGTGTCCGGTTTTCCGGTTTTGTTCAAGCGTCCATGGTTTCGTCCTGCAAGCGTTGCGGGTTTCCGTCTGGGGTGAAGGCGGCGTGTCTGGCGTTGTTGGGGCGCGACGCCGAGGCTCTGGACGTCGTTTGCCATTGCCGCAGTTTGGGCATCGACGCAGCGACGCCGGACGGCTGGGAAAAGGCTTGCCGCCGGATCTTGGCCCCTGAAGCATTCGCAATGATGGCGCCCGCGTTGGCGATCTACCGCAAGGTTTGGGACGAGACGGCGCAGGCGGCCAGCTGACCGCACCCATCCATCGTTTCATTGATTTGGACCAATGTTTGGACTATCATGGTGTTCTTGGAGAAGCGCTATGCATGTCCCCGTGTCTGACGCCAAGGCCCGGCTCACCGACCTCGTCCGCCGCGCGGAGGAGGGCGAGGAAATCGTGCTGACCCGGCATGGCCAGCCGGTTGCGCGCATCGCGCCGATCCACGCCCCAGTCAGTACGCAAGCGCGCCGCCGCGCCATCGCCGCCGCCCGCGCCGCCGCCGCCAAGGCCAGCCGCGGCCCGGATGCGGCCCGCAGCCAGGATTTCCTCTATGGCGATGACGGCCTTCCGAAATGATTGTGCTCGATACCTCCGCGCTGATGGCGATCATTCTGGATGAACCGGAGGCGGACGCTGTCGCGGACGCGCTCGCGCGCGCCGATGAGCTGATGATCTCGGCAGGGACAGTGGCGGAGGCTTTGATCGTCGCCCGCCGGCGTGGCGTTGGCGAGGCGATGGCGTCGTTGATTGACGGGCTGGGCGCGGCAATTGCCCCAGTGACCCACGCGAGCGCCACGATGGTCGCTGACGCCTACGACACATGGGGCAAGGGCGTTCACCCCGCAGGACTGAATATTGGCGATTGTTTTGCCTATGCGCTGGCGAAATCTGCGCCCTGCGCTTTGCTGTTTGTTGGCTCGGACTTCGCCCAAACGGATATCGACAGCGCGCGAAGTCCATGACCACCGCCCCCGACATCTTCCCCTCTCGTATAACCGCGAGGATCAGGCCCGCGCGAAGCTGTTCGCGGAGGCGTTTGAGGGCGAGTGCTTCAAGGTCTGGCGGGATGTGGGGCTGCGCACCGGCGAGGCCTATGATCAGGTGACCGAGAGGGCGCTGAAGGCAGCGAAAGCCGTCCTGGTGCTGTGGTCGGGAAAGTCGGTCGAGAGCCGTTGGGTGCGCGCAGAAGCGACGCTGGCTGTCAACGGCGCCCGAAAAACCGGCCACGTGGCGTTCGAAAAGTGTACCAGGCGGCGCCCGAAAAACATGCCACACCGCGTCATCGTTGGCGCATGGAAAGGGCCCCCGGGGGCCCTTTCCATGCGCAGCGGCGATTTGGGCGGGGTCAGGCGTTAAGGATTTCGCCGGTGTCGGGGTCAATGGCCTCGGCGGTTTCGCAGGGCGATTTGGCCCTGCGGCGCTTGCGGGCCGATGAGGTTTTCAGCCGGCAGCTTTCGCCGGTCATTTCCAGGGTGAGGCGAACAGTGGCCGAAGGCCGCGTAAGTCGCCGAACGACGTGGTGGGTCAGGCGGTCGAGCAGCGCTCCGGTGAGGCGTTCGGAGCCAAAGACGCTGGTCCAATCCTCAAACGGCAGATTGGAGGTGATGATGGTCGCGCCGCGCTCATAGCGCCGGCTGAAGATGTCGAAGAGCAATTCCGCACCGGTCTGCGACAGCGGCACGTAGCCGTTCGCCGGGAAATCGCCGCCCCGCGTCGATTTCTGATCCGGCTCACCATCGACGATGAGCAGTTGCACGCCGGCCAATGTTTGCTGCAGGCGTAAAAGGCGACGCTCATCGCGCGCCTCCATCAATTGCGAGGCGAGCGATGCCGCGGTGATGAAGGCGACCGAGAAGCCGCGCTGGCAAGCGGCAAGGCCCAGCGAAAGCGCGATGTGCGTCTTGCCCGCGCCGCTGCTGCCGAGCGCGATGATGTTTTCGCGCGCCACGACGAATTCGCAGCGCCCCAGCTCCAGCACCATCGGCTCGGTGAGAGCGTGGGCAGCGCCGTGACATCGAAGGTGTCGAGGGATTTGACCGCCGGACATTTCGCCGCCCGGATACGCCGCTCCACCATGCGTCGCTCGCGGTCGATCAATTCCAGCTCGGCCAGGCGCAACAGATAACGCGGATGGTCGAGCCCTTCTTTCGCGGCCTCCTTGGCGACCTTGTCATATTCGCGCTGAAAGGTCGGCAGCCTCAGCTTGCGCAGATGATGCGCCAGAAGCACTTGCGGCGTATCGGCAGCTGCAGGCGTCATCATGCGGCGCTCCGATTGATCAACGCCATGTAGTCGGCGGCTTTTGTGGTGCGCACATCAGCGCGCGGCAGAAATGGATATTGCTCCGGGCTCAATGCTGGGGCTGGTTTTTCGATTTTGGCGACGGCGAGCTGCTTGACGGCGTCAAAACCAATGACGTTGAGCAGGATCGCGTCTTCGATCGCGGCGGCCACGATGGGAATTTGAAAAATCTCCAAGAGCCGCAGCACTTGGATATAGTCGCTCAGAAACAGCGAGGTGATCTCGCGCGTCGCGTCGTCCATCGTCGCCACAAGATCAAGCGCCGGCTGGCCAGCCAGCCAGACATGCTTGCTCGCATCCTGATGCAGCATCATGCCTTCCATCGGCCGGCGTGGTCGCTTGCAGCGATGGGCGCCGCGGGTCTTGGCTTTTGCGATCAAGCCGCGGCTCTGCAGGAAAGTCCTGGTCCAGGTGTAGCCCCAGCCAAACCCGT
Organism: Hyphomonadaceae bacterium; assembly: GCA_040381075.1. Classification (GTDB taxonomy): domain Bacteria; phylum Pseudomonadota; class Alphaproteobacteria; order Caulobacterales; family Aquidulcibacteraceae; genus JBEIHX01. Next base: position 6,560 of record JBEIHX010000057.1, read on the forward strand.
GCCTGGCGACCAGCGCCCCGCGAAAGTGCTTGGCCGTAAAGCCCTGATAGCGCTCACGAAAAAGCCCCTCCACCCCGGCCCGCTCAGCCGCACTCACCGCCCGGCCAGAAGCCCTGCCGAGCCGGCGGTCGATCAACCCTTCCTCTCCATCCGCTTCATAGCGACGGCTCCAGCGGCGAAAGGTGCGCTCGCTCATGCCCAAAATCTCCGCCGCCTCCGCCTGGCTCAAAACACCAGACTCCCAACGGCTCAACACATCTCTCAGCTTCAACATCCGAAGGCCCGGCAGCTGTTGCGTCCGGCGCATCGAGCGCCTCCCTGGCCGCCAAAACGCCGGACAAATCATCCGCTACAAAAACCGGACAGATCGTGCGCTCCCTACACGGGGGCGAATACCGGCTTGACTGCGCAGGCGATCAGATGCACGTCGGAAGAGAGTTAAAAGATCTGCGTGCGCGCGGCCCGATGGCGTACGGCGGTGCAATCGCGCACTTTGGGGATGTCCTATGAAACTTAAGAACATTTTTGTCGCTGGCGTATTGGCCGCAGCCCTCGCGCCGGGCGCGTTCGCGCAGAACGCCGGCTCTGTGCTGAGTGTCTCGGGCCCTGAAGGGGCGGTTGTCGGGATGCGCGCCAACGCGACATTCCCCGTCACCCCGGGCACAGCGCTGCAGGTCGGCGATCTGATCCTGGTTGGGGCAGACGCCTCCGTCAGTCTGGCAGGCGTAGGCGGTTGTCAGAAGAAGCTCGAGGGCTTGCAGAGCCTGACTGTGGCTGCAACGCTCTGCGCTGCTGAGACGGCGAGTGTTTCGTCCTCAGTCTCGACAAAATTTTCCTCCGAAAAACGACTGCTCGTTTATGTGTTTAGAAGTAATACCAGCAGTTGTTGTTGGGGGCGCGGCGGTCGCGGTTATTGCCGCCATTTCCTCTAGCTCTCCCTAAGCAGTTCGGGCGCGGTGGGGCCCCCCTTGCTGTCGCCTTGCTTGACTATCAGACGCCGCCCCATGCAGGGGCGGCGTTTTTCGTGCGCGCGCCGACATCAGTCTGCACAGGCCACGGCAAACAAGGCGGTCCTATAGCGCTTCTATTCGGAAACGCAGGATTGATGAGGTGCAGCAGGCAGTTCGTCGCCTGGGGCCGTTCCGGATTGGTCGCCGAACAGCAAGGCAGACCCCGGGCCAGCCACCGCCGGGTTGCGGCCGCCACGGCCCCTCTGCTGTGCGGATCTTTCCGGAAAGCCGCCCTTACCGGAACCACCTGGGCCGCAACAAAGACCGGACAGATCGTGTGCTCCCACCAGACGAAGTCGCTTGCGTGTGCAGGCGATCACCGACCGCCAGACGCAGCGTCCTGCAGACCGGCCTCCGGAAGTCCGGTCTCCAGGATGGCGGCGATGCGTCGGCGAAAGTCGCCCGGCCGCTCGGCGAACAGGCGGTCATAGGCGGCGGCCGCGCGCGCCCTGTGCCGGCGCATCCGCCGGGCGATGAGGCGCAGGATGGCCCGTCGCGCATCCGCCGGTGCGGCGCGCAGCGCGGGATGCGCGGCAAGGTCGGCGAGATCATTGTACGCCCCGAGCTGTGCGCGCAACCGGCGCACGGCCTTCGACCAGGCGCCCAGCATGGCCGGCCAGGCCGGCGTGATGAGGTCCAGCTGGTATCGAAGGTCAGTCACGGCCGAGCGCCAGGCGTGCAGGTCCTGCACGCCGCCGCTGCGCAACGCCCTGCGCCCGCGATGACGCGCCCGCCGATATGTCGCGGTCAGCCCCTCTGCAAGATCCGCCTCCCGCGCCCTCCCGCGCACCGCCGTCAGCCCGCCCGCCAGCGCCTCCAGATCTGCGCGCCACCCGGCGGGCGGCGCCCCGGCGGGACCGCCAGCGCCGCCCGGACCCGGGCTTTGACCGACACCGGCTGGCGCGCAATCCGCCGGAGCTGCGAAGAGCCCGGCCCCGAAGGCCGCCCGCAGGACAGCCGCCGGCCTGTCGGGCAGATCGTCGCACAATGAGTGCGCCAGGACGGCCAGCGCCTCGCTTTCGCGCGCCGCCGCCAGCGCGCGACGCAGGCGGCGTGCAGCGGGGCGCGCCGCCGCC
>JBEIHX010000058.1:0-8575 GCA_040381075.1 Hyphomonadaceae bacterium
CGGTGCGGCGCAACGTGTCCGCCGAGCCGGATGCGCGCTTTGCAATCTCGCCGCTGGTCAAGGCGGAGTGCCTCATCGGGCCAATGCGCAGGGGCGACTTTCCTCTCGAAGGCCTATATCGAGCGTTCTTCGAGACTCTCATCACGCTCGACATGAACGAAAGCATCTTTATGGACGCCGCACGCCTTCGGGCGCGGTTTGGTTTAAAGATGCCCGATGCGATGCATCTTGCCTGCGCTCAACGACATGCCTGTGCGGGGCTCTGGACGAATGACGGCCGTCTCGCGACTGCCGGCGGAGCGCTCGTACGCGCAATCGCGACCTGACTGCGCCGAGGTGAGGGTCGGACGTTCGAGCAGCCTCGCCCACGCCATTTCGGTACAGAACTGCGAACTCCGGCTACGCCGGGTTTGCCGCCCGAGGCGGTGACCAGGTTGCGCAGTCGTTCCGATTTCGATCCCATGATGCGGACCTCAGTGTCCGCGACCTCGACGCGCTGGGCCAGGGCGCGCAGGTAGTCGCGGCGGTAACCGCCGCTGTCCAGCCGGATGCGCCTACGGGCTGCGCTGGCGAAGGTCCCTACCATCTCCAGGCTGACGGCCTGATTTTCGATGTGGTCGAGGGCAGCCTGGGCGCGCTCGGCGTCGGCGCTGGCTTGCTGGCGCATCGCCTTGAGGCCGGGGATGCGCTCTTTCAGGCCGGCCGCGTCGAGATCGGCGACACCTGACTCGATGGCGTCGAACGGTCGGTTGAGGTGCGGGTCGATCTCGGCGATCCGCTTATGCAGTTCGGCAGGTGCTTCCGGCAACGCTCGCTGCGCTCACGGCGGCGCCCGGGACAGCACAGCCGATCGCGCAACATTGGGCCGCCGCCTCTCGCCTCCGCCATTGCCCGGGGGTGGTCCTCGCCGGACGTGGCGGCCGGCGCAGACGCTTGCGCCAGGCGGGGCTGGTAGCGCCATCGCCCGGCGCAGAGCCCTGTTGCATGCTGCGCCCGAAGGACAGCAGGATGCACCGCGGGAAACGCGTCACGGACGCATTGATTGGAGCGCCTCCCGTGCGAGGTCACTCGCAGTGTAGCGTTGCTCCACGGCAGGCGAGGCCAAGGCGAAACCCGGCGCGCCGACTGCCGCGCGGACTGCTCACCTGCGCCATGGCGCTTGTCGCCCTGACAGGCTGCACGCCTGCGCACAGGGCCGGCCGCGACAATCACTCAGCACTATACCAGCGCGCACCCAACTCTTTGCCGAACTCGCATTGGCGCGCGGCGACAGCCGCCATGACCGCATGATGCGCAGCCTCTGCAGGGCCGATGTCCTCGTCCTTGACGACTGGGGGCTCGCCTTGCTCGCCGCCTGCGCCCGCCATGACCGTCTGGAGCTCCTGGAGGCGCGTTATGGACGAAGGTCATTCATCATCACAAGCCAGCTGCCCGTCGACAAGTGGCGCGACTTAATCGGCGACCCCACCTACGCCGGCGCTATCCTCGATCGCGTCGCGCATAATGCCCATCGCATCAACCTCTCCGGCCACAGCCTGCGGCGAACCAGGACATAGTCGGCCCCCACCAAACCGGCTTGACCAATCCAACCGCTCAGGACTTTAGCCACACCCACCGCAGACCGTTAAGGGGCGCCTCCCCTTCGGCGACATTGTAAACGTCCCCCTTTGCTGACTATGGCTTGTTGTTTGGTTCCGCTGCGCCAGCCTTCTGCAGAATGCCGGCGCGGCGCTTTTCCTTGAGCCGGTAGGACTCCGCGCGGATCGCGACGACGGCGCTGTGTTGCAGGAGCCGGTCGAGGATCGCGGTGGCGACGACGGTGGCGCCGAACACTTCGCCCCAATCGCCCGCGGCCCGGTTGGATGTGATGAGGACGGCGCCCTTCTCATAGCGGCGCGAGATGAGCTGGAAGAAAAGATGTGCAGCGTTTGGCTCGAACGGCAGATAGCCCAGTTCGTCGATGATCAGGAGCTTCGGCTTGGCCAGCGACGCGAGCTTGTCGTCGAGCGCACCGGGCTCGTGGGCCTTCGATCATTGCGCCACCAGAGCCGCCGCGGAGATGAAGAGCACGCCATAGCCGGCAAGGATGGCTTCGAGCCCGAGCGCCACAGCTAAATGGGTCTTGCCGACGCAGGGCGGACCCAAGAGCAGCAGGTTTTCGCCATTGGCGATCCAGCGGCATGCGGCGAGGTCGCGCGGGTGTTTGGGATCAAGCGAAGGCTGGGCAGAAAAGCAAAGCCGGCCAGATCGCGCACGAACGGAAAGCGCGCCAGCCCTAACGCACACTCTCGGCCAATGTGACTTGCGGGACTGGGGCCTGAGGATCACAAAGGTGTCCGGCTGCAAGAAGGCGAATGTCGCCGTCGCCAGGAAGCTCGCCACGATTTTGCATGCTATGTGGAAGGCAAACCTGGAGTTCAATCCGAAACGAGCCGTGGCATGATCACAAGCTCGGCGCCCTTCACCAAACGTCCCGGTCGGGACGATGGCGCGGATCAGGTCGCTCCCGTTCGCTGCGGGTCGGCTTTGCCGCCACCGCGAACACCACTTTCGATCGATCCCCCGTCCAAAACGCCATCATGCGGCGGCCAAGAGCCGACCCCGGAGAGAACCATGACCCCGACCGGGCCGGCAGGTTGAAGACAGCCACTTGACCGACGCGATTGAAGAACCCGATTGGACGTAACCCGTCGGCTCGTCTGGAGATGTCGAAGAGTGTCGTTTTTTGTCTATGCCCTGACAGTCGTTCCCGGCGTGGCGGGTGTCCGGCGGGTTGAAAGTGTCAGACACTACAGCTCACGGCCTGGTGTTGGACCGCTCGTCAGGACGTGACGTTGCGCCGCCTGACAGGTCAGCGCCCCCAGCGCTCCCTGAGTGGACCGTTCGCGGCTGTCTATCGGCTCTCGCCCGGCGACGGAAATCGCGCACTGTTCGGTTTAAAGGTGATCTGAATGTCCATCCTGAGGTCCAATCCACTGAACAGGCGAGCCTATCTTCTGAGCCTCGGCGCTTCCCTTGTCGGCCTCGCCGCAGGGGGCGCCTCACAGGCAGAGCCAACCCAGTCGTCGGGACAGATGCTCCCCCTCCCGCCACTGCAGTGGGTGACCCCCAGGGTCGAAGGCCCGGGCCTGTCCTTCCACACCTTCCTGAGCCGGGCCGCGGCAACCGAGGTCAGCTTCCACGTCTATGCGCCTCCGGCCTATACATCCGCCTCTACCCGACGGTTCCCTGTCGTCTACTGGCTGCATGGCGCCGGCGGCGGCGTCGCGGGCATTGCACGACTGTCCGCGCTCCTGGATGCGGCCATCTCTGCCGGGCAGACGCCACCCGTGCTCATGGTCTTCGTCAACGGGCTGCGGATGGGGATGTACGTCGACTGGGCGAATGGTCGGGCCCCGCTGGAGACAGTCATCGTCCACGAACTGCGTCCCCACATCGATGCCAACTGGCGCACGATTGCCGCCCGTAAGGGGCGATTGCTCGATGGCTTCAGCATGGGCGGCTATGGGGCGGCGCGCTTCGGATTTCGTTACCCCGAGCTGTTCGCCAATGTGTCCATCATGGGCGCCGGACCGATGCAGGAGACGCTGGACAGGACCCCACGCGCCAGCAGGGTCCAGGCGCAAGACCTCCTCAGGGATGTCTATGGCGGCGGCCAGGACCGCTTCCAGGCGGTGAGCCCGCGCCGCTATGCGGCACAGAATGCAGCCGCCCTCGCCAGGGACACGCGCCTGCGGCTGGTTGTCGGCGACCGGGACGAGACCCTGCAGAACAACCAGGACTTCCACGTCTATCTGACACGGTTGGAAATCCCCCACGACTGGATTGTCCTGCCCGGCGTCGGCCACGACCCGATGGCGGTCTTGACCGCCCTGGGTGACCGGCAATGGGCCTTCTATCGGGACGCCTTTGCGGTCGATGGCGCCTGACGCAACCGCAGCAGCCGGTTGGATGAAACGCCCCAAACACTGCGATCTGCAGCAACCACGCCACGCAACGTCTGGCGGCCACGGAGCAGGGCGGGGTCAGCGCACGCGTTGGAGAGGTGATCTCCACGCAGTGGTGGGAGCCCGCCGGCGGCACTGGATCAGGACGTGCGCTGACCCGGTCTTGGTGCGCCTGGAGGGCGACAGGCTTCAGGAGATCGGCGCGTAGCCAGGGGCGTTACATCACGCCGCCGGTCGTGCCCGCGGCGTTCCGCAAGCCGGGGCGCGGTGCTGCTGTTTGCGATGTGAAGGCGCCCGCCATTGCGAGGAACAGGCGCCCAGCACCGTATTCACGCCCTTGGGCCCGAGCGGGCGGACCTGACGGTCGCGGCGGCGGAGCACCGTCCCCTCGTCGTTTGGAGAGGGGCGACATAGCGCCCTGCAACATCACACCAGGGACGCTGGTGGGGATCTGCAGCCAAAGCCACACGCGCTTTGTCCCGGACGCAACCGCCACGGCGCGCGTAACCGGCGCCGCCCCGACCTGAAGTGCGGCGCGCCGGCCAGCCTCAAACCACCGCCAGAGCGCTGCTGGCCCATGATGCACCATGCGATCTGGCGGGTCGCGTCTTTGACCGGATCCGGCACGTCTGCGCGATCGCAAACCGGATTGGACGCAGACGCCGCAAACTGCCCCGCGCGCATCAAACGCGCGCAGGCGGGATTGCACACGCGGTTCATGGGCGGTGACCCGGAAGATCGGATGGAGCGGATGCAGGATGCCGACGATAGCACTCCCTATTGGAGCGTGGACCATGCAATCCTGGCCGCTTCCCTGGGATCTGGCCCGTCCGGTCTTGCCTCCACGCGTGCGATAGCCCAACTCGCCATAACCGGCCCCAACAGTGTCGAGGATGCGGCGCAGGTGAGCGCCCTGCGCCTGCTGCTCCGCCAGTTCGAAAGCCCTCTCGCTTGCATCCTGGCGTTTGCTGCAGCGATCTCACTTGTGCTCCAGCAATGGATCGACGCCGGAATCATCCTTGCGATCGTGGTGGGCAGCGCCCTGCTGGGTTTCTTCCAGGAATATCGGGCGTCTGCAGCAGCAGAGGCGTTGAAGAAGCGCCTTGCGCTGACCTGCCGGGTCATTCGCGATGGCGCAACGCTGGAGGTTCCTGTCAGCACTGTCGTGCCTGGCGATATCGTCCTGCTGTCAGCCGGCGATCTCATTCCCGCCGACGGTGTGGTGATCGAGGCGGCGGACTTCCTCGTGACCGAGGCGAGCATGACCGGCGAGCCCTTCCCTGTCGAGAAGCGGCCAGGGACCATCCAGGCCAACGCCCCGATCACGGAGCGGACGAATTGCGTTTTTTTGGGCGCATCGGTGCGCAGCGGCACGGCCAGGGTGCTCGCAGTCAAGACAGGTCGGCGCACCGAGTTCGGTGCGATCGCAGCCCGGCTTCGGGCGCGCCAGCCCGAGACCGACTTCGCCCGCGGGGTTCGTCAGTTTGGCTACCTCCTCATCCGCGTGATGGTGGTGATCGTCCTGTTTGTGCTCACGATGAACCTGCTGCTACAGCGTCCGGTGATCGAGTCGCTGCTGTTTGCAGTCGCCCTCGCCGTCGGACTCTCGCCGGAACTCCTGCCCGCGATCATCAGCGTGACGCTCTCGGCCGGCGCACGCGCCATGAGCACACGTGGCGTCATCGTGCGGCGGCTCGACGCCATCGAAAACCTCGGCAGCATGGACATTCTTTGCACCGACAAGACAGGCACGCTTACCGAGGGGCGCATCATTCTGCAGGCGGTGGTGAACGCCGCCAACGAACCCTCGCAGGAGGTGCGCCGTCTCGCTTTCATAAATGCGGCCTTCGAGACCGGGATCGATAACCCGCTCGACGCCGCGATCGCAGCCGCCGGGACAAGCGCCGGGTTGAGCACCGACGGCCTCACAAAGATCGATGAGATTCCCTACGACTTCATGCGACGCCGGTTGACGATTGTGGTGGCTGAAGGCGCCACGCCGGCCTACCACCTGTTCATCACCAAAGGTGCAGTTTCAAACGTGCTCGACATCTGCTCCCTGGTGGAGCGCAACGGTGTCGAGGCTCCCCTGGACCACGGGGTGCGAGCGGAACTCGAGGCCGTCTTCAGGGCGAAAGGCGCACAAGGGTTTCGCGTACTCGCGGTCGCGACGCGCAGGGCCGCGATCAAGGCTGACTACACCCGCATTGACGAACGGGACATGACCTTCCAGGGGTTCCTTATTTTTCTCGACCCTCCCAAACCGGAAGCGAAGGCGACGATTGCGGACCTCGCCCGCCTCGGCGTCGCGATCAAGGTCATCAGCGGCGACAATCGCTATGTGACCGCGCATATGGCGCAGGCTGTCGGCCTCGATGCGACCTCCATGCTGACGGGTGAGGAGATCGCAGGTCTGCACGACGAGGCGCTGTGGCGCCTTGCCCCGGAGACAGACTTGTTTGTCGAAACCGACCCGCAACAGAAGGAACGCATTGTGCGCGCCCTGCAGCGCACAGGCCATTCGGTGGGCTATCTCGGCGACGGGATCAACGATGCCCCCGCATTGCATGCGGCGGATGTCGGAATCTCGGTGGAAGAGGCCGTGGACGTTGCGCGCGAGAGCGCCGACATCATCCTCCTGAGCCGGGACCTGGATGTTTTGCGATCCGGTGTGGAGGATGGCCGGCGAACCTTCGCGAACACCCTCAAATACATCTCGATCACGACCAGCGCGAACTTTGGCAACATGATCAGCATGGCGCTGGCGACGCCGCTCCTGCCATTCCTGCCGCTGGCCGCAAAACAGATCCTGCTGAACAATTTCCTTTCCGACATGCCATCGATTGCGATTTCCAGCGATAATGTCGATCCGGAGCGGGTGCTGCGCCCCCAACGCTGGAACGTGAGGAGCATCCAGAAATTCATGCTTGTCTTCGGGCTTATCAGCTCGGGCTTCGACCTCCTGACTTTCGGCGTCCTGCTGCATGCCTTTCATGCGGCTCAGGGGACGTTTCAGACGTCGTGGTTCATGATCTCCCTCCTGACAGAACTTGCGGTCGTGCTGGTCCTGCGCACCCGCAAGCCCGCCTTCCGCAGCCGGCCCAGCCGCTTGTTGATCTGGTCGACCGTGGTTGTCGCTGCAGCCACGTTCGCCCTGCCGTTCCTTGGGGGCTTGAGCGCGCTCTTCGGATTCGTGCCGCTGTCGACACCAGAACTTGCCGCTGTGGCGGCCATCGTCGCGGGATACATCGTGGCGACCGAGGTGGCGAAGGCCTGGTATTTTCGATCTGAGACCAGGCCTTGAGCAGAATTCGTACGCCAGAGTGCGTTCGCCGACTTAGGCTGAACACTCATTCCACCAAAGGCGCAGAGGTCAAATATGCGTGGCTCAAAAGGCCAGCAGGGCCTGACATGCGCGAGGCGCCCCCCTGCAGGCAAGGCAAGCGCGTACCTGGCGGGAGGACATCGACCGCTACGGATGCGTGGTGCGGAGGCTAAACCACGTGGGTCGGGCCAAACTGCGGCGGATATCGCGCGCGGGGCCATGCCCGACACAGCCGCATGGACGCCGGGAGAAGGACCGACTGACGCGGCCCGGGACCGCACGAACCTGGCGGCAGGAGTGGCCGCCGGCCTATGCCGCCCCGGGGTGAGCGCTGGGGGCTGCAACTCTTTCCGTTGGCGGACCAGGTCAAAATGGGCGGATGATGGCAAGCTTCTGCGGCGCCAGCCCTTCCAGGGCCCGCCGCAAACGACCCTCACCCGGGTTCGCTGGCTTGCGTCGCCTGGTCAACCGCTTGACCGTGCGGACTTGACGTCGCAGGATCCTGTCTCCTGACCGGGCGTGGCCAAACGCTCGCCCGTGCGGCAGGTTCACGCCTGCGGCCCGGCGGGGCGCGGGGAACACCACATGCACACTGGGTTTGGGCCGCTCACGCTTGTCGCCATGCTCCTGCTCGCGAGCTGTTCGCAGGAGGCGCCGAAGGGCGCCCAACCCCTCGCGCAGGCAGCCCCCGCGGCGTCGGTCACGCCGGCCGCAACGTCACCGGAGTATTCGCCTGGAACTGCGGATGACGGTTCCGGGGACGACGAGGGCGACCCCGGACCGCCGCAAACCGAGCAGGCGATGTAGGGGTATCAATTCGAAGTCATGCCCTTCCCGCCCCCGCTGGGTCCGAATGGTGAGACACGCACGTTCGCGTCAGCCTCTACAAGCGCCTACGGGTTCACAGGCGCTGTGACGTTTTCAGCTTTGCCAATGCCAAACAACTGGGACTCCGCCACCAACCCCATGCGCATGACGGGGGCCAATGGCCTGTCGTATGACTTAAAGGTAGTCCAGGATGGCGGCGTCGAGGCCATCCGCACGATCGACTGGTCGAGCATCATGCTGAGACCAATTGGGATGGCGGATTATCAGGCCGCGGAAATAGTCCAGGTGCAAGGTGGAATTTCCCCCGAGGCCCGCGCATGTATCGATTTGATCGCGATTTTCCGGCATTTTCGGAGGAAGTTTGCCGCTTTGGGGCGATTTTGCACGGAGTCCGGGCTTGATCACGCTGCAGCGAGCAGCTTTGGCAACCGGATCAGGTTGCATGCAGCGGCAGTGAGGGTGAAGGTCCAGGCGA
>JBEIHX010000059.1:0-8472 GCA_040381075.1 Hyphomonadaceae bacterium
CCCGGCGCGCCGGCGCGAACGGCCCGGCAGGGCCGGACCTCACGTTTTCTGGGCGTTTTCGTGGACGGAAGCAAGCTGAAGACCTCTCCGCATACGATCTGCGGACGGAACGCTTTCTAAACTATAAATCCCGGCGGGCGCTTCCAAAAAAGTACGCGTGCCGGGCACTTTTTTTCAGTCAGACCGGGTCGTAGGGGAAGACGTCGGCCGAAGCGTCCAGCTTGAAGAAATCCGGGGCCATGGCCGGGAGGCAGGTGTCGAGGATTTTCTGGGGATTCCAGCCGGTTAGGTCCGCCATGGAGCGGATCGGGCGTGGCTGGTCGAACAGGACGATCTCGTTGCCCCGGACGCCGAAAATCTGGCTGGTGACGTGTTTCGCGCTGTCGGCGCAGAGGGCGACGGCCAGCTGGGCGACCTGGTCGGCGCGCATCGCGTCCCGCATCCGGCCGACACGCTGGGCGCTGGCCTCGTCCTTGATCGGGATTGAGGCGATCATGCGCGTCCAGGCGAAGGGGGCAATGACGTTTGAGCGGACGTTGTTGCGGGCGCCTTCCATGGCGACAATCCGGGAGAGGCCAACAATGCCCATCTTGGCAGCGGCATAGTTTGCCTGGCCGATGTTGCCGATCAGCCCGGAGGTGGAGGTGAACAGGACGTAGGCGCCATCCTTCTGTTCCCGAAACAGCTCGATCGAGGCGCGTGTGACGTTGAACGAGCCGCGCAGGTGGACGGCGATCACCTTGTCCCAGTCCTCCTCGGTCATCTTGTGGAACATGGTGTCCCGCAGGATGCCGGCCGGGTTCACGATCGCATGCAGCCCGCCGAACGTGTCCTTCGCCTGCTCGATCATGCGCTGGACGGACGTGTAGTCAGCCACGCTGTCGGAGTTGGAGGCCGCCTCGCCGCCGGCGGCGCGGATCTCACGGCACACCGGTTCGGCAGGGCCGGCGGAGCCTTCGTCGCCGCCGGTGAGGCCGCCGCCGAGATCGTTGACCACGACCTTCGCGCCTTCGCGTGCGAGGAGAAGTGCGGTCTCCTTGCCGATGCCGTTACCGCCGCCAGTGACGAGGACGACCTTGTCTTCGAGCACACCCATGGACGTTTCCTCCTGATTTTTCCGGTTAATCAGCACGGCGCGGCCGTCCAGAGAAACCCCGTCCCACAATTTTTCTTGCGCAGGGGGGCAAGTGATCCTATCTGCAGCCGCCTAAAACCGGCTGCGCGAAGGGCCCCCGCTTCCTTAAATGGGTTTGGGGGGAAGACGGCGACCAGCGGTGACAAGCTGACCTGGGCTGATCTCAAAAGAGAGAGGCTGCGGTCGTTGGTTCGTCACTCTCGTCTTCGGAGCTTTGGCCCCATGTCTATGCCCGCTGCCACGACACCCGCCTATTCCATTTCGCTTGATGCGCCTGAGCATGCTGCCGCCGTCGAGGCGCTGTATGACGACGTGTTCGGCCCCGGCCGCTTCGCCAAGACGGCCGAGCGCCTGCGCGAGGGCAACAGCAAGATTGTCGACGCGAGCCTTGTCGCCGTCGACAGCGAGGGCCTCACCGGCGTCGTGCGCGTCTGGCCGGTCACCGTGGGCGAGACGGGCCGCGCGGCGTTCCTCGGACCGATCGCTGTGGCCGAGCGCCGGCGTGGCAATGGCGTGGCGTTCAAGCTGATGGAGCGTGCGATCGGCGTGTGCCGCGAGCAGGGCTATGCCGCCGTGATCCTGGTGGGCGATCTCGACTACTATGATCGCTTCGGGTTCAAATCGGCGGAGGGGCGATTCCAGTTGCCGGGCCCGGTCGACCAGAAGCGCGTGCTGATCCGTGACCTGTCTGAGCGTGCGGGCAAGCTGGCGGGCATGCTGGGTGTGCCACGGTAAGCAACGACTTCAACGCCCCTCGCGCCGCCACGCGAGCATCATGAACGCGCAGGCCAGCAGCATGCCGACGACGCCTGGTAGCAGCGTCGTGCTCTCTGTCGCACGGACAGCGTAGGCTTCGCGGCGGCGGAGGCCGTACCAGTCGGCGGCGGCGGCCGGGCCGCGTTCGCCAACGCGCTGCAGGCGGGGCATGTTGGGCGTGCCGTCGGCGCCGAGGCGGTAGACGCCGCCGAGCGTGGCGTTGGCGAGCGGTTGAACCTTCTCCGTCGTGGCGCGCAGGTCGAGATATTCGCGCGGGTGCGTCGGGCCGCGCAGGGTGACGGCGTTGAGCTTGCCGCTGGTCGCGCGATAAAGGCCGAGTTCAGAGGCGGGCGTTGCGGCCTGATAGATGCCGGGCGAGACCAGCGTCCACGGCGTTTCGACTTCGACGCCGTCCGGGCCGAGCATCTTCAGCGGCGGGGGCGAGTCCGATAGTGTCTGGAGGCGAGCCTTCACTTCTGAAGAAGCGCCGGCTTCCAGCGTGAGCAGTTCTTCCTCGAGTTCGGGTTCCTTCATCAGCCAGTGCGCCGTGCGGCGGATGAGTTCGGCGTAGGGGCCGCCACCTTCATAGCCGCGCGCCCAGAGCCACAGCTGGTCTGACATCACGCTGGCCACGCGGCCCTTGTCGACGCGATTGAGCAGCAGCAGGGGCGAGCCATTGGGCGTCTGCATCAGGGCTTCGGAATTGCCCTGTTCGAGTTTCATGTAGCGCATCCACGGGCCCCAGCCTTCGGTCGAGAGCGTGGCGGTGACGGAGTGGCGCTTGCCCAGTGCTGTCAGCTGGGGAATGAAACGCCCATCGACCATCTCGCCGGTTGCGCGGCCAGGCAGCACGCCGCCGAGGGGCGTGTTGTAGAGCATGTAGGCGCCGGGATAGGGCGGGCCCGAGGCGATGAGCAGCGCGCCGCCCTGTTCGACATAGCGCGCGACGCGATTGAGATACGCTTCTTCGAGCACGGCGGGGCGAAGTTCGTGGTCGAAGATCACGAGGTCAAACTCGTTGAGTTTTTCGCGAAACAGCTGGGCCTTCGGGAAGGCGATGAGCGCGATCTCTTCGGTCGGCACGTTGTCGGACTTGTGGGGCGGACGAAGGATGGTGAAGTGGACGAGGTCCACGGCAGGGTCCGACTTCAGCAGGTCGCGCCAGACACGGGCGCCGGCGTGGGGTTCGCCTGTGACCAGAAGCACGCGAAGGCGGTCCTGCACGCCGGAGATGCGGGCTGAGGCCAGGTTGTTGGCGAGCGTCAGTTCGTTGGGGATGCCGTCGACCGACAGCACGATCAGGTTCTCGCCGCGTCTGCGCAGGGTGAACGGCATCATCTGCGGCTCGCCGACGCGGATGGTCTGGCTGGGCTGTTGCTCGCCATTGATGGTGACGCCGACTTCGACCGTCTCTGCGGTTGGGTCGTTGACGCGCACGCGCATCTCGACGCGCTGGTCGATTATGGAGAAGGAGGGGACGGACTGGATCTCGATATTGCGGTCGATTTCGTCGTCGCCGCCGACGATCATTGCGTGGACCGGGCCGAGCTGGACAGCGTCTGAGGTATCTTCCGGGATGTCGTGGATCTGGCCGTCAGTGATCATCACGGCGCCGGCGATGCGATCACGCGGGACATCCGAGAGGGCTGATTGCAGCGCTATGTACATATCGGTGCCATCGGCGCCGGGGTCCGTCTCGGCGATACGGAGTTCGAGGTTCTCGTCGGCTTCGAGGTCGCGGCGGAGGCCCTCGTAGGCGGCCTGGGCGGTTTCGGTGCGACCGCGGAAGTTCATGCTTTCCGAGCGGTCCATGATGACGGCGACGACGTCTTTCAGGGGTTCGCGCTGTTCCTCGATCCAGAGCGGGTTGGCGAGGGCGAGGGTGAGGACGGTGAGGGCGAGGGCGCGGAAAAGCCATGCCTTGCCGCGATAGACGACATAGGCGCCCCATAGCGCGAATGCGCCGCCGGCAAGCACGAAGAGTGCGATCCAGGGGATGAGCGGGTCGAAGCCGAGGCGGGACGCATCCATCATGGTCAGTCCGCCCTGTCGCGCGAGGTGCCGAGGCGTTCAAGCAGGTCGGGGATGTGAACCTGGTCTTCCTTGTAGTTGCCGGTGAGGATGTACATCACGAGGTTGATGCCGAAGCGGTAGGCCATCTCGCGCGCCTGCGGGCCCCCATCCATGGTGAGCAGGGGTTTGCCGGAGTTCTGCTCGATCGCCCATGCGCCTGCCCAGTCCGAGCCGCCGATGAAAAGGCCGGAGACGCCATCGCCGCGGCGGCTGTCGCGGTCGAGTGCGCCGCTTTCGATCCAGAGGCGACCGTTGAGGCGGCCGGGGAAGGAGCGGATCAGGTAATAGCTCTTGGTAAGGACGTGGTTGGCGGGCGCAGGCTGCAGGCGTGGCGCGTCGATGCCCTGGAGCAGGCGTTGGAGATCGGCGGAGACATCGCGGCCGGGGGCTGCATCGCGCGTGTCGACGATGAAGGCGCCGCCGGAGCGGAGGTAGCCGTTGATCCTGGCGGCGGCAGCGGCCGAGAACGGCTTCGCATCGCGCGGCACAGCGTAATAGATCATCGGGTAGAGTTCGAGACTGTCACGCGCAGGGTCGACGCCGTGCGGCAGGTCAGGCTCGACCGAGGTGCGAAGGCCGAGCTGGTAGGAGAGGCCGAACAGGCCGGCGCGTGTGGTGTCGTCAAGGCGGCGGTCGCCGGTCTTGATGAAGGCGAAGCGCAGTTTCGCGGCGGCTTCGCGGGCGAGTTGTTCTGATGTCTGCGCGTGGGCGCCCGGCGCGAGGGTGAGTGTCGCGGCGGCGAGGAAGAAGATCGCGAAGCCAGCGGTGGCCTTGCGGCTCCACAGGCGCGGCAAGCGTCCGGCGAAGGCGAGCGCGATGATCAGGTCGGCCGCCACGATGGCGAGGGCGAGGGCGAGCATCCAGCCGCCGAGACCTGCCCGTTCGATGATCTGTGCCTGCTCCGTCACGCTTACCTCTGGGGGCCAGTCGTTGAAGGCCCCAGGCGCTGGCGCGCCGGCGTTCAGGGCGCGCTCGCCGCCGGGGCCAACATAGAGACCCGGCGGCGTGGCGGGCCCCGGGCGGGTCGTCAGGAAGGTCGCTGCAGGGATGGGCATGGCGGATGATTGTGGCGGCGACAGGACGCCGAAGCCATCAAGGACGCGCGTCGGCGTCAGCGTGCCTTCTGTTCCAAGCGCTGCGGGGCCGGAACGCTCGCCGCCCGAAACGACAGAGCGGCGCAGCATCTCGACGAAGGCGCCGGTGTAGGGAAGGTCGGACCAGTCCGGGTCTGCCGTGACGTGGAAGAGGATCAACTCGCCCCGGCCCATGCGGCGGGCGGTGACCAGCGGCGTGCCGTCTTCAAGCCTGGCCCAGGTGAGACTTTCAAGTTCGGAAGTGGGCTGGGCGAGCACCTGCTGGCGCACGGCGGTGTCGGTTGGACGCGGGATGCCGAAGAAGGGCGAGGTGTTCGGGAAGTCTGCGATGCGCTGTGGCGTCTCCCACGAGAGAGAGGAACCGAGCGAGCGCGATGTGGGGCGAAGCGTGACGGGTGTCAGCGCGCCTTCCTGCGCGGCGAGGCGCGGGCCGGCAAAGCGGATGAGCACGCCGCCTTTCTCGATCCATCCGGTGAGCCGATCGTTCATCGCCTGGTCGATCGTGCCGCGGTCGCCCATGATGATGGCGTCGATCGGGGCGTCGAGCAGGTCGCCGAGGCGTTTCTCGGTGAGCTGTGCGTAGGGCTGGAGCGCCTTGCGGGCGTAGTAGTGTTCAGAGAGCAGCGGCTGGGCTTCATCGCGCGTGTCGGCGAGGCCGACATGCGGGCGGCGGGCCGTGTCGTCCCACAGCCAGACGCCGCCGGCTGACGGCGATCCACCGATGCGGAAGCGCGCGACGCGGTTCAAGGCGGCGGCAGGGATGGGGAAGGCGGCTTCGGCGGTTGTGTCGCCGCCGCTGAATGCGATGCGGGTGGAGGCGATTGAGGCGCCTTCCGCCGTTTCGGCAATGATGTCAGCGGTGACGCCCGGCTCGGTGTTGGAGCGAACCACGGCGACGCGCGCGCCCTCGGCGGAGGAGTCTGCCGAGGTGATGGCGAAGGCGTTCTTCGGCCGGTTGATGCGGACGTCGGTGGCGGCTTTGGAGGCGAGCGCGCGCGAGAAAGCGGCGGCGCTGTCATGGTCGAAGCCGTCGGTCGCCCAGACGATGCGGCCGGGCTTGAGCGGCGTTGCGTTGAGCTGTTCGAGCGCTGCATTGCGATCGGGCAGCCACGCGGCGGGGCGTGCGTTGCGGAGCAACTGGCGCGCGGATTCAGCGTCGAGCGCTTCGGACGGGTCGCGGGCGACATCGCGGGGCGCGGTGAACATCACATGGATCGCGCCCCCGCCATCCTGCGAGGCTTCATCGACGGCGGCAGTGGCGGTGCGGATGATATCGCGCCAGCGTTCTGCGCTGGTCCAGCCATCGTCCACGATGATCAGCGTACCGCCGATGGTGTTGACCTGCGCATTGGGCGCC
Source organism: Hyphomonadaceae bacterium (assembly GCA_040381075.1). Taxonomy (GTDB): domain Bacteria; phylum Pseudomonadota; class Alphaproteobacteria; order Caulobacterales; family Aquidulcibacteraceae; genus JBEIHX01. The sequence continues at coordinate 6,416 of JBEIHX010000059.1, forward strand.
CAGGTCGGGCGCGCGAAGCCCAGGATGGCGAGGGCGAGCGCGATCATGCGCAGGAGGAGCAGCCACCACGGCGTGCGTGCGGGGGTCTCTTCTTCGGGCTTCAGGTCTTCGAGCAGCGCGAGCGAGGGAAGGGCAAAACGTTTGGGCTCGGGCGGCGTGGCGCGCAGCAGCAGCCAGAGCAGCGGCAATGTGATCAGGCCCAGCAGCGCCCATGGCTGCAGAAAGAGAAACGGACCCAGGCTCAAGCGGCGACCCCGCTCAGCTCGAAGCCGTAGGCCAGCTTGCCGAGCGGCGTGCGCGCTTCTTCGCTGGTGACGTGGGAGACGAAGCGCCAGCCGAGCTCGGCGGCGAGATCTGCCATGTCCTGACGGCGCTTGGCGAACTTGTCGAGATAGCCCTCGCGGATGGACTCGGCGCGGCCGATCAGGCGCTCACGATCCTGTCCGGGGCGAAAAAATCGCACACGGCCGTTGAAGGGATAGGCTTCCTCGATCGGGTCGCAGACCTGAAGCAGAACGCCATCGCGGCACTTGGCGGCGACGGGCGAGAGGCGCGCGCGCCATTCTTCGAGCGGCGAGTAGAAGTCGCTGCAGATGACCGCTGCGGCGGTGTCGCGTGGCGGCTTCGGGAAAGGGAGGTCGGCCTTGAAGTTGCGGATGTCTTCGCCGACACGCGAGGGTGCGCGCGCTCCCGAGACTGCGCTACGGCCGCCGCCAAGTGCGCCGCAACGTTCGCCTGAGCGCGACAGTGCGCCGGCGAGCGCCATGCAGAGAAGAAGGGCGCGGTCAGCCTTCAGCGGCGCGCTGTCTGCGCTCGACCAGTTGAAGCCGGGGCTGGGATCGCACCAGAACAGGAACGTACGTGCGGTCTCGAGTTCGGTCTCGCGGACGAAGAGGTTTTCTTCGCGCGCGGACCGGCGCCAGTCGACCCGCTCGATGCTGTCTTCGGTTTTGTGGCGGCGGTACTGCCAGAAATTCTCGCCCATGCCGGCCTTGCGTCGCCCGGCGGAGCCGAGGTGCGCTGCGCTCGCCGCACGGGCGCGCGTCGTCAGCGTGCCGAGGTCGCCGGCAAGTGCGGCGGCTTCGGCTTTCAGTTGCGAGAGTGGTGCCTGGGGCAAGTTGGGAGGTCCTGAAGGCGTTAGGCGGCTTTGGCGGCAAGTTCCTGGATCAGCGCCGACAGCGTGCCCCCCTGGCCGGTCGGATCGTAGGCCAGCGCCATGCGGTGGCCGAGCGCGGGTTCGGCCAGAGCCTCGATATCATCGAGCGACGGCGCGAGACGGCCTCGCAGCAGCGCTCGCGAACGGGCGGCGAGCATGAGCGCCTGACCGGCGCGTGGAGACGGACCCCAGTCGACGCGCTTCTTGACCTGCGGATGATCGGTCTGCTCCGGACGCGCCGAACGGATGAGGCGGAGGATCGCCTCGAGCACAGTCTCTGGCACAGGCATGCGGCGGACAAGCGACTGGAGCGCAATCAGCTTTTCGGCATCGAGGATCGGACGGACGACGGCGTCGCCCATGCCTGTCGTCTCGACGAGAATGCGACGTTCTGTTTCGGCGTCCGGATAGTCGACGTCGACTTTCAGAAGGAAACGATCGAGCTGGGCTTCCGGGAGCGGGTAGGTGCCTTCCTGCTCGATCGGGTTCTGTGTGGCGAGGACGTGGAACGGTTTGGGCAGCTCGTAGCTGGCGCCGGCGACGGTGACATGCCGCTCCTGCATCGCCTGCAGCAGGGCGGACTGGGTGCGGGGCGAGGCGCGGTTGATCTCGTCAGCCATCAGCAGGCTGGTGAAGATCGGACCCTTCACGAAGCGGAAGGCGCGACCGCCACCGCCGCTCTCGTCGAGGATTTCCGAGCCGAGGATGTCGGACGGCATCAGGTCTGGCGTGAACTGGACCCGGCCCCAGTCGAGGCCAAGGGCGCGGGCGGTGGTCTCGACCAGCTTGGTCTTGGCGAGGCCCGGGGCGCCGATCAGCAGGGCGTGGCCGCCCGCAAGGATGGTGGCGAGCACGAGCTCGACGACGCGCTCCTGCCCGAACACGACCTTGCCGATCTCGG
>JBEIHX010000060.1:0-6408 GCA_040381075.1 Hyphomonadaceae bacterium
GACGCCGGGGGGGCGGCGCTCGCGGTGCGCCGGGCCGCCCATCGCTGCGTTGCAGCCGTCACGGCTGACATCGAGGGCTTCCGCTTCAACAAGGCGATCGCCGCAGTCCATGAGTTCGTCAACGGCCTGAAGGCGGCCGAGGCGCTCACCGATCCGCCGGGACTTGCAGCAAGGGCCGAGGCGTTCGGCCTTCTGGCCCGCGTGATCGCCCCATTCATGCCGCACCTCGCCGACGAAATCTGGACCCGTCTCGGCGGGACGGGTTTCGTCATCGAGGCGGCCTGGCCAGATGCGGATCCGGCGCTGCTCGCCGCGGATGAGGTGGTCGTGCCGGTCCAGGTGAATGGCAGGAAGCGCAGCGAACTCCGGGTCGCCAAGGGCCTGGCCGAGGCGGAGGTTCGCGCGCTTGCGCTGGCCGATCCTGGCGTAGCGCCTTTCCTGGCGGGGCTCAGCGTGCGAAAGGTGGTCGTGGTCCCGGATCGGATCGTCAACATCGTGGTGGCATGATGCGTCGCTTCGCCAGAGTCAGTCTTGCCGCAGCCGCTCTCCTCACCGCGACAGCCTGCGGCTTTCAGCCCATGTACGCGCCCCAGAGCGGCGGCGCCGGTCTGTTCGCGTCGCTCGAGGTCGCGCCCGGCGACACCCGCGCGCATTATCTTGTGATGCGCAGCCTCGAGCAGCGGCTTGCCCCCGGCGGGTCCAGGGCGTCGCAGCGCGGTCGTCTGGACCTGCGCCTGCGGGAGCGGTCAGATCAGCTCGGACTGCTGCCGGATGGATCGGCCACCCGCTCGGATCTGGTCCTTGAGGGCGCCTATCAGCTGATCATTGACGGCGACGCGGAGCGCCCTGTGCGCGGCGTCCTGACGGTGACGGCGACCTATGCAATCCCGAGCTCCGCCTACGGCGAGGTTGCAGCGCTTGAGGACGCGCGGGCGCGTGCGGCCGAGCAGCTGGCCGATCTGATTGCACGCGACATCGCGTACAAGCTGCGTCAACCGCGGTCTGCGGCTGCGCCGTGAAACGCGCCGGGGCGCAGGCGGCAGCCTATGCGCGCCGTCCCGGTACGGATGCCTGGGGTCATCTGGTTTTCGGCCGTGACCGAAATCACGTGCGTGAGGTGGCTGACAGCCTTCAGACCGGATTGGGGCTGACCGACGATCCGTTCGCGACCACGCGGATGGGCGATGATGAGCTTCGCGCCGATCCGGTGCGGCTGCATGACGAACTGCAGTCACTGTCGCTCCTCGGGGGCGCGCGTCTGGTGCGTGTGCGATGCGAGCAGGATGCGGCGGGCGGCGTGGTGGCCCGCACCGTGGCCGATGTGCTCGCCGCCGGGTCGACGCCGGCCGCGATGTTGATCGTGGAGGCCGGCGACCTGTCGGTGCGCAGCGTGCTGCGCAAGACATTCGAAGAGGCCGGGCCGCTGATGGCCCTGCATCTCTACGACATGTCTGGCGAGGACATCGCCGACTATGCGCGCAGCGTCGCGCAGGCAGCTGGCGCCCGCTTCGATCCGGAGGCGCTCGAACGGTTCTGCGCCAGCGCGCCGCGCGAGCGGGGCCTGGTCCGCAGCGAGGTCGAAAAGGCGGCGCTCTATGCCGGCGAGGGCGGCGGGATTGATCTGGCTGTGCTCGCCGCCGTCGGCGCGGGCGAGCGCAGCGAGGGGTTTGACGATGCGGCCGACGCCGCCCTTGAGGGAGCGGCCGGTGCGGCGCTGGGCGCCTTTGACACGGCGGTTGTGGCGAGCGGAGCAAGCGCCGTCGGCGCGCTCAAGACGCTTGAGCGGCGTCTGCTGCGCCTCCTCGACGCCCACGCGCTCGCTCTGGAGGGGCAAAACGTGGCGGCGTTCGGGCCGCGACTGTCGCCCCCGGTGTTTCGGTCCGAGGCGGCACGATTTGAACGGGTTCTGCAGCGCTGGCCGCCGGGGCGCGTCCTCGCGGCGCTGGGCCGGTTGCGCGATGTCGAGCGGCGGGTGAAGCGCGCCGGGGCGCCGGCCGAAAGCCTGGTTGGGGAATTGCTGCTGACGCTCGCGCGCGCGCAGCGCTGATCAGCGCTGCGACAGCCGGCGGCAGATTTCGTCAAGCTGCTCCAGCGAGCGATAGGTGATCTTCACCTCGCCGCCGCTGTCGCTGCGATGCCTGATGTCGACCATCATGCCCAGCGCATTCGACAGGTCCGTGGCGAGAGCGCGGGTGTCTGCGTCCTGCTCGGGAGCAAGATTGCGGATCCTGGTCTTGATGTCGCGCGCCGTCTCTCCGCGCGCTTCTGCAGCGAGATCCTCGGCCTGGCGCACGGACAGCCTGCGCTCGATGATGTCGGCCGCCAGCCTCATGGGGTCCGGCGCCGTGACCAGCGCGCGGGCATGGCCCGCCGACAGACGGCCTTCCTTCACGAGATCGCGCACGTCCTGGGGAAGTTTCAGCAGGCGCAGCAGATTGGCGATGTGCTCGCGGCTCTTGCCCACGACCTCGGCGACCTGCTCCTGGGTGCGTCCCCAGCGCTCCTGGAGCTGCGCGTAGGCCTCGGCCTCCTCAATGGCGTTCAGGTCGGCGCGCTGGACATTCTCGATGATCGCGATTTCCAGCATCTCGAGATCGTCGATCGGGCGGATCAGCGCGGGGACCGCGTTCAGGCCCGCGCGCTGGGCCGCCCGCCACCGCCGCTCGCCGGCGACAATCTCATAGAGTTCGCTCGGACCCTGCATCGGGCGCACGAGGATCGGCTGAAGCACGCCCTTCTCGCGGATGGAGGCGGTCAGGCTCTCCATGTCGCTTTCGCTGAAATCGCGACGCGGCTGATGTGGGTTGCGCCGGATGAGATCAATCGGAATGCCGCGCGGTCCTGGACCGCCATCAAAGGTCTGGCCCTGTCCCGCCGCCGCGGGCGCCCCTCCAGGGCTTGTCTGATACTCTCCGAACAGGGCGGAAAGGCCGCGGCCAAGGCGGGTCGGAGTGGTCATGGCGTCGCTCATGCCGCAGTCGCTGCACGTTCGCGCTGGATCATCTCGGACGCCAGACGCAGATAGGCCTGGCTTCCGGGCGCCTCCAGATCATAGATGAGCGCGGGCTTTCCGTACGACGGCGCTTCCGAGACCCGCACATTGCGCGGAATGATGGTCTCATAGACCTTGTCGCCGAAGTGGCGGCGCACATCCTCCGCCACCTGGCCGGACAGATTGTTGCGCCGGTCGTACATCGTCAGAACCAGACCCTGAATCTCGAGCTTCGGATTGAGGCTGCCGCGCACCAGCTCGATCGTGTGCAGCAGCTGCGTCAGCCCCTCGAGCGCGAAAAACTCGCACTGCAGCGGCACGAGCACTGCGTCGGCCGCCGTCATCGAATTGACGGTCAGCAGGTTCAGGCTCGGCGGACAGTCGATCAGGATGTGGTGGAAGCGCGGGTTTGCGGGATCGGCGTGATAGCGATCGATGGCGTCGCGCAGACGGAAGGAGCGCCGCGGCGCCTGCGCCAGCTCCAACTCAAGACCAGACAGGTTGACGTCGCCTGGAAGGACGAAGAGCCCCGGCACTTCGGCGGGAATGATGCCGTGCGAGATCTGGGCGTTGCCGACCAGAATGTCATAGGTCGTCGCACGCCGCTGCGTGCGGTCAATGCCAAGTCCGGTGGACGCGTTGCCCTGCGGGTCGATGTCGAAAATGAGAACGCGCTCCCCGATCGCGGCCAGCGCGGTGCCGAGGTTGATCGCCGTTGTGGTCTTGCCGACGCCGCCCTTCTGGTTGGCGATCGCCAGCGTGCGTGTGCGAATGTCTGCCACTCACTTCCCCCCTCGGCCGCCGGCGGCGACTGCATCAGGGACGCCGTCCACGCGCAATATTCGCCCGCCCGGGCTCGAGCGACTCTCAAGCACGGAATACTTCATTTTCCAATATTTAGAGGCTTCAGTCAATTCGGCCTCAATATCTTGTCCTTTGAGGAACAGCCCCTGCGCGCCGAGGGCCAACCAAGGCCTCGCATAGCCGATCAGTTGCGGCAAGGGCGCAAAGGCCCGGGCGGTCACGACGTCCACAAGTTCCGGCGGGACCGCCTCGACCCGGGCGGTGACCGCTTCGGCGGGAAGACCCAGTTCGGCGATGACTGCGCGCTGGAAGGCGCCCTTCTTCGACACCGAGTCGATCAGGAGGACACGCGCGCCCGGGCGGTCCGCCAGGGCGCATGCAAGGGCCAGCCCGGGCAAGCCTGCCCCGGCGCCCAGATCGGCCCATCGCAGGGCGTCGGGCGCGAGCGACAGAAGCTGCAGGGAATCCAGCGCGTGCCGTCGCCAGAACCGGCCCAGCTCCTGCGACCCGACCAGGTTCATCCGGCCCGACCAGTCCGCAAGCAGCGCGCGGTAGGCGCCGAGGCGCGCGAGCGCGGCTGGCGACAGGCTCCATGGCGGGGCGTCCGGCAGCGCGCAGGCAAGGTCGCGGGGGCCGTAGCCGTCCGCATCGGGTTCAGTGTGCGGCGTCATGACCTGCGATGCGCCATGTCCGGGGACCGACCGCAAGACCTTGTTTCATGCGCGCCGCCCCGGTCCTGCCCGCACCGGTCGCGACAGAGCCCATGCAGACGTCGCGCAGCCGGCGGCGGAGTGATCAAGGAGAGTGCGCCGCCCCAGCCTGTTGCGGCCCGTCGGAGGCCTCGTCTGCCGCGCGTGCGGCGGTGCGCCGGGTCTCCCGCGTGCGGCCGGCCGGCGGCGCCTCAGTCAGGAACGCCACCTCACGCAGCAGGGGGGTCGTCTCGAAAGCCGTGAAGGGAATCGCAAGCCGGCCGATGATCGTCGGCTTGTCGGGATAGAAATCCTGCCCCAGGGCCTCATTCATGACCCGCCAGACGAGTTCGGTGCAGTAGAGTTCATCTTCGGACTTGAGACTGAAGGCTGCATCGAAGTTCAGGTTGCGCGGCGGCAGCGCTTTGGCAGCCGCCGCCATCCGCGCTGCAAGCTGCGGATCCCGCGACCTGAACACGCCGATCCGCGCCGCCTGACCAACGAACTCCCTCAGCGCGCTGGCCTTCACCGGCCCATCCGGCTCGAACAGCGACCCCGCGGCGTGAACCACGGCTGGCTGCCCCTCCGGCCCGTGCACGAAGACCCCCAGATGCTGGAAGTTGTAGTCCCGACCCGACCAGCGTCGGGAGATGCTGATGACGCTCGTGGCGTTCCAGCCGAGGAAAATGATGTCGCCTTCCTCCAGGGCGGGCAGCGCAGGGAACAAAGGATTCCTGTCCGCCAGCCCGGCGATGCGCTCGTCGGAACTGACGGTGAAGGTGGGGTGGGCAGCGGGGCCCGACCCGGCGCTGGCAGACCCCTCACGCGTGGCGTCGTGTAGAGGTGGCGAAGCCTCCTGTGCGTGCGCAGTCGTGGCTGCCCCCAAGGAAATCAGCAGCGCAACTGCGAACACAACCAAGGATTGCAAATATTGGTTTTGATGCAACCATAACCGGTGTGGCTTGTCCATCGGCGTCTCATGGCGGCCCTGGAGCCTGCGGGATCGACACGCCAAAGCACGGCCGCGGCCCTGGCTGTGCGGAAGCATTGCCTGAGCCGTCCAGGCGATGCAACTGCGCCCAGGAAGAAGCCCCGAGAATACCTCCGGTGCGGCGGCGCGCCTGACGCAGCACCCCGCCTCGACGCGCCGGCCTTCCTCGGTAACCGATCCGCCCATCCAATGGCAGGACGTTGCACGTCTGGGCCGAAAGACCCCGGGACCGGCCGGGCCTTGGGCAATTGCAACGCGTCAGGGGTGAGCTTCAGAACGCTTCGCGCAAGACAATTCGGACCTCGGGAGCTATGGGCGGCTGTCAGAAGGATCCACTGCAACCCACCAGGCTGCCGGCAGAGATGCGCCGCATGCATGGCCCTCCGAAAAATGTTTCACGTGGAACACCGCCGGTCCGTCGCCCGTGGCCGAAAGGCCATATGTCTGATCGAGGGGGCTACCCGGCCTGCAGCATGGAGTGTTTCACGTGAAACAATTTCAGCCGAGATGCGCGCCACCGGTCAGGCCGTCCCTCGGCGTTTGAAACCATGTCCCGCTCGCCCGTCCCCGGAGACTGTTTCACGTGAAACACTGGCCGTGTTGCGTCGGCTAGGTCAGGAGCCGGTGTCGGCAGCTGGCTTCCAGAGCCTGCGGGTTGCGGGTGGGATGCGCCGGGAGAAGGGGCCAATGTTTCAGTGAAACATTGGCAGTCTCGCCCCAGCCTTTAACCGTGGAGGGCGCGACGCCCCGGAAGCCAACCGTTGGAGTGTTTCACGTGAAACATTCCGACGTTCTGGCTTGCCCGATCGGAGTGGTGACCGTGAAAACTTGGTTCCGGTCCGGCGGTGGACCCTCTCCGTTCCTCGCAACACGCGCACTAGCCTGGCGGGGGGAAAATGTTTCACGTGAAACATTCCCAGCGCCCCATCAGA
>JBEIHX010000061.1:0-6299 GCA_040381075.1 Hyphomonadaceae bacterium
CGGCGACCGCGTGTGTGCAGCCGGGTCCACGATTACCCGCAACGGCGCGCCTGTCGCTGAGCGTGCCGCCCGCGACGCCCGCGGCCGCGCGCTGCCCACCTGGGAAGGCTGTGTCGACCTGCACTCCGGCGAGGTTCTGCTCCTGGGCGATGCGCCCGACAGCTTTGACGGCCGCTACTGGGGCGTCACCCCGCTCGCGCAAATCGAGGGCGTGTGGCGGCCCGTTGCGACCCGCGCGGGCGCGGCGGGTCTCCGGTAACGCTTGACGGCCGGAAGCCGGCTTTGCGAAGAGTCCGCCCGCCTCCGAGGGACGTCCTGCCGACATCTATCCTCTGCCTCTGGCCTCCGCCCCCTGTCATCTGCCCCTGTTATCTGCACTGGACCCTGACATGCTGCTTGCGGCTGCCCTCGGTTTCATCCTTGTGCTCATTCTGGTGATCCGTGTGCTGGCGATCGCCTGCGCCGTCATTGCGGGGTCAGCGACATGGGATGCAACGCGCGATCCGGCCGCAGCCAGCATGGGTGCTCTCGGCGTCCTCGTCGCCGCGCGCCTGCTCCTGGACCTTTCCGCCCTGCAGGATGGCGCCCGCCCGGTCACCGTCGCTGCCGAGATCCTTGCGGCCGGCGGTGCGGCGGCAGCGATCGCCGGCGCCGCCCTGGGGCAGGGAGCGGGTCCCGGCCAGGGACTCTCGACATCCCTGATCAGCCTCGGGGCCGCCAGCGCCGCCATGGCCGGCGTCGCGCGGCTGAGAGTGCTTCCCTGATACCCTTGCGCGACGTGTGATTTGGGCTCGCATTTGGGGCGAAGCCGGAATTTTTCCCCCGCTGTTTGGGGTAGACTGACAGTCCGCACCGGCGATTTCCCAACACAGAACAGGCGGTAGACAGGGCACAAAGAGGTTGGAGGGGAAGACAAAGGCGCTACCCTGGGTCGCGCGAAACGCCGGTGGCGCAGGGAATTCCTACAGGTCACGGGTCACGCCTGCAGGTCATCGATGACCTGGGTGGGCAGGTCCCAGACAGGTCGCGGGCAGGTCGCGGGCAGGTCGCGGGCAGGTCGCTGCTACCCCGGGCCAGTCCATGGGCGGAGGACGGATTGATGACTCACACGAGCATGGACCGGCTTTTGGGCGCGGGCCGGAGCCTCCTGCAGGGCCGGGCGGACGCCGACCGGCTGGAAGGCCGGGTGGGCGGTGGCCCATCAGGCGCGCCCGGTTCTGCGCGCGGCCCCGATCTGTCGCGCCTGCTCGACCGCCGGGCGGGCCTGCTGCGCCATGTCCGGGGCGGGGCGGCCCTCGATGACGCTCTGCGCTTCGACGCCCGCCAGCGCGTGGTCGTGAAGGTCCACTATTTCAGCCATGGCGGCGGCGGCGGGGCGAGCCTCAAGGCCCATGCCCGCTATGTCGCGCGCGACGCCGCCGGCAGGGCTGATGCGGATCTCGATATCCTGCCCGACCAGGCGGCCGGGCAGGAGCGTGCGCAGGCATCAGGACGCGGGGACGGGGCCGGCGAGGCCGCGGACCACAGCCGCGCCCATGCAGACGACCTGACCCGCGGGGACGCCGGCCGGGGCGGCTTCTATGACGCGGTCAGCGCAGGCGTGGACGGGGCTGCACGCGCTGCCGACTGGGCCGCCCGCGACAAACGGCACTTCCGGATCATCCTTGCGCCCGATACCGGCGCTGGCGGGCGTCTCATTGATCTGCCGGCTTTCACCCGCGAGGTGATGGCGCGCGCTGAGGCCCAGCTCGGCGCACGCCTGTCCTGGGTCGCCGTCGACCACCACGACACCGGCCACCCGCACACCCACCTCATCCTGCGCGGGCGTCGCGCCGCCGGCAGGTCCGGCGGTCAGGACCTCGTCCTGCCCAGAGACTTCGTGCGCCATGGCCTGCGCGACATCGCCCGCGACGTCGCAACCGAATGGCTGGGTGCGCGCGGTCGCGACGACGAGCGCCGGGCGCTCGCCGCCGAGATCACCCGTCACGCGCCGACCCGGCTCGACCGCGTCCTTGCCGGCCAGCTGCCCCCGGACGGATGCGTGCGCGTCAGCGCGCTCGACGCGCCCGATGGCGGCGCCGAACTGACCCAGGCCCTGAGGGCGCGCGCCCGCGAACTCGCAAGGCTCGGACTGGCGACAGAGACCGCGCGCGGAGTGCTCGCCTTCACGCCAGACTGGCAGGACCGCCTGAAGGCCATGGAGCTGCACCTCAACATCAGGAAGCGGGTGATGCTGGAGCGAACCGCGCAGCGGGAGGCGGAGGCAACCAGGACGCTGACACGGCATGCAGGGCGCGGTCTTGACCGATAGACGGTGATGCACGCCACGACTGTGGCGCGCGACCGGCTTGAGCGCCTGGGTGACGGCGTGTCAGGCCGGTGGCCCCGTGTTCAACCGTCAGACTGCCGGCCATGGGTCACGGGTATAAGGCTGGACGCCGACGCCCGACTGCGCTGCCGCACCGGTGTCGGGGCGGGGCCTGCATGACCCTGGCGGCATGGGCTGACCGTCATGGGGCGAGGTGGTGACGGGATCGGCGCCAGCCAGGCCTCCCGGGCTGACAGTGGGTCGATCGTCTGTGCGCCGCCCTCACCGGTCTTTGTCGGCTTTCTTCGCGAGAGCGGCCATCTTCGTCCCGACGCTTGAGGCAACGCGCTGCGCCAGCGTATCGCGAACGTGCGCGTAGCGTTCCGTGGTGGCGGCCTTCCGGTGTCCAAGGGCGCGCCCGACGACATACAGGCTTTCACCTTCGTCGATCGCAAAGCTCGCGAACGAGCGCCGCAGCGTGTAGAGGACGGCGTCGCGCAGGTCGGCCCTGTCCCGAACCTTCTCCCAGGCGTCCTGGACGCGCTTGATGGGTTGGCGTCCGGTGGAGTCGGGGAACACGAATTCAGTGTGCCGCGGGCGGCGTTTGAGAACACGGAGGGCTGCTTCATTGAAATGGAGGATGCGGGACGCGCCAGAACTTCCGGTCTTGTGGCGGTCCGGGGGCAGGGTGGCGTGCCCGCGGTTCATGTCGATCTCGCTCCAATGCAGTCCCATGACTTCGGCCGGGCGGGCGCCTGTCAGAGCCAGCAGCATGATCACATCGTGACTGGCCGGGCTGATTTCGCCGGATCTCTCCAGATCGCCCATCGCCCGGAACATGGGTTGGACCTCCTCTTCGGAGAGAAAGCGCTCGCGCCGCCTGTCTGGCAGCTTCTTCACCCTGAAGGCCGGGTTCTCCTTGAGAAGTCCCTTGCTGACCGCCCAGGACAGCATCGCGGAGACTGACGTCATGGCGCGCACTGCGGCCCCGCGGCCGCCGGTTACAATCGCGAGGCTCTGTCGGTGCGCCTCGCGTTGGAGAACCCTCGTCTCCAAGAAGCGCACGATCGCGCCCTGGTGCTCTGGCTTGTAGGCACACACCATGGACTTGCCCGCCCATTCTTTGACGTCCGCGACCCCGCGAACGAGGGCGATGCAACTGCGCCCCTCGACCTGCCGCAGGTTTATGCCGGCAACAAGGAGGGCACTCAGCACGGCGCAAACCGCCTGGCCGCGGTCGGCCTCGCCGTTCTGACGGTCGTACCGCGCGAAAGAAGCGGGGAAGTGCGGCTCTCGACGCTCGGCGGAGCCCGGTCCGATGGCGGCTTCGCCCTGCGCTGGCCAATCTGGAGGGACGCGATGAGCTTGTCCGCCGTCCGCGCGCTCCTCGCCCGAGGCGATGTGCAGCAAGGCATTGTGCGCCAACACCTGGCAGTCGACCGGGTCTTGGCGGTGCGCCGCATCATCGTCGGCAAGTTCATGAATTTCACCGTCGCTCGCGAGGTCGGCGCGGCTGACCCAACTTAAGGCGCCTTGGGGTCGATCGATCACCCTTGGGAGCAGAAGGCCAGTTTCTGCCTTGGTATGGCCTGTGGGGGTCCAAACAGCGATCCAATGAAGGAAAGCACAGTTTCTGGTTCAGCGAAGTTGCTTTAGCGCTGGCGTGGTCGCCCCTCCCCTGTCCGCGGCAAAGGCAACTCGAAAATCGTCGCAGAGGACTTCAAGCGTTGGCCGAAACTCCACTGCGGCGGGCATCGTTGGTGCGATCAACCGAAGCCTTCTGTTGGGGCGGCTCGAACCGATTCCTCGCCCATCTGCCGTAATCCGCACCCATCCCCACGCGCCCCAAAGCGTGCCCCAATTCCACCCCAATGGGCAAAAGCGCTCTCTCGCCGATCGGCGCGATCTCGAAAAATCCTTGATTTTATTGGCTTTTTCTGGAGCGGGCGGGGGGAATCGAACCCCCGACATTCAGCTTGGGAAGCTATGTTTTAGGTCATTTCTAACCGTTTCGTAATGTTTCTCCACCTTGTTGAAACCATTGGTGCAGAACGACTTTTATGAATTATGGTCCGAAAACCGCGTTTCGCTGCGTCCCTTCAAGTTTCGACTTTTTGGGACCCCAGTGGGACCCCGAGACCATACATAGTTTTTTTAGCTGAATGTCGGCTGCGGAATGGCCTTAACTGCGAAGTTCGTCGAGGCGGTCAAACCCGCTGAATCCGGGCGCTCGGAATATCCCGATGAGATCGTCCGCGGCCTCTCTTTGCGGCTCACGCCCGAGGGGGTGAAATCCTGGTCGCTGCGCTATCGCACCAAGGCGGGCGACCGCCGCCGGCTGACCATCGGCGGCTATCCCGCCATCAGCCTGGCCGACGCGCGCGACAAAGCGATCCAGGCACTCTCCAAACTCGCGAGCGATGTTGATCCGGTGGACGAGCGCAAGGCGCTGGTCCGCGCGGCCAAAGAAAAACGCGTCGAGACCATGGCCGACCTCTGGGCCTTTTTTACCGAGCACATGATGAAAGCGCTGCGGCCATCGTCGGCGAGCTATTACACCTGGACTTGGGAGAAGATTTTGAAGCCGCGCTTTGCCGCGCTCCCGCTCGAGGGTGTCGGTAAACAGCATGTGCGCCGCGCGTTGCGCGAAATCGGCGCCGAAGTTGGCACGACCACAGCGAACCGCACGCAGCAGCTTCTATCGCGCCTGTTCAACATCGCTGTCGAAGAGGGGATGATGGCGGCGAACCCGATCGCCGGCATGGGGAAGCTGTTCGATGAAAAGTCGCGCGACAGGGTTTTGAGCGAAGACGAATTGCGCCGGTTCTGGCTTGCCCTCGAAGCCGCGCCCGACGATGGCACCGTGCATATCTCGTGGCACATGTGCCAAGTGCTGAAAATCTGCCTGCTGACATGCCAGCGCGCCGGCGAAGTCTCCGCCATCCACGCCCGCGAGATCGACTGGAAGGCCCGCACCTGGACCATTCCCGCCGGCCGCGTGAAGAACGGTCGCACGCATGTGGTGCCATTGTCAGATGCCGCGCTCGCGGTGCTCGACGCTTGCTTCGCGGTGAACAGCGCACGCGCCAATCTCTTCCGCAACGACGAAACGCCGGACCCGGAAGGCTATGCCTTTCCTTCGCCGCGCGATCCGGAAAAGCCCTTCACGCGTCTGTCCCTGAGTCTTGGCATGCAACGCCTACGCGAATGGAGCGGCCTTGACGACGTCTCCCCCCACGACCTGCGCCGCACCGGTGCGACCTACATGGCGTCCGAACGCTGCCGGGTGCTGACTGAAGTGATCGCACGCGGGCTCAACCATTCCTTCGAAGGGCCGAAGGTGACAGCAATTTACAACCGCTACGACTACGTGGCGGAGAAACGCGCGGCGCTGGATGCTTGGGTGAAGGCCCTGGCGGAGATCGTGGGGCGGGATGTGGCGGCGGTGACGGCGCCGAAGGGGTTTTGAGCTGCTAGCTGGCGACGGTCTGGCACCTCAAATGGGGCAGCAAGAGACGGGCCGGGCTAAGGTGGCGATTAGGAAAACGGACTTTGTTTCGGCCGTGCGACTTGGCGGTACAGATTGCCAGGCGTGACACACAAAAGACTGGCCTGGGCAAACCAATTCCAAACGAAACGAACGCTTGACCGCTTGCAATATCCTGTGGTTGGGCCGCGTCGTTTTCACTGCTAGAACTTTATAGGTGTTAGCTATTCGGTAATGTGGATCGGCGTGCAAAAAGGACCCCGTTGACGGGGTGATCGGCGTCCAAAAGGGACCCCCGGGCACCTCTTTCAGCGCAGGCTGTCCGTTTGGCGATTTGTCAGACGGCGAGACGGGGATGCTGGTTTTGGAGACGGTGCTGAGGATCCGGCGCGAGCACGCAGCCGGCAAGGCGATCAAGGCGATTGCGCGGGATCTGCATTTGTCGCGCAAGGTGGTTCGCCGCGCGATCCGGGCTGTTGAAGTGGACGCACGCTACCGGCGGTC
>JBEIHX010000062.1:0-3682 GCA_040381075.1 Hyphomonadaceae bacterium
ATGACGCTGGAAACCATCGCGCCGCTGAGCGATGATGCCCTCGTCAGCCTGCCGGCAATCCCGGCCTGACACCCGGCCCGAACCTGCCGGCGATCATCGTGACGAGCCCGCGCTCGTACACCACCAATCGGGACACGACCGGCTCCTGAGTGCGACGTGGCCAGGCCACCATCAAATGCCGCCGTCACCGAGCGCTTTTCGAGGCTGGAAAAACCCATCGCACCTGGATTACGCTCTGTCTGCATCGAGGACTCCGATCGCTCTGCGTTATTTCTTTGTTGCAGAACGAATTTCTCAGAGTTCGGGCCTCGCTGCGCCAATTGGTTTTAGAAATCCGGGTGGCAAGCGGCTCGGCGGGCCTGCGCCCCGTCGCCGGCCGAACCGTCGCGGCCCGCCCTGAAGGGCGCCAACCGGCGCCGCGTCGGTGCGAACCGGGCGGCTGAACGTGAGGGCAGGGGACGCAGGCGCATGTGCGCGGCCTGCAATCGCGGGACGCCCCCATGCGCGCCGTCGATCCGGTGTCCGGCCCCCGCGGGTGAGACCTGCGGTGAAGATCCGGGTCCCGGGGCCGCGCGCGAGACCCAACCCATGCGCGGCAGGCGGGATCCTGGATTGCCGCCGCCCTTGGCCCGCAGGCGTGGGCGCAGGCGCTGCGCGTCGGGCGCAGCCCAAGGGCGACGCCGGGCCAAACGCCGGGCCAGGCGAACGCGATATCCTTATCCCGGGATCGTCCCGATCCTCCGGGGCAATCCCTTTGCGCGCGGCGCCAAATCTGATCGCAGCGCCGCATGCGGCCTGTCCGCGCTCACGCGCGCGCGGCGCTGGCGCCGGCGAGCGGCGCGAACAGGGCGGCAATGTCGTCTTCGCTGAGATCGAGGCCTGTCCTGGCGCCGCCCTCGAACAGGGCCGCGGCAAGGTCCGCCTTGCGGGCTTTCAGCGTCTCGATCGCCTCCTCAATGCCTTCCTCCACCAGCAGCTTGTAGACAAAGACCGGCTTGGTCTGGCCGATCCGGTGGGCGCGGTCGCTCGCCTGGCGCTCCACGGCGGGGTTCCACCAGGGGTCGTAGTGGATCACGGTGTCGGCCGCCGTGAGATTGAGGCCGGTTCCACCGGCCTTGAGGCTGAGGAGAAACACCGGGACAGAGCCGGCCTGGAAGGCGGCCACCGGCGTCGCCCGGTCCGCGGTGTCGCCGGTGAGCATGACGAAGGGGATCTGGCGCGTCGCGAGTTCCGCCTCGATCGGCGCGAGCATGCTTGTGAACTGCGAGAAGACGAGGATCCGCCGGCCCTCTGCGATCATGTCCGGGATCATTTCCATCAATCGTTCGAGCTTGGCCGATTGCCTGACCTTGCGGGCTTCGCTCGTCTTGAGCAGCCGCGGGTCGCAGCAGACCTGGCGCAGCTTGAGGAGCGCGTCGAGAAACACGATGTGGCTCTTGGCAAGGCCCCTGCGGGCGATTTCGTGGCGCACCTTGTCGTGCATCAGGGCGCGCACGCTCTCATAGAGGTCGCGCTGGGCCCCATCGAGGCGGATGCGCTCAATGATCTCGGTCCTGGGCGGCAGGTCGCCCGCCACGTCCTCCTTGGTCCGGCGCAGCATGAACGGCTTGAGGCGGCGCGTCAGAAAGGCCTGCGCCGCCCGGTCGCCATGCTTTTCGATGGGTGTGCGGAAGGTGCGCCGGAAACCTGCCTCGTCGCCGAGCAGGCCTGGCGACAGAAACGCAAACAGGCTCCAGACCTCGCCCAGATGGTTTTCCAGCGGCGTGCCGGTGAGCGCCACGCGGTGGCGGGCGCGGATCCTGTGCGCCGCCGCACTGACGGCGGCGCGGGGATTCTTGATGGCCTGGGCTTCGTCGAGGATTGCGACATGAAACTCCTGGCCCAGCAACTCGCGCTGGTCGCGCATCAGCAGCGGATAGGTGGTCAGCACGAGGTCATGCGCGGCGATGTCGTGGAAGCGCTGGCGCCGGTCCTGACCGTGCAGCGTGAGCAGTTTCAGATCCGGCGCGAAGCGTGCGGCTTCGGCCTGCCAATTGGGCAGGACGCTGGTCGGGGCCACGATCAGCGCCGGCGGGGCGAGCCGGCCGGCCGCCTTCTCCCGGGTCAGGAACGCCAGCGCCTGGACGGTCGTGCCGAGCCCCATGTCGTCGGCGAGCACGCCGCCGAAGCCGGCCGTGCGCAGAAACTCAAGCCACGCCACCCCGGTTGCCTGATAGGGGCGCAGGGCCGCCTTGAACGCCTCGGGCGGCGGCGCCTCCGGCAGCGCCTGGCCCGGCTGCAGGCTGCGGCCGAGGGCCGCCAGACGCTGCGCCCTGTCCGTGGAGGCGACATCCGTGTGCAGGGCGTCGAGAACGCCGGCGAGCTGGTGGGCCTGGGCGCGGTGCAGTCCGACCCGGGCCGACGGCGCGTGCTCGGGTCGCGGACCGAGCAGCTGGTAGAGGCCGCGCAGGATTGGCGCCACCCGCTCGCCCGGCAGGGGCAGCAGGCGTCCGTCCGGCAGGGGCTGGTAGAGTGTCAGGGCGGCGCAGCGCTGGAGGAACTCCTCCTGGGCGGCCGGATCGTCGGCCACGGCGAGTTCGCCGGCCCAGGCAGGCAGGCGGGCCAGCATGGAGGCAAGCCGGGCGGCCAGATCGATGCGCACGCCCTCAAAGGTGACGCCGATCTCGAAGGAGAACCAGTCAATCCCGCTGCCCTCGCCGATATCCGCCCACCAGGCGGCGTCACCCTCTGCGATCCGGTAGGGATAGTCGTGGGCCATCACCACCTGCCAGCCCCTGCGTTCGAGGTCCGGCGCCGTTTCGGCTGAAAAGGTGATGTAGCGGTCGGGGTTCAGGAATTCCGCGACGTCGTCGCGCGGTGTTACCTCGCTCTGGGCCGGGGCCAGGACGAAGTGGCGGTCGATGTCCTGGGCGGGCGACAGGACGCTTTTGACCACTGGCGTCAGCCCTGCCTGCTGCAGCTCCAGGGCGGCTGCGGCTTCCGCCGCCCTGTCGCGCGTCGCCACGATCAGGACGTCGTCCTCCAGCCACTCGATCTGCTCACCCCGGGTCGCGTCGTCCACGCAGGCTGCGCCGTAATTGAAGGAAAGCCGACCCATCGGCACATCGAATGCGGCGCGCAGGCGGCTGTCGCGCGTCTGCCATGCATAGGTCGCCCGCAGCGTCGCCCGACCGAGAAACAGGTCGAGGCGCGGCTGGGGTCGAACGGCGCGCGTCGCCACGGCGCGGGGCGCGGCTGGCAGCGGCACGCGGTCCGCGAGGCCGTGGGCCGCGAGGCGTCGGGTGAGGGCGGCCCCAAAGGCCTGTGCTGCGCCGATTGAGACGTCCGGCAGCGCGGCAAGGCGTTGCGCCAGCGCCGCGGGCAGGCCGAGATCGAGCGGCCCGACGAGGCCTGCCGCGCGGTCGACATACATGGGCGGGGTTGTCGGCAGGACCGCGTCGATGGCGGGGGCGGGGGCGGGGGCGGGGGCGGCGGCGCAGGCTGGTTCGGGGCGGGGCGCGCCGGCCCCGGTTTCGCTGCCCGCCGCGTCACCGGCCATGGGTGCGTTGGTCGCCATGTCCTTCGTCGCCGGGGCCCCTGGCGGCGGATCACCGGTCGCTGGATCACCGGTCGCTGGATCACCGGTCGCTGGATCACCGGTCGCTGGGGCGCCGTCCGCCAGGCCCGGGGCTGGCGTCTCGTC
>JBEIHX010000063.1:0-3277 GCA_040381075.1 Hyphomonadaceae bacterium
CCGGCAGCGTATCGAGCACGCCAAGGTCGGCCAGCACCAGCGCAGGCTGGTGGAACAGTCCCACCATGTTCTTGCCTGCACGGCTGTTGATCGCCGTCTTGCCGCCGACCGAAGAGTCCACCTGAGCAAGAAGCGTCGTGGGGATCTGCACGAACCTTGCGCCACGTTTCAGCAGGCCTGCCGCCAGCCCGGTGAGGTCACCGACAACCCCGCCGCCGAACGCAACGATCAGATCGTCCCGCTCCGCCCCCAGCCCGATCAGCTCGTCGAGCACGGTTGCGAGATAGGCGAACGATTTCGAGTCCTCTCCAGGCGGTATGCCGATGAGATGGCCGCTGGACCCGGCCACCTCCAGCGCGCCCATCAGCGTTGCACCGTGCAGCTCAGCCACATTGGCATCCGCCACGATGAACACGCGCCTGCGGCCAGACTTCATCAGCGGCCGTATCAGCTCACCCGCGCGCGCCAGCAATCCCTCGCCAATGAGAATGTCATAACCCCGCGTCCCGAGGTCTACCCGGACAGTCTTCACGCCGGCGCTCATGCGAACTCCCTATGCATACCCGAGCGCCTCGCAGATCGCCTTCACCGCGTCGTTCGCCGGGCCCTCGCCGGATTCAATCGTGAGGTCGGCCTCGGCATAGATCGGCGCGCGCACCACCAGCAGGTCGGCCAGCACCTGCCGCGGATTGTCCCGCTTCAGCAGCGGCCTTGTGTCGCGCCGGTTCACGCGCTTCCAGATCAGGTCGAGGTCGGCGCGCAGCCAGACGGTCACCGCCTTTACCTTAAGCAACGCACGGGTTGTCGGATCCATGTAGGCCCCGCCACCCGTCGCCAGGACGACGGGCGGTCCGCTCAGCAGCCGCTCGATCACCCGCCGTTCGCCGCGCCGGAACTCCGGTTCGCCATGCATGGCGAAGATCTCCTGCACGCTGAGCCCCGCTGCCTTCTCGATTTCCTCGTCGCTGTCCACAAAAGGCGCAGCCAGGCTCTCGGCCAGCTTCCGCCCCACGGTGGACTTGCCCACGCCCATCATGCCGACGAGCGCAATTGTGCGCTCCAGCCGGCACCTGCCGGTTGGGGCCGCCTGGACGGCCTCGCCCTCCGGTTCGACCTGATGCGCAGACATGGCGCTTGCCCTGCTTCCCGAAAACGAGGCTTATACCGTCCAAGGCTACCGGGGCAATGTTCGGGCCGCGAGGGAAAGGCGCACAGCTCTGCGTGCTGGACCCCTGCGGCATGGTCTGATTGACTCGGTAACACGTGGTTTGACGGGAGGCACGCAATGGCGCGCGGAGGATTTTCACGTCGGCGCGGTCCAGCGCCGATCAGGCTCTATGCGATCCTTGGAGGCGTTGCCCTCGTCGTTGTCGTGGGCGCGCTGTTCTGGTTTTCGGGCCAGGCCGAATCGCGCCGCCCCGTCCAGCAGGAGATGCGCGTCCCGGCACAGAACGTTGGTGCCCAGCCGGAGCCCGCGGGAGGCGGCAATGCACCTTCGCAGTAGGCTCGTCACAGCCGCGTTGGCGATCGCTGCAGCAACGACCTCAGTTGCATGGGCTCAGGTCGCCACGCGTCCGCTTGCCCAGGTCGAAGCATGGGGCGTCGGCTGGATCGGGACAAGCGAAGGCGCTCTCCCCGCAAGCTTCTGGGACAATACCAGCGCCGGCCTGCTCGCGCCCCTGATGACCAGCCTCCAGCCCAGGGACATGGCGCCGTCGGCTCGCGCGGCCCTGCGCCGCATGCTGCTCTCGCGCAGCAAGGGCCCTGATGAAGGCGACAGGCTGACGCCCGAACGCCTCCGCCTCATGGAAGCCATCGGCGAGGCCGCCTATGCGACAGACCTTCGCAAGCGCTATCCCGCCACCGACTGGGGCAGGTCCGGCGAGCGCCAGGGCGCTGAGATCGACCTGCTGCTGGGAAATGCCGAGACCGCGTGCGCCGCAGCCAGCGGCAAGCCCGCAACCGACGCCGACTGGCTGCCGCTTCGTGCTACCTGCGCCGCGCTGAAGAAAGACGCAGGCGCCAACCTGATCGCCGAGCAGATCGCACGCACCAACGAAAGTCTCGGCCTCTGGCTGGTCGGCGCGCTGCCAGCGATCACCTCGCCTGACATTGCCAAGCCTGACGGCCGCTATGCGACGCCGCTTGAAGCCGTCATCTCGGTCGCCGCAAAACTAACTGTCCCGGCCAACGCCTTCCTCGCTACCGCGCCCGATATCGCCGCCGCCATAGCGCTCGACAAGGACGCGACGCCCGAACAGCGGCTGAGCGCCCTTGGCCCGGCGCTCAACAGCGGCAAACTGAAGCCTGCCGACGTCGTCGCCATCCTCGGGCTGAAGAGCGAGGAAACGCCCAGACCCACGACGCGCGGCGCACCCGCAAAGCCTGACTATCTGGCCCTCGCCATCGCAGCCGCCGCCAGCAAGGATGCCCAACCCGAAGCAAAGGCCGCCGCCTACGCAGCCGCTCTGCGCACCGCCGAGAACCTCGCCGATGGCCGCCTGGCCGCCCTGGCGCTGAGCGGCGAGATCAAGAACCTGCAACGCAACGCCACGACACTGCCCTTCGCCGAGCCCTTCGCCCGCGCAGCGCTCCTCGCAGGCGACACCAGGCTCGCAGCCGACTGGCGCAAGCATCTCGGCACAGCGCCGGAGGACAAGCAGGATGCCTGGGCCGCGGCCCGCATCGACCTCATGCTCGCCTTCGCCGGCGCCAATACCGAGACGCCGTCCGCGATCATCGACCGCATGCTGGACGCCGCGCCCTACCCCGTCGCCGCAGCCAACGCAGTCTCCACGGCGAAGGTATCCGCCGCTGTCGAACAGCAACGCGCCCTGCGACGCATCGAGAACACCCGCGCCCTGTTCATGCTCGTGGGAACCGGCCGCGACCTCAGCGCCTCACAGCGCGCAACGCTGTCGGTCCAGCGCACTGCAGGCCGGGGCGTCTCCGACGCCGCCATCGCCCGCATCGCCTCTGCCGCGCGCCAGAACGCCGACGCCGAAGCCGCCCTCGCCATCATCAATCAGCTCGGTCCGGATGTCTCGGCCCTGTCTTTCGCAGGCCTCTCCGACCTCCTTACCCAGCTCCGCGAGGTCGGCATGACGGACGACGCCAACGCCATCGCACTGGAATCGCTGCAGGTGTGGAAGGCGCTCTGACCTGAACCGCCGGCCATCCTGGCGAAGCGGCGACACTAACCTCTCCTAAACCCGTCGGCGCCACTGTCCCCCCATGCTGGACAATCGCCGCATCGAAGCCTTCCTCGACACGCTCC
>JBEIHX010000064.1:0-2974 GCA_040381075.1 Hyphomonadaceae bacterium
CACATCGGACTTGCTGCCGTAATAGGGCAGGAATTGCAGCATCGGGATATTGGCGGCGAGGCCGGCATGGTGGCTCAGCAGATGCAGGAAATTGGCGCTGGCGTAGGGCTCGGGAATGGCGGGGAGTTTCGCGCCGAGGCGTTGGGCGACCGTGTCGGTCCACGCCACCGCGCCCTGCTCGACCAGCCGCGCCACAAGCGTCGCGGTCATGGATTTGGTGATCGAGCCGATGTGCCACAGATCGTCCGCCGTCGCCTTGGCCGGCGCGTCGACCCGGCGCACGCCATCGACCCAGGCGCGCGCAGCAGCGCCGCGCGCCTGCGCGATCGCGGCCATCGCCGGCGATCCGGCGGCGGCGTGCAAGGCGGCGAGGTTTTCGGCTGTCAACGCCGGAACCGGCGCGGCTTTGAGGCCCGCTTCGCCGCGCTTCAGGGTTAAAGGCTGCGGCTGGCCTTTGCTCCAGGTCGCGGCGATCTCGTCGCCTTTGAGCTTGCCTTCAAGCTTGCCCTTCACAGCCGGCACGCGAATGCTGATTTCATCGGCGCTCAGCTTGTCCGCCGTCGCCGGGATTGGCCAACCGCCCTGGTCGAGGCTGTAGACCATCACCGCGCCATCGGCGGCGATGGCGAACTTCACGCGCAAGCCGCCCTGTCCGCCGAGAATGCCGGTCCAATCGCCGACCAGCGCGGGATCAACCACGACAGGTCTCGCCCAAGCCGGCGTAGTGAAAGCAGCGCCTAACACTGCGAGCCCGGCTTTCAACAGCGGGCGCTTGGTCACATCGGTCATCTCCATTTGCTCCGGCGGCAATTTCTCCGCCGGCTTATCGGCCGGCTTGGCGCCCGGCACAAGCACGAGGCCGATCGCGTCGGCGAACGGTTCGGCGGCCTGATAGGCGTCGCCGGATGAATTCGGGCGCGTCGAGCGTCAGGACGCCATAGCGCGCTTCGCCATCCTTGCGATAGTCCTTGACCTTGAAGGTCACGCGCGCGCCGTCGAAAGCGACGAGGTGCGAATTGCTGATGGCGACGCGGTGGGTGTCGCGCGCGAGATAGGCAAGCAGCTGCTGCCGGCCGGCGAAGGGGCGTATGGCATAGACCACCCATTCCGTCTTGGCGCAGGGCTTGAGAAGCGCGTTGAAGGCGCCCGCGTCCGATAGATCGGCATGGTCGCCGAAGACGCGCAGCGCGCCGGCTGGTCCGATGACGTCGCACGCACAATCCTCGCCCAAATGCGATGGCCGTGGGTCTCAAAGGCTTGTGCCCTTTGGGTTGATGCAACAAAGCCCCGACTGGCCACACCGTCAGTCCATCTGATGTGACAGCGATGGCAGCGAGGTCTTCAGGTTTTTCTTGAAGCGACGCCGTAGCCCAGAGGATCTGCTCTTGATCCCCAACGAAAGGCCAGTGATGCGTGAGCCACCGCGAGCGCCAACAGTGCGATGGGCGCCAGCGCCACCAACAACGCAAGCCCCCAGAGCGAAGCACGAGAGGGTCTCGCCAACCGCATGCAGATCACGATCAGCTTATTTGCAAGGGTCGCAAGATCGTCGCCACGTTCCTCAATCACGGTGGCGCCCACACAGGCAAACAGCGAAGCCAGCCGATACCGGGTGTAGCGATGGAAATCATGCGGCGCATGATGAACGCGGGCCGAAAATGGAACTGTCGCGACAATCAAGCCGCCTGGTCGCAGTACACGGCGCATCTCGGCGATCAGTTCGCCCGGATTTTCAACATGTTCCAAAACCTCGGTGCAAAGAACATAATCAAAAGTTGCATCTGGAAAGGGAATCACCGCACCGTCGAACGCAATAATATCTGGATGTCGTGACATTCCGAATTGGCCTGCCGCGGCGATATCTATGCCGACATAAGAACTTTGTCGTGGGAGCATGCCGCGGTAGGGCATTTGCCCGCATCCGACATCAAGAACTCTTCCGGTCATCTGTGCGAGGTATGGCCGCAGGAAGCGCATGCACGTGAGCAGCTGCAAATCCACTGCCATCCGCGCCCCAAACAGGATCCTGCCAGGCAAGTTCTCACTGCGGCGGACCGGAATCGGTCTCACGTCTTCAATCGCAAGGTCACTCATGCGGTCGCAGGTCCCCAACAGCCGGTGGGCGAACTAAGCAATCAAGGTGTTAATGGAGTGCTGTCGTTGCGGTCGGTGACGCAAAGCGCCCGCGCCACACGCACGGGTGGGGCCGCCGTCGGATCGCCGCTGCGCCTGCTCAGGGCCGTGCTCAGGCTCTCGCTCAGGCTCTCGCTCAGGGCGCGGCTGGAAGTCTGCACGGCTTGGTGTGAACCTCGCCCTCTCTGCGCCGTCCAACTGAGCCCGATCAATACACAGCCCGCCGGCCCCGGCAGACTTCCCTGTGCCCTGCGACGGTGGGACAATATCGATTTTGCATGTTCTCGCCGCCTGCGAGATCCCCCCGCACCGCCCTTCTTCCAGCCTGTCACGGCCATCAGGGCTGGGTGTTGTCCCGTGCTGGGCATCCGGTTTGGATCAGTCGTGATGCATATGGCGCGGCCTGCCTCGGTGCGCGCGTCTGGGGAAACTGCATCAACGCCCTGAACCCGTGCCGATCGCCGGTGACAAGAACCGCTGCAACGGCGACGCCAGGAGAGGATGATGAGCGGTCGTGGAGCATCCCTGCAGTCCTGACGGGATGCACAGCGCCACACCGACAAGCGCAAATGTCCGACCGGGTCGTCCAATTGCACAGCATCCGGCACGCTCCCTCAGGCCAGCGCACCCAGGGTCCGCCCAACAGGCGGAGCCGCGCCGTCGGCGCCTGGCTCGCAGGGCCTTGGGCCCAACACGCCCGCCAAACGCTGCGGCAAGCCGATGCACACCGTGTGGAGGCGCGCCGGGAACTGTGCGTCAGGCTGTTTATGGCTTGCAAGGCGACGTGCGGCGACGCAAAGCCTGTCATGACAGGTCAGGTCCGTCGCCTCTGGAGGGTCTA
>JBEIHX010000065.1:0-2554 GCA_040381075.1 Hyphomonadaceae bacterium
CGACATCGACACCGACGGCCACGGCACGATGGTCGCCAGCGTCATCGCCGCCAACAAGAACAACACCGGCATTCACGGCCTCGCCTATGAGGCGCAGGTGCTGGCCATTCGGGCCGACACGCCCGGGAATTGCCAGCGCACTGGCCCGGACGAGAACTGCTCCTTCAACAACACGAATCTGGTCCGGGCGATCAACTACGCCGTCGCCAACGGCGCGCGCATCATCAACATGTCGCTTGGCGGGGCGGGCACCATCTCGACGACCCTGCGCAACGCCATCGTGTCGGCGACCAACCAGGGTGTGCTGTTCACCATCGCCGCCGGAAACGAGGGCGCGGCACCGACCGAAACGGCCGCCGCCAAGGGGATAAACCCGACCGAGCCCGGGATCATCGCGGGCGATCCTGCCGTCAATGGCCTTGTCGTCGCCGTCGGGGCGATCGACAATGCTGGCAAAATGGCGACCTTCTCGAACCGGGCCGGGTCGACTGCGAACTTCTATCTGCTCGCGCCGGGGGTCCGGGTCACGACCGCCGGCGTCGATGACAATGTGCGCTTGCCAACAACCCAGAGCTGTTCGGCGACCGTGACGACCAACTGCAACGATCTCGACACCGATGGCGATTACTGGCGCAGTTCGGGCACGTCCTTCTCCGCTCCCGCAGTTGCGGGGGCCCTTGCGCTGATGCTCGAGCTGTTCCCGAACGTCACGCCGCAGAACGCGCTCGCTGCGCTGCTGACGACGGCGGACGATTTTGAGACGACGACGCCCGATGTGATCACCGGCATTGCTGCAGGCGCCGGCACGGATGTGGTGGGCGGTCGCGGCATCATGAATCTCGCGCGCGCCTTTGCGCCGATCGGCACGACGACGCTCAGTTTCGATGGCGAGCGGGTCGCGGTCGCCGAATCGCTGGGACCGGCAGGCGGCGCGCTCGGCGACTGGATGGAAACCTCCGGCGCGTTCGATGGCCTCGTCTTCCAGGACATCTACGATCGCGGCTTCGAGATCGACACCACGCGCATGATGGCTGGTCGCGCAACGTTCGGCGATTTCGGAATCCGCGCGGACTACGCGCGCGGGCGGGCGCGCGCCGTGCGGCTGGGGGATGCGCAGTTGTCATGGTTCAACGCACCCAGGCCTGCCTACGATCCACGTATCCCGTGGCAGGAGGCACCCGATGCGACCTTCGCGCTCAGCTATGCCTTCGGTGACACGCAGGTCTCGGTCGGCCGCGGTGGTGGTGCCGAGCGTCTGACGCCGGGCCTCTCGCTGGTGGAAGATCCGTCCGGCCCACCCATGCTTGGCTCGGGAGATTCATGGACCAGCGTCAGCCATGCCTTCGGCGCGCTGACCTTCCATGCACGCACGTCCGAGGGGTCAGGCCGCAGTGCGAACGCCATCGGCTTCGGTACGCAGGGTGAGACCAGCACAGGCGATGCCTGGGCCATGCGCCTTGGCTACGCCTCGCTGCGCGACGCCAACACCGCGCTTGGCGGTGCCCTGCAGAGCCGCTTCGGCGGCGAGGATCAGACGCGGCTGAGCGCGCTCAGCCTCGAGGGCCGCCGCGATCTGGGGGCGTGGACATTCTCCGGCGTCATCGAAGCGGCCGATGTGCAGATCGAGCAGCTGACCGTGTCCGGTCTGTGGACCAGCTCATGGTCGCTCAGCGCATCGCACCCCTTCGCAGGCGGCGCGATGCGCTTCACGGCGGGCCAGCCACGCCGGGCCGAAGGCGGCGATCTCACCTTCCGTGCGCCCGTCGAACTGACGCGTGCAGGCCAGCTCATCTTCGCCGATCGCACGGCGGCGCTGACGCCTTCCGGTCGCGAGCTCGACTTCGAAGCAGCCTGGAGCACGCAGCTTGCGCAGATGACCACGCTGGAACTTGCCGCTGCACTGGCGAGGCAGCCGAGCCATGTTGCGGACGCGGAAAACGAAACGGCCGTGTGGCTGAGTCTGCGGCACGCCTGGTAGGTCGCGCGATCGCGCCGATGCGCCAGCGCCCGCCACACCGATGGGCCCGTGCCGGCGGATGCGTGATCGTCACTGACGGTCGTTCTGTGGCGGGCGGACAGCAGAGCGCTGGCCGACGGCTATCTCCCGCGAACATGCGCGCTCACGCCGGCGCCTTGAGGCTCGCCTCCGGACTTCTCCGCAGCCTCTCTCGCCAACGCACGCAAACGCGCTGTGACGAGGACCTCGGAGCGATGATGCCAGGACCTATTGCCCGGCAGGCGAGGACGGAGCGGTGGAATTGAGGCTCTCTGCCGCCGCTGCTGTTTTCGGAAGGTATTTGTGGATTGCCTCTACCGTCTGCGTGGGAAACGCCACGATCAGGAAAGCTGAAGCGACAACGCCTATCGCTATGCCAATTGCGATCTTCAACATACGGACCCCGCAGTCAGAACAATTCCAGGAGCGTTTTGTGAACGAAGTGGCTGATCACGGCAAGGCCAGCGACCTGGACGTCTCTGAACTGCCCTTGTTGACTGCGGGCCTGATGTGGCTGGGCTTCGACCGATTTCGTTCATCGCCCGCCATGACGACGAA